>JADGEJ010000001.1 GCA_016744435.1 Lentibacter sp. | reverse complement strand
AGCTCTTCAGCCGTCGGCGTAAACAACATCTCTCGGCCATGCCGGTCTTCCATCCTCAGCATTTCCTCGCCAAAGGCGTCATAGCGCCCGCTTTCGCGCCACAGATCAGCCGACTGGATCACAGGCATCTGAATGGGAATATGCCCCGCGCGGGCCTGCTCTTCGTGCACGATATTCTCGATCTTGCGCAGCACCTTAAAGCCAAGCGGCAACCACGAGTAAATCCCAGCAGCAGACTGCTTGATCATCCCCGCTCTGAGCATCAAGCGATGCGACACAATCTGCGCCTCCGCAGGGGTTTCTTTCAGAACGGGCAGGAAGTAGCGGCTCAGACGCATAGGAGATAACCTCAAGAATTTCGTTAACTGGTTCGTTATCTGTGGTGTAGGGATTTGAGACCAACTGGGCAAGAGGCCATGATAGGTCTGCCCGCGTTCAAGCCGCCCTACATATTGCCGCTATAGAACCCGCCGATCAAAAGCACCGCGCCGTAGCCCGCCAACCAAAGTTGCGCGAACAGTGCGACGCGCACCATGCGCCGCTGTATGCCCGAAATGATCAGGCACGATTGCACGTAACAAAGCGCCAGCACCGTTATGAACACAGCCAGTGCCATGGCGCCCTCCGCAAATGTGACTGACGCCCCGCCTAGCAGCCTGAACGAAGCACTCACCAAGCCAAACCCGATAGCAAACGGGATCCCCCAGAACTGTGCAAATGGCCAGAAAAACGTAAGCACCAAGGTGCTGATCACCCGCCCTTTGTTGGGCCGAAACACCGCCCTTATACGGTGACGGTTGAGCCAGAAAAGCGCCCACTGCGTGCCAAGGCCCATGCCCAGAACAAACCCCGCGATCGCCGCGATCGAAGGTGGCACAGGGTGCATGCCGCTGACCGTTCGTAACTTGATAAAGTAAGGGCTGGCTTCGTTGTCAAACACCAGCACGAAGGCGATGATAAGAAGGCTAAAAACAATACCTGACCGCAGCGCAAACCGCGCAATCAGCCGCGGTTCGGGTTTTTCAGCCTTGCCTTCTTCTGTGCTCATTTACCTAAACCCCGCTCACAACTCAGAGCTATTAGGTCAACATATCAGCTGCCAAAGCAAGCCTGAAAATACTGCATAGATTGGCCGTTGTATAACTTTAAGCTTGAAACGAAGCGCCTCAACGGTGACATAGGATAGACCAAAACCAGAGGTTCACATGGCACTTCCCGTCCGCGACCAGGCTAAATACTGGGGCATATCCAGCGTCGTTTTCTGCGTGGCGCTGTGGTTTTTGGGCGATGTGATCCTGCCCTTCGTGCTTGGCGGCGCCATCGCCTACTTCCTTGATCCGGTTGCTGACCGGCTTGAGGCTATGGGCTTTTCGCGCGCGGTATCAACCACGATCATCACCCTTGTGGCCTTGCTGATCTTCGTGATCCTTGCGCTGCTTGTCATCCCGGTCATGATCGAACAGGCGATTTCGCTGTTCAACACCGCACCGCAGCTTTTTGCGGACTTACAGAACGTTCTGACCGAGCGCTTTCCCTCTCTGATGGACGAAAACAGCACGCTGCGCCACTCGCTGATCGCGGTCGGCGACACGGTTCAGGAACGCGGCGGCGAGCTTTTGCAAACACTGCTGTCGTCGGCTATGTCGATCATCAATATCGTCATGCTGCTGGTCATCGTGCCTGTTGTGGCTTTCTACCTGCTGTTTGACTGGGACAGAATGGTCGCAGCCGTGGATGACATGCTCCCGCGCGACCACGCGCCGGTTATCCGCAAACTCGCCAGTCAGATTGACGCAACACTGGCCAGCTTTATCCGCGGTATGGGCACAGTCTGCATAATCCTCGGCGGCTACTACGCTATCGCGCTGATGATCGTCGGACTGCAATTTGGCCTGATCGTCGGTGTTATCGCCGGGTTGCTCACGTTCATCCCCTACCTTGGCGCAATCTTTGGGGGCGTGCTGGCCATCGGGCTTGCACTGTTTCAGTTCTGGGGCGAGTGGTTTTCCCTCGGCGCTGTCGTGGTGATCTTCGTGATCGGCCAAGTCATTGAGGGCAACGTCCTAACGCCCAAGCTGGTTGGCAAGTCTGTCGGGCTGCACCCTGTTTGGCTGATCTTCTCGCTGTCTGTCTTTGGCACGTTGTTTGGCTTTGTCGGTATGCTGGTCGCGGTGCCAGTGGCGGCCTCTATCGGCGTGCTCACGCGCTTCTTTGCGCAGACCTATAAAGACAGCCGCCTTTATACAGGCCTCTACAAAGACCTCGCCAAGCCTGATGAGGCTGACGAGGCCTGATGCCACAACAACTGTCTTTCGAGCTGCCCGCCAAAACGGCTTTGGGCCGCGACGACTTCTTTGTCTCGCCTTCCAATGCGTCCGCAGTTGCGATGATCGACAATTGGCAAAGCTGGCCATCGCGCAAGCTGATCTTGATCGGCCCGACAGGGGCAGGTAAAACCCACCTTGCGCATGTTTGGGCTGCCCTGTCCGGTGCCACAATTGTTGAAGCCAAAGACCTCTCACAAGCTGACATTCCTGCTCTGGCCAAGGGCCATGTCGCGGTTGAAAACGTCACGCAGGCCGCTGGCAAGGCCGCTGCTGAACAAGCGCTGTTTCACCTGCACAATCTGACATTGGCAGAGGGCAACAGCCTGCTCTTGAGCGCCTCTCAAGAGGCACATCTCTGGGGGCTCACGCTGCCGGACTTGGCCAGCCGCATGCAGGGCACAGCCGCGATTGCACTGAAAGAACCTGACGACCAGCTGTTGAGCGTTGTTCTGATGAAGCTGTTCTCAGACCGCCAACTCAACCCAACCCCTGACGTCTTGCCCTACCTCACCCGCCACATGGACCGCAGCTTTGAAGCCGCGCGCCAAACTGTGCAAGCGCTGGACGCCGCCGCACTGGCGCAGGGCCGCGAGATCAACCGCAAACTGGCGCGTGACATTCTTGCGCAGCTTTCAAACCCGGGGTTGATCTGAATGAGCGCCTTCGGCGCGCAGGTTTCTTTGATTGGGGGCTAGCCCCCAAGCCCCCAGAGTATTTTCCTCGAGGAAAAGCACATGGCTGGACTCTGGATCAGAGCAGGCGCATTATTGGCAATCGTTCAAAAACCTATTCAAAGCAAAGCTGTCTGAGCCCAAAATGACCCAAGCTGACTTTCTCCAAGCACTCTTTCCTGAGGCTCAAGATGTGCCTGAGCTGGACTTTGAAGGGCCAGGCCGATTTGTGAACCGCGAGCTGAGCTGGCTCGGGTTTAACTGGCGTGTTCTGGAAGAGGCCGAAAACCTGCGGGTGCCGCTTTTGGAGCGGCTGAGGTTTGTTTCTATTTCGGCGACCAACCTTGATGAGTTTTATACGGTGCGCGTGGCTGGCCTGCGCGAGCTGGTGAATGAAGGCGTTTCAACGCCAGCCTCCGACGGGCTCACCCCCGCCGAGCAACTCGTGCTGATCAACGCAGACGCGCGCAAGCTCCTGTCACGCCAGCAAGAAATTTTTGCCGAGCTTGCTGCCGAAATGGCTGAAGCTGGCTTGCATATCGTCAGCCGTAAGGCACTGACTGATGCCGACAAAATAGTACTGCACCGCATATTTCTTGAACAGGTCTTCCCCGTGCTCTCCCCGCTCGCGATCGACCCCGCGCACCCTTTCCCCTTCATCCCCAACACTGGGTTCGCCCTCGCGCTCGAGCTCGAAAACCTCGCCGACAAACGCAAGCTGCAAGCCTTGCTGCCGATCCCACAACAGATCGACCGTTTCGTTGCGCTGCCTGCCCCTAACGGCCAGCAACGCTTCGTGCCACTTGAAGAGCTTTTGCTTGAACATCTGCCCAGCCTCTTTCCCGGCTTCAAGCTCAGAGGAGCCTGCAGCTTTCAGATCCTGCGCGACAGCGACCTTGAAGTTGAAGACGAAGCCGAAGACCTGGTGCGCGAGTTTGAAACCGCGCTGAAGCGTCGCCGCCGTGGCGAAGTTGTGCGCCTCACCATCAGCGCGGGTGCCCCCGCTCGGCTCCTCAAGATGATCCAACAAGAGCTTCACGTCACCGACAATGAGATCATCGAAATCGACGGCAGGCTCGGCCTCGCCGACCTCTCCGAACTGGTGCGTGACGAGCGCCCCGACCTGCTCTGGCCCTCTTTCACACCCCGCGTCCCCGAGCGGGTGCAAGACTTTGAGGGCGACATGTTCGCCGCCATCCGCCAGAAAGACATGCTCCTCCACCACCCTTATGAGACTTTCGACATGGTTGTGCGCTTTCTCAGCCAAGCCGCCCGCGACCCAAATGTCGTCGCCATCAAGCAAACGCTCTACCGCACATCAAACGACAGCCCCATCGTCAGCGCCCTCTGCGAAGCCGCCGAAGAGGGCAAGTCCGTCACAGCCCTCGTCGAGCTCAAAGCGCGCTTTGATGAGGCCGCCAACATCCGCCAATCCCGCCGCCTTGAGCGCGCTGGGGCACATGTCGTCTACGGCTTTCTCAACCTCAAAACACACGCCAAGATCAGCACAGTCGTGCGCCGCGAGGGCGACAAGCTCGTCACCTACACACACTACGGAACCGGCAACTACCACCCCATCACCGCCCGCATCTACACTGACCTCTCGCTGTTCACCTGCGACGCCGCCTTGGGGCGCGACGCCACCAAAGTCTTCAACTACCTCTCCGGCTACGTCGAACCCGCCGAGCTGGAGAATCTCGCGATCTCGCCCATTTCCCTCAAGCCGAAACTGATCGAGATGATAGGCGCCGAGATCGAACACGCACGCGACGGCAAGCCCGCCGAAATCTGGGCCAAGATGAACTCCCTCACCGAACCAAGCGTCATCGACGCGCTCTACCGCGCCAGCCAGGAAGGCGTGCAAATCTCGCTGGTTGTTCGTGGCATCTGCGGGCTGCGCCCCGGCGTCAAAGGCCTCTCCGAGAACATTCGTGTCAAGTCTATCGTCGGGCGCTTTCTTGAGCATTCCCGTATCGTCTGCTTTGGCAACGGCCACGGCTTACCGCACAAAAAAGCCCGCGTGTTTATCTCTTCCGCTGACTGGATGGGCCGCAACCTCAACCGCCGCGTCGAAACACTTGTCGAAATATCAAACGCGACCGTCAAGGCCCAGATCACCTCACAGATCATGGCCGCCAATATGGCCGACACCGCCCAAAGCTGGGTCATGTCCCCCGACGGCTCCTTCACCCGCACGCCTCTCCCCGAAGGCACCTTCAGCTTCAACTGCCACAGGTTCTTTATGGAGAACCCCTCCCTCTCAGGCCGCGGCTCCGCAGGCGCATCGGACGTCCCCAAGCTCACCCACGCGGAAGACTGACCCAAAACGAGCCTTCAGCTACGCACCAGCAAAGTACTGCTTAGCGGGACGAAGCTGCCGTTCGCCTCAAGCCGTGTATCGCCAGACCGTGGGGTGGTGATCTGACAGAGTTTCGGGCCGCTTTATGCTGGCAAAACACATCCTCGCTGAGTTGGCAGCGTATCCAGCAGCAATATCACCAGCCCGTCGGACGGTCTGGCGATGCGCGGCGGCTTGCGGCCTTGAGACCGCGCTGGTGAAACTCCGCTATGGGCTCAAAGCTGTCTTTCGCAGCACCAATGTGAAGGTCAGCATAGCCATATTTTTTGATCTTTGGCTGAGTGTTTAACCAAAGGTAAAAACCATCCGGCGTTGACCACCCTCAAAATCCTAATTGTATGTACGCAATATGCACTGCGTTATGCACAGATATATGTACGCGAGTCACACGGACAAAACCCGCGTTTACGAAGGTTAACAACCACGGTGAGCGGCGTTAACTTTTCGGCACAATTTGGCACTATTTGGCACAGCCCCTGTATCGGCTGTTGACGGTGTCGGGCGCTGTTGCGATACATTTTCACAAGCAATGAAGCGGGGCGCTCATGGACAGCGAAGACCAAGCTAACCTTGATGATTTCGGCCCCTTCGGGCGCCCGCTTTTCATGGGTGAAAAGGCCCGCGCGCTGTCGCGAGTTGGGGTTGTCGATGTCGGCTCAAACTCGGTGCGCTTGGTTGTCTTTGACGGTGCCGCGCGCTCGCCCGCCTATTTCTTTAACGAGAAGGTTATGGCGGGGCTTGGTGAGGGGATCGCCCAAAGCGGCAAGCTGAATCCTACAGGAAGAACAAGGGCTTTGAGCGCGATCCGTCGCTTTCAACGCCTCGCCGATGGCCTCGAAACTGGCCCTCTTACCGCTGTCGCAACCGCCGCCGTACGCGAGGCCTCTGATGGCCCTGAGTTCCGTGATCTGATCGAGTCTGAGACTGGCCTCAAGCTCTGGGTGATTGATGGTCAGGAAGAGGCGCGACTGTCGGCTCAAGGCGTTTTGCTCGGCTGGCCCGGCTCCTACGGCCTCGTTTGCGATATTGGCGGCGCTTCAATGGAGCTTGCGGAGATTTCGGAAGGCCGTGTTGGCAAGCGTGTCACGTCACAGCTCGGGCCGCAGCGTCTTATGAGTGCCAAAGGCGGTAAACGCGGGCGAAAAGAAATTATCCGTAACACATTGCAATCATTACATGAAAACCTCGGACCCCAGCACAACCGCCTGTTTCTTGTGGGCGGTTCGTGGCGTGCTATTGCGCGGATTGACATGCAACGCCGTGGCTATCCGCTGCATGTGTTGCACGAATATCGAATGAGCCGGAAGGCCGTGAACGAAACCGCAAATTACATCGCCAAGAGCGACCACGAGAAACTCAGGCAGGCCTGTGGCGTCTCTTCAAACCGTATGAACCTTGTCCCGATCGCCGCCGAAGTTCTTAAGGAAGTCGTTAAGGAATTCCGCCCCCACGACATCGCAGTCAGCTCCTACGGCATCCGCGAAGGCATGCTTTACGAACAAATGCCCCAAGCCCTCCGCGACCGCGATCCACTGATCGAGTCTTGCATGTTTTCTGAAGCCAAAGATGCGCGCATTCCTGGGTTTGGGCGCACGCTTTTCGAATTCATCCAACCGCTTTTTAAGTCAGCATCCCGTGAAAGATTGAGGCTTATCAAAGCTGCCTGCTTGCTACATGATGTCAGCTGGCGTGCGCACCCGGACTACCGAGCAGAGACGTGTTTTGACTTAGCCACCCGCGCCAACCTCGGTGGGTTGCGGCACTCTGAACGTGTTTTCCTAGGTCTCGCGCTGCTGTTTCGCTATTCAAATTCTGGCAAGAACAGTCGCTTCGAAGCGATGTATGACTTGCTTCCAGAAGCGGACCAGCGCGTGGCAGAAGCCGTCGGGAAGGCAATGCGGTTTGGCGCGATGCTCTGGTTGGCGCGTGATGCCCAAATGGGCAAGCTCAGGCTTTTTCCCAAAAAGCGCATCCTTGAATTGACACTCAGCCCCGAGGCGACACCTCTTTTTGGCGAGGTCGCCGAAGCGCGGTTCAATTCGCTCGCACAAACCTTTCCAGCAACACCAAAAGTGCATTTGGCAAAATAGCTTAGAGCTCAACTTCGTTGTTTTCAGACTCCTTGTCAGCAGGCTGTTTCCTACGCAGGATAATGTCGCCATTTGGCAATATCTCAGGAGGATGAAAGGCGCTCCAGTCCTCCACCTCGCCAAGCAGGTCGGCTAAGGCTGGCCCCATGCTGTCAACGAAGTCCTTCAACGCGGGTTCCATTTCCTCGGCCAAGGCTTGCAAGTCTTTCATTGCTGGCTCGACTTCCTTCAATATGCCTTCAAGAAAAAGTTGAGCGCCACGTTCCATCAAGCTGATGCCGCCTTCTTCTGCATTCGCGGGGCAGGCAAGCGAGGACGACAGCGCCAGTATAAGAGCTAACTTTTTCATCCAGATAACATAGGGTGCCTCAGCTCAGTTTTAAAGGTTACGGGCTCTCTAAAGATCAAGGTCTAGCGTAACAGGGAAGTGATCTGATGCCGTGAGCAAAGCATCTCGCAATTCCGGAAGGCGCCAGCACCCTGGATCATCAAACGGGTGCCATATCCGCCAGCTTGGCGCTTTGGCACGTAGATCTTGCGAGATCATCACATAGTCAAGCAACGCCTGCAGATAGCGCTTCTGGTGGCTCAAATAGAAGCGTGCGCTGGTAGGCACAGCCCCAAGACGGCGCTGCAAGCCTTGTCTCGCGTGTGGATCAAACAGGCAGTTTTGGCCTTTCTCTCCCATAACGATCTCAACAGAAGAGCGCCCAAACAAATCTTCGTACTGATCAAGTCCGGGGCCATCGTTGAGGTCCCCCAACACCATCAGGCTTTCGCCAGCGTCCAGATGTTCTTCAATCCGTTTGCGCATCCAGATCGCCTGTGCAAGTTGCTTACGCCGGTTCTGGATCGACAGTTTCATCGCTTCATCATCATTGCGCGCACCATGCGGTGCCTTTGATTTCAGATGTGCTCCAATCAGCCGAAAACTCGCTCCGCTGGCGGTTTCAACTGCGGCCTCAAGCGGTGGCTTTGAAAATTGCACGAGGTCTTCTTTGGCATCAATGTCTAGATCAATGCGAAATGTGCTGTCAAAACGCGGCGCGGCACGGTCGCCCTTTTTGCCGCTGACCTCTCCTTGCGGATCATGACGGGCACTCAGCACGAATGGGTCGTACATCAACGCGATCTCTTGCTGGGTGTCGTTTGAAAACCCGATCAGCGTTTCTGTTGTGCGCAAATTAAAGGCGCGCGAAAAGCTTTCAAGCGCCGGGCGGGTGTGGCGCTTACGGTTCTCGTCGGGTGCTTCGATGATCAAAATAGCGTCAGCATCCAACGCCGCAAAAACAATGCCCAAAGCTTCGGTTTGCTGCGCCCGCGTTACATTGTGCCGCCCCGACCACCCCTCATCCATTAGCAGTTGGCCGTCATCATCAAACAGGCTGTTGAACCATTCGATGTTATAAGTCGCGATACGCATCAGCCCCGCGCATCCTTAATCTCTTCCCAAGCACGGTTGATCGCGATCATCCGTTTCTCGGCCATCTTGATAGCCTCTTTGGGCAATCCGCGCGCGATCATCTGATCAGGGTGGCTCTCCCGCACAAGACTACGCCACGCGCTGCGCACCTCATCCATTGGGGCCTCAGGCTCAACGCCCAAGACAGTATAAGGATCAGCTTCCGCTTCGGGCACAAAGCGGCTTCTTATTTGCCTAAAGTCGCGATCAGAAATGCCGAATATCCCGGCAACGCCCTGCAAAAACTCATCTTCATTGGGGTGATACATGCCATCCGCCATCGCAATGTGGAACAAGCCTTCCAGCAAGTCCTGCAGTGCTTCGTGGCCCGCACCGAACATGTCACGCGCGCGCGCCGCGTAGTCTTCAAATCCGGTAACATCTTGACGCGCAAGGTTAAATACCCGCGCGGCGCCTGCCTCATCGGCTTGAGCTATTTGGAAGACCTCCCGAAACGCTGTGACTTCGTCACGAGTGACAAGCCCGTCGGCCTTTGCCATTTTTGCGCCAAGCGCGATCACCGCGATGGTAAACCCGACCGAGCGCTCTGGCGGCGTGCGCAATTGCGCAAATACGTCTGACAGCGGTGCGCCCTGCGCAAGCGACGCCACAGCGGCTGATATACGGGTCCAAATTGACATGTCGGCAAGCTTAACGCGCTGTTAGCCAAGTGTCAGTCCGATATCAGAGAAATTTTTGATAAAGGTGCAGGTCGATCCACTCACCGTGTTTGCGCCCGACTTCTGGCAAGGTTGCAAGTTTCTGAAACCCCATGCGCGAATGAAATGCCTCTCCGCCAAGGTTTGCCCCACTAACTCCGCCATAGAGCGAATGGGCGCCTTCTTCACGGGCATCCGCCTCAACCTGAGCAAGCAACATCTTGCCCATCCCCGTGCGGCGCGCGTTAGGCGCGAGGTGTATGCTGTATTCCATTGAATGCGCATACCCCGGCCCACCGCGAAACTGAAAATAGTTCGCAAAACCAACAACTTTACCTTCGCCTTCAACCACGCACCAGCGATGTGGCATGGCCACTATCTGGCTGGCGACATCGTCAACTGCCTTCTCTGCCGTGGTGAATGTTGCCAAGCTGTCGCGGATCACAGCGTTCCAGATCGTCGCTATTGCAGCTGCGTCCGCTTCTCTTGCGCGGCGCACCTTCACAGCGTCACCATTTTGCCTGAGGGCGTTCGTAGCCTTGCCGCGAGCTTCGGCGTTGCTCCCTCAACAAACTCAACCCGCGCATCACCGAGAAGGCCGCAAAGCGACGTTTCAAGCTCCTTGATGTTGGGGTGTGTGAGTTCGAGCGCTTCCAGCCTGACGCCACAATCCTTTAGTCGTGTTGACGGGTGGGTGCTGTCTTTCCAATCAATCAAACCAGGAAAACACTGATCATACGGTAAGACGCCACGCTCTGCTTCAGCCATATCCCATGCCAAATCAGCGCGCGTGAGCTGGGCGATTCCCGCAAATCCTAGCGGTAGCTCGGGCAGAAGCGCCACCAACCCTTGCCCACGACACACCCAATTGGTCAGGCGCGGCGCGCCGACAAACTCGTCGAGGCCAAACCACCGAGGCAGCACCTCGGGAGTGGCATCAGGGTCAATCGCGATCACCTCAAGATAAAGCCCCCCAGCTAACCCAAGCAGCGCATTGTGCGTGCCGTAGCGCGGGTGTTTTCCACCAGCCTCAAACGACACGCCCAAAAGTGCCTCGATGGTCTGAACGCCTGCTTCCAAGCGCTCAGACGAGATGACCAGATGATCAAATTCGAGCACCACAGACGCGGCCTAGTTACGCGCCGCGCGGATCAACTTCAGGATATCTTCAGCCGCTTCCGGAATGTTGGTGCCGGGCCCGAAGATCGCCTTCACACCCGCTTTCTGAAGGAACTCATAGTCTTGCTGCGGAATAACACCGCCGCAAATGACGATGATATCTCCGGCGTCATTGGCCTTGAGTTCTTCGATAAGCTGCGGTGCGAGTGTCTTGTGCCCCGCGGCCTGCGACGAGATGCCAACGACATGCACGTCATTGTCGATGGCGTCTTGCGCGGCCTCGGCAGGCGTTTGGAACAGCGGGCCAACGTCAACGTCAAAGCCAATGTCCGCGAAGGCCGTGGCGATAACTTTTGCGCCACGGTCGTGCCCGTCTTGGCCCATTTTCACAACCAGTAAGCGTGGGCGGCGGCCCTCTTCCTCAGCGAAGACCTCGATGCTCTTCTGAATAGCCGCGAAGCCTTCGTCGCCCTCATAGGCGGCGCCGTACACGCCTGCGAGCGTCTTAACTTCGGCGCGGTGACGGCCAAACTCTTCTTCCATAGCCATGCTGATTTCTCCCACAGTGGCGCGCGCCCGAGCCGCCTCAACAGCGCCTTCCAAAAGGTTGCCACCTTCTTTGGTGCGGCGCGTAAGCTCGGCCAGTGCGGCGTTGCATACCGCCTCGTCGCGGCTGGCACGGATGCTCGCAAGACGCTTAACCTGGCTTTCACGCACAGCAACGTTGTCAACATCAAGAATGTCGATCGGCTCTTCTTTGGCAAGCCGATACTTGTTCACACCAACGATCACTTCGTCGCCCTTGTCGATCATCGCTTGGCGGCGCGCTGCACTTTCTTCAATGCGAAGCTTGGGCATGCCAGAGGCCACAGCCTTGGTCATCCCGCCCATTTCTTCGACTTCTTCCATCAGCGCCCAAGCCTTATCAGCCAGCTCTTTGGTGAGGCTTTCTACGTAGTAAGAGCCTGCCAGCGGGTCGACAACATTCGTCACTCCGGTTTCTTCTTGCAAAATAAGTTGTGTGTTGCGAGCAATCCGCGCACTAAACTCTGTTGGCAGCGCGATGGCTTCGTCAAGAGCATTGGTGTGCAAGCTTTGCGTGCCGCCCAGTGCTGCCGCCATTGCCTCATAAGCCGTGCGGACAACGTTGTTATACGGGTCTTGCTCTTGCAGGCTTACACCCGATGTCTGGCAATGGGTACGCAACATTTTTGAGCGTTCTGACTTGGCGTTAAACTCTGTCATCACACGATGCCACAACAGCCGTGCCGCGCGCAGCTTTGAGGCTTCCATGAAGAAGTTCATGCCGATCGCAAAGAAAAAGCTGAGGCGGCCCGCGAATTTGTCAACGTCCATACCTGCTTCGATGGCGGCGCGCACATATTCGCGCCCGTCAGCCAGCGTGTAGGCCAACTCCTGCACAAGGTTCGCTCCGGCTTCCTGCATGTGGTAGCCCGAGATCGAGATCGAGTTGAATTTGGGCATCTCGTTAGAAGTGTACTCGATGATGTCCGAGATGATCTTCATGCTGGGGGCTGGCGGGTAGATATAGGTGTTACGCACCATGAACTCCTTCAGAATGTCGTTCTGAATTGTCCCCGCAAGCAGGCTTTTGTCGTGCCCCTGCTCTTCGCCCGTCACGATAAAGCTGGCGAGAATCGGAATGACCGCGCCATTCATCGTCATCGACACTGACACCTTGTCGAGCGGGATACCGTCAAACAGGATCTTCATGTCTTCAACAGAGTCGATAGCAACGCCAGCCTTGCCCACATCGCCAACAACGCGCGGGTGGTCACTGTCATAACCACGGTGTGTGGCTAAGTCGAACGCGACAGACACGCCCTGCTGCCCTGCGGCCAAAGCTTTCCGGTAAAACGCGTTTGACTCTTCCGCTGTCGAGAAACCGGCATATTGACGGATCGTCCAAGGGCGGCCTGCATACATCGTCGATTTTACACCGCGTGTGAACGGCTCAACCCCGGGGATGGTGCCAAGATGATCAGCGCCTTCAACGTCTTCTTCAAAGTAAACCGGTTTCACCTCGATATCTTCGAGTGTCTTCCATGTCAGGTCTTCAACCGGACGGCCTCGCAGCTCTTTTTCAGCTCGCGCGGTCCATTCCTCTCGCTTGGTCATAGTGGTGTCCTCTTTCATAGGCCAGCGACAGGCTTATACCTGCTTCTTCTGGCGGGTTATCTTCGACATATGTGCCCAGCCTGCGGCCGTGAGCCGCTAACCAGAACATGTCATCTGTGAGACGTCTTTTCTTCAGAGTGGAAACTGCGCTCAGTAGGCGCCCGTTATCTGGACAGAGCAAACCTGTGCACATGTTATTCTTGGTAGAACCGAGTATGTTTTCATCGCGGACGACCAAAGCCTTCCAACCGTGCGGTTCACATACGGCCAAAGCTTTCGCAGAACGAACTTGTGAAAGAATTTCCGGACCACTCTCAACTCGAAGCCCAATAGGCAAGTCCCTTTTGCGAACGCAGGTTGGCCCATTGAGACCAACGTCCACTCTCTCAGGAGCCTTGGAATTCCCCTGCAGAAGGACCTGAACGGGTGTTGCTGCCGTCCGTTGCGCACCTAAGTGCAAGATAACTTTCTGGGCTCTTTGTCTGCTTCTGGTGCGCGCGCCTTCAGGCCTGCACACGATCACTTGACAGACAGCATGACAAGAAAAGTTTGAGGAAAGCTTTAAAGGAATAAAATCACTCACCAAGAGGCAGTTGCCGCTCGTAAAGCGCGCGGACATGCCTATATTAACTGGAACAGGAGGGGCGATGAAACGGGTCTTAGTCTTTATTATTGCAGCCATTATTGCTGGTCCGGCCATGGCCGAAGAGGCACCTCCCACGGCGCTTGAAACACTTCTTTTGCCTGCGGAAACTTCTGATTTGTCTAAATTTTTATGGACAAATCGGCTGATCATCGTCTTTGCAGATACAGCAAATGATCCGCGCTTCGCTGAGCAAATGCGACTGCTGGCAGATCGGCCCGCAGAACTTGCCGAGCGTGACATCCGCATTTTCGCTGACGCGACCCCCGAAGCAAACGGCTCTCTGCGTGACAGATACCACCCGCGCGGCTTCATGATGTTGCTCGTCGGCAAAGACGGGCTGGTATATTTGCGCAAGCCTCTCCCGTGGAATGTGCGAGAAATCTCTCGGTCAATCGACAAAATGCCATTGCGCCAGCAAGAAATTCGCGAACGCCGCTGATCTGGCTGTACATTTAGACGTCGCCGCGCAGATAAAACGCGAGTTTCTCGGGCCGATAGAG
The DNA here is from genome assembly GCA_016744435.1 of Lentibacter sp. Taxonomy (GTDB): domain Bacteria; phylum Pseudomonadota; class Alphaproteobacteria; order Rhodobacterales; family Rhodobacteraceae; genus Lentibacter. Next base: position 123,332 of record JADGEJ010000001.1, on the reverse strand, counting down.
CAGCAAAACACTGTTGTCTGCGGGGAGATACACTAAGTCTGTCTCTTCCGACATCAGCACCCGAAAATATCCGCGCGCGACAGGCTCGCTCATGCAGTTCTCTGCGGGGCCGACAGCGGCTGACACCAGCCCCAGCCCGTGCGGCAGATCGTGTGTCATCACCTGCTCGCTGATGGCGTTGGGGCTGTGACCCGGCATAATAAAGTGCACAGCTACGCCCTGTTCTATCAGCTCCACCCCTTTGCTGATGCTTGTCACACCCGCATAGCCTTTGCGAAACTCCGACAAAGCCAGCGTAAACACGCCCGCCGTGCAGGTGCTTTTGGAAGCAAAGTGTACTGTATCGAGCAGGTAAACCCTGTGCGAAAGCACAGCGCGCAACTCTGCTTCGCTGTCCAAGTCGCAGCCCCCCAGCGCTAAAAGCGCTAGCAGAGCCGCCATCATGCGTGTTCGCAGCATCCCACTGCCCCTTAAGATAAGGCCAAGCCTCATCGAAGCTAACAGCCAAACCTTTCGGCTTTCTTGCTAAGGACGCAACAAACGCACACATTTTGACCTATTCGAACTCCATGATCACTTCGTCAACAGCAAGGCTGTCGCCGGCGCTTGCGTTGATCTTGCTGACAGTGCCTTTCTTCTCGGCGCGCAAGATGTTCTCCATCTTCATCGCCTCGATGGTGCAGAGTGCTTGGCCTTCTTGCACTTCCTCGCCCTCTTCCACGTTGATTTTCACAACAAGCCCCGGCATTGGGCAAAGCAGAAGTTTCGACGTATCTGGCGCAATTTTCTCTGGCATCAGCTTCGCCAGCTCGGCCTGACGCGGGCTGCGCACATGCACTTTCAAGTCAGCCCCACGTGAACGAATGCGGAAGCCACCCGAAATTTTGCCGACTTTCAGCACAAGGCGGCCGTCGTCAACATCAAGCTTGGCAAGCTGGTCGCCCGGTGTCCAGTCAGACGCGACACGCACCTTTCCGCCACCCTCAAAATGCACGGTCGAGCCCATCGGATCGGCTTCGATGGTTGTGACAAACTCTTGGCCTTGCAACGTGACAACCCAATCCTTGCCAACACGGCGTTCGTGGTTGTCCATCCGGCCCGACACGCGGGTGCGGCGGATCTCGGCCACACGGTGCATCGCGGCACAGCTCGCAGCGATGTTGCGCAGAGCATCTTCAGAAAGTTCAACACCCTCAAAGCCCTCAGGATATTGCTCTTCGATAAAGGCCGTCGTCATCTCGCCTTTGATGAAGATATCGTGGTCCATCACAGCGCTGAGGAACGGCAGGTTGTGGCCAATGCCCTCAAGCTCAAAGCCGTCAAGCGCATCGCGCATGTGCTCAATCGCTTCCAGACGTGTCGGCGCCCATGTGCAAAGCTTGGCGATCATCGGGTCGTAATACATGCTGATCTCGCCGCCCTCAAAGACGCCAGTGTCATTGCGCACCGCGAAGTCTCCAGCGGGCGCGTCGCCCTGCCACTTGTCGTTGTCAAGCAACGGGCCAGAAGCCGTTTCCGCAGGGGGACGGTAGCGCGAGAGGCGGCCGATTGACGGCAGGAAGCCACGATATGGGTCTTCCGCATAAAGACGGTTCTCAATCGCCCAGCCGGTCAGCGTCACGTCTTTCTGTGCCATCGCCAGCTTTTCGCCGTAAGCAACGCGGATCATCTGCTCGACAAGGTCAACGCCAGTGATCAGCTCGGTCACAGGGTGTTCCACCTGCAAGCGCGTGTTCATCTCAAGGAAGTAGAAGTTGCGTTCGCCATCAACGATAAATTCAACCGTACCAGCTGAGGCGTAGTCAACAGCCTTCGCCAGCGCGACCGACTGTTCGCCCATTGCCTTGCGTGTCGCTTCATCCAAGAAAGGCGACGGCGCTTCTTCGACAACTTTCTGCTGGCGACGTTGGATAGAACACTCGCGCTCGCCAAGGTAGATGCCGTTGCCGTGACTGTCGCACAACACCTGAATTTCGATGTGGCGGGGCTGGGTCACAAACTTTTCGATAAAGATACGGTCATCACCAAAGGAGTTCGCAGCCTCGTTCTTTGAGCTCTGGAAGCCTTCGCGCGCCTCATCATCATTCCAGGCAATGCGCATGCCCTTGCCGCCGCCGCCGGCTGAGGCTTTGATCATCACCGGATAGCCGACTTTGTTTGAGATTTGCACCGCATGCTCGGCGTCATCAATCAGCCCCATATGGCCCGGAACCGTGCTCACTTTGGCCTCTTGAGCGATTTTCTTAGAGGTGATCTTGTCACCCATCTTCTCAATCGCGCCAACAGGTGGGCCGATAAAGGCAACGCCAGCTGCCTCAAGCGCCTCGGCGAACTTGGCGTTCTCTGACAGGAAGCCATAACCCGGGTGCACGGCTTCAGCGCCCGTATCTTTGATCGCCTGCATCACCTTGTCGATAACGATATAGGATTGGTTCGCAGGTGGCGGGCCGATGTGCACAGCCTCATCAGCCATCTTGACATGCAGCGCGTTGCGGTCAGCATCAGAGTAAATCGCTACGGTCTTGATACCCATTTTGCGAGCGGTTTTGATAACCCGACAGGCGATCTCGCCTCGGTTGGCAATCAGGATCTTCTTAAACATGGCACGTCCCTTTCGTGTCGGTGATGGCTGGCATGACGCCGCCCAAATTTGGCAAAGAAAAAGCCACCCCAGAACACGCATGCTCTGAAGTGGCTTTGGTTTGTGAAGTGGCCGCCATAGCGACCAAACTTGAAAATGGCGTCAGCGCCTTAGCAGCGTGACGGGAACTTCTGGCAATATGCGACATTCGCAACCGCGCCGACAAGCGCGCCTGTGAGCAAGTCGCCCTTTGTGACGTGCGAAGCTGCAGCGCCTGCACCTCCGCCAAAGATTGCCTGTTCTGTAATGGTGTCGCCGCAGCCCGAAAGCAACGCGGCAGCACAGAGCGTTGCCGCCCATTTGGTGATGCTTTGCATGTTTCTTTGCCTCGTATCGTTTTCTTTGCAGCCATCTGCGCGGCTGTCATGCCGCCACAGTTAGGCACGATACGCCGCGTTGTCGAGTTATCCTGTCCATTTTGCCTGCCCAGTGTGGCAAGAAAAAAGCAGGGGCGGCGGCCTTGGGGGCAGCCGCCGCGCCCTGCAGGGGAAGGGTAACGGATGAGGCTCTCGCCCCGCGCCCAAACAAGGGCAACCATCACGCCCTGACCCTTGCATGGGCTATTGGTCTGCAAAACCCCCTGCGGTCCGAGGGAAGCTAAATGAGCCAAACCGCGCTCAATTAGAGGTTGCATCGGCAAATTCATGCCTGCTCCTCCTCAAAGTCGTCGCCAAAACCGTCATCTTCAAAGATCTCTGGGAACGAAACCTGCGCAGCACCAACATTGATTTGCAGCAAGGCATCATAGCTCGCAGGATCAAACGGGTCTTCCGCTGGCACAACTTCACGGCCAAACAGCCATGAAAGGCGGCCCGCATCAAGATTGCCGCGCTCAAACGGGTGCTCGCCGAAGTGCTCCCAAAGGGCGCGCATGAAGCCGACATCAGCGCGTTTGTCGGGCGGGCGGCGGTCACGGTAACGCTCGCGCACTGTCAGCGCGGTGACACCCTTCGGGTTGGCACGGCGGATCACAAATTGAAAGTCAGTGCCCGAAAGGCGGCCAGGGAAACCACGGTGTTTTAACATGCAAAAGCCCCCCTCAGAGCGTGCTGAGCGGGCATACTGGCCAGCGATATCGGGAAAAGGCCGGGTGAAACGGGCCCGAAGGCCCGCTTCATAAACCGATTACTTGTATTTACCGGTGTAGGTTGGTTCAACTGAAATTGGCGCTGGATCAACCACAACATATTCATCGTCTGATGCATTGCTGCCGCCACAAGCGGAAACGAACGCAACCAAGCTAAGCGCAACGGCGCCTTTGAGGATGTTCGACATTGTATACTCCTGTCATTCTTTTCAGACATATGGGGTGTCTTCACCCCGTCCTGCCTCTCTTGCGAGATGCACGCTTCACGAGAAGCCTGCGCGGCAACAATACCTGAACGGCCCCATTTTTGATAGCACATCAGCACAGCCGCCGTGGCCTGTGACTCCAAAGCCGCAGAAACCCGCTCATGTGAACTTCGCGTCGCAACATATTGTGTGCGCATCAAAAATCCTCCCAGATGCAGGTGCCGTTTTCGAAGCGAAATTGCTCGAAAAACTGCTTAGCGTCAGGATCAGCAGCGCCAAACTCAACTGGGCGGTCTGAATAGGAGATGATAATTTTATCGACAGGATCAGTTCCGGCTGCAAGCAGCGGCAGCGCATATTCCTTGCACAGATGCGTAAAATCTTCGGCAAGGACGTTCAAGTCAGGCGCGCGGCCCTTGGCAAGTTCAGGCACGACAAACCTGAAACGCGCGTAGGTGAATACGCCGTCGGGCTTTACGTCTAGGAACTGCTCGAAAAGCTGCGGAGAAAACCCTGATGGCACCTGTGGATGGTCTTGCGCCGCGGCACCCGCCGGCCCAGCTTGTACTGCAAGCATCAGCCCAAGCAAAGGCCCCCAGCCCCCGCGCAAGCGGGCTCCTCCGGCTGGGAGCAAGGTAGGCACATGGCCTACTAACTTATGACAAAATGTCCCCCTCACAAAAACTAGAGCGGGATATTGTCGTGTTTTTTCCACGGGTTCGTCAGCTGCTTGCCACGCAGACTGGCAAACGCACGGCTGACGCGGTGGCGTGTGCTGTGCGGAATGATCACTTCATCAATAAAGCCACGCTCGGCCGCCACAAACGGGTTGGCAAAGCGCTCTTCATAATCAGCTGCGTGCTGGGCGATCTTGTCAGCGTCGCCAAGGTCAGCGCGATGGATAATCTCCGTTGCGCCCTTGGCCCCCATCACAGCGATCTCGGCAGTTGGCCACGCATAGTTAAAGTCGCCACGCAGGTGCTTTGACGCCATAACATCATAAGCGCCGCCGTAGGCTTTGCGTGTAATGACCGTTACTTTCGGCACCGTCGCCTCACCATAAGCGAACAAAAGCTTCGCACCGTGTTTGATGACGCCACCATACTCTTGTGACGTGCCCGGCAAGAAACCCGGGACATCAACCAGTGTCAGGATCGGAATCTCAAAGGCATCGCAAAAGCGCACAAACCGCGCGGCTTTGCGCGAGCTGTCAATATCCAGCACACCTGCGAGAACAGTCGGCTGGTTGGCCACGACGCCTACACTCTGCCCCTCAAGGCGAATGAAGCCTGTGATAATGTTGCCCGCAAAGGCTTCCTGAATTTCGTAGAAATCACCCTCATCCGCGATCTTGTGAATGAGCTCTTTCATGTCATAGGGCTGGTTCGGGTTGTCAGGGATCAACGTATCAAGGCTGGCCTCCGCGCGGCCCGGCGTGTCAAAGAATGGGCGCACGGGGGGCTTTTCGCGGTTGTTGAGCGGCAAAAAGTCAACCAAGCGGCGCACTTCGGCGAGCGCTTCAACGTCGTTTTCAAACGCGCCATCGGCAACTGACGACTTCTTGGTGTGGGTTGATGCGCCGCCAAGCTCTTCGGCGGTTACCACCTCGTTTGTAACCGTCTTCACAACGTCCGGGCCAGTGACGAACATATAAGACGTATCTTTAACCATAAAGATAAAGTCGGTCATCGCAGGCGAGTAAACAGCACCACCCGCACATGGGCCCATTATAAGCGAAATCTGCGGCACGACGCCGGATGCCATAATGTTGCGTTGGAAGACTTCAGCGTAGCCAGCAAGCGAAGCCACACCTTCCTGAATACGCGCACCGCCTGAGTCGTTGATGCCAATAACGGGCGCGCCATTCTGGATCGCCATGTCTTGGATCTTGCAGATTTTTTCAGCGTGGGTCTCGGACAGCGAGCCGCCAAACACTGTGAAGTCCTGACTGAATACATAGACCATGCGGCCATTGATCGTTCCCCAGCCGGTGATCACGCCGTCTCCAGCATGCTGTTGTTTTTCCATGCCAAAATCAGTGCAGCGGTGGGATTTGAACATATCGAATTCTTCAAAGCTACCTTCGTCAAGCAAAAGCTCGACCCGCTCACGTGCTGTGAGCTTGCCCTTCGAATGCTGTGATGCAATACGCTTTTCACCACCACCCAGTTTGGCATCAGCGCGGCGCGCATCAAGGTCTTGAAGAATATCTTTCATATCGGGCCCCTTTAGGATCGCAGCAGAATTTGCGGCAGAATTTGCGCTTGTATAGCTTGACAGAACAGCGCGACAAAGCAGAAACAAGCAAATTTGCAAACTTATGTCTGCATATCTATTGCTAAGTGCAAACTAGCAAATATCGCAGGTGTGTCTGGACACTCCTTTACAACCGAAATACGAATTTCAACATGCAAGATATTGAGAAGAGTCGGTTTTTAGATCGTTCCACCCCTCCGCACATTGGCACACTCATCTGCCTCACTGGGCTTTCCGCGCTGGCCATGAACGTGTTTTTGCCGTCCCTCAACGGCATGGCGGAGTATTTCAACACCGACTATGCGTTTATGCAGCTTTCCGTGGCGCTCTATCTGGCGATCAACGCCTTCCTGCAACTCTTCATCGGGCCTCTGTCTGACAAATACGGTCGCCGTGTCGTGCTGCTTTGGGGCGTAGCGCTGTTTTGCCTTGCCACGCTGGGCTGCCTGATGGCGCAAAACGCCGTTACCTTCATGGTGTTTCGCATGCTTCAAGCCGTCATTTCCGTCGCGATGGTGCTCACCCGTGCGGCTGTGCGCGACATCTATGGCCTCGAAAAAGGCGCCTCGATGCTCGGCTATGTCACGATGGGCATGTCTCTCGTCCCGATGATCGCGCCTGCTATCGGGGGTCTTCTCGAAGTGCGCTATGGCTGGCATGCAAGCTTCTGGATGATGCTCGCGGTTGGGCTAACGCTCTTTGTGGTCACGTGGTTTGACCTCAAAGAAACCGCGCCGCCGAGCACACGCTCGCTCACACAACAGTTCGCAGAATACCCGGAGTTGCTCACATCGCCCCGCTTTTGGGGCTACTGCATGGCATCCGCGTTTTCATCCGGGGCCTTCTTTGCTTATCTGGGCGGCGCGCCCTTCGTGGGGGTCAGCGTCTTCGGACTCAACCCCGACCAGCTCGGCCTTTACTTCGCAGCCCCCGGTGTCGGCTACTTCATCGGCAACTTTCTCACTGGCCGTTACTCAACCCGTCTTGGCGTGATCCGGATGATCTTTTGGGGCAACGTCATCTGCGTCGTCTCGCTCTTGCCGTCTCTTGGCCTGAGCCTGATCGGGCAAAACACCCCGTTCATATTCTTCGGCACGCTGGCCTTTCTCGGCATAGGTAACGGCATGGTCATCCCCAACAGCCAATCCGGCATGCTGTCTGTGCGCCCCAACTTGGCAGGCACAGCCGCGGGCCTTGGCAGCGCAATCATGATCGGCGGCGGCGCAATGCTTTCGGCACTTGCCGGCGCACTCTTGCAGCCCGGCTCGTCCGAGATCCCCCTGACAGTGATCATGGTACTGAGCTGCGTCGCGGCTCTGATCACCATCATGCTGGTTGTCCGTCGCGAGCGGCGCTTGCGGCTCTAGCACGGCTCTAACCCCTTGCGCTTGAGGCTTTGCAAAGGCACACTCGCCGCATAGCAAATCTGCAAACTTGAGGGGCCTATGGCAACGCAAAAACTCTATGCAGGGGCCAAACTGCGCGAAACACGCTTGCGCTTGGGCCTCACGCAAAAAGACTTCGCCAGCAAACTCGGCGTCTCGCTGCCCTACCTCAACCAGATGGAAAACAACAAGCGCCCCGTTTCAACTACGGTTGTGCTCAACCTCGCGCAAGAGTTCGGCTTTGATGTGACCGAGCTGACCTCAGCTGATAGCGAGCGACTGGTGAGCGACATGCGCGAAGCCATGGCCGACCCGATCTTTGCCGATGATCCGCCGCCTCTGGCCGACATGCGCCTTACCGCGTCTAACGCCCCTGGCCTTGCGCGTGCCTTTCTGGCGTTACATCGCACCTACAGGCAAACCCACGAGCGCCTAGCCTCGCTTGACGAAGCTCTGGGCCGCGAGGACGCTCGCCTGCAAGCCAGCCCTTGGGACGAGGTGCGCGACTTTTTTCACTATTGCGACAACTACATCGACGCTGTCGATCGCGCTGCCGAGCACTTCGCAACCCAGTCTGACGACATTCGCCAAACAGCCATTCGCACACTACGTGATGAAGGCATTTCGGTGCATGAGCTTGACCGTGCAGATCTGCGCAGCTTTGACCGTGAAACCAAAACTCTCACGCTTTCCACCCGCGCAGAAGCCGGTACGCGTAACTTCCAACTGCTGCTTCAAGTCGCGCTCCTCAAGCAAGACCAGCTGCTCGAAGCCACGCTTGACTTGGCCCGTTTTCACAGCGGTGAGGCGCGTGACATTGCCAAGATCGGCCTCGCCAATTACTTCGCAGGTGCGGCCCTCATGCCCTACACCGAGTTTCTCCGTGCCGCGCAGGAAACGCGCCACGACCTTGAGAGGCTCGCCCGCCGCTTTGGCGCCTCGATCGAACAGGTTGCACACCGCCTTTCCACGCTTCAACGGCCCGGTGCCAAGGGTGTCCCGTTCTTCTTTGTGCGGGTCGATCAAGCAGGCACCATCACCAAGCGCCACTCGGCAACGCGGTTGCAATTCGCACGCTTTGGCGGCGCGTGCCCGCTCTGGAACGTCCACCGCGCGTTTGAAACTCCCGGCCGCTTCCTGCGCCAACTCGCCGAAACACCCGATGGCGTACGCTACATTTCGATAGCCTGTGACGTGAGAAAAACCGGCGGGCACTATGGTGCGCCAACACGGCGCTTCGCCATTGCGATCGGCTGTGAAGTTGGCCATGCCCCTGCCATTGTCTACGCTGACGGGCTTGATGTCTCCGAACGTCAAAGTTTTGAGCCGATAGGGATTTCCTGTCGCATTTGCGAGCGCACTGACTGCCACCAACGGTCAGTGCCGCCGCTCGAACGCCGCCTGACGATCGACCCGGACAACCGTGGCACCCTGCCCTATCGGGTCGACTGATGCTTCGGATACTCGCCTTCATGCTGCTCTTTGGTTTTGGCGGCCACTTCGTGGTAAGCCAACTCGAGCAACGCATGCTCTATCCGTTTGATACAGCCCGCATGAGCCCATCGGCGGTTGGCCTAAAAGGCATCGTTGAGAAGACCTTCGGAACCGAAGGCTCAAGCCTTGTCACTTGGGTCGCTCCGCCACGTTCTGGTAAGCCCGTGATCCTCTACTTTCACGGCAACGCCGGGAACCTGGCCAACCGCGCGGGCCGCTTTGCACGCTTCACAAAGCGCGGCTACGGCCTTGTCGCTATGGCTTACCGCGGCTCTTCCGGATCTTCCGGCACCCCCACTCAGAAAGCGATAACCGCCGACGCGCGCGCGCTTTACCGCCAGCTTGATCGCGTCTTAAAAACGGATGCGCCGCGTGTGCTATATGGCGAAAGCCTCGGAACCGGTGTGGCAATTGTCGCCATCATGGCCTCAAGCGAAGGCCGGGCCAACCCACCAGCCGCCGTCGTGCTTGAAGCGCCTTTTACGTCAATCGCAGATGTCGCATTGCATATGTCACCAGATCTGGCTCCGCTGGTCAAACTCCTCACCTCAACATGGGACAGCGCAGCCAATGCGAGCCAGCTTACAGCCCCATTGTTCGTGCTCCACGGAACACAAGATAAGCTCATCCCAATAGAACAGGGGCGAAAGATCTTCTCTCTCGCCCCTGCATCTCAGAAAGAGTTTCTCGCTGTGAAAGGCGCTGGCCATACCGACCTCTGGCGCACAGATGTGCTGCCACAACTCTGGCGCTTTATCGACAGAGCAAGCCGCCTTTAGGCAGACAACATCTTGTAGATTTCGTCTTTCAGTGCAGCCCTCTTTTTGCGCATCTCTTCTTCGTTGAACTGGTCTGTTGGCTCAACATTCGTCTCGGCGCGGTGCACAGCGCGGTTTACCTCGTGGTACTCTTCAGCCAATTTGGCGAAGTGTGCATCAGTCGTTTTCATTGCAGTTATTTTCTCGGCGAATTCTGGGAATTCTTCGTGCAGCTCGTGCGGTGTATGTGACATGTTTCCACTCCTGTTTATGCTTTCGCCACTCAAGCTAGGCAGAGCAATCGCCTCACGCTTTGATCCCGATCAATAAATCAGCTCCTACACAAATTAATACGATAAGAGCTCTTCTGTTCCCGTGTGTGCATAGAGAACGGCTCAGATGCAGAATCCCGCCCTAAGCTCTCCTCAGCGTTGCTTGGTTTGCCAATCAGGGTGCACCCATGCAACATCGTTGGAGGCGGCCAAAAGACCCTTGCCAAGAATGTGGTCGCTCGCCTTCTCTCCGGTCATAATCGACGGTCCATTAAGGTTACCGTTGGGTATCTTCGGGAAGATCGAGCTGTCTGCCACCCGCAAACCATCCACGCCGATGACGCGGCATTCAGGGTCAACGACAGCCCAAGGGTCGTCAGCGCGCCCCATCTTGCAGGTGCCGCAAGGGTGAAAGGCGCTCTCGGCATGCTCGCGGATCACGGCATCAAGCTCATCATCGCTTTGCGCCGCATCACCCGGCTGGATCTCGTGTTTCACAAACGGCTCAAACGCGTCTTGCGCAAAAATCTCGCGGGTAAGCCTGATGCAGCGGCGGAAGTCCTCCCAGTCAGCCTCTTCACTCATATAGTTAAATGCAATCTTTGGCGCATCCACAGGGTCTGCTGACGCCAGTGTCACCTGCCCGCGCGAGGCCGAGCGCATGGGCCCAACATGCGCCTGAAAGCCATGGCCTTCAGCGGCGGCCTTCCCGTCATAGCGCACAGCCATTGGCAGGAAATGGTACTGAATATCGGGATACTCGACACCTGCCTGCGAGCGGATAAACGCACAGCTTTCAAACTGGTTTGAGGCTCCTAGCCCCGTCTTTGTAAACAGCCACTGAGCGCCGATCATGGCTTTGGAAACCAAGTTCCAGTACTTATAGAGCGTGATCGGCTTTTTTGAGGCATACTGAATGTACATCTCCAAGTGATCTTGCAAATTCTGCCCGACGCCTTTGCGATCCGCCACAACCTCAATGCCGTGCTCTGCCAAATGGGCTGCAGGCCCAATGCCAGACAGCATCAAAAGCTTGGGAGAGTTAAACGCGCTCGCCGCGATAATCACTTCCTTGCGCGCTTCAATCACTTCGCTCACACCCGCGCGCAACACTTGCACCCCCGTCGCACGCCCGTCCTTGATCACGACTTTCTCGGCAAGCCCCCGCACAACTTCACAGTTACCGTTTTTCAAAGCAGGCCGCAGATAAGCATTCGCCGCCGACCAGCGCCGCCCTTTGGAAACCGTCTGCTCAAAGGCGCCAAAGCCTTCCTGCTTTTCGCCGTTATAGTCCTGCGTAACTTGGTATCCTGCCTGCTTGCCCGCCTGCACAAAGGCGTGGAACAGCGGGTTCGTGCGTGGCCCTCGGCTGACGTGCAAAGGCCCGGTCTTACCGCGCCAATGCGCGTCGCCCCCGTGCCCGCCGTCATGCCAGGTTTCCATCCGCCGATAGTATGGCAACACATCCGCATAGGCCCAACCTTCAGCACCACTGTCACGCCAATGATCAAAGTCGCGCGCATGTCCGCGCACATAGACCATCCCGTTGATCGAGGATGATCCGCCCAGCACCTTGCCACGCGGCGCGACCAAGCGACGCCCGTCAAGGTGTGGCTCAGGTTCGGTCTGATAGCCCCAGTCATAGCGCCCCATGTTCATGGGATAGCTAAGAGCTGCGGGCATCTGGATAAACGGCCCCATATCGGTGCCGCCATGCTCAATCACGATCACCTTGTGACCGGCTTCACTCAAGCGGTAAGCCATAGCGCAGCCCGCCGAGCCCGCTCCGACAATCACGTAATCAGCCTGCATAGCCAAGTTCCTAAATTCGTTTAGAGTTTCATGCTTTCTGCATGTCAGGTAAGCCCCGGCCGCAACGAATGGGCCGGGGCTCTTTGTCTGCTAGAGCGACTGCCCTTCAGGCATGCTGTCGATGGCCATAACCTCACGCCGCTTCATCGCGATGATGAACACAGTGCAAGCCGCCACAATGCCCACCACAACAGCGCCAATCCAGTGGATCTGCAACCAGCCAGATTTGAACGCATATGTCAGCGCAGAAAGCAAAACGATGTTGCCGATCATATATTTGGCGAAACCAAGCTTTTTGACCGTCATGCCAAGGTTGTCAGTGTACAGGCGGATCAGTGAGTCAAACGAGTTGACCACAAAGATCGTGCCGACAATGATCATCCCCCAGTTCATTAGCCCTTCGGTTGGGATGCTCTGAACATAATAGTGGTAGAGCACCGCAAACCAGATCGCGAGTGGGATCGACGGGATCACCAGCAGCGCCAGAAGGAACTGCCATGTCTTCAGCCCACCCACAAAGCGCGAGGTGAACTGGCCGATCATGATCGACCAAGCAAACCACCAGAACAGGAAGAACTCATGGTATCCGGCTTCGTCGCCCATTGGCAGAATGAAGCGGTGGATGTTGCTGAAGTAGCCGCCAACGAGCGAGAGGTCTCCGAAGAAACCGCCAACGCCTGCACCGCCATTGACCCAAGCAAACAGGATCAGCACACCGAACAATGCGGTTGAAGCAACCGACAGAAATTTCACAAATTTCAGGTCAGTAGAGCTGAACGTCGCCGCGCAGATGACAAGGAAAGTCATCACATAAAACAGCGGGATGATGCTCTCACCGTCGCCGACCATTGGCATGTAGTAAGGCAAATACTGCAAAAACAGCGAGCCCGTGAAAGCACATGTGCCGATGATGACAATGTTGTTGATCCACTTCACAACCGGGATCTCAAAGAACTTCACCCGTGGTTCGATCACGCAGAAGTAAAAGCCCGTCAGGAAATAAAACGCCCAGATCAGAAAGCCCCACATGCCAAACTCAATGGCTAGAGGGTTGGTAAACCCGAATGTCGGGTTGGCCGCCAAATCCGCATAAAGCGGGAAGTCAAAGGCCACTGGAAACATGATCAAGCCAACGTCGAGACCCGACGTAAACAAGATCGCGATAAACACATAAAGTGAAACTGGGTCACGGCCTACCAGCCGTAAATTCCACCATTTCAAGGTAATGAAGATCACAAGCGCAAAGGCGAGTATGATCCCGAAGTTAAGGATTGCTAGTAACATTTTCTGTCCCTCTTGGTTCGCGACAAGATTTGTGTGATGCTCATGTTTAGCCCCATCCAACGGCACCACTTCGCTGGTTGGATTATTCGCCCCTCGGAAAGCGCTGGTTTTCTTCCAGCACGTTCAAATCCATATGGTTGCGCATGTAGCGCTCGGAGGCCTTTTGCAGCGGCTGATAGTCCCACGGGAAATAGCCGCCGCTCCTAAGCGCCTCGTAAACAACCCAGCGCGCAGCTTGGCTCTGGCGCACTTCGCCGTCAAACTGTTCCAAGTCCCAACGCTCCGCCGCCATGCGCCGGAACACCTCAAGCACACGTGTATGCTCGAGATCTTCGGCAACATTGCTCAACTCCAGCGGATCGGCCTCCATGTCAAACAATTGCTCGGGGTCGAGCGCACAGTTGGTATATTTCCAACGCCCTTGCCGTAGGCACACAAGTGGCGAGTAGCTTGCTTCCGCTGCGTATTCCATCGCCACAGGGCTGGTCCTACGCCCACCTTGGCCAAGCTTCACAAGGCTCTCGCCTGTTGTCCAAGGCATGACCTCTTCCATGCTCACGCCTGCCAGTTCACAGAGCGTCGGGCAAACGTCAATGTTGCTTACAGGCGCCTCAACAAGTCCCGCGTCCATCTGCGGCGCACAGACCATAAGAGGCACCCGCGCAGAGCCTTCATAAAAGCTCATCTTAAACCAGAGGCCGCGCTCACCCAGCATATCGCCGTGGTCAGACACAAACATAATGATCGCCTCCTGTCGCGTGGCTTCAAGCGTCTCCATGACCTCGCCGATCTTGTCGTCAATGTAGGAGATGTTGGCGAAATAGGCCTGCCGCGAACGCTTCACATTCTCCTCAGTGATATCAAAGCTGCGCCAGTCGTTTGCGTCAAAAATCCGCTGGCTGTGCTGGTCGTGGTCGTCGTACTCCATCGCGCCGACCTCAGGCAGCAAGTGCTCGCAGTTACTGTATAAATCCCAATATTTCTTACGCGCGACATAAGGATCGTGTGGGTGCGTAAAGCTCACAGTCAGCATCCAAGGTCGCGCATCCAACCCGCGGGCATAATCATAAACCTTGCGCGTCGCATGGTAGGCAACCTCATCGTCATACTCGAGTTGGTTGGTGATCTCGGCAACCCCCGCGCCCGTCACCGAACCCATGTTGTGATACCACCAGTCAATCCGCTCACCGGGTTTGCGATAGTCCGGCGTCCAGCCAAAATCAGGCGGGTACACATCAGTCGTCAACCGCTCTTCAAAGCCGTGTAACTGGTCGGGGCCAACAAAGTGCATTTTCCCAGAGAGGCACGTCTGATAACCCGCGCGGCGCAAGTGGTGCGCATAGGTCGGAATGCTTGAGGCAAACTCAGCGGCGTTGTCATAGACTCGCGTTGACGACGGCAGCTGCCCCGACATGAAACTCGCCCGCCCCGGCGCGCACAAAGGCGAGGCCGTGTAGGCGTTTTTGAACCGCGTCGAGCGGGCTGCCAGCTTCTTCAGGTTCGGCGCATGCAACCACTCAGCGGGGCCATCGGGAAAGAGCTTGCCGTTCAACTGATCAACCATGAAGACGATGATATTTGGCTTTGTCATAGCAGACCCTTTTCCAGCTCGAATGTCACATAGCCCATGACTTGCTCATTTGCGCGCACTCTATCCGGGGCAAGGCTTCCGAGAGATTGGCGCAAATACACCCCGTCGATAAGGGCCGCTATACGGCTCGCCACATCTTCCGCACGCCCGCCCACCAAAGGGCGCAGGGCAAACCGCAAGTTTGAGCGTAGCCGGCGCTGGTAAATGTCAAGCAGGCGCTTAGCTTCACTTGAACGCTGCGCCATGACATAGAAATTCATCCACGACGCGACTGTCTCCGACCGAAAATTGCGCTGCGAAAACGACGCACGCACAAGAGCTTCAACACGCGCTCGCGGCGTCTCCGCCATCGCCAAAGCGCCGCGGACTTCGGCAGCATAAACCTCCAGCATGTAGCGGATTGCAGCAACGAATATCTGTTCTTTGCCCCCGAAATAGTGATGCGCCAGAGCACTCGACATGCCAGCGCGTTGCGCGATCTGGCTCACAGTCACATCCAGTGTGCCATGCTCACCGATCTCCGCGATCGTCGCTTTCACCAACGCATTTCGCCGGATCGGCTCCATTCCAAGTTTTGGCATAAAGCCCCCAGGGATACCTCCGCGACACTGTCGCTATTTTTATTGATCCGTCAATCAATAAAACCTTTTCCTTAGGCTGGATTTCCCCGCAACTCTCAGGCAATTGCCTGCTAAAATTTGGTGGCAGGAACAGCAGGCGTGAGCATTCGCCGCTTTAGAATGGCCTCCCGCCAAGTCATGAAACCGATTGCGCTGATGATGAAAGCGCCGCCGAGTATCACCCATGGGTCTATGCCTTCATCAAACACCAAGACGCCGAGCAGCACGGCCCAGACAAGCTGTAAAAAACTAACAGGCTGCGTGACGGTGACGGGCGCACAGGCAAAAGCTATCGACATTGTGTAATGCCCCGCAGTGGCCAAAGCGGCGACAGCAAACAAGACGCCGACCTCACCCCAGGTTGGCGTAACCCAATTGGCAAGCGCAAGCGGTGTTAGGCCTACCGTCACAGTCACCGAAAGCATCACGACAACGACCATCGGGTTGGTCTCGTCAGCCATGATCTTTGCGATCAGATATGACGCCGCGAAAACGACCGCCGCGAAAAGCATCGCGAGGTGCCCTGCCCCGACTTCGCGAAACCCCGGCCGCAGAATGATCAGCGCCCCGACTAAGGCCGCGACGATTGCCAAAATACGCCGCGTGGCAAGCTTCTCGCCCAAAAACAAGGCCGCACCAATAGTCACATAGACGGGCGCTAGATAGTTCATCGCCGTCACATCGGCGATCGGGATCCGCGCCATGGCGTAAAACCAAAGCGCGACACCACAACTATGCGCAATGCCGCGCGCCCAGAAAAGCTTGTGCTGGCGTGTCGTAAGGCGGGCCTTGCGCATCTGCCCCACCATCGGAATGAGAAAAACAAGGCCCAAAGCATAGCGCAAAAACGCAGACTCGGCTGCGGGGATGCGTGTGCCATTGATCTTCACAAGCGCTGTCACGCCAACAAATAGCACGCCCGTGACAAACATCCAGATTACGGCTTTGACGGGCTGCGGCTCTTTAATTTCATTCATTAGTTAATGAAGCCACGCCGCCTGAAAAGCTGCAAGCCTTAAAGCACCAGATTGAGCGCGATTGCCCACATTGTAAGGCCAACGAAGACATCAAGCACGCGCCATGAGGCGGGCTTGGCAAATACAGGCGTCAAAAACCGAGCGCCGTAACCAAGCGCGAAAAAGAAAATGAAACTCGAACTCATCGCGCCAATGGCAAAGGATAGCTTGTCGTCCCACTGAGCACTGATTGAGCCAAGCAACACCACAGTGTCGAGGTAAACATGTGGGTTGAGCCATGTCAGCATCATCACAGTGGTGAGGACACCTTTGAGAGAGGCGCGTGCTACACCGCTTGTGTCCAGAGCTTCGCCACCGCGCCATGCCGCCAGAAAATTTTTCAAGCCATACCAGAACAGGAAAACTGCACCGCCATAGCGCATGATCGTTTCAAGCCATGGCAAAGCCTCGGCCATAGCCCCAAATCCCGCCACACCCGCGGCGATCAGCAAAGCGTCTGAAACTGCACAAGCTAAGCATGTCGCGAAAACATGCTCGCGCCGAATGCCCTGGCGCAGCACAAAGGCATTTTGCGCCCCGATGGCGAGGATCAGCGAAAACCCGAGAGCGAAACCTGCCAGTGCTGCCTGCATATCCTGCGCCTTTGGGAACTTTCAAAAAATGCGCGGCCAAAGCCGCACAGGTTAGGTTGCATTCAGGCCATGCAGGCCTTGGGGCGTTGCCCCAAACCCCAGGATATTTGGGGGAAAGAAAAAGGGCAGCCTTACTCTTCAGCGAGTTGGGCCATCACCTCGTCTGAGGCCTCGAAGTTAGTTGTGACGCGCTGCACGTCGTCATCGTCTTCGAGGGCATCCATGAGCTTCATGAGCTTCTGCATATTTTCCAGATCAAGCTCTGTTGTCATGGTTGGACGCCATGTGAGCTTGGTGCTGTTGCTTTCGCCAAGTTCGGCTTCCAGCGTGTTTGAAACTTCGTTCAAATCTGTGTCGGCACACCAAACAGTGTGGCCTTCATCAGAGCTTTCCACATCTTCAGCGCCAGCTTCAATAGCCGCCATCATAACGGTGTCGGCATCCCCAGCATCAGGGCCATAGCCAACCTCGCCTTTGCGCTCAAACATGAACGCTACAGAGCCGGTTTCGCCAAGGTTGCCGCCATTTTTTGTAAACGTCGAGCGCACGCTGCTGGCGGTGCGGTTGCGGTTGTCGGTCATCGCCTCCACGATCACGGCAACGCCGTTGGGGCCGTAGCCCTCGTAGCGAATTTCTTCGTAGTCGTCGCCTTCACCCGCCGCGGATTTTTTGATCGCGCGATCAATGACGTCTTTTGGGACAGATTGCGACTTTGCTTCTTTTACAGCGAGTCGCAGGCGCGGGTTGTTGTCAGGATCAGGGTCGCCCATTTTGGCGGCGACGGTGATCTCTTTTGAGAGCTTCGAAAAAAGCTTAGAGCGCAATTTGTCTTGGCGCCCTTTGCGGTGTTGGATATTTGCCCATTTGGAATGGCCGGCCATGATCGCCTCCGGATTGGTCTTTACATTGTTTCAGCCTCTATATGTCAGGCCTGCCCTTGGCTGCAACCCGCTTGCACTTATCCGCGCTTTAGGTTTTCAAGGTCGCAACAGTGGAGACATGCGATGACAACCGACCAGATAGTTCTTTTCACGCTTTTCGGCGGGGTCTTTGGCCTCCTTTTGTGGGGCCGTTGGCGCTATGATCTTGTCGCCTTTGGCGCGCTCATGGCGGGCGTTGTGCTTGGCGTCGTTGAAACGAAGCACGCCTTCGACGGCTTTGGCCACCCTGCGACAATTGTTGTGGCGCTGGTTCTCGTGGTTTCGGCTGGCCTTGTGCGCTCAGGCGCGATTTACCTGATCACGCGCACACTTGTTGACAGCTCCCGCAAGCTAGGCGCGCATATTGCTATCATGGGCGCTGTTGGCGGTATCTTGTCGGGCTTTATGAACAATGTCGCAGCACTTGCCTTGCTAATGCCTGTTGATATCCAAACCGCGCGTAAAGCGGGCCGTGCGCCTGGCCTGTCGCTGATGCCATTGTCTTTCGCCACGATCCTGGGCGGCATGGCCACCCTCATCGGAACCCCACCAAACATTATTATTGCTTCGATCCGCGGAGAAGCCATAGGCGAGCCTTTCGCGATGTTTGATTTCGCCCCTGTTGGCGGCATCACCGCTCTTGTAGGCCTATTGTTTGTCGCGCTCTTTGGGTGGCGGCTCATTCCCAACCGTGCAGACGCACTTAAAGAGGCGGAAGACTTTTCAGCCTATATCGCTGAACTCACTGTTCCCGAAGGCTCCAAGCAAATCGGCAAGCGCGTCGCCGAACTTGACGACGTCGCTGAGAAAGCCGATGTCGCGATCATCGGCCTCATGCGCGATGGCAAGCGCCGCTACGGGGCCGCCCGCAACTCGCTTTTGCGCGCGGGCGACACGCTTGTGCTTGAGGCCACTCCTGATGCGCTTGATGAATTCCGCGCCACGCTAAGCCTCGCTTTCGCCGACGAAGAACGCGAGGAACGCCTCAAGGCTGCTGGTGACGGGCTTGATCTTGTGGAAGTTGTTGTCACGGAAGAGGCGCGCATCAATGGCAAAACGGCGATGTCTGTTGGCCTGTCATGGCGCAAGCAAACTGTGCTCATGGGCTTGTCACGGCAAGGCAAACGCATCACCAGCCAGATCCGTAAAACCACGGTTGAGCCGGGGGATATCCTGCTGCTTTTGGTTCCCAAAGGTGCAGGCCGCGACGTCACAGAATGGCTTGGATGTCTTCCGTTGGCAGACCGTGGCCTCGCCGTCACGCAAGACAGCAAAACCTGGCTCGCGATCGGGCTGTTTGCCGCAGCCGTGGCCGCCGCAAGTGTTGGCATTGTTTACCTGCCCATCGCGCTTGGCATTGTCGTTGTCGCTTATGTTTTACTTAAAATCCTGCCACTGGCGGAGCTGTATGACCACATCAACTGGCCCGTTGTTGTCCTGCTTGGCTCGATGATCCCCCTAGGGGCCGCGCTTGAACGCTCGGGCGGCACCGAGCTTCTGGCCTCGTCCATGCTCAGCTTCACCGCAGGCATGCCCGCTTGGGCGATCTTGACTGTGCTAATGCTCGTCACGATGACGCTCTCGGATGTGCTCAACAACACCGCGACAACGATTGTTGCCGCCCCTGTCGGGATCGAAATGGCCCGTGCGCTCGATGTCTCGCCAGACCCGTTCCTGATGGCGGTTGCGGTCGCTGCGAGCTCGGCTTTCCTCACGCCTATTGGGCACAAGAACAACACGCTAATCCTTGGCCCAGGTGGCTATAAGTTTGGCGACTACTGGCGCATGGGCTTGCCACTTGAGATCATCGTTGTGACAGTGTCGATCCCTCTGATCCTCGTGTTCTGGCCTATGTAAGGTCTGCGCCTTTCGGGCTTCCCTACAAAGGCCACAATATCGGAATCAGAGCCGATGCCAGAAGGCCGATCGTCAGGTTCAGCGGAATGCCCACGCGCATAAAATCAGTGAACTTATAGCCGCCGGGGCCGTAAACCAACATGTTGGTTTGATAGCCAATTGGCGTTGCAAACGAAGCACTCGCTGCAACCATGACTGCAACAATCAAAGGTCGTGCGTCGATCCCCAGAGCATCAGCAACCCCGATCGCCACGGGCGTGACCACAACAGCGACCGCGTTGTTGCTGACAAGCTCGGTCAGCACGCTGGTCAGCAGGTAAATTGACCATACGATTAGGAATGGCGGCATGTAAGACAGCATCGGTGCAATCGCCCGCACGATAAGCTCGACAGCGCCGGTTGACTGCAGTGCAGCCCCGATCGCAAGCATCGAAAAGATCAATGCCAAGAGCCTGCCATCAACGAAGGAAAACGCCTCCTCGGCATCAATGCAGCGCGTGAGCAGCACAACGGCGACAGCCACAATCGCCAGCAGGAAAATCGGCGCAACACCTAGGCCAGCAAAAACAACCAGCGCGATCAACACGCCAATCGCAAGCGGCGCCTGATCACGGCGGTAAGCTTTGTCTTGCGGTTGGTTGACCTCAACCAAGTCCATGTCGTTGGCCAGACGGTGGATGTCATCCACGGCACCTTCAAGCAGCAGAGTATCACCGACACGCACAACCAACTCGTCAAGTTGGCGGCCAATGTTCTGGTTTCTGCGGTGCACAGCCAGCGGGTAAACCCCGTAGCGCCGCCGCAGACGCATCGAGCCAAGTTTGCGCCCAACCATGCCCGCTCCCGGTGTGATCAGCACTTCAACAGTGGTCGTTTCCACCGCGGAAACCTGATCAACGCGCTTAAGTTCTGGCGTACGTTGCAGGCTCAAAAGTTCGGTCATCTCGGTGCGCAAAACCACGCGATCGCCCACTTGAAGTGTCACATCTTGCAAATTGCGCCGCAGCGAAGCGTCGCCGCGCACAACGTCGATCAAGCGCACACCGTCGCGCTTGAACAGCTGCACGCCCGCGACTTCGCGCCCGATAAGGTTGCTCTCCGGTGGTATAACGGCCTCGGTAAAAAACTTCATCTTGGATCGGTTGGACAACAGGCTTGCCATGCTGTCGCGGTCCGGCAAGAGCATCGGGCTGATGAAGCGCAGATAAATCATCCCCCAGATAACCAGCACAATGCCAAGCGGCGTGACCTCAAAAATGCTAAACGCCGCCTGCCCGTTGGCGCGCGCGACACCATCAACCAGAAGGTTTGTCGACGTCCCGATCAACGTCAGCGTACCGCCCAGTATGGCTGCATAAGACAGCGGAATGAGCAAACGCGAGGCCGAAATCCCCATTGTTTTGGCAAGTTGCACAAACACCGGGATCATCACGACCACCACTGGCGTGTTTGAAACAACCGCCGAAGCGATCACAACAAACGCCATCAACATGCCAATAGCCAACGCAGGGTTTGTCCCTGCTATCTTGTCAGCCACGCTGGTAAACGAGGCCAAAGCCCCGGTGCGCACCAAGGCTCCCATGACGATAAACATCGCAGCAATCGTCCAGGGCGCGGGGTTTGACAAAACCGTCAGCGCGGTTTCGTATGGCAAAAGCCCGAACAGCAGCATAAAGGCAGCGCCGCCGATGGCGACAACTTCTGTTGGGTAAGTTTCGCGCACAAACAGCGCAAACATGCCCACCACCACGGCCAGTGTCATAAGCGCCTGCGTTGTTTGGCTCAGCTCAAGTATCCCCATAGGACTGCGTCTCTTTCGTTCTTATTTTGCGTGATTTTCGCGTGTTGCGCGCCCTTAAGCAAGCGCTTCCTTGTCGCGCGGTTGCACAAGGAACATTCCAAGCAACATCAACACCAAAGTAACCCAAATATAAGGCGAATAGGCCTCGCCCAAAAGCAGCATAGCCCAGCCAACGCCCGTAATTGTCACAATGTAGGACACCTGCGCGGCAAAGACAGAGCCCGCGCGACCAACAAGCCAAACATAGCCAGAGTAAACCAGAGCGTGGATGACAGAACTCCCGACCATCGCTGCCTCTGCCGCCCCAAAGCTCGCGATGGGGTTAACCCAATGCCCCATACCAAGCGCCAAGGGCGCTGAAAGCACGACGCCGATCAACGAAGCTCCGAAAAGGGTCTGCATCGGATCAAGCCCTTCTGTGCCAAACTTCGAAACATAGTTGCCTTCAATGCCGTAACAAAACGGCCCGATCATCGCTAAAGGGATGAACACCGCAGCGGCACGTGTTGGCAAGCTAGCTTCTGGCAACACCAACAGCGCAACAGCCACGAGCCCCACGATAAGCCCCAAAAAGCGGCGCCATTGAAACTTGTCGAGCCCGAACCAAAGCGCAATCGGAAAGGCAAACATCGGCACCATCGAGATGGTGATCGCTAAAACTCCGGCTGGTAAATGCTTTGCCGCCGTGTATCCCGCCGTATTGGGCACAATTGTGCCGAGCACGGCTATCAGCAAGTAAAGCTTCACATGCCTTGGCTCAAAGTGAAACTTGCCACCGCGCGCATAGATGATCGCACCGAGCAGTATTGTTCCGATCAACACCTGCCAAAATATCAGCCCCAAGGGCTGAAGCCCGCCGTCGACAGCGATCTTGGAAAGCGGAATGGACAGCCCCCACCCCGCGCCAAGCGCAAGTAGTGTTGGCAATGCTCCAGAGTTTGGCGTCACGGCTCGGCTTGCTCCAAACGGCCGCCGACACGTATCATGCGTACTTTCGTAGCGTGGCCTGTCTTGTCGTCCGTCTCAACATAAACGCCAGAGAGCGTCGCCTCGCCCGTCGCAGGGGTAAAGCGGCTCTTGTTCATACCTGTCACAAAACGGCGCATCGGCTCGGCTTTTTCCATGCCGATAACGCTGTGATAGTCGCCGCACATGCCCGCATCCGTTAAGTAGGCCGTGCCTTTGGGCATGATCTGCGCATCGCCCGTTGGAACATGTGTATGCGTGCCAACAACAAGGCTCGCACGGCCGTCGCAAAACTGGCCCATTGCCATTTTCTCGCTCGTGGCTTCGCAATGCACATCCACAATCGCGGCCTGAACGGCTCCGCCCAAAATGTGTTTCTTCAAAACCGCGTCTATCATCCCGAACGGGTCATCATAGGCGCGCTTCATAAAGACTTGCCCAAGCACCTGCGCCACCAAAACCTTGCGCCCGCGCGTGTCTTGAAACACCCGCGCCCCAACGCCCGGCGCGCCCTTGGCAAAGTTGATCGGTCGCAAAATCCGGCTCTCAGAGCCAATGAACTGCAGCATGTCTTTCTGATCAAACGCATGGTCGCCAAGTGTGAGCACATCGGCGCCCGCTTCAAGCAGCCCCTTGGCGTGCTCGCCCGAAAGGCCCATGCCGTTGCTCGCGTTCTCGCCGTTGACCACAACAAAGTCGAGCCCCCAGGCCTCGCGCAAGCCCTTAAGCCTCTCCGCCACAGCCTTGCGGCCGGCGCGGCCCATAACATCGCCTAAAAAAAGTAATCTCATGCCTTGTCCTTATGGCGCATGCGCCTCTTATGCAATCACGTATCGCGCCTTATGACGCACGGGGAAAGCAACTGATCTCGCGATGAAACACACCTTGCCGATTTCAGAATGGATCGCGTCCGCCTTCGCCAAATCGGTCCCAGCCGCCACAGTAATTCGCGGCCGCAAATCCGCACTCACAAACTTGCCCGCTCCACTGGCCTCGCTCTCGCCGTGGCCCACGGGCGTGTCCTCATAGGCCAACACCCTCACACCGGCCTCCGACGCCATATGCAAATACCAAAGCATATGACAGCTCGAGAGCGCGGCAATCAGCATATCTTCAGGGTTATGCAAAGCCGGATCGCCGCCCAAAAGCGGATCATTTGAGCACTGCACAACAGGCTTGCCCTGCGTGCGCACCTCCCAAGTCCGCTCATAGGCCTTATAGTGCGCCGTGCCCTCGCCCGTGTTGCCTGTCCAGACAACTTTGGCGTCAAAATCATGCTTATGGCTCACGTTACCCTTCCCGCTTTTTCTTCGCAAAAATACTCAAAAGCTGATCACGCCACGCTCGGTGACGATCATATCCAAAGGCTGGTCGGTCGCCTCAAGCGGCAAGTCTTCGGCCTCCTGCGCGGCAAAGGCAAAGCCCACGGCCAGCGTGGCCCTCTTCGCGCGCAAGCCCTCTAGCGTGCGGTCGTAAAACCCGCCGCCATAGCCCAAGCGCCCCCCCTGTCGATCAAACGCCACCAAAGGCACAATCAGAATTTCCGGCTCAAAGAAGTCGTCCATCTCCGGCACCATGGCGCCAAACGGCCCGTCTCGCAATGCGCACCCGGGCTCCCACCGCGAGAACCTCAGCGGCAGCCCTTTGCGCTCAATAACAGGCACGCCAACGAGGCCATGCGCGGCCGCTTCTTCCATCGCAGCTATTGGGTTGATCTCCGATTGTATCGCCATATAGCCCGACACTGGTACGCCGCGATAGCCCGCCAAAACCTCGGAAAGATGCGCCGCCTGCCCGCCTGCCGCGCCTTCAAACGCGGCCTTGCGTCGTGCGAACGCAGCCTTGCGGGCCGCTGACTTGCGGGCCGTTAGATCGCTCATACCAACACCCAAGCCGCAAGCCCAAGGAAAGCAAAGAAGCCAACAACATCCGTCACAGTCGTCACAAACGCGCCCGATGCCAAGGCTGGATCGACCCCCGCTTTTTCAAGCAATACCGGGATCATAGTTCCCGCGAGCCCGGCAACGACGAGGTTAACAACCATCGCCACCGCGATAACCCAACCCAGCGTCGCCGAGCTAAACCAGAGCAGGCAAACAAGCCCCATGACCACCGCGAAAATCGCACCGTTCACCAGCCCCACAAGTGCCTCACGCCGGATAACCCGCCAGACGTTCGCGCTTGTCAGGTCTTTCGTGGCAATCGCGCGCACCGCAACCGTCAGGCTTTGCGTGCCCGCATTGCCGCCCATGCTCGCCACAATCGGCATTAGAATCGCCAGCGCCACGAAGTCACGAATAACCACATCAAATTGTGCAATGACCAGGCTCGCGAGCACCGCAGTCACAAGGTTCACGGCCAACCAAGGAAACCGCCGTTTCGTTGTGTTGATCACACGGTCGGTCAGGCTGCCTTCCGTCACACCCGCGAGGCGCAGAATGTCCTCCTCGTGCTCATCGTCCAGCACCACCATCGCATCATCAATCGTGATCATGCCGACAAGACGGCCTTCGCCGTCAACGACTGGGGCAGAAATGAGGTGGTACTGCTTGAAGGCATAGGCCACATCTTCCTCGTCCTGCTCAACAGGGATAATCTGAAAAATATCTTCCTTTAACTCGCACAACGGCTGCGCCCGCGGGGCTCCCATGATGCGCCCGAGCGTGACGTTCCCAACGGGGTGCATGCGCGGGTCCACCATGACCACATGGTAGAATTGCTCCGGCAACTCCTCGGATTTTCGCATAAAGTCAATCGCTTGACCCACAGTCCAATGCTCAGGAGCCGCGACCACCTCGCGTTGCATGAGGCGGCCAGCCGACTCTTCCGGATAGGCCATAGCCTGACGTGCGACCCGTTCGTCAGCATCATCTAGCGCCTCAAAAATTGCTTCTTGCTGAGGCGCCTCAAGGTCTTCAAGAAGGTCGACGATATCGTCGCTTTCCAGCTCGCGCACCGCTTCTGCCAAGACGTCAGGTTGCAGCGCGCCAATCACTTCTTCACGGATGCTTTCGTCAAGTTCCGACAGGATATCACCGTCAAACTCAACACCGTAAAGAGCAATCAGCGCACGCCTGTCAGTGCTGGAAATCTGCTCAAGCAAATCGGCGATATCCGCCGCATGCATCGGCTCCATCAGCTCGACAAGCAATGCACGCTCGCCAGCTTCAACAGCCGCCACAGCCGCCGAAACATCGCGCTTGCTCAGCTCGTAGACTTCGTCTTCATTTTCCGGCTGGATATCTACAATTTCGTTCACGCCTGCTCCGCCGCACACCCAAGTGATCAAGTCACGTGCAAGGTAGCGCTTTTACAGGTGGGCTGACAACGCGAAACAAGCGCAGCTAAGTTGAATTCTCAACAGCTCTGACGTTCCTGAGCAAGACAGATCAGCAAGACCTTGACGGCCCAGCGAGCACCATAACCCAATGGTTTTTGTGCGTGCGCACCACTCCAATTTCCGTAGCGCCGCGCTTAAGCATATTTTTGAAGTGACTGCTTGAAGCGATCCAGGCCTGCATGGCGCCCTGTGCCGTTTTTTGGCCCAAAGCTATGTTCTCGCCGATCGTGCAAAACCGGTAGCCTGCTCGCTTCGCGCGCGTGCCAATCTTTGAGCCGTCGGAGCCTGTGTGGCTGAAAAAACCATGTTTCAACATATCTTGCGCATGCCGATCTGCTGTGCGCTCAAGCTTAGCATTCACACGAACGGGCCCAAGCCCGTGCTTGGCGCGCAAGTCACTCACCCATTGCGCAAACTGGCGCTGAGGCTCGGCTTCGGCAATGTTCGCTCCAAGCGAAAACGTCAAAGAAGCCAACAAAACAAAGAAAAACCGCATTCTCAACTCTCCATCAATTTCTGCGCCAGTTTGTTTTGCCGTGCAATGATTGCTGGCAAATCCAAATGGGGCATCTGCCCATCTTGCACAATATGGCGGCCTTCGACAAACAAATCCTTAACGCGAGTTGGCCCCGCCAAGAGCAAAGCCGCGCTGTCCCAACTGCCAGCACTTTGCACACCGCGTGCATCCCAAATGGCAATGTCCCCGCGTTTTCCCGCCGCGATCTGCCCGCAATCTTTGCGCCCGAGCACCTCAGCGCCGCCCCGTGTCGCGATTTCGAGCGCCTCACGCGCGCTCATAGCGTCGGCTCCGTTTGCCACCCGCTGCAGCAACATCGCTTGCCGCGCCTCGCCGATAAGGTTGGCTGCATCGTTACTTGCGCTTCCGTCAACGCCAAGGCCCGTTGGCACCCCCGCGTCCCGTAGGGCCCGCACTGGTGCGATCCCTGAGCCAAGACGGCAGTTGCTGCACGGGCAATGCGCCACGCCTGTCTTTGACTTGGCGAACAAATCTATCTCATGGCCATCAAGCTTCACGCAATGCGCATGCCACACATCGCTTCCCGTCCAGCCCAAATCTTCGGCATATTGGCCCGGGCGGCAGCCGAACTTTGCAAGTGAATAGGCAATATCTTCGTCATTTTCTGCCAAATGAGTGTGCAACATCACGCCCTTGTCACGGGCCAGAACAGCCGCATCTCGCATCAGATCACGGCTGACAGAAAACGGCGAGCATGGTGCCACGCCAACCCGCACCATCGCGCCATCACGGCTGTCATGGTGCGCATCAATCACGCGAATGCAGTCTTCCAGAATGGCAGCCTCACGCTCGACCAAGCTATCAGGCGGCAAGCCACCGTCACTTTCCCCGATACTCATCGCGCCGCGTGTCGGGTGAAAGCGCAGGCCAACTTCTTGAGCCGCCGCGATTGTGTCGTCCAGACTTGCGCCATTTGGGAACAGGTACAAATGGTCTGATGTCATCGTACACCCCGACAGAGCCAGCTCGGCCAAGCCAACCTGCGCGCTTACAAACATCTCTTCCGGGCCAAACTTTGCCCAGATCGGGTAGAGCGTTTGCAGCCAGCCAAACAGCAATGCATTTTGGCCACCCGGCACAGCGCGGGTGAGCGTCTGGTAGAGGTGGTGATGGGTATTGACGAGGCCTGGCGTCACGACACAGCCAGTCGCGTATAGTACATCGCCTTGGCTCTTAAGCCCGTGTCCGACAGCGGCAATCACCCCGTTTTCAATCAGGATATCCGCCCCGCGCAACTCTTCGCGGCTGTCGTTCATTGTTAAAATATGGTCAGCGTTTTTGATCAGTGTTTGAGACAAGGCGCACCTCTTTGGTTGCGCCCCCTCAGACAGACAAACTTACACAGGTAAAACCACGCTGGAAAGGGGCCGAGAAGCGTGGGCGAGTCATTATAGCCGCCCAGTGCTGTTAAGCAAACTCTCTAAGTATTTCTAATGCAGCGGAATGTTGCGCAGCATTGGCCGCCGCCAAAATCTGCCCGCCTGCGTGGGCTGGCCTGCCATGCCAATCAGTCACGATGCCTCCCGCGGCTTTGATCACAGCGATCGGCGCGCAGACATCGTAGTTTGAAAGCCCGGCTTCAACCACCAGATCAATCTGGCCCGCCGCGATAAGTGCATAGGCGTAGCAGTCCATTCCGTAGCGCGTCAGTTGCACATGTTTGGCCACTGCTTCAAAGCCTGCGCGCTCGCGGGCGCTGCCGACTTCGGGGAATGTTGTGAACAAAACCGCCTCTTCTAACGGACGACTGGCGCGTGTTTTCAAAACCCGCTCGCCTTGTGGGCCTGTCATTTGTGCCTGCCCAAACCCGCCCCAGAAGCGCTCGCCAATATATGGCTGGTCAATCATCCCAAAGATCGGGCCACTGTCGTCGCATAGCGCAATCAAAACGCCCCAAGTTGGCGTGCCAGCCACGAAGCCACGGGTGCCATCAACCGGATCAAGCACCCAAGTCAGGCCACTGTGCCCCTCACGTGTGCCATACTCCTCACCGATAATCGCGTCGTTGGGCCGCATCTCGGCCAAGACAGCCCTCATCGCCCGCTCAGCCCCCTTGTCAGCTTCTGTGACAGGGTCATACCCACCCTCAAGCTTGTTGGCGGTTGCAAGGTTTTCAACTCTGAAAAAAGGAAGAACCGCGCTGCGAGCGGCCTCTGCCATCGCATGCGCGGTTCTCAAAATCTCATTTGCATCTGGTCTGAGCATCGGTGCCTCCGCGAACTGTTGCGAAAGCCCTACCCAATCAGAGCGCTAGGCTCAAGCGACGTCGCTCAAAACCCGTGCCAAATCAAACAAACGGCGGCGTTGATTTTCGGGGATAGAGTAGTAAGAGCGGATAAGCTCCATGGCCTCTTTATCCCCCATCAAGTCAGCCGGCAGTGCCTCTGACATCGCTTCAGTTGTCTCGCTTACGTCCAGCCCCTCAAAGAAGAAGCTCACGGGAACATCAAGCGTTTCCGAAATGTCCCAAAGACGAGACGCGCTGATGCGGTTCGCTCCGGTTTCATATTTCTGGATCTGCTGGAACTTGATACCGACTTTTTCTGCAAGCTGCTGCTGCGTCATGCCAACAAGCCAACGGCGATGCCGAACTCTTTTGCCAACATGCACATCTACTGGGTGAGCCATTTAACACTCCTTATTTATACCCGAACGTCCCAAAACCGCCCAACCCCCAGAGCGAGCTTTTCGCACTCTAACTGTGCTCGAAAAGCAGAAACGTATCTACACAATCTCAACACCTATACAATGACTAACTAAGCATCGCTACAGTGACCTTCAAGTTGTTACTATCGCAACAAGATAAACAAAGCAATAATGTACAGCCTACGCGGGTGCTTTGTGAACATGTTCTCAAAGGCACGCAGCCTATTTCCTGTGTATTATCAGCCATTTTCGCTAGAATTGCGTGGCCTGCTCCCTCTATAAGACCGCACCAAACGCCAAAGTAAAGCAGGAGCATTTTCCGTGACATCAACCACCATGCGCGCCCTTCGGGTCACACATTTGGGGAAATCTCCCACTCTGGAAACACTTCCCCTTCCAGAACCCAAGCCTGGTGAACTCCGCGTTCGAATCGTGGCTTGCGGGCTTAATTTTGCCGATCTGCTCATGGTGAAGGGTACCTATCAGGAAACACCCGAACCGCCCTTCACGCTCGGCATGGAGGTGTCTGGCATTATTGATGCCCTCGGTGACGGTGTCAGCGGCCCGCCCGTTGGCACGCCTGTGGCAGTGTTTGGCGGAGCCGGTGGGCTGGCGGACTATGCCTGCTATGAAGCGCACCGCGTCACCGTTCTGCCTGACGGCACCGACATGGTTGACGCTGCGGCGCTCCAAGTGGCCTACGGCACCAGCCATGTTGCGCTTGATTACAAAGCAAACCTGCAAAAAGGCGAAACACTGCTTGTGTTGGGGGCGGCGGGCGGTGTTGGCCTCACGGCTGTCGAAATCGGCAAGCTGATGGGGGCAACTGTCATCGCTTGCGCGCGCGGTGCGGACAAGCTGCAGGTTGCCAAAGCCGCCGGTGCTGACCACCTGATAGATGCCAAAACAGAAGACATCCGAGAGGCCGTCAAAGCCCTTGGCGGGGCTGATGTGGTCTACGACCCTGTTGGCGGCGACCAGTTCACAGCAGCCATGCGCGCGGCCAACCCCGAAGCGCGCCTGTTGAGCATCGGCTTTGCCTCGGGTGATGTTCCCCAGATCAAAGCCAACCACCTCTTGGTCAAAAACCTCTCGGTCATCGGGTTTTACTGGGGCGGCTACCTCAAGTTTAAGCCCGAAGTCGTCACCGACAGTCTCACAACGCTTATCGGCTGGCTCAACGAGGGGCGCATCACACCACACGTCAGCAATGTCTTCCCACTTGAGCAGGCGCTCGAAGGCATGGAGTTGCTCAAAGCGCGCAAATCAACGGGCAAGGTCGTGGTCACGCTCGACTGAGCACAACACGCAGCCAGTCCGACGAGAAGGGCTGGCCTCAATAGGCTCAAGAGAGCCGCGCCCTACAGCGCTCGCGAGCAAAGGCGGCTGTGCGGGACGAAGCGGGCCTTCGCTGCGGCTGCGCCAATGAGGTGTTGCATTTTGTGATCTGTATCAATGATCTGCCGAAACACCTTTTCAACTTTAATCTTTCAGGTCTGCATATGAATAACAGTATTTCGCTCCGTGTTGGCTTGGTCATCATTTTTGTTTTGGTCGGTTTTGTTTTCCCGCTCAGTTTTGGACTGGCAGCGCTAGTTGCGTTTTCAGTATATGCCGATATTTCAAAGCCAAGGACTGATGGGTCTTCGGGACACAGTAGGCTGACAGACCTAACTTCTGAGAGCGAGGGCTGGCAAGATAGCTTTCGCGCAGTCTGCGAATCTCCCGCCGAAACAGGTTTCTTAGATGCGATGATTTCTGAGTTTGATCTCGAGCCTGAGAATGGGTTCCTCTCTGGCGGCGGTCTCGAGCTGCGCATGCAAGTCCCTGTTGCTCAATACAGGCTAGACTTTCTGGTGGACACTCGATTGGTAGTCGAAGTCGATGGAGCTGCATATCATTCTTCGCCTGAAGCCATAGAAAAAGATCAGAGACGAGATTTGTTTCTCATCGAAAAGGGTTTCGAAGTACTGCGCATACCTGCAAAAACTACACTTTACTCAGCGCACGAGGCGGCCCTGCTTGTTAAAGACGCTCGAGTGAACATTGAGCGCAAAGACCAAGAGAATGAGCGTGCAATCAGTGAAAGCTTTCGCCCGACAAGAATCGCTTCGGCTTTAAAAAGCGCCGCGCTTGGGGCAAGCGACGGTATCGGGAAGGCCAATGAATATGTTCGTCGTGAGGTGGAAAAGGCCAAAGAAACCGACCGGCTTGAAGTGGAGCGTCGGACTGAAGAACAATTAGAAGCGATTCAAAAAGAGTTAGAGGGTAACGAGGAACGAAAGAAGTTATTTGAAAAAACTCGAAAACTATTTGACTGAAACCCTGAGATTGAAGCATTCGGAAGACTTCTCCAAGCAACCGCTACCCGGGGCGCTCAACAAACGTTTGTTTTCGACTCCATCGCCAAGGCAGCAATTTGTTCACCACGCAGCATCCGCCACTCTGGCCTCAAACCCGTCGTTCACTGCATGTCGCCTAGAGGATCAAAAACTGTTAAGATAACGCTCCACGCGTTACCTCCGCAGGCGCCGTCAAAAACGTAAAACATGGTCGCCCCTGAGCCTGATTTCAGGCTTTGCCCACCAGCTCCAATGCGGGCACACTCAGCCCGCAATAGCCCGTCTCAAGCAGCTCTGCGAAGGCGTCAACCAGCGCCGAGCGGTTGCTGGCGGCTTTATAGATATTGATGTTCTGGCTCGACAATTCTGGCAGCCCATGGCCTTTCGGCAACTCAACCAAGTCAGTGCGCCCCTGCCCTTCCAGCAGCGCCAGAACGGCCAGATCAGCGCTCGCAAGCGCCATGACACTGCTGTCATTGTCCGCATCAATCGCCATTTCCCAGTCGATCCCGACACGCTCAAGCGCGGCAATAACTTGCGGGCGGAACACACAACTTCGCGAATAGGCCAGCCGTAAAGGCCGCTGCTTAAACGCATGGCCCTCCGCCGCGCCATACCAGACAAGCGGCAGCGCGCTCAGCGTCTTGCCGCCCTCCCGCAGGGTTGTCTCGGTGGTGATGATGATGTCCAGCTCGCCGCGCCCGAACGCCTCATGCAACTGGCCGGTGAAGCTTGACACAAGCTCAACCTGAACGCGCGGAAAGTCGCGGCTGTACTGCGCCAACGCCTTAGGCACAACCGGGTAGATCACATCATGCGGCACACCAACTTTGATCACCCCTTCATAGCGGTCGTTCGTCAGCCGCCCGACGGCAGCGTCGTTCAACTCGATGATCTTTTTGGCAAACGACAGCAGTTGTTCGCCGCTCGCTGTTGGCACAAGTTTGCGGCCCGCCCTGTCAAACAACTCAACGCCCAAGAGCCCCTCAAGGCGCTTTAGTTGCATCGACACCGCCGATTGCGTGAGGTTCAACACGCCCGCCGCCCGTGTGACACCGCCGTTGTCGACCACAGCCATAAATGAGCGCAGGGTCGTAATGTCGAGATTCCTCATATCAAGCTCCGTGATGTGGAATTAACTACCATTCATTTCACTTATGGCGGCGCGGCCGACAAACATCAAGGCATCTGATGTATTCGACGCAAACATAACAAATGGAGAACGATGATGTCCCACGTGAGCACACAGCCAAACGCCCTGCCCCATTCTGCCTGCACCACACGCAAAGGCACTTCGCCTCTCTCCTACTTGCAGTCGCGTCTCAACCTGTCGCGCAGCCGCAGGGCTTTGTTAAGCTTGAGTGAAGCCCAGCTTCAAGACATCGGCCTCACGTCGGCGCAAGCGCGCGCCGAGGCCAAGCGTCCGGCTTGGGATATCCCTGCAAACTGGTGCAAATAGGCTGACAAAACATGTCGGTAATCCTTGAAATATCGCGCCATGTAGCCGATATTCATAGGGAAGGCCTCGCCAATCATGGCGGGGCTACCGCTATATCTAACCCTCGGAGGCTATAATGGCAGAATTCGGAACCATTCGGTCGGGCGCGCAAACCCAAAGCGCCGCGATTGATGCAGGGCTTCGTGCTCACATGAACAAGGTCTACGGGACCATGTCTATCGGCATGCTGATCACAGCACTCGCCGCTTGGGCCATCGCCGGCCTCGCGACAACACCTGATCCGGCACTTGCAGTCGGCCAAATGGCCAATGGCACGATGCTCACAAGCTTGGGCGCGCTGATCTACACATCACCCCTCAAATGGGTCGTCATGCTCGCGCCCCTCGGCATGATCTTCGCTTTCGGCGCGGTCACAAACCGTGTCTCAGCGTCGGGCGCACAACTGTTCTTCTTTGTGTTCGCGGCCCTCATCGGCGTGTCGCTCAGCTCGATCTTTATCTTCTACACAAGCTTTTCAATCGTGCAGACGTTCCTCGTGACAGCCATCGCCTTCGCGGGCCTGTCGCTCTGGGGCTACACCACCAAGAAAGACATCTCAGGCTGGGGCAGCTTCCTCATCATGGGTGTGATCGGCCTTCTGGTGGCGATGATCGTCAACTGGTTCCTCCAATCAGAAGCGATGATGTATGCGATCTCGATGATCGGCGTGCTGATCTTCGCAGGCCTCACAGCCTATGACACCCAGAAGATCAAATCGACATACCTCGCGCACGCCCACCACGGCGATCAGGAATGGTTGGATAAGTCAGCAATCCACGGCGCGCTGAACCTCTACCTCGACTTCCTCAACATGTTCCAGTTCCTGCTCATGTTCATGGGCAACTCGGACTAGCACAACGACAACACCAACTCTGAAAGGGCCGCTCACATCGAGCGGCCCTTTTTGGTTGGGCAACAGCCAATCACAACTGATCAACCACCCTCTTAGCCGCCAGAGCCGCGTCATGCACCGCGCCCCAGTCTTCGCCATCGGTGTAGGCTTCACCGGCAAAAAACAGGCGCTCCCCAACCGGGCGGCCCAGCTCGCGCACGCGCTTCCAACTCTCATGGTCCTGCACATAGGCGCCTCCAATGAAAGGCTCGCCTGACCAATCCTGAGTGATGATCTTTCGAAAACGCGGCGTTGCCTGGCCGTCAAATATCTCATCAAGCTCGCGCAAGATATGGCGCGTCACGGCGGCTTTTGACAGCCCCAGATAGGGCCGCGCAGCACGACCGACAGCAAACATCCCCAAAATGTTGCGGCGGCTGTTCTGCCCATAGGCCGCATCATAGAAGCTATGCTGCCCAGCCTCATCGGGCGTGACTTTGACATCAGTATACGTCGGATAAAACGGCTCTTCAAACTCCAGAAACGCCTTAAAGCCCTCCCAAAACACCGCCCTGTCTATAGCACTGAGCTTGGGCTTGGGCAGTGGTGGCGTGAACGAAATCCGCCGCTCTTGCAGCATTTTCAAAGGCACAGTGACCAGCACAGCATCAGCGCTATACGCCTCGCCTGATCGGGTTGTAACAGTTGCGCGCTCTTGCGAGGTGTCAATCGCTGTGGCCGGAGCCTGAAACGAAATATTCCTTTTCACCGAAGGCACAATGTAGGCATCAAAAAAGTCAAACCAGCTGGAGTTGACGAATTTCAGATCGCTCTGCGCGCCTAGTTTCTCACGTGTCAAAACGCTGCCATCCCAAAAGCCATAGCCGTCGTCACGCTTGTATCCCTTGGTTTGGATCGAAAGCTTTTTGGCTCGCTTGCCGACAATCGAGTTGAGCACACGGGGCGTGGCATGCAGCCACTCCGCCCCCAACGGCACTGGGAAATCGGCAAAACTCACATCTCGCTTCATCCGCCCGCCGTAAGCCGACGAGGCCTCCAAAATCCGAAACTTTATGCCGCGCTGCGCCAAGCGATAGCCCGCAGTCAGGCCAGCCGCCCCCGCGCCGATGACCAAAACATCGCGCGGGCTGCTCGCAAAAAGCGCCTTAGGGGATGTAACCGTGCCAAGCCCCAACAGGCCAGCCATTGCCAAGAATTCCTTACGTGTCATCGGTAGCCTTCGATTTGGGTGAGTGCATTGAGCAGCGGACACCGCACCTTACGCTTCATCGCAAAAGCTGCAACGCCAAGCCTGCACTGCGCACGCCGAGGCCTATTTCAACAAACGCCTAGGGAAGCCTGCCAATCGGCGGCAGGTTTTCGCGCAACCACGCGCTATTGCTGCGAAACGTGAAGCTGGTCACGTAGCCAGCAATAGTAACATAGAACTTGTTCTCAGCCTCATACAGCCGCTGAAACGCCGCGCGATTTTCAGGCTTTTGCTTGGTCAGTGCAACCCAGATGCTGAGCGCATTCAGCGGAATTCCGGACATCAAACTCCAAGTAGATATTGTCCACATCGCGGCATGGGTACTCAGAAGCGACGCCAGTATGCCAACTACGACAAGCCCCGCCGCTAAAAGTAAAAAGGGAGAGCCAAGTTCGCCCCCGACGGCGATGAAGATAACTGCGAAGGTTGCGATCGTTGTGAGCAGCCCAAATGTCGCAAAGCGCAATCGAACAATCACAGCGGCGCGGCCTTTCGGCGACGGCTCGTGTGGGCACATGTCTAAAAGAAGCTGCTCATCAGAGGCCAAGTGCTCACGCCAAGCAGACAGAAGAGACGCCAGCGAAAACAGAACAGCGATCCATGTCAGAAAAGGCCAAAAGGCCCATATAGCGACAGGAAAACCCAGTAAAACCAGAGTTATCGTCCACAGCACAGGCATGTAATTCCTGTTGTCTTCAAGCCAATCCCACATCAGGCAAGCCCTCCCTAAAAACCCAGCGCTAAAGGTGAAATATGGCGTGCATTTGGCATTGTCAGGGAAATCCTTGCCTAGCTTCCCTCAACACGCGCCTTCAAGGCTGCGTTCACCGCGTTCAGCATCGTCGGCACTCCGCGCTGAACGCTCGACCAGAACAGCGGCACCATCAGGCCGCTGAACAGCTCTTTATGCACAAGTCGCGTGCCAGAAGCGGTTTCTTCAAGCTCAAACACCTTGTCATTGCTCAGAACAAAGCCAGCCATCATCGTCGCAGGCGGGCGTAAAGCGGGCCTCTCCCAAAAAGAAATCGCAGCTGCGATCTGGCAAATGGCCCTCTACGGCGGCCTCCCCGCAGCAATCAACGGCCTAAACGCCGCGCTGGAAGTGTTCGACGCCGAGGGCCCAGACGGCTAAGAACCGCCCCCGACACCCCACGCCTCGCGGCCTGTGCCAAAGTCACCCAGACGCTTGAGATTTGATGTAGTCAAAAACCTCACGGCTCCCCGCGTGTTCGGCCCAGACAAGCGCGTCGGCATTGTGGTGAATGTCCCTGATGTCCAAGCGCGCACCGCCCTCAACCAGCACTTTAACAGCAGCCAAGTTGCCCTCGGCAATCGCCGACTGGAGCGGCGTGCAATGCGCGTGCCCGCCCGGTGGGTTGTAGCGGTTGGGGTTAGCCCCCGCTGCCAGCAGCGCCGCGACGGCCTCAGCACGGTTGTTCTGCGCCGCCAGAGACAACCCGAGTTGCAACTGCCCCTCATCCGGCGCCTTGAGCAGCCTTACAACCTCATCCATCATGCCGATGGCTGAGGCCGTCGACAGATCAAGCGGTGCGCCGCGCGCCAGTAGCTTCTTCACAGCGGCAATCTCACGATGCGCCAAAGCAGCGTGAATGCCTGCAGCAGGGTCAGCGCCATAGTCACACAGCAAGTCAAGCAACGGCTCTTGCACCTCGTGTTCACGCGCGACCTGCCCTGACGCGACAAGCATCACTGTCTCGTTAAGCGCCTTTTGGTTGTCCTTCGCCCCCGCCTCCAGAATAATCCGTGCAATCTCGACGACATTTGCAGGCAGCGCAGACTGCCGCATCGGGTTTTCGGCGACAAACTCAAGCAGGGTTGGCTCGGCAAAGTAGTTCCCGCCCTCAAACTGCATTTTCTGATGCACAAGCGCAGGGTGATCCTCCAAGTGCTTGCGCAACAGGGCTTCGTGGCCCTCATCAAGAAAGTCGACAGCTTGGCGGAAGACATCATCGTCAATGCGCTCATTGTGGTTCAAAGGCGCGTCTGGCCCGCTTGCCTGCGCCACGACGGCTTTGAGACGTGGCCAGCTCGCGTAGCCATACTCGCGGGCTATCGCCAACAGCGCATCACTTAAGCTGAAGGCTCGCTGAGACATGGCCATATCCGAGAACGTCGACAGCTTCGGGTGAAACTCTCGAACGCGCTGATAGGCGCTCATCTTTCCAGCACGAAAATCTGCTTGCAGGTCTTTTGCTTGGTGCTTGAGGTGGTCAATATCCGCCGACGCGGGAAGCCATTTGGTTGGCATGGAACTTTCCTTTCCAAACGCTCAATGCCTGCACCGCGAGCCAAAAGGTCAGTTCATCTGACAAGATACTTTGAGTGAACTTCTGTTCTTTCCGCAGACTGGAGGCGCCTCAAACGCCCAGTTCAAACTCGCATAAATTTTCACAATAGTAAACTCCGCAGCCAACGTGAAATGCTCCCAGCCTTGCAGGCACGCCCCATTGTTGTGCTCTTGCAGCCCTCAACATCCGCACCGCGCCGTGCTAGTAAGCCGCCAACTGTTTTGCAGCGGATCACATGATGCTCGCCTATCTCGCCCTCTTTGCCTCCGCACTTGTCGCGGCGACGCTCTTGCCGATGCAGTCAGAGGCGGTGCTGGTGGGGCTTTTGCTCGCGTCCAAGCAGCCTGTCCTCACGCTTGTCTTGGTGGCAACCCTTGGCAATGTGCTGGGGGCGCTGATCAACTGGGCGTTCGGGCGCTCCTTGCTACACCTCAAAGACAAGCGCTGGTTTCCGGCCTCCGAGGGCCAGCTTGCCCGCGCCCAAAACTGGTATCGCCGCTATGGCCGCTGGTCACTGCTTGGCAGTTGGCTGCCCGTTGTCGGAGACCCGCTGACTGTGGTTGCCGGCCTTATGCGCGAGCCGCTGCTGCCGTTCCTCATTCTGGTAACGCTCGCAAAAGCCGGCCGCTATCTCGTGCTGACAGCCATAACGCTGGCTTGGTTCTCCTAAGAATGGCGCACCTCAGCCAAGATCGGCAGGTGATCAGAGGCGTGGCTGCCCTTGGCGGCGCGCGGGATGCCCAGCATCTTGACGTGCAGCCTGTCGCAATGCGCCATCCGGTCAAGCGCGCCAATAGGCAGACTTGAGGGGAACGTCCGCCCCGGTGTCAAAATCGTATAGCGCCGCGCGAGCCGCCCAAGGCCAACCTTGCGTGACCATTCGTTAAAATCCCCCAAGATAATGGTGGGCAGCGGGGCCAGCCCGTCAAGCTCTTCGCGAATGTGGTCAAGCTGCAACCGGCGTGAGCGGCGCAACAAGCCCAGATGCACGCCAACAACGCGCAGGCCGGGCAAATCAACCGCAACAGCGCCGCGCGGCTCTAGCCCCGGCAGCGGGTAACGGTGCACAGCTTTGGCCGTAAGCGAAGGCCGCGCCAGCAGCGCAATGCCATGCCAGCCAAGGCTCACCTCGTTTTCGGCCACAGGCAGCGGGCGCAGGCCCGTGTGGCCTTCGATCAGGTCATGCGGCAGCGCTGTCGGGCGCTTGCCCATGCGAAAGTCAGCCTCTTGCAGCGCAACGACATCAGCTTTGAACGCCGCGATCTCGCCCAAGACACGCAGCGGGTCGCGCCTCAAGTCGCTGCCAAGGCCCGCACGAATGTTATAGCTTGCAAGGCGAAGGGGTGTGAAACTGCTCATACACCCTATATTGGGCCTAACACCGCCAATAGGAAGAGCCACCGATGCCAACGCCGCACCGACCCCTTGTTGTCTGGATCATCCAAGCCATCTTGGCAGTTGAGGCTGTTGTCGGGGTGCTCGCCCAGTCTTGGACGGCAGCCTTCGTCGCGCTCTCAACGCTCACGCTCACGTTCCTGCCCCAGCGCTTTGCCCGATTTTTCGGCATCCAACTGCCCGGCACCATCCTCGCCGCGACGGTTATCTTCATCTTCGCCACGCTGTTTCTCGGCGAAGTCGCCGACTTCTACCAGCGGTTCTGGTGGTGGGACGTGGCGCTGCATTTCCTCTCGGCCCTCAGCTTCGGCACGATGGGCTTCTTGCTGATATTCATGCTCTTTGAGGGCGACCGTTACGCAGCTCCGCCGTGGGCGCTGGCGACACTCGCGTTCTGCGTCGGCCTCTCCATCGGCGCGCTCTGGGAGATCTTCGAGTTCGCGATGGATCAACTCTTCGGGATGAACATGCAAAAGTCAGGCCTCGTCGACACCATGAAAGACCTGATCATCGACACGCTCGGCGCCGCCCTTGGCGCGCTTGCAGGCTTTTTCTACCTTAAAGAACGTCAAATCGGCGGTCTTGGCCCCATGATCGACGCCTTCATCACCGTCAACAAACGCTGGTATCGCAAGCTGCGCAAGTCAGGCTCGGGCAAAGGCGAAAGCTAGGTCCCAACGCGAGCCAATGGACGCGGTTCGGCGGCCTCACATCTGCCATGCTTACACAGGAATATGCCGTGAGATCACGCATTCCATGAGTGCACCCAATGTCTTTCAAAGCAGCAATCCGCACTTGCCTGACCGAGGAATACTTCTCAATCGAAGGCCGCGCCAACTCTGCACTCAACGTCGACTTCCCCG
Organism: Lentibacter sp.; assembly: GCA_016744435.1. Taxonomy (GTDB): domain Bacteria; phylum Pseudomonadota; class Alphaproteobacteria; order Rhodobacterales; family Rhodobacteraceae; genus Lentibacter. Next base: position 83,740 of record JADGEJ010000001.1, on the reverse strand, counting down.
ATGCGATCTTGCCGCACAAAACATGCAACTCTGGCTTCACACCCTCCAATAGCAAAAGCCGCGCTCCCTTGCGGAAACGCGGCTCAAACTCTTCAAAGCAGAGCAGATCTTACTTGATCTTGCCTTCTTTGTATTCAACATGCTTGCGCACAACCGGGTCATACTTGTTAACAACCATTTTCTCGGTCATCGTGCGTGCGTTCTTTTTGGTCACGTAGAAGTGGCCGGTGCCTGCGGTCGAGTTCAGGCGGATTTTGATCGTGGTTGGCTTCGCCATTGGGTATCTCCAGCAGTGGGGCATACACAAAATCGTGCGGCCCATAAAATCTCTATCAGACCCGCCTTTTAAGGACATGCGCGCCCGAGTCAACCGCAAAGACTCACACCAGTGCTCTTTTCACCAGCACTTTGAACTGCCATAGCGAATGAAACACAGGAACTCGCCGATGCCTCGCGCTCTCGCCATCCTCGCCGTGCTTGTGGCCGCCATGCTTTGGGGCACGACAGGCACCTTCCAAAGCACCCTGCCTGAGGCGCGTGAGCCTCTGGTTGTCGGTGCTGTGCGGCTCTGGGTTGGCGCGGCCTCGCTCTTGTTGCTGGCGCTTGCACACCCGGCGTCGCGGCGTGCATTCGGGCAAGTCCCGCGCGGGCCTCTGCTGCTCGCAGGTGGCTTCATCGCGGCCTACAACCTGCTGTTCTTCGCCGCCGTGACGCGCGCGGGCGTCGGCATCGGAACCGCGCTCACCATCGGCTCGGCACCGCTTTGGGTCGCGCTCTACGAGGCCGCTTTCCTGCGCCAGCGCCCCACAGCGCGCAAAGCCTTGGGGCAGGCCTTCGCCATCCTCGGCGCAGCACTTCTGGTGCTCGCAGGCCAAGCCGAAAGCCTCACGCTGACAGGCATAGCCCTCGCCCTCGCAGCGGGGCTCTCCTACGCGGTCTACTCCCTCGCAAGCTCAGCCATGAGCCCGCACGCCCCCTCAAACACCATCGCGGCAAGCACGTTCACGCTGGCCGCCCTGCTGGTAACGCCGGTTTTCGCACTCGTCCCGACGGGCTGGGCGCTCACTGGCACAGCCCCTGCCACCCTGCTGGGGCTTGGCGTGCTCTCCACAGGCCTCGCCTACGCGCTCTACACATGGGGTCTCAAGGCGCTGCCCGCCTCCACAGCGGTCACACTCGCGCTCGCCGAGCCGCTCACAGCTTGGCTGCTGGCCACCTTCCTCATCGGCGAGCCGGCAACACCGCTCAAGCTCACAGGCGCCGCCCTCCTGCTCGCAGGGCTTTATGTCGTGACATCAGAAAAACGCGCGGAAGGCCTATAAGCCGGATCTTGTCCAAACGGGTCGCCCCGCTCTGGATGATCATTCATCTTAAGGCGCTGTTGCCAACGCCCCTCTAGCTGCCAACCCGAACCTTGAGCCAAGGCGGCCCATGTAAGGTTCCTATTTGGCATTGCTCCCGGTGGGGTTTGCCATGCGGGCGCTGTTGCCAGAACCCCGGTGGGCTCTTACCCCACCGTTTCACCTTTCCCCCGACATGCAGGGTAGTCTCTTCTCTGTGGCACTTTCCGTCAGGTTGCCCTGCCCGGGCGTTACCCGGCACCGTTTCCTTGTGGAGTCCGGACTTTCCTCGCCACTCTAAGCCTAAGCCTAAACTGCCGCGATCACCCAGCCCTCCGCGCCTCACTCAGATAGAAGCCCAGCCCGAAGAGGTCAATCACCGCCCTAGCCCTTTTTCTTTCTGAATGTTACCGTTTGAATGAACTGTCACTAAGGGATTAGGTGGTCTTTATCGGGGTTAATCGGAAACAGCCTTAAATATAACGTCCAAAGCTACCTCACTTCGAAACAAGGCCTGATCGAATGAAATGGCAAAAGTCGGTGTTTCGTAAGGACGTTTTGAGAGAGTGCAAATTTGAAAGCTTTTTGGCAAGAGCTTTCGAAAACCTTTCAAAGGCTCTTCGAAGGCAAGTAAATAAGGGCTTTTAGCAAACCACAAACATGCCTTTCTGCGATATTTCTTGAAAGGGTGAAACGGCAAAGTAGGGAAGTCACTTCCCTACTCGGATTTTTGAAGCATGATTGAGAAATTATTCAATAAAAATAAATAGCTAGAGGTCATGTGTCGCCAAATATGGACTTCAAAAGTAGGGAACCAATTTTAGGGGCGTCACCAGCCGCACGGGATCCGATTACCACCGAGATCTTTAACTGCAATCACCTTAAAGCGCAGCTCCAACTCGTGGGTCTCTTTTGCCATCGTTTTTTCACGCTCTTCCATGAAATGGTAGTCGCTTGCTTCCAGCGTCTCGCCCGCCAGCATACCGCCATCGATGTTGCGTAGATTTCGTATGACGCTTTTGTAGAGCGGCAAGGGGCGTGCATCCGACCAAATCTCAAAGCCAAGCTCAATGCTTTTGAGGGGAACGCCATCTTGATCTACATAGGACACGCGGGCACGCACTTCTCGATCTTCGATCACTGCTTTAGAAAAATCGACGGCTTCCACTTTGATGATGTTCGAATAGCAATTCTCTACATACCCAGTTTGTGCAGAAACGGCTGTGCCCGCCACACTGGCCACTAACGCAAGTGCAAATCTCATCATCTACAAATCTACTATTTGATGCCATTTTAACATTAGGCTGGGAAGGTCTTGGCCGTCCAGACAACACGACCGATGATCTCGAAGCCATCCAGGTCGTTACCGGTAATGTGTTCTGTTGGGTCTCTCGGGTTATCACTGTGCAGCAAGATGCTTTGATCCTCAATGCTCCGCTCAACGCGCTTGACCTTCAGGCCTTCGCCCAGACGAACAGCAAAAATGTAGGACTTGGAGACGGGCTGTTTGTCGCGGTGGTCGATCAGCACCACAGACTTACTCTGGAGCGTAGGCTCCATGCTTTCGCCTTCCACCCGAACGATTGAGGCGTGGGCAGGGTCGATACCCTCACGGCTGAGCCATTGGGCGTTGAATGCCAATTGGTTTATCACTTGAGCGTTGTCAGATATCCGGCCATCGCCCGCCGCAAGCCCAACATCATAGACATCAACCTTTACAAAGTCGGGGTCGCCTTGATCCAATTTGAAATTGATGTGCTCGTCAGTTCCGCGTCGAAGGACATCTCCAACGTCGACGCCAGTAATTTCACAGAAATTCAATAGGGTCTCGAACTTGGGTTCTGAGCGATCATTTAGATAGTAATTGAGTGTTCGTTTGTTGAGGCCAAGCCGCTTTGACAGCCCGTCTTCAGAGAAGCCTTTGGCATCCATAGCATGCCGCATTCTATTTCCAACACCATTCATTGTGGCGTTCTCGCAACTTTCTTCCGATTCGATAAGACAAAAAAGGCAAACCTCTGACGAGTTAGAAAATATCTTGACTTACTGAGTTAGTTTTGACCTCAATGGGGCAAGAACGAAAAGAGCGAGGATGCGAAATGTCAGTCGATAAATTTAAACCAGCACCGGGAAAATGGCTTCATGAAGCCATTATGGGTGCCTTGAAAGGTCGTGGGGTCAGCTTCACAGGATGGTGTGAGGCAAACGGTATCCTGTCGCAGTCAATGCGCGCCTACACATACGGGATCAACTCGAGCCCAAAGAGTGAAAAGGTTCTCAACAAACTCATCGACGATGCTGGCCGCGAGGCCGTGCTGTCGATGTATTTTCACCGTCTGCTCACTCGCCGGGGCATGGCCGCTGAGAGCCTCTGGATGAATTTCAAGCCACCTGTCGCGTTGCACGACTACAGCCACCTAAAGCTCTATGACTAGGGTGTGAAGCTCCCATCAAAGTAAAGGGCGTTGCACCAGACGCTGACGGGGACTGGATCGCCTCAACAGTTTCGCACGTTTGGGACTATTCTGACGGCGGAGGTGCGACGACGACTGTCCAAGCAGAGTTTGGCATGGACGAAAAAGATGATAAGGAAGGTTCTAACAAGAAGACCACAACAACAAAAACCGCGAGCAAGAGCAGCTCTCAACCGACTGGTGACTATGTCTCGATCCTTGATCGAACGTCCAAATTACAGGAAAAATCTTCCTGACAAAGCAAGTGAACAACTTTGCCATTCCATGCGCACCGCTTCAGTGGGCTGGCCTTCGGCCAGCCCACCCCGCCCGAGGCGCGACGCGTAAGCGGCGCAACATCTTTAGAGTTTTGACGAAATTACACCGGTGTTAAAGCCACCTTTTCGAAGCTCTCCAAACAGTCGCTGATGCTCGATCTTGGGGCAGCGGTTCATGACCACGTCGACACCTTGCGCCCGCGCTAAAGCTGCCGCCTCTTCGTGGACAACGCCAATCTGCATCCAGATTGTTTTTAGGGCAGGCAACCTCTCAAGCGCCTCTTCGACAATGGGCAAAACATCTTGCGAGCGCCGGAACAGATCCAGAAAATCAGTTCCTTCTGGCAGATCAGCAAGCCCGCCCACATAGGGCACACCCAAGAAATCCTGCCCAACATAAGCCGGGTTTACCGGAACAATAGTGTACCCGCGCATCTTCATGTAACGCCCGACAAAGAAGCTCGGGCGCGTGGGCTTTGACGAAAGCCCCACAACGCCCAGCAGCTCAGCGCGCTCCAAAATGCGTTTCAAAAACGCGTCCGAATAAGATTCGTCCATGCCAACCCCTTCTCTTTCCCCTCATTAGACAAAAAAAAGCGCCCAAGCCAAGGCCCGGGCGCAGTCGCGGAACGAGGGACAGTGTTAGAAAGCAGATGTTCCAGCCTGCTTCCTTCCATGATGTAGGTATGAAAACGAAGTTATAAAGAGAGTGTAAAGAACCTGTGAACACTCGGTGATTTTTCGCCTATTTCGCGCGCGTTGCCGCATAGAGCGACACAGCCGCCGCGTTTGACACGTTGAGCGAGCCAAATTCACCTGCATACTCGATCTTGGCCAGCACATCGCAAAGTTCTTTGGTTTTCTCGCGCAGCCCCGGCCCCTCAGCACCCAAGACAAGCGCAATCGGGCGTGTGCCAAGCTCATCCAAATGCGTTTCGATCACGCTCTCGGCCTCGCCATCAAGGCCGATCACGAAGTAACCCGCCTTTTTCAGCTCTTCGATCGCGCGGCCAAGGTTCACGACCCGCAGGTAAGGCTGGCGCTCAAGCGCGCCGCTGGCGGTCTTGGCCAAAGCGCCAGTTTCCGGCGCGCTGTGGTGCTTGGTGCCGATAACCGCGCGTGCGCCGAACACTTCAGCCGAACGCAGGATCGCGCCCACGTTATGGGGGTCTGTCACCCGATCCAGCAGCATAACCCGTGCGGGCCGCTCATCGCCCCCGCCGATGCACACTTCGCTGACATTGCCCCAGTCAAGCGGCATCACTTCAAGGGCTGCCCCTTGGTGTACAGAGTTTGGATCAAGTGGCGCTGCAAAGCGGCGCGGCTCACACATCTCCGGCTCAATGCCTGCGGTTGGCAACACGTCAGCCAGCCTATCAGCTGCATTCTTGGTCAGAACAAGCCGGAGCTTCTTGCGCGCGGGGTTGCTCAACGCATCGCGCACCGCATGGATACCGAACAGCCAAACTGTCTCTTTTCCCTCGCGTTTTTCGCCTTGTTCTTTCTTCACGACCCACTTTGGCTTTTTCATGCCGGCATCCTGTTTTGCATAATATCAAACAATCTGGTTCCTCAGCCGCTTAACACGACAATTTGCTGTTGACGACCCTTGGTGAGGCAAGTAATCACCGCCCTCAGTGGGCGACAGGCCGCAAGGTGTGGCAGGGGACTGTAACTCCCTCGCGGAGACGCACGCCTGGTTCGATTCCAGGGTCGCCCACCACTTACAAATCAAACACTTAGGCTCTTAACCTCTCCTTGAAAACATCCGAGAATTGTAGTTGGCCCCAACGTCTGGTCCCAAGTCTTGTTCTGTTCATGTTCTATTCTCTACGTTTTTGAGCAGATTTCGAAAGCGCTTTGCGGCTAGCCCTTGCCCTATAATAGGCAACCATCTCGGCGCTTTGCCCAGTTACCGCCTGTATCTCTGCATCACTTGCACCAGACGCCCTGCGCCTCACTGCGGTATGGCCTTGTGGATCAGAGCCCCGACAGATCACGCGCAATCAAATACCCGAAATAACCAACAGCCAAGAGTATCACCAGCAAGACAGCCGCGGTTTTTCTGGGGAACCGCATTGGTGGCCGCGTGTCTTTGTCGGCCTTTAGCCAGCGGGTTAGGCCAAACAACAATTTCGCGGCCCAAACGAGCGTCACCACAGCGCACAATGGGGCCAATAGGCCGAATGACCCGACAACAAGGGTAAAAACCCAAGTCACTATTACAAATATCATCAACAAAGCCGCGCTTGCAGGCAGGTTTGAGGGCTTCACGGCTCTCTCGGTACTCACGGGATCATGATCGCGCCGCGCTCAAAGCTGGCACTCATCTCGTTCATGTCGTCCAGCAGCAGCTCAACGTCAATCGTCTGAACGCTCTTAAGCTCATAGGGTTTCCAAATTTTCATCACTTGATCGTTGGGAATGGCGTTTGGTGTAGTCATGTCCAACTGACAATCAGGCATGTCCCAGATTTGCATCTCGCCGCCGTTCACAGAATAGCGGATTTGGTGCAGCCCGCAGCGCCAGCTTAAGACCTGCGAAAAATAGACCAAGTCGCGCCCCTCGTATTCGCGCACGCCAACCCAGCTCGCTTTGGTCAGCTCAAGGATCTGCTTAACCTCCCCTGCGGTGGTAAATTTCCCTGTAGGCGTCTGATCTTCCGCTTGAAAGGTGGTTTCCGCGAAAGCTGGCGTCGTAATTATCGCCGCGATCAATGTTAAATATTTCATATCTTTGTTTCCTCTTTCAGGCATTGCCCTTGGACGCTCGGTGCAATTGTATCTATACTGGCAACAATACCATGCAGACCGAGCAGCATCCTATGGCTAAAAAACCCAAAAAAATCGAAAACTTCAATGTTTTCGTGATCGGCCAGTCTGGCCGTCTCCAATATGAGGCGCTGCTTTTCGCGGCCTCCCTGCGTGCCTGCAGCCCTGATTTTAAGGGCCGGCTGATCGTGGCCGAGCCCCAGCCCGGCCCGCTTTGGGACCGCGATCCAAGGATGAATGATTCCTTGGTGCTTGAGGCCCTCGCCGAGCTCAACGTCGAGATCATCCCGTTTGACAGCCAGCATTTTGGTAAGAGTTACCCCTATGGCAACAAGATCGAAGCGCTCACGGCCCTTCCCAAGGGTGAGCCATTTGTGTTTTTTGACACTGACACGCTGATCACGGGCGAGCTTTCCGATGTGCCGTTTGACTTCTCCAAGCCCTCAGCCTCGCTCAAACGCACCGGCACTTGGCCACAGCTAGAGCTTTACGGGCCGGGCTATGGCCAAATCTGGAAGTCGCTCTATGACAAGTTCGGGCTTGATTTTGAAAGCTCGCTCGACCTCACCCAGCCCGACGAATACTGGAGGCGCTATCTCTATTTCAACGCGGGCTTCTTTTATCACACCTGCCCGCATGAGTTTGGCGAAAAGTTCCTGGAATATGCCCTCGCTATTCGTGACGACGCCCCGGATGAGCTTGTCTGCCAAACGCTTGACCCCTGGCTTGACCAAGTCGCGCTGCCCCTCGTGATCCATGCTTTTGGCGGCGGTCTCAACGCCCTGCCCGAGGGGTATCTTGATGGCACTGTGAGTTGCCACTATCGCCTGCTGCCGCTGCTTTATGCTCGCGAGGCTGACAGGGTCGTGGAAGTCATCGAAGAGGTGTCCGCCCCCAATAAGATCAAGAAAGCGCTCAAGAATTACGAGCCCGCAAAGCGGATGATCTATCAAGGCCGCGGCCACAAAGTGCGTGATCTGTTTGATCAGGATGATCTGCCGCGCAAAGAACAAGCCATCCGCAACCGCATCAAACGCGAAGGCTTCTGGATGCGTTGAAAAGCAGCCGCTTTCCTCAAGCTTGCTTGCGACCTGCGAGGCGCGAAAAGAATGTGCTAATCCTTACCTTGGCGGGCGGCGGGCACAAACCCGCCGCCCGCTCTTTGGAATATTTGTTCCGAAAATCCGAACAAACCAAAACAGATTTCCCTAAAGCCGCCTTGCCCGTTGCCGCTCTGGAACATCTCGCCTAACGTGCCGTCCGACACATATATTGGGAGCACAGGTCATGGCATACGGTTTCAACACACTTCAGGTACACGCAGGCGCAGCGCCTGACCCGACAACAGGCGCGCGCAACACGCCGATCTACCAGACAACCGCTTATGTTTTCCGCGACGCCGACCATGCCGCAGCACTCTTCAACCTGCAGGAAGTCGGCTATATCTACTCGCGGCTGACAAACCCGACAGTCGCCGTGCTTGCCGAGCGGATCGCGACCCTTGAAGGCGGCCAAGGCGCTGTCTGCTGCTCGTCTGGCCACGCAGCCCAGCTGATGGCGCTCTTCCCACTGATGAGCCCGGGCATGAACGTCGTTGCCTCAACCCGCGCTTACGGCGGCACGATCACCCAGTTCAGCCAAACCATCAAACGCTTCGGCTGGAGCGCCAAGTTCGTTGACTTTGATGACCTAGACGCAGTTGAAGCCGCGATCGACGAAAACACCCGCGCCGTGTTCTGTGAAAGCATCGCAAATCCAGGGGGTTACATCACCGACCTTGATGCAATTTCCGCGATAAGCGACGCCGCGGGCATCCCGCTCATCGTCGACAACACTTCAGCCACGCCATACCTCTGCAACCCGATCGAGCATGGCGCAACGCTGGTGGTTCACTCGACCACGAAATACCTCACAGGCAACGGCACGGTTACTGGCGGCTGCGTTGTGGACTCAGGCAAGTTTGACTGGTCAGCCTCTGACAAGTTCCCCTCGCTCAGCCAGCCAGAGCCTGCCTACCATGGCCTCAAGTTCCACGAGACATTCGGCGCGCTGGCCTACACATTCCACGGCATCGCCATCGGGTTGCGTGACTTGGGCATGACAATGAACCCACAAGCCGCGCACTACACGCTCATGGGCATCGAAACACTATCACTGCGCATGGAGCGCCACGTGCAAAACGCCGAAGAAATCGCGGGCTGGCTTGAGGGCCACGACGCGGTTGACCACGTCACCTATGCGGGCCTCGCCTCGTCGCCTTACAATGATCGCGTCGCCAAGATTTGCCCCAAAGGCGCGGGTGGCCTGTTCACCATATCGCTCAAAGGCGGCTATGATTCATGCGTCAAATTCGTCGATAGCCTCGAGATTTTCAGCCACGTCGCCAACCTCGGTGACACGCGCAGCTTGGTGATTCACTCAGCCTCCACAACCCACCGCCAGCTTAGCCCGGAGCAGCAAGAAGCTGCCGGAGCCGGGCCTAACGTGGTGCGCATTTCCATCGGTATCGAAGATGCGAAAGACCTGATCGCCGATCTTGATCAAGCGCTAAACACCGCTACGGCTTAAAACAAAGGTTTTTTCCCCTTGTTGGACCTGCGAAATGCCCCCAAATAAAGCCCAGTCCGATGTGCACGCGAGCGCATCGGGCAAAGCTCTGTTTTCTTGACGAGATCATTGTTATAATAGAGGCACATACACCAGTTCTCACGGGTTAGGGCCTGTCTGATGAAGCCAAATTTTGCACTCACGCTTTCGGTTAACGGAATCGGCCTGTTGAAACGCGCACCCGCCGGATGGGAGCGTGTGGGTGAAGTGCCGCTTGATGTCCCTGATCTGTCAGGAGCGCTTGCTGTGCTCAAACGCAGTGCCACTGATCTGGGCGCAGGGCCGGTGCAGAGCAAGCTCATCTTGCCCGAAGAGCAGATCAAATACCTCACGATCGTTGACCCGCAAGGCGGCGCAGATGTGCAAGCCGAGGCCGTGCGCCACGCACTTGACGGGGCCACGCCTTACGCGCTTGACGAGCTGGCCTATGACTGGGTGGTTAATGGCGACATGCTGCACATCGCCGCCGTTGCGCACGAAACCCTCGCAGAGGCCGAAGGCTTTGCCGCCGACAACGGCTTTGAGCCGGTTTATTTTGCCGCCACGCCAACGCAGGGGCAATTCAGCAAAGAGCCGTTTTTCGGCCCAACACAGTATTTCACGGCTCAAAACGGCGCACTAGGCGAGCTTGCCGCTGACCGTGAGCCTGTCAAAGTTGTCGGCATTGCCCGCCCTCCTGAGCCTGAAGCCGCGACCAAACCTGAGCCAGCACCCGAACCAGCACCCGAACCAGTGTCTGATCCAGTTACCGAAGCTGAGCCGGAAGCAGAGCCCGTTCCTGAGCGCCTCCCTGAAGTTGAAGAGGTTCAAGCCGCGCCAGAAGCGCCGAGCTTGCCTGACGCTGAACCGGTGCCTGAACCAGTGCCTGAGCCTGAAGCAACTGCAGAACCTGCCCCTGCTCCTGCCGAAGCGCCAGCGCCCACGTTTGCTTCGCGCCGCATACAAGCCGATGAAGGCACAGCTCCCAAGCTGGCTGGTGTTACCCGCGCCGAGCCTGATGTTATCGGCAGCACGATCCCGATAGACACCTCTGATCCGAGCGCTTCCGCGGCTCACCCGCCGCCTCCTAAGCCATTGCCAACGCCTGAAGGCGGGATCATGTCGTTCTTCAGCAAACGCGGCACTGAAGAGACTGATGAAGTTGGTGAGGGTGAAGAAACCGCCAAAGTGGCGAGCACTGGTTTTAGCCTGCAAGACCTGCGCCGCCCCCCCGAGCCAAGCACCATCGAGATGCCGCCACCAAGCGTTGTCCCGCCTGCGAGCAGCGAAAAGCAGCGCCTCACCGTGTTTGGCGCACGCAAGGCTGACAAGCCTGCCAAAATGCGCGCAATTGGCGGCAAACCGCGCTTCTTGGGGCTGATCCTGACGGCTGCTTTGCTGATGTTTCTGGTCGGTGTCGCGGCTTGGGCCTCGATCTTCGTTGACGAGGGCCTGTCGCGGTTTTTCAAGCGCTCTGATACCGACTTCGCCGTAGCCCCCGACGCCCCCGACGAAACCCTCATCGAAGGTGCTGAGGCAGGCCTGCCCGACGGTACGCTCGAGCTTGCCTCGCTTGATCCGGATGTGGACACCCGCGTTCAGCCACGCATCATGCCCAAACCGATCGACCCGATTTCGCTGCAAGAAGCTCAAACCAAATATGCTGTGACAGGTATTTGGGTGATGCCGCCAATCGCGCCAGACATGCCCCAAGCCGTTGGCGAAGATGATCTCTACATCGCGTCTATCGACAATGATATCGGCAGTCATGACGCTATCGCGCTGCCGAGCCTCAACTTTGATCTGGCCGACAGAGGCCTGCGCCAACAAATAAACCCAGCCGAACGCGGGCAAAAATTTGCGCTTGATGCCCGTGGTCTGGTGATAGCAACTCCAGAAGGCGCGCTGTCGCCGGAGGGCCACATGGTTTTTCAGGGCAGGCCCGCCTCCGTCCCCAACGGCTTGCCTGATCGCAGCAGATTTGCCGCCCCAGAAGTGCCGGATGCGGCCTTGGCCCGTTTGGCGGCATTCCGGCCTAAACTGCGCCCGACGACTTTGGCAGAAACCAACCAGCGCTCGACACTTGGCGGCCGTTCACTAAGCGAGTTGGCAGCCCTGCGCCCCAAACTGCGCCCCCCTTCTGTGCGCGAGATCGCCGCAGCACAGGCAGCACAGGCGGAACAGGCAGCACAGGCGGAACAGGCGGCGCAACAAGAGGCCGCGCAAGAAGCAAAGCCCGAAGAGATCCCCCAAACGCCCGGCGCCGTTGTGATCAAACTGCCCGACGCAACCACCCCCACTGCCCCCAACACCCTAGACCTTGACCCGAACGCCACAGCACAGGCTGTCGCGCGATCAGTCAAACCAAAGAACCGCCCGCGCAATATCTCACGCATCATCAAGCGTGCCGAAGCCCAAAAAGAAGCGGTGACCAAAGTCGCCGTGGTTGCGCCTAAGACGGTGACACCGCGCATCCCGTCAACCGCTTCTGTTGCCAAACAGGCAACCGTGCGCAACGCGATCAACCTCAAGCGCGTTAATTTGATCGGCGTCTACGGCAAGCCCTCAAGCCGCCGCGCTTTGGTGCGCCTCGCAAACGGCCGTTACAAGAAAGTCGCCATCGGAGACCGGATAGATGGCGGGCGCATTTCGGCCATTGGCGAAGCAGAACTTCGGTATCAGAAAAACGGGCGCAACGTGACTTTGAAGATGCCGCGCGGCTAATGGCGCGGTTGCGCGCCATTTCGCGCAAAGTGAGCGTGCTCGACGCGACAACCTCGCAGCCACCACCAATTCAGGCTAAAATTGGCGCATGATTGACAAGATTGATTCCAAACTCATCACCGCGCTGCAGGAAAACGCTCAGCTTACCAGCCAAGAGTTGGCCGAAAAGCTTGGCCTGTCGGCGTCGCAAGCTGCACGCCGCCGCCAGCGGCTTGAGGCGCAGGGCGTTATCAAAGGCTACCGTGCGCAGCTTGATGCTGCCGAGCTTGGACTTGGTGTGCAGGCCTTTGTGCAGGTGCAGTTGACGTCGCATGCGCCCGCCCATTCAGAGAGCTTCAACAAGCTGATCAAAAGCCAACCCGAGGTTGTCTCGGCTTGGACAATGACAGGCGACGCTGACTTTCTATTGAGGATTTACTCGCGCGATCTGACTTCGCTCAACGATCTAATTCATAACATTTTGCTGCCCCACGGCGCGGTGGGGCGGGTTCATAGTCAGATCGTGATGAGCCAGATCAAGCAAGACGCTCCGCTGCCTGCATACCCGTTGCCTGCCTGATGGAATCTGTGCTCTTCCTCCCCACGCTTTACCTTCTCGCAGCCGTCATCGCCGTGCCGCTGGCCGCGCGACTTGGCCTTGGCTCGGTGCTTGGCTACCTGAGCGCTGGCATGCTGATCGGCCTCATTCCCGGCATCGGAGAAGAGACCCGCGCTTTGCAGCATTTTGCGGAGTTCGGCGTTGTCATGATGCTGTTCATCGTCGGGCTTGAGCTGGCCCCCGGTGTGCTTTGGGGCATGCGCCACAGGCTTATCGGGCTTGGCGGCTTGCAGATCGCGCTGTCCTGCCTTGCGCTCTTCATTGGCGCATCGCTCCTCGGATATGCTTGGCAGACAAGCCTTGCTATCGGCTTGGTCCTATCGCTCAGTTCAACAGCTATCGTGCTGCAAACACTCACAGAAAAAGGGCTGATGAAGACAACAGGGGGCCGCTCTGTTTTCTCTGTGCTGCTGACGCAAGACATTGCTGTTGTGCCGCTCCTCGCGCTCATCCCCTTACTCAGTATAGCGGGGCCGATCGCGCTTAGCCCCGATGGATCAATTACCACAACGGCCCAAGATGCCGCGCATAATGCAACCCTGTTTGAGCATCTGCCCGCTTGGGGCGTGGCGCTTGCAACGCTGGCAACCATTGCGCTGATCATCGCCGTCGGGGTGTTCCTTACCAAGCCGATCTTCCGGTTTATCCACGCCGCACATCTGCGTGAAATGTATACGGCGCTGGCCCTGCTTATCGTCATCGGCATCTCTTACCTGATGACGCTTCTGGGCCTGTCGCCCGCCCTTGGGGCCTTCCTTGCGGGGGTGGTTTTGGCCAACTCCGAGTTCCGCCATGAGCTTGAGAGCGACATCGAGCCGTTCAAGGGCCTGCTACTGGGGTTGTTCTTCATCACTGTTGGGGCCTCAATTGACTTTGTCAGCCTCACGGCCGAGCCCGCGCGCCTGATTGCTCTGGCCTTTGCGGTCATCGCGCTCAAAGGCCTCGTGCTTTTTGTGCTTGGCTTTGGCTTTGGCCTTCGGCACCGCGAGCTGTGGCTGTTTGCACTCAGCCTCGCGCAGGCCGGAGAGTTTGGCTTTGTGCTGATCTCATTTGCCAGCCAGCAAAGCGTGTTTGGCCCCACTCTGAGCAGCGACCTTTTGCTGATCATAACCCTGTCGATGCTGCTCACACCGGTGCTGTTTCTGGGCTATGACTTCATCTCAAAACAGCTCGGCAAAGCCAAGCCACACCACGCCGACGACACGATCGACCGTAAAGGCCCTGTTATCATCGCGGGGATCGGACGCTTTGGCCAGATCGTCAACCGGCTGGTTGAGAGCTCGGGTTTCAAAACCGTGGTGCTCGACCACAGCCTCGAGCGCATTCAGTTGATGCGCAGCTTTGGCTACCGCGCTTTTCTCGGAGATCCGACGCGCCCTGAGCTGTTGCGCGCCGCTGGCCTGCGCGACGCTCAGGTTCTTGTTGTCGCGCTCGACAGCCCCGAGGCCGCCCTGCGCCTTGTGCGCCACGCTCGTAAGGTGCGGCCTGACTTGCACATCATCGCCCGTGCGCGCGACCGCAGCCATGTTTTTGCGCTCTATGAGGCAGGCGCCAGCGACATCGTGCGCGAGATGTTTGACAGCTCGCTGCGTGCTGGCCGCTATGTTCTCGAAAACGTCGGGCTGAGCGAGTTTGAAGCCGCCGCCGCCGAGCAAGCGTTTTATGCCCACGACAGGATGGCACTAAGAGAACTTGCCGAAATTTGGCAGCCCGGCAAAGCCGCCTCCGAAAACCCCGCCTATATGGCGCGGGTGCGCGAGCTTGAAAAAGAGCTGGAGCTTAGTCTGCAAGCGCTGGCCGAGCAAAAATCTGCGCCCAAGAGCTAGGCTGCGCACGCTGCATTAAGTTAATTTGCCTTAACCTTTTGCCGCAAAATCGTATGCACGCATTATGCACACGTTATGCACGCATTATGCATAGAGTGCAGCATACCGTAGGCAGATCAGTTTTTCGGCAACGATTTGCCGTTAACCAAACAAGTCACAGCGTTAAGAAACTTGACATAACTTACAGATATAATGAGTTACTGCCTTGATTTTCATGCATTTTCCCCTTCAAAGAACGCCGCCAAGTCCTGCGCCTCTGGCTGCACAAGCGTCTCAAACAACATCTGGCTTCTCTGACGTGCGCCGTATCCCGGCCAATCTGGCCCAAGTAAAACTTCGGGCAAGTCCGGTTGGCGCAACAGCAAGCGGCGCCAATAGTGCAGGACCAGCATGCGCAGAGACAGGCTCTCTGCAGGGTTTTCTGGTGGTGTGATCTGGCTTATCACAGCCTCATATTCAGCGAATTGTTCTGCCAGTTCTCGCGAAGTCAACGCGGCTTTCATCCAGCTCGGCACAGCGCAATAAGCACTTGTGACAGTGAGCTTCTCGGCGCTGGTTTTCGGCACTTCAGCGCAAACCAGTATGTTGCCCGCAACCCGCAAAAACCCTTCCTCGCAAGCTTCATTTGGGTCTTGGACAAGTGCCAGATGCCAAGCCTCGGGTGCCGCGCAAGCCCCTCTATAGATGCGCTCGGAGGCTTCCTTAGTGGCCGCCTGCCCAAGTTCTGTCAGCCTGTAAGCACTGCGCCGCCCGTGCATTTCGGCGACGATCCAGCCTTCCTTGCGCAAGCGGTGCAAGGCCACACGAAACGCCTCTGGCTTCACGCCAAAAGGCGCGCAGATCTGCTGCATCAACTGGCTCTCAAGCGCGACATCGCCGGTCGGCGCAATGTCACCAAAGAGCGTGACAATCAGCGACCATGTCTTGAGAGGCCCCTGTGCTTGCAGAGCCTTGAACGCCGTTTGAAACTGCTCGGACGGGCCATGTGGCATCGGCAAACCCTTTGCGAAAACGTGGCCCCTAGCTTAACGCTTTTAGGCCAAGCCCTGCAAGTTCTGCTGCCATATCGGCCTGCCAGATTGCACGCTCATCCGCCCCAGCCGCTTGCCGCAAACCATGCTTGCGCAACCGTGCCAGCTTGTCGTCCGAGGCGCCTGAAAAGCTTGCTGCAACACGCGGCATCCAGTAGGCGACACTGGCCTCAACCTGCCCGCCCTGCCCCTGTGAAATAAGGCGTTCTATGCCTTCATGAGCGAGTTCGGCGTGGCGTTGCTCAACGAGCGCCGCCTCACGAAAAACTTCCGCCAGTGGCTGATACGACAGGCTAGAAAAATCACGCATCTGCACGCCCACAGCGCGCCCCATCAACAGGTTCATCGTCACCGCGTCAGCCCAGCCTTCGAGCGGATAGTTGAACAGGGCCAAGCGCATGTCATGCTCGCTTCGTTGCGCGCCGATATCGGCCTCACGCGGCAGTCTTGCTGACCAAGGATGGTGCTGCACATAGCGCGCTTCATCTGCGCCGAACTCGCCCATCAGCTTCAGAACTTTTTCAGCGTTGCTGTTCTTTTCCAGCACGATCTTCGCCGCGGCAATCCGCTCTTTCAGCCCCGGGCCTGCGTTGATCGTATCAGCAAATCCGGCCGCGCCTGCCAACTCACTGTCAACGAATGTCGCCATCAGTTTGAGCAATTCAGCACGGTAGCGCGGCGGAACATTTGACGGGTTGCTCAGCACGCCACCGTTTTCCAGATAGGTCTCAATGTCCATCATAGCCTCGCTTTCGTTGGTCTATTGATCGTAATCGACAACGACTTTGCCGCTTACTGGGAAGGTCTGGCACGACAGCACATAACCCTTCTCAACTTCGTAATCTTCAAGCGCGTGATTTGCCCGCATGTCGACCTCACCCTCCAGAACACGGCAACGGCACGTCGAGCAAACCCCTGCTTTACAGGCGTATGGCGCATCCATGTTGCCGACGCGGGCAGCGTCGAGGATCGACAGGCTGCCATCGGCTTCAATAGTTTGTGTCGCTCCATCAAGCGTCACAGAGAGCTGGGTTTGCGCCGCAGCACCAGCTGCCTTGCTCGCGGTTTTCTTGGCCAAACGCCCCGGTTGCGACGATGCAAACAACTCGAACTTGATCTGCGCATCGTTAAGCCCGTGATCCTTCAGTGCCTTGGCGATGCCCAGCATCATAGGCTCTGGGCCGCAGATAAAGGCAGTGTCGATCGCCGTAATGTCGATCCAAAGTTTGAACAGCCCGGCGCATTTCTCCTCGCTGACGAGCCCTGTGAAAAGCTCAATATCCTGCGCATCTTGCTCAAGGATATGGATCACGTTGAAGCGCCCCATGTAGATGTTTTTAAGGTCTTCCAGCTCTTCGCGGAACATGATCGTCGAGACGCCTTTGTTGGCGTAGACCAATGTGAACGAGGCGTTGGGCTCGGCGGTCAAGGTGGTTTTAACAATAGACAGCACAGGCGTGATGCCCGAGCCGCCAGCAAAGCCGAGGTAGTCTTTATCGCTGGTCTCATCAAGCGCCGTGAAGAAGCGGCCCATTGGCGGCATTGCCTGAAGTTTGTCGCCTACGGCGAGTTCTTCGTTGGCCCACGTCGAGAAAGCACCGCCGTCAACGCGTTTGATCCCGACTTGCAAAACACCGTCGCCTTTGCCTGCGCAGATCGAGTAGGAGCGGCGCAACTCTTCACCGTCAAAGTCGCGGCGGAAGGTTAGGTATTGGCCTTGAGTAAAGTCAAACTCCGCCGCCGCACCGTTGACAGGCCGCAGCGTGACAACAACAGCATCACGAATGGTTTTGTGAATGTCGGTAACTTCAAGGTCGTGGAAACGGGGCATGTTGAAACCTCAGATGCATTTGAAATAGTCGAAAGGCTCAAGGCAACTTTTACAGCGCCATTGGGCCTTACAGGGGGTTGAGCCGAACTGGCTGAGCTTCTCCAAATCGCTGCTTTGGCAACGCGGACATTGCGCTGGCCCGCCCGCTGGCTGGGGCGGTGCGATACCGTAAGCCTCAAGCTTTTCGCGGCCTTTTTCAGAGAGCCAGTCAGTAGTCCAAGGGGGGCTGATCTGGCGCTTTAGAGAAACCTTCTCAACGCCGTTATCGCGCAGGGCTTTCTCGATTTCAAAGTTGATGATCGAAGTCGCTGGGCAGCCTGAATAGGTTGGCGTGACAGTCACTTCAAGCGCATCACCGGCCCACTCCACATGGCGGATGATGCCCAAGTCAACAAGGCTGATCGCGGGAATTTCCGGATCTGGCACTTGATCAAGCCAGCGCATCACTTCGAGAGGAGAAGGCTGTGTCATCGCCTACCAACTCGCGCCGGGGTATGCGCGTTGGAGCCACTGCATGTTGGTCAGCAAGTGCCCCAAATGCTCGGTGTGCATGCGCCCATTTCGCCCGCCTTTATGGGCAAACCGGCTGTCAGGGAGCCTCAGCGTAGCTGCGTCCATCGTGGCCTTGATGGCCGCATCATATCCTTCGCGTAAGCTTTCCAGCACAGGGGCGATACCCTCTTTGGCAGCCGCCTCATCAACAGTGTCGGCCTCAAAAAACTCACCCACATATGGGTAAAGATAGTCTAGCGCCGCTTGCATACGGTCATGACTTTCCGCGGTTCCATCACCCAGACCAATCACTGTATCGCGCGAGCGCTCAAGGTGATAGCTGGCTTCTTTGACGGCCTTGTCTGCAATGTCAGAAACGCGTTTTTCTGAGGAGTTCTGAAGTGCGGTGAGCATGGCCCAGTGCCATTCATCAAATAGATACTGGCGCATTAACGTTTGGCCAAAGTCGCCATTGGGCAACTCGCATAGCAAGCCATTGCGAAAGTCCCAAGCGTCGCGCAGAAAAGCCAAGTCATCGGCTGACTTACCCTCGCCCTGCACGTCGGCAGCTAGGCCAAGCCAGAACTGGGTTTGGCCGATCAAGTCCAGCGCCGTATTGGCCAGTGCGATGTCTTCTTCCAGCACTGGCGCGTGGCCGCACCACTCGCTGACGCGGTGCCCCAATATCAGAGTATTGTCGCCCATGCGCAGGCAGAAATCATAGAGCACAGATTTAGATAATCCGGACATCACATAGCTCCCACGTCTTCGGGGATATCAAAGAACGTCGGGTGACGGTAAACCTTACTTTCGCTTGGCTCGTAGAGCGGGCCTTTATCAGACGGGCTTGAGGCCGAGATATGCTTGGCTTCAACCGCCCAAATGCTCTGACCTTCGTTGCGGCGTGTGTAAACGTCACGCGCGTTCTTGATCGCCATTTCGGCATCAGGAGCGTGCAGGCTTCCAACATGGCGGTGGCTCAGGCCATGCTGGCCGCGGATAAAGATTTCCCAGAGGGGCCATTCTTTTGACATTTGTTTTCTCCTTATTCTGCAGCGGTTTTGCGCGCAGCGCGTTTTTCCGCATGGGCCAAAAGCCCTTCACGTACCCAAGCGCCATCATCCCAAGCTTTGTTGCGAGCTGCGAGGCGGTCAACGTTGCAAGGGCCGTTGCCTTTGATCACATCAAAGAACTCGTCCCAGTCGGGCTCTGAAAAGTCATAGCCGCCTTTCTCGTCGTTCCACTTGAGGCTTTCGTCGGGAACAGTCAGCCCAAGGTATTCGGCTTGCGGCACTGTCTGGTCGACAAAGCGTTGGCGCAGTTCGTCGTTACTGTCCATTTTGATCTTCCAAGCCATCGACTGCACAGAGTGAACCGAGTCGGCGTCTGAGGGGCCGAACATCATCAAGCTGGGGAACCAAAGGCGGTTGAGCGCGTCTTGTGCCATGCGCTTTTGCGCTTCGCTGCCTTGCGCCATCTTCATCATGATGTCGTAGCCTTGCCGCTGGTGGAAGCTTTCCTCCTTGCAGATCCTGATCATCGCTCGGCTATACGGCCCGAACGATGTGCGTTGCAGCGGCACTTGGTTCATGATCGCCGCGCCGTCCACAAGCCAGCCAACCGCGCCCATATCGGCCCAGTTGAGTGTCGGATAGTTGAAGATGGATGAGTACTTCATCCGCCCATCCAGCAGCTGCTCTGTCAGATCATCGCGGCTCACGCCCAGTGTCTCGGCTGCGCAATATAGGTAGAGCCCATGCCCCGCCTCGTCCTGCACCTTGGCCAGAAGGATCGCCTTGCGCTCCAGCGTCGGCGCGCGGGTGATCCAGTTGCCTTCGGGAAGTTGGCCAACGATCTCGGAATGCGCGTGCTGGCCGATCTGGCGGATCAAAGTCTTGCGATAGCCCTCAGGCATCCAGTCCTTCGGCTCGATCTTGATATCAGCGTCAATCTTGTCTTGAAACGCTGCTTCCTCAGGGCTCATATCTTCGCGTGACTTCAAGCCCTCGCCCGTCGATTTTACCATCTGTGCATACATCGTGTTGCCTCCTCAGACCCGTTCCAGAATAAGCGCAGCACCTTGGCCGACGCCCACACACATCGTGCAAAGCGCGTAGCGCCCACCGCGCCGGCGAAGCTCGTAGGCCGCTGTCATAACAAGCCGTGCGCCCGACATACCTAGAGGATGGCCGAGCGCAATTGCGCCGCCGTTAGGGTTTACGTGTTCTGCGTCATCCGCCACGCCCAGCGCACGCAGTGTTGCAAGGCCTTGGCTGGCGAAAGCTTCGTTAAGCTCGATGACATCCATGTCTTCAATACTCAGCCCTGCCCGCGCCAATACCTTTTGGCTGGCAGGCACCGGACCGATGCCCATAACTCGCGGCTCAACACCCGCTGCTGACATGCCAACAACACGTGCAAAAGGCGTTAGCCCTTGCTGTTTGGCCATCTCACCAGAGGCCAGCAAAAGTGCAGCAGCGCCGTCGTTCACTCCGGAAGCATTGCCCGCAGTTACGCTCAAATCAGTGCCGTTCACGCCCCTCAGTTTGCCAAGTTTAGCTACGTCAACACCCGGGCGCGGGTGTTCGTCCGCGCTCACAACAAGGGCATCACCCTTGCGTTGCGGAACATTTACAGGCGTGATCTCATCATCAAAGCGCCCAGCATCGGCCGCGGCTCCATAGCGGGCCTGGCTACGAGCTGCAAAAGCGTCCTGATCTGCCCGCGAAATATCGTAGTCGGCCGCGACATTATCTGCGGTTTGCGGCATCGAATCGACGCCATACATGTCTTTCATTTTCGGGTTCACAAAGCGCCAGCCGATGGTTGTGTCGTAAACAGCATTGGCCCGCGTGAAAGCGCTTGTGGCTTTTGGCATCACAAAAGGAGCGCGGCTCATGCTTTCGACGCCCCCCGCGATGGCCATATCATAGTCGCCAGCCCTGATTGCCCGGGCGGCCATGCCAACAGCATCCATGCCAGACGCGCAAAGGCGATTGATCGTTGTGCCTGGTACATCTGTCGGAAGGCCTGCCAACAGGGAGGCCATACGCGCAACATTGCGGTTATCTTCGCCCGCTTGGTTGGCACTTCCGTAGATCACATCGTCAACTTTGGCCCAATCAACATTAGGGTTACGCTCTTTGAGAGCCGCAATGGGCAATGCGGCAAGATCATCGGTTCGAACCGAGCTGAGAGCGCCGCCATAGCGGCCAATTGGTGTGCGTGTTGCATCGCAAATATAGGCGTCAGCCACGTGCGGTCCCCCGTTTCAATAGTCCTGTTGCCTGAACCAGTATGAACAGGGAACTGATTCGAGGCAAGCAATGCGTTACAATTCTTGAGTGAACGATTCCACTTTTGTAACGTTTTACAGGTATAAGTTTACACCAAATATCCAAACTCCTGCCGCAATCTTGTATATAAGCTCACACAAACGGCCCGTAACCAAAGCAAGTCAACATGTCCCAAACTCAACTACGCTACCGCCCAGAGATCGATGGGATGAGAATGATCGCCGTTCTCGCCGTCGTTCTCTATCATTTCGGAATGCCAGGCCTCAGTGGTGGGTTTGCAGGTGTTGATGTTTTCTTTGTTCTCTCAGGTTACTTGATTGGCGGGCTGCTCTGGCGTGAGCACCTTGCGACAGGCCGCATTTGCCTTGTCGATTTCTACAAGCGGCGCATCAAACGACTGGCACCTGCCTATTTCACAGTGGTCATAGCGGCAACTCTCGCGGGCTGGTTTATCCTGCTGCCGTTCGAGTTTCGGGAATATGGTAAATCGCTGATCGCGGCGACGGTCTATCTTTCCAACGTGTTATTTTATCGTGGCGAAGGTTATTTTGACATTGGTGCTGACAGCAAGGTTTTGTTGCACACTTGGTCGCTGTCAGTGGAAGAGCAATTCTATATCGTTTTACCGCTTTTGCTTCTCGTTTTGGCACGTTGGCGGCACCTGTTCATAGGCACGTTAGTTCTGGCTTTCGTCGCATCATTCGTCAGTTCCATCTGGCTCACGCCATCGGCGCAAACCGCGACTTTCTATCTCTTTCCATTCCGCGCTTGGGAGCTTCTGGCGGGCGTTTTACTTGCGATCTATACAGCACAATCCGGCCAACCAAAGCTTGGCTCGTGGGCAAGTTGGTTGGGCCTAACACTTGTAGTGGCAGGCCTGATACTGATCGACGCGACTAGGGGCTTCCCCGGCTGGCAAGTGATAGCACCAGTTTTGGGCACTGTCCTTTTGCTGGCGAACGGGCAGCAAGCCAATACTGTCAATCGAAGCCTATCAAATCCTATTTCGGTGTTCTTCGGCAAGATCTCCTACTCGCTCTACCTGTGGCACTGGCCGGTTTATGTGCTGTCACACTACTGGCGTGACGGCTATGCAAGCTACCTTGAAGCCATATTCTGGGTGCTGGTCAGCTTTGTTTTGGCCGTCATGTCTTGGCGCTTCGTCGAAACGCCGTTTCGGCGCATGGAAGCCGTGAGCGGCCGCACCGTGCTGACAACTCTGGCCGTGCCAACGGCGCTTGCGCTCGGTGTCGGTGCGTTGGTCTACACACAAAATGGGCTGCCTAACCGATTTGGCACAGAAACGCGTGCGCATATCGATGCGAGTGGCGATTTCCTACAAGATTGGAGCCGCTGCGAGCGCGCGGCCACTGGCCCATTTGCCGGGATTGAGCTTTGCCCGATCGGCCCAGAAGGCCCCGCAGAGGTCCTGATCTGGGGGGACAGCCATGTCCGCGCTATCAAGGAAGGGCTTGAGATCGCTGCCTTCAAAGCCAACACTCCCGCGACCATTATCTGGCACGCAGGTTGCCCGCCGTTGTTTGGTGTCTCCAAAAAAGAGAGCTACGCAACTCCGGCTCAAGACGCCGCCTGCTCGGCTGAGAAATCTCAGATCAAAGCGGCTCTCTCCAGCCTGCAAAGCTTGCGCCATGTTTTACTTGTTGGCCGATGGGCCTATTACGCGGAGGGTGCTGGGATCGGGCTTGACGCAGACAACACCATTGCCATCAATGGCTTCGGTGGCAGCAACCCAGCCGAAGTTTTGACTCGCGGGTTTGACGCAACCTTAGCAGACCTAAAAGCGCTTGGCCTAGATGTGAGCATCCTGCAACAGCTTCCCGAAATCCCTCAATATGACAGCCGCAAGGCCGCGCGCTTGCTGGCCCACAAGCGTGCTGATCATACCGAGATTACGAAGCGCGCGACGGTTTCTCTTGGTGATGTGCGCATACGCCAGGCATCAGCGATGAAGGCTCTAGAGAATTGGCCGGTGATTGAAACATGGAGCTCTATGTGTTCCGATACGACCTGCTCGGCGCTAAACGACGGCATGAGCCTGTATTTTGACAACAATCACATCGTCAACCACGCGGCTCGTGCAATTTCAGAGCGTTTTGTGCCGCTTTTCGCCAAGAGGCCACCCAATGAGTGATCTCCTCAAAGAAAACTGGGATGTCATCGTCATTGGGACAGGAATAGGCGGAGGTACGGCAGGACGCCGTCTCGCAGAAGCTGGCCTCAAGGTGTTGTTTATCGAGAAGGGCCCCGCGGGGTTTCGCTCCGAGCAGACCCGCTTTGACAGTGACATGTTTGTCCCCGAAGCGCGCCTGGCCCGAGGGTTTTGGCCCAATCAGGTGCAGGCACGCATCAACGGCGAAGATCAAGCATTTTACCCCCCGATCGGCGCGGGACTTGGGGGCAGTAGTGCGTTTTACGCGGCAACTCTCGAAAGGCCAGAAGTTCACGATCTCGAGCACAGCAATGCGCGGCCACATCCTACTGGTGGCTGGCCTGTGCGCTATGCGGAGTTTGAGCCATATTTGACGAAAGCCGAGCAGCTTTACCACGTGAATGGCACGCAAAACCCCCTTGCGAACTATCCCTCCAGCTTGACAATTCCGCCCACAATGGATCCGGTCGACCAGATCATTTCGGATAAGCTCAGCGCAGCGGGGATGCACCCCTATCAACTCCACAGCGCGGTTCGCAATGTCGAAGGTTGCCTCAATTGTTTTGGCACCAAATGCCCCAAACCGTGCAAAATGGACGGGCGGTCAGCGGGCGTTGAGCCTGCACTGGCGACAGGCAATGCAGGCCTTCTCGATATGGCCGATGTCACGGCGCTTTGTGGCGATGGCAGCCACATAACTCACATCAAACTAATTCGGAATGCAGAAGAGCATACCATTTCTGCGCCCGTGATCTTGCTGGCCGCCGGAGCCTTCGGGACGCCGCAACTTTGCTTACAATCTGCCTCTGAGGCCTTTCCCAATGGCGTTGCAAACTCAGCAGACCGGGTTGGCCGTGGGTTGATGTTTCACACCAATGAAATGTTCGCCGTCTGGCCAGGGGCCAAGGGCACTGCACAGTCAAAATCCATAGGCATGCGCGACCTGATGTGGCGTAACGAACAGCGCCTTGGCATGGTCCAATCAATGGGCGTCGACGCATCCTATGGCGAAATTCTCCACTACTTGCGGCTCCGGCTGGCGCGCTCCAAGTTAGGCCGCAACCGCCTCGTACAAGACGGTGCGCGCCTGCCCGCAGCCGTTGCGGCCAAAGTGCTTGGACGTGCCAAAATTTTTCTCGGCCTGATGGAAGATCTATCTTACGACGACAACCGCATTTTACCCACGCAAGACGGCGAAATCAGTTTTAAGTATACGATGCGCTCTGAGTTACACACCCGCCGAAAGCTGTTTCAACGAGAAATCAAACGCGCGTTCAAAGGGCAACGCATGATGTTTTTGCTGAACGCGCCAGAGCTGAACTTCGGCCACCCTTGCGGCACCATGCGCTTTGGTGATGACGCAACAACAAGCGTGTTGCGCTCGGACGGTCGCGCACATGACCTGACCAATCTCTACGTCGCAGATGCTAGCTTCATGCCGTCCTCGATGGGCGTAAACCCATCACTCACAATTGCTGCGCAGGCTTTACGGGTCGCAGACGCAATAATCGAAGGAGGCCGTCATGGCGAAACCTGATGACAGGCTATTGGCTGGCGTGGCAGTTGTCACTGGCGCGGGCTCGGGGCTTGGAAGGGCACTGGCTCAAAACCTAGCCCAGCGCGGTGTACGCGTGGCTGCATTTGGCAGGCGCGCAGAACCACTTAAGCAAACCGCGTGTGGGCAAGATGGAATAATTCCAATCGTGTGCGACATTTCAGATCCGGCCGCTCTAGAACAAGCCTTCTCAGAAACACGCCGTCTGCTCGGGCCTGTCACTCTGTTGATCAACAATGCGGCGGTCTACCCGCGCTTAGATGTCTTCGCAGAAAGCCACGAGAGCTTTATGCAAACTGTAGCAATAAACTTAGGCGGCGTGTTTGGTGCGTCCCGACATGCTCTTGATGACATGGCTCAAACTGGCTTTGGCCGTATTCTCAACGTTGCAAGCTTTGCTGACATTGCCCCTCTGCCGGCCTCTTCAGGTTACTCTGTGTCCAAAGGGGCCACGCGCATTTTGACACGGGCTTTACTTGCCGATCTAGCCGATAGGTTCCCTGACATTGTCATCTCTGATTGGTTGCCAGGCATGCTTGACACCGATATGGGCATTCCGGAGGGGCTGAAGCCCGAGGAAGCCGCAAAATGGGGTGCCGACCTCGCGCTATGGCATGACCCTTTGCTGACCGGAAGTGTATTTGAAATGAACCATGAATTGTTGCCACCGCGCTCGCTCAAGCGGCGGGTGAAAGACATGTTGCTTCTGCAACGCCCAAAACCACGCAGTCTTTGAAAACAAAATCGCTATTTGATTATGGTTTGTGCTTGCGCAGTGACCAAGCCTCACGAACGAGCGAAGGCAGGATCGCAAAGCACTTCGCGTAGCGCGGCAGCAAGCGTGAGGGTGATTTAAGCATCCGCCATGCCCATTCCATGGCCAAAGAGCGCACCCATTTTGGCGCACGATCTTGGGCTCCCGACACGAAATCAAGCCCCGCACCTATGGAGGCAAACCCAAGCGATGGTGTTAGCAAACGCCCTCTCGCGGCGAAAGCTTCCTGCTTGGGAGCTCCCAGCGCTAAGAAAACTAGGCCAGCCCCAGAATTGCTCAGCTCTTCCAGCATCTCCATAGCATCTTCGCTTGCTGGATCGAACCCCATCGGAGGAGCAATGCAAGCCGTGATTTCTAGCTTGGATATTTTCGCCTTCAACGATGATGCAGACGCTGCGAGGCTTTCTTCGGTTGAACCAAATAGTGCGATTCTAACGCCCTGTTCAGCCGCCAATTGCGCAAGAGGCAAAACCATATCTGAGCCCGGAACCAACGCAAGGGGGCGTTTGGCGAGCTTTGAGAGCCACACAATAGGGTTACCGTCGGCCACAACAAAGTCTTGCGCAGCATAGTCCCGCGCGAAAGCTCCAGAGCTGCGAAGCTTCACAAGGTGATCAAGGTTGATCGTTGCCAATGCAAAACCCTGTTTGTCTTCGAATCTCTGTTCGACGACGGCCAAGAGCGCCTCGCGATCCACGAGATTGACCGAGATGGTCTCTCCTTTTGCTTTGAAATTCACTGGCTTCCCCAATTTTACGTATTGCCCTGCTTAAAACAGGCTGTTCACCAGTTTGTTAAGCATAAATTTTGCCATAAATTTGACATTCGCCCCAGTCTTGACACTTTTTGTCGCCAAAAGAGGGCCTGATCGAAAATAAATCTATGTGTGAGCGGCTGATGTGCCGTCGTTTTGCCTGTGGAGGCGTCCAATGAAGACAGTTGCGCCAATGAGAACAGTGGCGATTGTCGGCTGCGGCTTTGTCGCCGACCTCTACATGCGTTCCCTGGAGACATTTCCAGACATTCGAGTAAGCTGTGTCTTTGACCGTTCGGAAGAACGCCTTGAAGCGTTTTCAAAACATTGGAAGGTTGATGCAGCCTCTGACTTGGAGGCCTTATTTTCGTCGCTTCCAGAAGACGGCTTAGTGCTCAACCTCACAAACCCATCTTCCCACTATGCTATCAATTTGGCGGCCCTAGAGGCTGGACACCATGTGTTTTGCGAAAAGCCGCTGGCGCTGACATTTGAGAGCGCCAGAGAACTGTCTGATCTCGCATCTGAGAAGCAACTACAGCTTGGCTCCGCACCCTCTTCAGTTCTCGGAGAAGCCGCACAGACGCTGTTTTGGGCAGTTTCGAATAACATAGGCGGCACACCAAGGCTCGTCTACGCAGAGCTTGACGATGGGTTCGTTTCGCAAGCTCCACTGGAGCATTGGGTCAGTGAAAGCGGTGCGCCTTGGCCTTACAAAGACGAGTTTCGGGTTGGTTGCACGCTTGAGCATGCCGGCTATTATCTTAGCTGGTTGATCGCCATGTTTGGTCCGGTCACTCGCCTGCTTGCCAGCTCAGCCGAAGTTCTGCCAGACAAACGGGATGTTGAAAATGCAGCACCTGACTTTTCCGTCGCAGTTTTGCACTTTGAGAACGGGCCTGTTGTGCGCTTGACTTGCTCTATCGCGGCTCCGCATGATCACCGATTGCGCATTATAGGAGACGATGGCGTGATTGCACTTAGCAAAGCATGGGACAATGGCGCACCAGTCAAATACCACCGCCGCATGCGTATCCGGCGTCGGCTACTTGAGCACCCGTTTGGCAAGCGCCTTCGGCTTGCGGCGAGCAAGACTCACCCGAAACTGCCGCGCAAAGGGGCCGCTGCTATGAACTTCGCTTTGGGCCCTGCTGAAATGCTCACAGCGATCGCGGCGAGACAGCCCAGCCGGATCGGCGGTGCTTTTGCGCTCCACCTCACTGAAGTGACACTCGCCATTCAAAACGCCGGCCTTGAAGGCGGGGCGTACATACCCGTTAGCACTTGCGGCAAAATGGAGCCGATGCCATGGGCGCGCTGACTATCGCCATCACCGGAGCCAGCGGCTTTCTCGGCAAGGCCTGCGTTACCGCTGCTTTGGAACGTGGACACAGAGTGCGTGCCCTGGTGCGCTGCGAGGACGCGTCATTGCCCGAAACAGTTGATATTGTAATCTGTGATTTGGCTGACGGCCTGCCTGCAGACGCCTTGCTAGGCGTAGATGCGGTGATTCATATTGCTGCAGCTATGAGCAATGATCCAGCCATTCTCGCACGCGACACGACCCAAGCAACAGCTAAGCTCGTAGACGCAATCAAGCATGATGCAAGCCATGCGCGACTAGTGCTCGCTAGCTCTATCGCTGTTTATGACGCCTTTGGAACAGTCGAAAACGGCACTGTCGACGAGAGCACCCCATTAGAAACCGATTTGGTAAAACGCGAAGGATACACCCGCGCAAAGCTTGTTCAGGAAAGACAAACACAAGACGCAAATCTATCAACCTGGGCGCTGCGCATCGGCGCGCTCTATGATGATACGCGTCTCTGGAACGCCCACATTGGGCCGCGCCTAGGGTCGGTTTTATTTAGTCTTTCACGCAGTGGGCAAGCGCCCATATGCCACGTTCAGAATGCCGCCGATGCCCTTGTTTTGGCAGCCGAAACCGAGCCAAAAGGCGCATTTGAAACGCTCAACATTGTCGAGGACACCCTACCGACACGCGCGGAGTTTATCGCTCAGGTTCACAATGGGCTACATGTAAAGCTGTCGTGGCGTCTGCTGATGCCTCTTGCCACTTTTACAGAGGCGATTGTAGGCGCAAGAGCGCCTGGCCTCTTGCGCCCCCGCGTATTGGCCGCAAGGATGCGACCTGTGCGCTATTCCAATGAACTCGCGAAACGACAGCTCGGATGGGTTCCATCGGCAAGGTTTGGCAGCGCGACAAGCAAGACCAAAGGGAGGCCGCTATGACCAAGCTGGCTTATCTCACAGGAGAGTATCCTCGCGCGACTGACACGTTTATTCAGCGTGAAGTTGCTGGCTTGCGCGCCGCAGGCTTAGATGTATTGACCTGCTCAATTCGTCGAACAGACGCCTCTCACCATGTTGGTGCCGAGCAAATTAAAGAAGCCGCACAGACATTCAATGTTCTGCCTGCTGCTCTTCGCCCTTTGCGGTTGCTCAAGGCACATGCTCAGCTTTTGGCACGCTCA
The DNA here is from genome assembly GCA_016744435.1 of Lentibacter sp. GTDB lineage: Bacteria > Pseudomonadota > Alphaproteobacteria > Rhodobacterales > Rhodobacteraceae > Lentibacter. The sequence goes on along the minus strand of JADGEJ010000001.1, from coordinate 54,765 downwards.
CCCAAACGCTGGTTCAAGGCCCTCGGCTTGGCGGCAAAGACCTCGCCTGGCGGACTAAAAGCCTTTGCATATCAGATGATCTATTTTGCCGAGGCTGGCATGCTCGCGCAGCACATGCAGCGCGAAGAAGTTTCACATCTTCACAATCACATAGCCAAGTCGAGTTGCACGGTCGCGATGCTCGCCAGTGAAGTTTCGGGGATTCCATATTCCTTCACTCTGCATGGCCCTGACATCTTCTTTGAGCCGATCCACTGGCGACTAAATGAAAAGATCGCGCGTGCCAGCTTTGTCGCCTGTATTAGTAGCTTCTGCCGCTCACAAGCGATGATTTTTTCTGAACCTGAGCATTGGAGCAAGCTTCATATCATCCATTGCGGCGTCGAGCCTGAACGCTATGAGACACGCCGCGAACCCAACAGCGGCAAGCGGCTGCTATTCGTTGGCCGGCTGGCTGCCGTAAAGGGCCTCCCAATTCTCATCGAGGCATTACAAGTTACCAAAACCCAAGGCCTGAGACTCACCATTGTTGGCGATGGCCCAGACAGACAAACGCTTGAAGAAACCGTTCGGAAATCTGGCTTAGCAGATCAAGTATCCTTCCTTGGGTACCGCTCTCAAGACGAAGTCGCTGCATTGCTTGGCGAGAACGATGTCTTGGTTTTACCTAGCTTCGCGGAGGGCGTTCCTGTCGTTCTGATGGAGGCAATGGCCGCGGGTCTACCAGTCATCACCACGCGTATTGCTGGTGTTTCCGAATTGGTTGCCCATGGTCAAAGCGGGTTGCTGGTCGCACCCGGCCACGTAGCAGCATTGGCCGCAGCAATTGACGAGATCGCAAGTGATTCCGCGCGCGCCTCAGCCATGGGACGCGTTGGTCGCGAAACCGTCTTAGAGGGGTTTCGGGCACATTCAGAGGCGGCCCGTTTGGCGGCTCTTTTCGACGCAGCATCAAATGGCACCACCCTCCCCTGTCGCCCTGAACCGATTGGAGACGGTCTATGATAGAGAAGCTATCCATTGGCGCTGTGGTGATCGGCCGCAACGAGGGAATACGCCTCATCAATTGTTTAAAGTCACTCCAGAATGAAGTCGGACTAGTCGTCTATGTTGACAGCGGGTCAACCGACGATTCAGTAGCAAACGCCACCCACCTCGGAGCAGACTGTGTCTTGCTCGAAAGTGATGTGCCATTCACGGCCGCACGAGCCAGGAATGCTGGTTTTGAGCACATCATGGCCCGACCAAATGCGCCCGATGTTGTCCAATTTGTCGATGGCGACTGTACGTTGGAGGAAGGCTACCTAACGCATGCTGCGTCGGCGCTTTCTGAAGACAACACCCTCGCCCTTGTTACCGGATGGCGAGCCGAAGTTGACCCTGAAGCAAGCGTATTCAACGCCTTGTGCGACTTTGAGTGGCATCGGCCAGCTGGTGAAATCTTGGCCTGTGGTGGTGATATGATGGTGCGGGCAGTGGCGTTTGAAGAAGTGGACGGTTTTAACCCTGAAGTCATTGCAGCTGAAGACGACGAATTTTGCACGCGACTGCGTAAAGCGGGTTGGGCTTTAAAACGCCTGCCGATTCCAATGACGCATCACGATGCGAACATGCTCAAATTTAGCCAGTGGTGGAGCCGTGCTGTCAGAACTGGCCACGGATTTGAGCAAGTGAACGATTTGCACCCCGACTATTTCGTTCGTGAGCGAAGGCGGATGTGGGCCTATGGTGCCGCTCTGCCCTTAATCGGGCTTATTGGCGCCGTGCTCTATTGGCCCTTGCTGGCCTTGGTCATCGCGGTGTTCGCGACATCCTATATACGCACAGTGCTTGGCCTCGAGAAATCGGGCTTACCGCGAAAACTCGCAGCGCATCACGCTTTTTACCTCTTTTTGTCAAAATTCCCCAATATCATCGGGGCTGCAACCTACCGCAAACGCAAGCGCAGCGGCGCTGATATGGTAATTATTGAATATAAGTGAGCCCAAAATGAGTACAGTAACACGCGTCGGCATTATTGGTGCAGGCTACATTGCAGATTGGCATGCAGATGCCATCAGCGCCACACAAGATGCTGAATTGACCTGTGTAGTTGACAGCAACTTTGGAGCCGCCGAAGGGTTTGCCGCAGCGCGCGGAATTGAGGCCTTTGGCTCGGTTACCGACATGCTGGCCGCAGGTGCTGCTGACGCTGTGCACATTTTGACACCACCAGACCACCATTGCGCTGTTGCGTTAGAGTGCATTGAAGGTGGCCTGCATGTGCTCGTGGAAAAGCCTGTCGCTTTGTCAGCCCCGGATGTGGCAACAATGGCGAATGCAGCCCAAAAACGTGGTGTACAGTTTGCGGCAGGGCATAATTTCTTGGGCCTTCCTTCGTACCAGCGGCTTAAAGCCAAAGTCGAATCCGGCAGCATGGGCCGGATCTCCACCGCTGAGATCAACTGGTGCTTCCCACTCGGCCCGCTGCGCTCTGGCCCCTACGGCATCTGGCTCATGCGCGACACACGCAATCTGCTGCAAGAGCTTGGCCCACATCTCTTTGCATTCATGCAAGATCTATTCGGCGACGTTGAAATCTTGCACTTACAAACTTCTAACAACATTACCTTACCCGGTGGCGGAACACGTCCTCAAGGCTGGCGCATTCTCGCACGTGCTGGCGATGTTGATGTCACGCTTAACTTGGCGCTAATTGAGACCTATGATGATCGCTCGGTGGTACTCCGCGGCTCATCAGCAATGGCGCGGCTTGACTATGCCAATGACACTTTGGTTGTGTCAGGGGTTAACACGTCTGATTTGGTGATCAACCCATTACGCAACGCACTTGGCCAAAGCATGAGCCATCTACGCGAAGGCGTTGTAAACGGCGTGCGCCAACTGGCGTCTCTCAACCAAAAGTCGCCCTATGGCTTAAGCTTTCGCGGCATGTGCGACGAAGTCTATAGCGCAATTGCTCAGGGCCGCCCTGTTAGCGCGCGCTTTGATGGGTTAAGTGCGCAAAAGGTGATGTCTGCGATAGACGACACGCTGACCCTTCTGCCAGAAGAACCGAAACTTGCAGCCCCCCGCGGTAAGCCCAAACCGACCGCGCTTGTCATCGGCGGCACAGGCTTCATTGGGCGCGCTCTTACGCGCAGGTTGGTTTCTAACGGTACGCATGTGCGTGTGTTGTCTCGTGGTAAAACTGGCCCGTTTGATGACATTGCCAACATGGTCGAAACGGTTGGTGTATCCTTGCGTGACGAAGCCGGCCTAGAAGCCGCGATGGCAGGCATCACCCATGTCTACAATCTCGCTAAATCTGATGACAAAACATGGGAGTCCGCGCTTGAAAACGATGTCGCCGTGAGTGAACGTATTGCCAACGCGGCCCTCAAAGCCGGTGTGAAACGGCTTATCTATACCGGTACGATAGCATCATATGACATGTCTGATCCCGCAGTCACGATTACCGAAGCAACTGGCTTTGGCGACAGCATGCAAGAGCGCAACATCTACGCACGCTCAAAAGCCGAATGCGAGGCGCGAATGCTGGGCATGCACAAAACCAAAGGTTTGCCTGTAACCATCGCTCGGCCCGGCATCGTTGTAGGCTCAGGTGGACCGCTGCAGCATTGGGGCATTGGGCGCTGGCACGGCGCCGGCGCGGTGAAAATTTGGGGCAGTGGCTGCAACACTTTACCCTTCGTTTTGATAGATGACGTGGCTGATGGGCTTATTCTGATGGCCGAACGAGACGAGGCAATTGGCGAGAGCTTCAACCTGATAGGTGAACCGATGCTATCAGCACGTGGATACTTCAAAGCGATCCACGATACGCTTGGCGCAGATATCAACGTGTCGAGCGGCCCTCTGTTAGCATTCTACGCTTCCGACGCGGTGAAGTTCTTCCTCAAAACCAGGGTACTACGCCGCCAAGGCCTGTCTCGCCCCAGCTTGCGAGATTGGAAAAGTCGCGCCCACTTTTCGCCGTTTGACAACTCAAAGCCAAAGGCTGTTCTTGGCTGGAACCCAGAAGCACGCAAAGACGCCTTCATACAAGCCGCCATAACCGAAGCCGGTCTGTTTGGCTTCTAACCTTGTATTTACCCAAGTTTGGCGCAATTTCGCCTGATTTACTTGGTTTAAGAGCGACAAGGCTTATCTAATGCTATGACGGTAACGTCGAAATTACAGGTGAAACTTGAAGCATACAGACAACAAATTTTGCGCTCTAAGGAACATGGCATCCCTCAAAGGCACCTGTCATGAGTGAACGCCGCACATACAGCCGGACCGCACGCAAACAACTCAGCCGTGAAGACCGTAGCCGTCTGATTGCAGATATGCTCGGAAATGAGGAAGTTGTTGTTGCTCCTGTCAAAGAATCACCAGCAGAGGCACCACAGTCTGTACCCAGCACGCCGAAGATTGAAGAAAGCTTCGACGCGCTTGACGCGCTTGACGCCGAGTTTGATGAAGAGCTTTCAGAACACCGCGCTGAAGAAGTTTCCGAACGCCATCGCGAGGAAGTTCTTGAGCATAACGCGCTTGTTGAAACCGCAATCAAGAAAATTTCTGATGAAGGCAACTCGGAGCCAGAACAAGTTTGCGAGGCGGAAGAGGTCACCGCAATAGCACCCCTTGCTTTGGGTCCTGAATTGGTTGTGCAAACAGAAACCAACGAGCCAAAAACGCCTCACGAGCCAGCTACTCCTGCACGGCAGGAAGCAGAACTACCAGCTCCTCTACCACTCAGCGCCGCTGATCTAGCCACCCAGAGAAAACTGCGCGAGGCCTATGAAGACAGCCAGAAAGCGCCTCTGGCCGAGCCTGCGGATTTGTGGAACAAATTGGCAGTAATGCCCGTTAATGTACCCCACCTTGAAGAAAATCTCGTGATTACAGCAAGTCGGAACGAGCCTGCACATGGTGCCTTTGACGTCTTGCGCACACGCCTGGTACACACAATGCTTGAGCATGGCTGGAAGCGTGTAGCGATCACCTCCCCCTCCCGCAATTGTGGCAAGACCTTTACAGCCGTAAACCTTGCTATCTCGCTGTCACGCTACGAAGCAAACCGCACCATTCTTCTAGACATGGACATGCGCAACCCCTCTGTCGCGGGTGTCATCGGAGACCCGAGCCCTGGTTGCATGGGTGATTTTTTGCGTGGCATCGTTCCCGCGGAGGACTTTCTGGTTAAGTTTGATCGCAACAATCTCAATATCGGTTCCAGCCTTGCTATTGGAACCAACGGAGTGATCGAGCCCTACGCAGCCGAGCTTGCACAAGACCCAGCCACAGGCCTTAACCTTGACCGCATGATGGAGGAAATGTCGCCCGATATCGTGTTGTTTGACATGCCCCCTGCCCTAGCGTTTGACGATGTCATTGCGTTCCGCAAGCAATTTGATGGCGTTCTCATGGTTGTCGGCGGTGGCAGCACCAGCCCAGAAGAAGTACGCGAAGTGATGCGTCGCTTGGGAGAAGACACGCCTTTGCTTGGTGTTGTTCTTAACCAAGCTGAAGGGGAAGATGGCAGCGACTATAGCTACGGCTACTAATTGCGCCAATCAACCGATCGTTTTGCGTTGGACAAGCCCGATTAAGCCGCTGAACCCATCTTTGAGAACTCCATAAAGAATCGCAGCCGCCGCCAGCAAGCCCACAAGCAGTGCCGCGCGAATGACCTTGTTTTTCTTCTTGCCTTTAGGGCTGTTGATCTTAGGGATCGCGACAACAGCCTTAACATTGAGCTGACGTTCTAAGTGCTCACGCGTCCGAATGACCGGGCGTAACAATTCAAGCAAGAAAGCAAGACCCAAGCCAATAACACTACTGGCTGCGAAGCCCATGATTGCCTTCTTCTTACGGCTACCTGAAACAGGGTTCTCCGGAACAAGAGCTGTTTCCAACACCTCAATTCTCTCAAACTGATCCTGGTTTTCAAGCGCTTGGCTCATTTCAGCACTCGTCGCGCGTTGCGTGATGACCGTGTACTGCGCTTTGAGTTGGTCTTGCTCGCGCTTGAGCGTGCTAAACTGCCGTTCAACTTCAGGCGCAGTTGTGATGGCTTCTTGGATCTCAGAAATCCGGACACCTATCAAGTTGCGTTGTTCATTGATCAAAGCGCGTTGGTTTTCGATATTGCGTTGACGCCCACCACTGCCTTCCAATTCGATCAAACTTTGATCGAGCTGAAGCAAGCTTGACCTCAGTTCGGTAAGCTCTTCACGCTGCGACGCAATACCTGCAGGCAAATACGGTGCGTTTTGTTCCTTGAAAGTAGCTATGCGCGTTTCGAGCAAAGTGATCTCAGATTCAACCCGCTCTTCCTCGGCTTGAAAGAACGAAAGTTGCTCGGAGGCGGCCGCCGAACGACGTTCGTTGTTAAGATCGAGCAGGTTTTGCAGAAACTCATTTGCAAGCAAAGCCGCCATTTCCGGGTCTGTATCTGAAACAGTGATAACCATGCCCGTTGGCGTGCGTACCGCCCCCCAACTCGCATTTGGATCGGTGATCTGAAGAATTCGCGCCGAGTCACGCAAGGCTGAAACCTTGAGGTTTGGCGACAGGTCCACACCAGAGTAAAGCCCATATTTTTTGATGATGTTCACGAGATTATCTCGCGCCATGAGCTGTTGCTCGAGCAAACGCAACCTTCTATCTATCGACGTTGTGCCGCCCGCTCTTGTGCCTGCGTCGACAATTGTCGGAGCTTCAATCTGCGCAACGGCCGTCGCCTCATAGATCTTTTTCTGGCCCAAAGCCCAGTAAATTGAACCCAAAGTACCGACGAGCACAACAATCGCGATCAGCCAAAAGCGCCGACGCAACATGCTAATAAAATCACCAAACGATTGGATCTGGCCCATTGTCCAAACTCCGCTACCGTGGCGCCATTCCCTGCCCCCGCAAGAATATTGCTAGAAAAATACTCAAAATCAGTTGCCCCAGGCGCAACCAGCTTTGCTTAGAAATACATAGCGTATCTATTGCCATTTTGCCAATATTTTTAGGAATATGGGAGAAACTCAGTGTTTCCAAACGATCCCTTACCGTACAGATTGATACCTAACTATCGTTCTATTTCAACACGCTACGAAAGTACCACTATGTGAACAACGTGCTGCGAAAGCTCAATGCTATGCCCCGTTGCTACAAATCCGGCTTCAAACTCGGTTTTCGGAGATGTGAAGACCGCGACAAACTCATCTAACGAGACGAAGTCAATCGTCAGGTCATGAAAATTGATCAATTCTTGCGTAACGGGAAACAGTGCTTTGTAAGTGGCTTCTTTGGCTGAAAATATGCTCGTTGCTTCGAGTAACGCGATCTCTGAGGTGAAAGACAGTTTGTCCATTTCTTGAGTGGTACACACTGTTTCGACCAGGTCCTCTGCAAGCGGCATACGAGCCTCAACATCAACGCCAAGCGAGCGATATGATTTCGCTTTTGCTACGAGAGCCACGCAAAGATCCTGGCAATGACTGATGCTGCCGATTGCACCTTGCGGCCAGATAGGCGCACGGTTTTGACCAGCGACAATCGCTGCTGAGGGCAGCCCGATTTTTGCAAATGCACTGCGTGCAGCGCGCCGCCCCGAAGCATACTCGCGGCGGCGTTTCGGTACAGCATTCGCAACATAGGCGAGTTCTTCTATCAACAATCCGTCGTCGGAAACACGAGGATCTTCCACCTCAAACGCAATGTCGGGTGCAAGCGCCCGCTCAAGAGCAACCAAAATCTCTTCCCCAATCACGAAGCGCGCGCCACTTCTCGACGTGCACGCATCGCGCGACGGCGTGACATTGTCTCATCTGGGGCTGATGGTGCTATGGGAGGCACAGGTGGTTTTGCTGTCACAGGCTTCTGCGAAGTCACCGTTGCACCCAATTCACGCACGCGTTCGGCCAAAGCGGACAACGTCGGGAAGCGAAAAATATCAGTGATCGAAAGGCGCGGTACAGTACATCCTTCCCGGATTTCCCGATGCGCCTGAACCGCAAGCAGTGAATGTCCTCCTAAGTCAAAGAAGTTATCGCGGCCCTGGATATTTTGAACACCCAAAACATGCGTCCACACGCGTATGATTTCTGCTTCGACAGCATCATCGGATGCCCTTAGGCTGCCAGCATTCTGCGACAATTCAGCTGTTTCTGATTGAGGCTGCGGAAGGGCCTTCCTGTCAACTTTCTTGTTTGGCGTGAGCGGAAAAGCATCCAGCCGTACAACGTGTTGTGGCAGCATGAACTCGGGTAGGTCACGCGCCAAACTCTTACGCAAAGCAGCCTCCTCTGGAGCTTTGTCAGACACCACATAAGCGACAAGTCGCACGTCTCCTGGGGCATCTTCCCGCGCTATTACAACAGCTTGCCGGATGCTCGGCTGCTCATGCAACCGTGCTTCAATTTCGCCAAGTTCGATACGGTACCCTCGCAATTTCACCTGGTTGTCTGCCCGACCTAGGAAGTCGATACGCCCGTCATCACGCCAGCGCACCAAGTCGCCGGTTCGATACATCCGCCCTTCATCGAAAGGGTTTGTAACATAGCGCTCGGCAGTCAGATCATCTCGTTGCCAATAACCTCGCGTTACGCCTGCCCCCCCGATAAACAACTCACCCGGCTGGCCTACCAAGCAGGGCGCACCTTGCTCATTCAGAACATAGGTTTGAGTGTTGGCAACCGGACGGCCAATGTTGACAGTGTCCTCCGGCTTGCGAGCCGTTTCTGTCGTTGACCAGATAGTGGTTTCCGTCGGGCCATACATGTTCTCGATTTTGGCATCTGTTAGTTCTTGCAACCCGGCGACGAGATTACCCGGCAAAGCTTCGCCACCAATCATCAGGTGCTTCACCCGCGATAGCGCCATACGGCTTTCTTCGTTGATGCTCAGCATACGTGCAAGAGATGGCGTGCACTGCAAATGAGTAACGCCATGGCGCACAATCTGGGCTGCTAGAGAATAGTCACCATCACTGGCCCCTACCACATCATTTGTGCGGCGGTGCACTTCCGCGAGTGGCTTCAGCCCTTCTAAAACAACATCAGGCGCGATGCCATAGTCGATCAGACAACCGATTTCATCCACGCCTATGCGTTTGAGTTGCTCCACTCGGTCCAGACAGTCTTCGACGGTGCCGAACAAGCCGCTGTCATCAAAGTAGCGCTCAAAGGCAAACTCAAGGATCGCATCAAGCTCATCGTCACCCAAAATCTCCAGATCAAGTTCAAAAGGATTGTCGACACCTTTGGGCTTTTTGAACGCCGGAAAGGCCCATGCGTATTGCTTGATCAGGCCAGCGGCGGCATTGAGATAGTCTTTCATTGGCCCACGCGCAGTCTCCCGCGCTTCTTCGCGCGTCTTCGCGACATAGGTGTGTAGCATCAGCGTGACCGTGTAATCGTCAGGGTTATGCCCAGCTTTTTCAAGCGCTTCTCGGTAGATCTTGATCTTATCGCCAACCTCGTCGATCGATTGGCCAAGCAGGTGTGTCAGCACATTTGCGCCGTTTTCACCGGCCTCACGCCACGTCGCCGGGTTGCCCGCCGTTGTTACCCAGATCGGCAATTCTTTTGAAACAGGCCTTGGCTGCGTTACAACCGCGACATCCTTACCAGAGCCATTTGGGAAGCTCACAGCTTCGCCACGCCAAAGCTTGCGCAGAATATCCAGCGATTCAAACATCGCTGGTTTGTTGTGCGGCGGCGCGTTTTCTGGCCGCAATACAAAATCATCTGGCTGCCAACCAGCTGCGATCGACAAGCCAGCCCGCCCATCTGTGAGGTTGTCAATCACGGCCCATTCTTCGGCGATACGCAAAGGATGATGGAGCGGTGTGACGCAAGACCCTGATCTCACTGAGATATTCTTAGTAACGGCGGCAACAGCAGCGCCAGTTACAGATGGGTTTGGGTACGGCCCACCAAAGGCATGGAAATGCCTCTCTGGCGTCCAGACTGAACTAAAGCCGTTGGCATCTGCAAACTTGGCCCCGTCCAGCAGCAAACGGTATTTTTGCTTGCCGGGCCCGTCGTCATTGCCCCAATAGAACAACCCAAAGTCCATCCCCTTCTCTGTCATGGAAATGCGACCTTCCGACACCAACGTGCGGCTTTCGTCGCCTGCAAGTACGATCTTGAAACCGCGACCAAGGGTATAAAACAACTCAAGTACAGAAATATCAAACGACAGCGAAGTGACAGCTAGCCAAACTCCTCCGGATTTGTGAGAAATTCGCGCATCCATTCCTGTAAAGAAGTTTGAGACATTGCGATGCTCAACCATCACGCCTTTTGGCTTGCCGGTTGAGCCCGAGGTGTAGATCAAATAAGCAAGGTCTTCTGGGCTTGCCCCCCCTTGCAAGTTGTTATCCGGAGCGTCTTCAAGGCGGGGGTCTCGGTCAAGCTCGAGAAGCTGTGCTGAGCCTGCTGGCAAGTCAGCGGCTAATGCCTTTTGCGTCACGATAACTGGCGCTGCACTGTCATGAATATAAAGCGCAATGCGATCTGCAGGATAAGCAGGGTCGATTGGGACGTAAGCACCGCCCGCCTTCAGGATTCCGAGTGCGCCGATCAAAAGTTGCGGTCCGCGATGCACAGCAAGGCCAACAAGCGTACCGGGACCGACACCCATAGTGCGCAACACATGAGCGGCCCGGTTGGCACGCGCGTTCAGCTCAGCGTAACTGAGTGTTTCGCCCTCAAATACAAGAGCTTCAGCGTCTGGTATGCGCGCGACTTGGGCTTCAAAGAACTGGTGCACGCAGCTTTGAGTATCATACTCAACAGCCGTCTCGTTCCAGTTCTCAACAACGGTGTCATGCTCGGTTCCAGGCATCAAATTCCAGGTCGCTGGATCTTGAGAAAGATCATCGATCGCCGCAAGGTGCTCAATGCGCTTGGCCCAAATACCAGCTAGGCCCGAGCTAACACGCGTGCTGTCATAGTGCAGTGTTTCATCCGTCACAGTCAGAGCGCAACCGTTGATATGACTACCATCTGACACCCCAATATCTGGCATTGTCGGCATGGTAAGTGCCGGGTCACGTAGCGGCAAATCAAGTGCGAAGCTTGGATGCGCACGCGCGATTTCAAGCGCCGAATGAAAGGCATCAGTGTAGCGCAATGGTACCCAGTGGCTAGCGTGCCCTGTAGCCTTGGAAACCATTTCTGTTGAAAATGCCAAGTCAGCGGCACCTGTCTCGCTGAGCGCTGAAACAAGTCCGGCAACCCGCTCAAACAAAAGTTCTAGAGTAAGCGTAGCAGGTAGTTTGAGAGGCAGGCTCTGCAAGTGTGGCGTAGCGTCGAAAGGCAGCGCGAGCGGCAAGACTGCAGCCTCGTAGGACGCCAACTCGCTGCGCCAATGCTGATCCCCCCGCGCAGTTATTTGCTGGGCTTCATTGAGTGTCTCTTTTTGGTCAGACGTAAGAGATGCAATGACATCGCCCTTGGCAAAAACGCTGGACGGGATAACAGCAGTGCCTACGAAATCACTTATATCTTTGAGCACAACCGGAGCCGCGCCAGTGGCCACTGTGAGTGAGTGCTCCGTCACGTCAAGGACAGTTCCGGCTGGGACGCTTGCCTTTGGTAGGCCTGAAGCCACTGCACCTTTCACAGCCAGTATTTTGTCATGATGAATAAGCCGAGGGGTGGTCAGCGGATTCCAATACGGGCCATGATCAAGCCCCTGAACCAACGCTATAATCTCGTCGGCATCCGCAGTCAGATCAAGTGTGCCAAAGGCCGGCGGCCGCTTGAACTTGCCAAAATAGCTTCGGTCCTGTTCAGCCTGCCGGGTTGTTGGCACCGGTTCAAGCACTATGCGCTCCATGAGTTCGTCAAAACTTTTGAGAGCCACTTCGTAGGCTTTGGTATTCAAGGTCAGGGCTGTGTCGGTTGGCGCAATATCAAAGGCAGACTGGCAAATGATTTCACCAGTATCGACGCCAGTCTCTATGAGGTGCCAAGTGATCCCATGTACGCTTTCGCCGTTAATTCTTGCCCAAACAGGGGCGTTCAAACCGGCGTATCGCGGCAAAGGTCCATCGTGAAAATTAATGGCTCCACGTTGCGGGATTGCCAAAGTATCATCACCTAGAATATCCAAATTAGCGATCGACAAAAGCCAGTCTGCCTCGTAATTTGTAAGACGGCTCGCCAACCCATTCCCCGGGTTGAGCACATCATAGCCTCGCTCTTGCGCCCAATTGCGAAGATCGTCATTACGCGTAACCACGACGGAGATCGCGTGACCAGCACTGAGCCACTTTTCAGCACACTGTTGCGCAAGACTTTCGTTGCCGATAATTATCGCTGACATTTTCATTTTGAATCTCCTAGCACTGCTACGACTGGGTCGAGATGTCGCGGCTTCGCGCATGGCTTACGTTTGAAAAGTGATGCACCCGCATGGCCAGCGAGGTTGCTTAAAAAGTAGGGCGCCATATGCGCCTCCTTACGCTCTATGAAACACCGAAGACGGTGAAACGCGCCGCCAAAAAGGTGAAGTAATGTGGCAAGAACGGCGTATAAAACATTGTTATTTTTCACAAAATAGTGCCATCGACTATCAAACCAATAGCTAGGCACACGTGCCCACTCTTTCATTCCCGTTGAAACAGAGCCGATATGTTCAACCGCGCTTTCACGCACATATACAGTTGGCCAGCCCGCGTTCGCAGCGCGCAGACAAAGGTCTGTTTCTTCAAAATATAAAAAGAAGGTTTCGTCAAAAAGGCCGATGTCCTCCAACACGTCAGCGCGCATCATCATGCTTGCGCCAGCCAACCAGTCAACCATAACGGTTTCTTCGGGCACCGGTAGCGGAACGATGTGGTCTTGCAAGAGCCGCGAAACCGGGCCAAAGCGCATTGCCCCTTCTAACTCGCCAAGTGCCGATGGAAACCGGAAGGCCGTTTCATGGGCAACACCATCTGAGCCATGAATATAGCTGCCCGCAAAGCCCACATTTGGATGTTTCACAAGGTAGTCTCGCAAACACCTGATCGCGTCTTTCGCGGGGAAGGCATCCGAATTCAAAATGTAGTAGTAGTCCGCCCGTTGGCCATCTGAGCGGCCAGCGCGAATGCCGAAATTGTTGCCCGCTCCAAAACCACCATTGCGGCCCGACTGGAGAACGCGCACTGGCCATCCTTTGTCTTTTACAGCTTGCGATATAGTCTCAAACGAACCGTCTGCACTGTCGTTATCAACAATTACAAGCTCTGCATTCATGCCTTCAAGCGCCACAAGCGCAGCCTCGGCTGATTGAAGAGTCATATCAGGTGTTTGATAGTTCAAGATGATGGCCAGCAACCGTTCTTCATGCATATCAGCTTGCCTCTCTTGTGGCTTGCGGAAGGGCCGCAACGCGTGCAGCCCGAGCCGCAGGATTTTCCGCGTCTTCAATGCAGCGCTTCAAACGAGCAGCCAGAACGCGCACATTTGGTTCAAGAACCATTGAATCATGGTCACCAGGCACTTCAAATACCTGGACCAGCGGAGCGACTGGTGTCCAATCGTTGTCTCTCGTCACATAGCTGCGTTCCGAACTTACCAACGCACCGTTTGACACCTTCCATTTACCAACAAGCGGCGGTCGGAAAAGCGCCAATGGCCCTTCCCATCGCTCCAGACTATAGGATGCCACAGCCTTGAGAAAAGCAGCTTCGATGGCCGTATTCTGGAAGGCCACGTCTTGGAGAGCATTGGTTTGTTTCGGTGCCGCAGAGCGTTTCTCGAATTCCCATGCGACACGCCGCGCAACCCACTTGAACGGGTAGAGCAGCCCACCAGATTTGAGCTCCTGAAGCTGGATCATAGCGCGGTCAGACAGCTCAAGCGGTCGGCGCTGCGGCAAAGGTGTGTCTAACATTACAAGCATTAGGACCTCTTCTCCCACGGCGCGAAGCTGTTGAGCTATTTCAAGCGCAATAATCCCGCCACCAGAGAATCCACCAAGCATGTAGGGGCCTTTCGCCTGCACCTGTTTGATTTCGTTCAAGTAATCAGCCGCTGCTTCCGGGATAGAGCGGTGCGGTTCTTGATCTCCATAAAGGCCGCGTGCCTGCATGCCGTAAAACGGGCGGTCTGTTCCCAGCAAATTTGCCAGGTGCCGCAGGTTGAGCACATTGCCAAACATGCCAGCCACCAAGAAGAACGGCCGACGCGGCCCGCCTTCGCCTTGGTGCATCGGTACAAGATGTGTAAAGCGCCGCTCGGGGGCACGCTTCAAAGGGCCGTTACCCTCCTCAGGTGCATCGCCCAACTTGACGCCTTGCTCAGCAATCATGGCGGCACACTTCCTGATCGTAGGCGCTTCAAACAGAACCGAGATCGGAAATTCAACATCAAAGGCTTTCTTGACCTGTGCGAACAGGCGCACTGCGATCAACGAGTGTCCACCTAGATCAAAGAAGTTATCTTCCGCGCCAACTTGCGCAACACCCAAAAGTGAACTCCAGAATTCGGCGAGCTTTTGCTCTATCGGCCCTTCAGGCGCCATGTATTCGGTTTCTAAGTCGGGGCGTTGAAACGTCTGTACATCAACGGCTTGAGTGTTTGCGCTTGCTTCGGCCTGCGCGACCAGGCCTGCCAAATCAAGCGAACTGACAACAACCTGTGGTTTGCCCAACGCCAGCGCGAGCCGGAAAGCTTCCACACCTTCAGGGGGCGTTATACCTTGGCTCAGGTTGTACCTCAGGCGTTCTTCAGCAGGTGAAACCGGACGCTTGCTGGGCAGATCAGGGAATTCCAGATCAGAAGGCCTCGCTGGCGCAATAGCAAAGCCTGAGGCCTCATCTAGTCGCCTGATCGCAAAGCCTCGAATTTCTGCACAAACTTCACCATCTGTTCCGCACAAAACGACATCAAAACTAGCAGCACCCGACTTGGCGCAGTTTTCGCCCGCTGACTGTACCCAACTGACAACCTCTTGTGGTAATTCACGGTAAAACCTAAGCGCTTCATAAGACACCGGCACCCAAAGATGGCTCGGTTCGTAGCCTTTGATCAACGACATTGCCCAACCAGTGGCCAAATCCATGATCCCGGGGTGCAGCACGCAACCGTCGCCCTGTGCTGCTGGTGGTAAAGTGAGCCTAGCCAACCCTTCACCTTCGCCGATAGCTGTCTCTTTCAGAACCCGCCAACGCGGACCGAATTTGAGGTGCTCTTCTTGTGGTGATCGCAAGGTGCGCCCATCTTCCGCCAGTGCATAGTCAGTGCAACGTTCTGCGATTGGAGCAAAATTGAGCGCTTCTGGTTGGGCCATTTCGGTCAAAACTATCATGCCCGTCGCATTGGTTTCGAACCCAACACGCCCCTCGATCTGGCGCGAGGATTGGACCTTGAAACCATAACCCGTATCCGTTCGGCTGAGTGTTACACGCATCTCGCGTGTCTCATTGTCAGCCACATCAAGCGCCCGCAGAAAGTAAAGATCACGCAACTCAAATGCGCCAGTCTCACCTTGAGCGAGTAGCGCCTCTGCGGCGAGTTCAAGATACCCAGTACCAGGCATCAACGCATGGTTCTGCTTAGTCCGGTGCTCCCCAAGAACCCAGTAAGAAGTGCTCAGATCGGTCTTGAACAGGCGATTACCATCTATATCGAATGTAGCGATATCGATCAGTGGCGCCTCAACGGGCTGTTGGCGTTGGTCAGGTACTTCGGTGGTGACACCCAGTGCATCTGCCGCCATCCCGACCTGTGCCCAGATACCCCAGTTCAGAGCCAAGACCTGTGTTTTGCCTCCCGCGCGTGATTTGGCGTAAGCGTTCAAAAACTCATTCGCGGCAACATAGTCAACTTGCCCAACAGGGGCTGTAACGGTCGAACTTGATGAAAACAGTGCCAAAAAATCTAGAGAACCGTCTGGAAATAATGCCCCTAGAACCTCAGTGCCGTGGATCTTGGGTGTGAACACATCTTCAATTTCGGCCGCTGTTTTTCCAAGTAGAGGAGCATCGTTGATCATGCCTGCGGCATGAATCACGCCACTAACCTCGCCAAAGCGCAGTTGCACTTGTTCGAGCGCTCCACGCATGTCTTCAATATTGGCGACATCAGCCGCTACAACCATGACTTGTCCACCGAGGCCCTCAAGCTTTTCAACCGCGGCGATGCGCCGTGAAAGGCTGTCGTGCAAGCCGTGCCGTTGTTTGTGAGCCTCCCAGACTTCACGCGGCGGAAGGGGAGTACGCGCCACCAGCACAATGCGCGCGGCATGGCTGCGCACAAGGCTTTCCGCCAAAGTCAGGCCAATGCCGCCAAAACCACCGGTTATCAGGTAGATGCCTTTGTCACATAGAGGCAGCTTTTCGTCAATTTCGGCTTGAGGCTTCACTTTCTGAAACACTTGCTCATATCGCCGCTCACCACGCAGAGCGGCGATAGCGTTTTTCGGCTCTGACAGCAGTTCCTCAAGTACCAAAGGCACCAGCACTTCAAAGCGCTGACCTTTCCGTGGTGTCTTTGGCAGTGTTATGTCGAGCATCGAGGCATGAACGCCATCCAGTTCACGTGGCATAAGCATTATCGGCCCCCGTAAAGTGCTTTTTTCAGGGTAGCTCAACATTTCCCCGCGCACAGTAGCGGCACCAGTCGTAAGCGCCGTAACGGCCACAGGAGGCCACTCAGCGCTTGCCATTGCTTGGGCAAGAAACAGAAGTGCGTAAAATCCTTGCTCTTGAGTCTTGTGGAAAAAACTCGAGCCTGCTCGGTGATGTTCACCGTCCGTCACAAGCCAAAAATGTGCAATCCGCGTAGGTTGAATCTCGCGCATGGCCAAATCTTCGCAGAGCAGGTCATAGCCTTCACGGCCTCGCTCGGGCGACAAAATATAGCCACCGGCTTCGTCTCGCCCGAAAGCATCGCCAGCACGTAGTTCCACCACCTCATGATCAGCATCACGAAGCTTGCCAACAACGTCATGAGCCAACCCAATTTCGTCCATAAAGACCAGCCAAGTTTGCTTGGCAGCGTCTTTAAGCGAAGTGACAACATCAATGTTGCAATCAGCTGCAACTGGCTTCCAGTGAGGGGCAGACACCCAATCACTTACATCAGGTATGCGTGCCAAGTGGCTTGGTGCCTGCACGGTCTGCGGCGCTCTGGCCTCGATAAAGTAGGGTTTTCTCTGAAACTGATAGGTCGGCAACGGCACACGGTTACGGCGGGCATCGCCCCAGAGCTGGCGCCAGTCAAAAGTGCCGCCCATCGCCCAAATCCGCCCCAGTTGCGCGACAAACCATTTGTCATCAGCAATGTCGTCATCAGGATGGCGCAGTGCCGAAATAACTTGATCGCGTCGAATGTTCGGGTTTTGCTGCGCAAGCGACGATAACGCACGCCCCGGCCCCATTTCAACATAAATCCTGCGGTCACGAGAGCTCAAGGTTTGAACGCAATCGGCAAACAGGATCGTGCCGCGCAGGTGCGCCACCCAATAGTCTGGACTCATGGCATCAGCATCAGAAATCAGCTCTCCAGTACGATTGGACACAAGCGGAAGTTGTGGTGCGTTCAGCGAAATGCTGCGCAGATAGTCGCCGAAACTTTGCAAGATCGGTTCAAGCATCCGCGAATGTGCTGCGATGTGGATAGGTATCCGCTGGCAGTCAATGTCAAGTGCTTCAAGGCGCTTCTGCAGGGCTTCAAGCTCCGCGTCAGGGCCTGAGGCCACAGACAATCCAGGAGCGTTGACCGAAGCCAGATCAAGCGTTTCACCCAAGTGTTCACTTAATTCCGCCGCGGAAAGTGAGACCGACAGCATTCCGCCCGCTGGCACCGTATCAAACAAGCGGCCACGCAGATGAACAAGGCCGATACAATCTTCAAAACTCATGACCCCTGCAAGGCAAGCGGCAGTGTTCTCACCCATAGAATGCCCGACAAGCACGGCGGGTTTCACGCCCCAACTTATCCAAAGCTGCGCCAATGCGTATTCGACGATCATAATGAGTGGCAGTTGTACAGACGGCTTTTTAAGTGTGATATCAGCTGCGGCGCGGTCTTCTGGTTGGGGCAACCAAAGCGCCATAAGGTCATAGTCCAGCCGCGGCTGCAGAATTTCAAGGCCACGGTTCATCCACTCAGCGAACACCGGCTCTGTTTCATACAAATCATGTGCCATACCCGCATATTGCGCGCCGCCGCCGGGGAACATAAACACGGTCTCGGGCGCGTCCATCGCTTGGTGGGCAAACACGCGCCGCGGATCATTTGCAGTCAGCAGTTCCGCAGCTTCTTCTGAGCTTTCAGCCGCCACAACGAGCCGCCTCTCAAACGCACGGCGGCCTTCTTTGAGGGTAAACGCTACGTCGGCAAGGTTTTGGTCCAGATGCGTTCGCAAGTGCTCAGCAAGTGCACTGGCATTAGCGCCAAGCGCGGCTTTTGATCGCGCGGAGACTGTCAGCAGTTGAAAAGGCCAATCGCTCTCTTCGCTCACAGCGCGCTCCGGCGCTTCTTCCAAGACCACATGCGCATTGGTACCACCTACACCGAGCGAGTTTACACCAGCGCGTCGCGGTCCGTCGGCTTTGGCCCAAGTTGTTAGACGATCGTTCACCTCAAAAGGCGAGTGTTCAAAATTAATCGTTGGGTTGGGTTTTTCATAGCCCAGAGACGGTGGCATTTCCGCATTTTTGAGCGCCATAGACGCCTTAATCAGGCTGGCGACTCCAGCCGCTGTGTCGAGGTGGCCTATATTGGTTTTGACACTGCCAATCCTGCAAAACCCCGTTTCGTCTGTTGTCGCCTGAAAGGCTTCTGTCAAAGCTGCAACTTCGATCGGGTCACCCAGATATGTGCCCGTCCCGTGGCATTCTACGTAGTCGATTGTGTTTGCGGGCGTTTGAGAAACTGCAAGAGCTTCACGGATCGCAGCTGCCTGCCCGTCAACTGAAGGCGCAAGATAGCCAGCTTTAGCGGCTCCGTCATTGTTTACCGCACTGCCCTTTATGACGGCCCAAATATGGTCACCGTCGCGTACTGCGTCTTCCATCCGGCGCAGCACGACAACCCCCGCTCCTGAGCCAAACACCGTGCCCTCAGCTCGGTGGTCAAAGGCATGGCAATGCCCGTCTGGCGACAGAATTTCACCCTCTTTATAAACGTACCCATGGCCATGCGGCAGCTCAATCGTAACGCCACCCGCTAGGGCCATGTCGCACTCACCCGTCAGCAAGGCCTGCGCGGCATAATGCGTTGCTACCAGAGATGTTGAACAAGCGGTTTGCAGGCTAAGGGATGGGCCCTTCAAATCAAACACATGGCTAACGCGCGTGCTGAGAAAGTCTTTGTCGTTCCCTGTATGGCGCAGTAAAAACATTCCAGTATCGTCAACAAGATCGGGATTTGAGCAGATATTGAAGTAGAAATAGCTGCCCATTCCGCAGCCTGCAAACACGCCAATTGGCCCGTCTATGCTCTCTGGCGGATGGCCTGCATTCTCAAAGGCCTCCCATGCGACTTCAAGAAACTGCCGATGTTGCGGATCGAGAATCGCCGATTCCTTGGGCGAGAATCCAAAGAAGTCCCCGTCAAAATACTCAAACTTATCCAAAACTGCTGCATGCGGAACAAAGTCAGGGCGCGTAATAAGCGCTTCCGAAACGCCCGCATTTCGCAACTCGTCGGGGCTAATCTTTCTAATAGATTCAACACCTTGACGCAAGTTGCTCCAGTAGGTTTCAATATCACCTGCTCCAGGCAAGTGAGCCGCCATACCAACGATGGCAATGTCGTTCTCGCTGAAGTTCACTGATTTTGTCTCAGTCGACATAAATGGATTCACCCCCAAAAGACGTAGTGCGCCTCCGAAATGTTCCATAAAATTGCGTTAACAATTGGGCGAAAGCACATTTTCCCCCAGCTTACCCATCGCTTCATCTAGAAGAAACAGATTGTTCTCGTTTAGTTAACAATCCCGATCAATTTACAACGCTGGCCAAGGCCACTAGCGCTGGCCCGTTTGCCCAAACACATAGCCCGACGACAGCTACGCCAATCGCAGCAAAAGTTGCATCATGCACAGCGTCCCACGCGCCTGTGTGACGTGACAGCCAAACGACCACAGGATAGGCGGCCAGCATTGCCACTCCTTGACCAATGATTGCACCAATGAGCCCTGCCATGCCAAGCCCGATCATCAGGCAAGCAACAGTCAAAAATGCCTTGCTTGCGGCCAGCACGAAAAACCGCTTACTGTCACCCGCAGCCAGAGCCGCCTGATCATAAGTTAATGCAATGATCACGGGAACTTGCATGCAAGCAATCAACACGGTTGTTGCCCCCGCCATTGCATAGCGTGGATCGTACAATACTTCGACAAGCCATACTCCGAGCAGGCCTAAAACGGCAACCAGTCCAAGTAGTGCTGCCGAAACCATAAAACGCATTTTGCGCAAGCGTAGAAAATTCTCGCGATTTTCCCGTGGTGGCCACTCCCGATAGATTGGAATCAGCATTCTATTGACCAGAACACCGCCCATCAGCATAGGGAATGATGCCAGAAAGTATCCGATATTATAGACGCCAAACTGGTCAAGAGGCAGATATTTTCCGATGAGAAGCTTGTCGGCTTGGCTGATGACAAAACCCGCCACAGTTGCCATGAATATCCACTTACCAAAGTGAATAAGCTCCTGTGCCGCGGGGCCCTCCCAACGAAGCCTGTTGCGTTTTCCCGGTAAGAAAACCTCGTAGATGATCAGCTCGGCAATTGCTCCAATAATCCCCGAAATGATAAGCGCCCAGACCGATTGCATGAGATAGGCAAGCATGATCGCCGTGCTGACGCCAATTGCTTGCGAGATCATGTCAATCGCAGTGATCCGTCCTAGTCTTAAGTGCCGGTTGGCTTCTTGATACCGCGTTGTATTGAAGCCTTTGATGACCAAGGTAACCGCTGCAACCGGCAGCATATAGGCAAGGTCCGGCACCTTATAGAACAGTGCTATTGGCCAAGCCAACAGGCAGGCAAACAGCCACAAAAGAGCGCCGCGAATGACTTGGATAGTCCAAGCCGTGTCAAGAAAATCACGCTCATCACCACGTTTTGACTGCATGATGGCGGGTGCTACCCCGACATCGGAAAACATGTTGAGCCCCATCAGAAAGACGCTGATGAGCGCCATGAGGCCAAACGCCTCTGGGAATAGAAGTCTGGTCAGGATCAGGTTTGACACAAGCCGCAGGCCTTGGCTCCAGCCAAATCCAAAGATCGTCAACCCTGCCCCCCGTAGAGCGCGGGCAAGCAGGCTATCGCCCTTGAAGAGTCCACGCTCTGGCTTAGCTTCAGGCATCATCGCCCGCGACTCCACCCAGTTTTGTCGCCAAACTTGCTTGCTATGGCGACGCTCATGTAGACCGCAAAACCAACAGGGTCGCGCAGAGCAAGCCGGATGATGCCAAAGCCAGAAAGGCGCAGTTTATCATCGTTCGCAGCAAGATGCTGAAAATCGTCACCTATTTCTACAACGCCAGCATTCTGGCGCCGCCTAACTTTGACCAAGTTTGAAAACCCTTCAACCAGTGGCCACTCGTAAGTACCACGCAGCAGGAGGCGTTCATGAGGTGCGAAACTGAGACGCACAAATGTGTCATCGGAGATGATACTCGGAAACTCTTCCCAGCGCCTGCGCCCTGCTCCGCTGACAGCAAACAAGCCACAGCCAGGAACCCCATGTGTCATGAACGGGACCTGCGCGTAGATCCGCGCATAGGCCTTAGTCGCCAACGTTTTGGGCGCAGAAATACGGCACTGACCGCTCGCGTAGATCGGCTTTTCCGACTGCAAAACACGTGCCATTTGATCAAGTAAAGATGG
Organism: Lentibacter sp.; assembly: GCA_016744435.1. GTDB lineage: Bacteria > Pseudomonadota > Alphaproteobacteria > Rhodobacterales > Rhodobacteraceae > Lentibacter. Next base: position 32,940 of record JADGEJ010000001.1, on the reverse strand, counting down.
ACTCAGAAGAACATCACTATCCAGATATGCACGCGCTCGGTGCATGGCCGCTCCATCACCAGCATTAAGCGCAGCCATTTTATCGCCAGCCTCCAAGTCGAGCACTGAGAAATCCCAGCCCATCGCTGCAAACCGATTATCATACGTCTGGGCAATCGCGACAGTGTTGTCGCTGCAGCCGTTGGCCACCACGATTACCTCAATAGGCATCGGTACAGGGATCGAGCCCGAGCCGTAGCCAGGCTTTGGATCGGGCGAGAGCAATGCTTCTAGGCAAGCGCCAATGTGTTCTGCTTCGTTGTTCGCGGGGATGATCACACTCAAGCCAGCCATTTTACACCGCCCAACCTAAACAAGCTTTACAGACAGGCTTGCACGTCACGCGTTGTGCTGTGCAAAATCGCCCCAACGCAATCCGTTGCACCCGAAAAACCATGAGTATGATTCCGCCAAAGTGAAAGTTCTGAACCTTGCAAAAAAATCTCGAAGCTCTTGAAAAAAATAGCAAAAAAATTGGCATACTTATCCCTCAGTTCCCCGGCCAAACTCATATGTTCTTTTGGCGCGAGATCCTTGAACTACAAAACATGGGCGCTAATGTGACGCTCTTTAGCACCCGCCCTCCGCCAAGCGGACTTATCTCGCATGATTGGTCTGATCAGGCGATGCAAAATACTACTTATCTTGTCGATTTTAAAGCGCTCAACGCATTCTTCTCATTGCTGCGGTTTCCACTTCCAACGCTTTGGAGCGACTTAAGGCGCGAGCCTCTTGAGTTTGCCAAGGACATTTTGCTGTCCCTACCAGCGGCGCGGCGTTTGGCACTGGCCTGCAAAGCGCAAGGTATAACCCATGTGCACGCTCACTCCGCTAGGCGGGCAGCAACAATCTGCGCACTAGCAAAAGTCATTTGGAACCTAGACTACTCACTGACATTGCATGGCCCGATGTCGGACTATGGCCCAGGACAAGGCTTCAAATGGCGTCACGCCAAGTTTGGTACAGTAATTACCGAAAAGCTGCATCGAGAGCTCCAAGACGCTCTTGGGAGTGATCTCCCGAACGCCATGTATCTGCAACCAATGGGTGTTGATACGGATGCACTCTCACGGCAGGGTGTCTACGAGCCGCCACAGAGAAACGCGACGTTGAAACTGTTTTCCTGTGGCCGCCTGAATGTTGTAAAGGGCCACCAAGACCTGATTTCCGCTGTCAAGCACCTGCGCGATCAAGGCGTTGATGCACATCTTGAAATCGCGGGGCAGGATGATGACGGCGGCTCTGGTTTTCATGCGGTTCTGCTCGAAAAGATTACAGAACTGGGCCTTAATGAGCATGTCACCCTGTTGGGCGCCATAGATGCTGATGCCGTGAAACGAAAGCTTCTTGAAGCGCATATCTTTGTGCTGGCAAGCTGGCACGAACCGCTTGGCGTTGCCTATATGGAGGCGATGAGCTGCGGCGTTCCGACAGTTGGAACAAATGCTGGCGGTGTCACAGAGCTAATTACCGATGGGCAAGACGGTGTGCTTGTCCCGCCCAAAGACCCCGTGGCTTTGGCCGAAGCCATTGCTGCGCTCGCGCGTGACACTGATCGCCTGCTGGCTCTGTCAAAAGCCGGACGCAAACGTGTGGTCGAAAGCTTCAGTTCGGCTCGAGGTGCGCGCACCCTGCTTGAAGGCATCCGAAAGCCCTAGCGCCCTGCATTCAGCACGTACTTCTTGGTTGGCTCATCAGTAAAATAGAGCTTTTCAACATCTCTCAAGTAAGAGGTTTCCCCAGCTCTTGTCGCCAGCACCAGTTCACCTCGAGAGCGCAAGGTGTAGTCCCTCGCGCGCCCTGGCAGCTCTACAACATCAATACCAGCACCGCCGTGAAAGTGATCAGCTCCACCACGTGAGCGCATGACATCATCCCCTGGCCCTCCTATGAGAGCATCTTCTTCTGGGGTGCCTATCAGCTCGTCAGGCCCCTGCCCGCCAAAACGCGTTATGCCGTGCAAAAACGTGCCCGGTGCTCGCGCAGGCAAGTCTGCGGCAAGTGCGTTGGCTGCCATCAAAGCATCGTAACGTGGGTTTTCGTCCTGCAAGTGCCGCAGCGCACCCCAACTGCCGTATTTCGAGGCCGGCGCTACATCAACAAAAGCGTTAAACAAATGCCCGCCTTGCCCCCGCCAGCGCCGCAACAACTCCTCATAGAGCTTGCCTGTTTCACCGTGATAATTAAACGCCTTGAAGAACTCGACAAGCTCTTCATCATCGAGCGCCGAGCCATGTGGCGTGACATGGGTGCCCCCCTCATACATTACAAGTTCATAACCGTGCTTGGCGGCTTGGCGCGCGTGGTAGGGCCAAAACGTGTCGGTGAGCTCTTTAAAGGAGCCGTTCCAAAGCAGCTCGGCAACTTTGGGATATGCTTCATCGTGCTTGATCGGGGCGATCGCTGCTTCTAGCACCTTTCGTTTGAGGCCTTTTTTACGGGCTGCTGCTTCTGCATTTGCGCGTGACTTCGCAACAATCTGCCTCACCTGAGGAAGGCTCTCTTCTTCTAGACCAAGATCAAAACCAAAGTAGCCAGACACTGCATAAGCGTCAAAGCTCTCGAGCGGTGCTTTGCCGCCTTCAGCAACAAGCAAGGGGGCCGCCATAAACGGCTCTTCCAAACCCAGCCAGCCTGTATGCACCGCCATGACGCGCACAATTCTATGCGTATCAGCGCTTCCAAAAACATCTGACCAAAGGCCCATTACTTCTGCTGCGCGAAGGCCAGCGAATTGCATCCAGCCGTCCCCTTCAGCCTGCTTGCCCCACCGCTTCTCCGCTTCGGAAACCGCCCATTTGGTTTGTGGGAAAATATGGTTCCAGACTTCGTTAGAGTATTCGACATATGCCTTAAGCCGCGGATCGAGGGTATCTTTGACCAAATGCGCAAAGTTGCGTGAATAGTCGTCGTCAGCAGCGTGCGGCATGCAAAACCAAGGGTCTGCCCCAATCTGGTTGGACAAGGCGATCATCACCTCCGCAGGAACACCGCGCCATGCATAGGAAAAATGAGCAACTTCAGGGCGCTCTTTCCAAGTCGTTATTGGAGAGCCATTGGTTAGCATCCAATCCATAAACCGCAGCGAGCGGACATTGGCCACAACCGCGATCCATTCAGGATTGAACAATACACCAGCGTCATGCAATGGAATATGGTCTTCGCGCACGATTTGAATATCGCGAATATAGTTGCCAGTTCCGTTAGGATCAGTCGAGTTTATAGTGATTGCGACCAGACCCTCGCCCGGAGTGTAGTTTAACCAGGTTTCGTTGGGCGCTGTGCTCATCCGCTCAACTGTGCCGCGCCCTGCGATAGACAGTTTGCCTTCTCCCTTCCAGCTAATCCGGTAGCGCCCGGCCATATTGGTGGCGGCTTCAAGTTGGTCTGTCATCACAAAGGCCTCAAGCCTTTGCGCGCCTTCTGGCAAACGTGTCGGGTAGCCATGTTTGTCTAGAACACCCTGCGCCAACAAATCATCGGCGCTGAAAGCCCCCCATTGAGCTGCACTGTGGCCAACCCAAGGTCGTGCTGTCTTCATGATGTTGATAAAAGGGTGCTGCGTTGACCAGTCGGCAATTCCGTTCACACCAAAACCCAAAGAAGGGTTTTCTACCTGCCCGTCCGGAGTATCGAAACTGGCGCGTTGAAAACCCGGAGCAGGCGTGAACGCTTCTGCGGGCTTAGGGTTAATGTTTGCCGCGGGGCTCTCGACAGGAGGCGTCGCCTCAGTTTTCTGCACTTGGGCTTCCACCTTGCCAAGCTCATTCAAGCGAGCTGAGATCTGCGCAAGGTTATCACGAACGAGCGGGTGAATACTGTCAGGCAGGTCGACCGTCGAAGAGGCCGGAGCATCGAAAAGAGCTGGGTACGTAGCTAAAGCCGCTAGAAAATAGAGTGTCGCAGTACCGTGGGGTGCGTCGTCCACATAGAGATCAGTTGCCTCGATCTTATTCAAAGGCGCTTCTGAGAAAAGTGTAGATAGCATACTCGCGACGGGGATCAGCCCAACTTCAGCGTCAGGGCGCTCATCTCGAAACTGCATAAGAAGCTGAACATACCAATCGTGATAGTCGCCTATATTATAAGCATGAAATTTGCGTTCGCCGCGAGCGCGTGGCGGGAAATTACCCACAATTCCTGCCATTTCAGCCCAACCTTCATAGATCAGAAAAGGGCGTGGCCCAACGTGGGTGTCATAGAGCTTAAGCAATGCCGAAAGCGGTGATGCTTTACTCGGGTTTGATCCGTCATATGGCGCATCAGGGGCCTGATACTGAATGAAATTTGCGGGGTTGGTAACAACTGCGGTAAAGGGCACGGCCGAAAATGCCACGCGATCACGGTCCCACGAAGGGCGTACGCCTTGAAACGACCAATTCGAGATCGGCTTTCCTTTGCGTGCAAAGTCTCTCAGAAAGCCCCACTGCCCGTCCGCAGCAAAGCCCTTGCCATCGGCTTTGGCGAGCCGAGCAAGCCAGTATGGCACTGTCGTTTCGTCACCGCCCTCAAGGTGGTTCAAAAGCGAGTTTCCGAAGAAATATACGCGTGCATCTTTGGACGCGACAGGCGACGCAATCAACACCAACGCCAACATCAAAGTTGTCAATTTCTCAAGCATGCTATCTCCCCAAAATACTAGCCAAGTGTTGCGCTTACAGATAAGTCTTGCAAGCATCGATTAAAGGCTGAAAAGGGCAGGAATTGGCCCGAACCACGATTTTTAGGGAGCTCTATGCCAGACGACAGCAACGTATCGGCCCAAACACCCGATTGGAGCCGAGAGCATGTACAGCATTTCTGGGATCCGGGGCGCAAACTTTTGCGCTCGGTACGGCGCTATCAATCGTTGCGTTCGAGTGGCGGGTTAGTGGCCCGAATTGCCTCAAAATACTGGGTGCTCAATCACTGGTTCTGGTCGCTGGTCACGCAGAGTGAAATTCACCTGAGCACCCAAATTGGCGGCGGACTAAGGCTGACACACCCGACGGGCATCATCATTCACCCTGACGCTCAAATAGGCCCTAACTGCATGATATTTCAACAAGTTACGCTCGCAGGTCCCGTGATACTGGGTGGGCATGTCGACGTGGGTGCGGGTGCAAAACTTATCGGCCCACTGACTGTGGGCGACGACGTCGTTATTGGCGCCAACGCCGTGGTGACCAAAGATGTGCCACCGAGTGTTACCGTCGCAGGCATTCCGGCCAAGGTGATTTCAGATTAAGTATCTGGGTTTTCGAAAGGTGCAGGCTTTGCTTCTTCCCCAAGCGCCCAGTGATACACTTCAAGGATCTGTTGCGCCTTGCAGCCCCAAGTGAACTTTTCTGCTATCCGCGCCTTTGCGGCTTTTGACAAGCCCGCGAGAGACGTTCGATCGTCTGCCAATGCGCTCAGGGCCTTGTTGAAGGCCTCAACGATCTCCCGACGTGTGCCAATAGGCAGCTTGAAGCCAACATCTGGCGTGACAAGTTCGCCTGGGCCAGCATAGTCAACCACCATAGGAACCGTGCCCAAAGCCATAGCTTCAAGCACCACCCCGCCGCCAAACTCACGGACAGAGGGAAACGCCAGCATATGGCAGCGCGCCAGAACGGTCTGTACCTTTTCATGTGCCATCCAGCCATGAAACCGGACGCGCTCAGTGAGGCCGTGCGTGATCGCGAAATCTTTCAGATCGTTCAGCAGCGGGCCATCGCCGATCATGTCAATCTCGGCTTTGCCTTCGCGTAACAAGTCTGCGGCGGCCTCCAGTAATATGTCAGGGCCCTTGTAAGGCACCATACGTCCAACAAAACAAAGCTGGAGTGGGCCTTCCGGCGGAGTACCCGTGGCCGAGAACCGCGCAGGATCAATCGCGTTTTCGGGGATAAATACGGCCTTATCTGCGTAAGCTTTTGGCACTTCACTTTGAGTGTGACGCGAGCCTACGATGATCGCAGATGCAGCCTTCATGGTTGCTCGCCAGTTGGGCAAAACCTTGTAAGCACCGCGCACATAAGACAGCCATTCTTTCTCGCGCCGACGTTCTGCGTCAAAGCCTTTTGGCCAAGGCACTCCGCCATTCAGTGGCCCCAAGATAAAGGGCACATTCGCGCTCTTACAACGCCGTGCAATCGGCGAGCCTGTGGTCGGTGACAGAGGTGTAACCCGGTGCACTAAGTCAAACTCTCCAGCCCGCAAAGCACCACCAAACTGCTTCCAAACCTGGCGCTCAAAGTAGGGATACGACAGCGCCGAAATCGCCTGCATCATCGTCCAACCCTTGCCCTCGCCCAAACGCAAAGCCTGACCAAGCTTCCACATCGGAGCGGCCAGTTTCTCACTGTCGATCGCTGTGAAGTCTTTCCCTTCAACCAGCCCGGCCCGCACGAAAGCATCTTTGTTGCGCAGCTGCGTTACGATGTGCACATCACAAACCCGGCCCAGCGCGCGCGCCAGAGACCAGCCAATAAGAGGCACAGAAACCCATTCAGGGTTTGCAGCTTCGGCGATAACGAGGACTTTCAAACGCTTCTGCACAACTGCCTCACATGATCGTTTCAATTTTCATTTTCGCGGCCCTCCTAGAAGGCATGTGTACCTCGGTGTAGGCTAAAAGTGCGCCCGCCAGCATCCAGGTTAGCGACGTGATCGTTGCATTTGGCAGCAGATCAAACAGGTTAAACCCGAGGATAAGTGCCAGTGCCCCGAGATAGGGTGAGACATGTGTCTTACCCGACAAGACAAAACTGCGTGCAAATAACACAAATAGCGGCCAACTAAAAAGTAAGAATTCCGCAAGATAGCCGATCCAACCATAAACGCCGATGGTAATGATCCAGCGACCGTCTGTCACGGTGAGCAAACGCCCCGTGACAGGATCAAGGATGTGGTTGCGCCCCCAACTTCCCCACCCGAAAATCGGCTTGATCAATGCTCGGTCGAGGAGCACGCGTTCGTTATCAAAACGAAACTGCAAAGACCCTGCCCGATCAGTATCAAGCGCTGCAGCCTGCTCGATCATGTATTTCTCCGGCACCAATTCGACGCCTTTCAGGATAGGATATGCGACGGCGAGGAGCGCGAGAACCGCTGCCAACCTATACTGCCAGATACGGCCTAAAAACAGCACAAAGGGCAACATGACACTGGCATAGGCCATCGATGCAACTGATTTACAAGCAAATAGCACAAGACCGAAATAAGCCGTGCCCGCCCCGTAATAAAGCTTGGCCTTACCCTTAGAGTGGCGAAACAGCGCTGCAGCAGCCCCGAGCATCATAAAGGCAAACAGAGCGACCCAGAGACCATGATAGAGGAAAACAATCGGGCGAAATCCACCAAAACGCATCAATTGGTCGAAGTGGTGTTGGTAGTAACCATATATCCAAAGATTAAGTTGCGGACTCAGGCGCACTTCCACAAGCATTAAGAGCGAGTAGGCAGCGCCCAACGCGACGAACGCGACAAGAACATCTCGCTGATCAGACTCCGATCGCAAGAAGTTGTAGGCAAGGATAAAGGGCATCAGAACCATCGCCTGCTGCACCATGAGCGCGATACCTTCAACAACTCGCAGCCCGGGCAGACCGACCTGTCCAAAAAAGATCGGCTCATCATTGGTCAGGACTGTTGCGAGCGGGGTAAACACAAACAGCACCATCAACACACGTGCCACACGGCTCTGCGGGAAGAAAACCATGTTTCTACCGTACATAAAAAAGCAGATCGTGAAGGCTGTCAGCGACGGGATACTTTCCTTGTCGAGCGGTGGCATCGCCGGAAAGTCAAACACTGTCGGGGGTGGTGGCAAAAAGAGATAACTGAGCAGCAACGACCACAGCACAGCCCGCCCCACTGGCAGCTTTAAAAACAGCACCAGCGAAACCAATGGCCAGCTTGCCAGCACGAGAAAGGCGAGTGCATTTGGCATATCGTCGTTATTTTCCTGCTACGCTCCTGCCCAGCTTTGAAGACGGTTTTACCAGCCCCAAAACTGCTTGTCGCTTCTTTCTTCTAATTTGACATAAATTCGCCGACAATCGTGGGCAATATGGCTCACAGATTTGCGATATGGTCACTGCACGGTGCATGACAATCCGTTTTGAGGACAGATCATTATGAGAATCGCCTATTTGTGCGACATCAGCCCAGAGCACACGCAGCCCTACTCAGGTGGGAATGCCCGCATTTTCGCGGCTCTCAACGAGCACGTAGGCGAAGTTGATATTCTCCCGCAAAACTGGGGCATGGCAGAGCCTGTGCGTCGCGTGATCAGCGCGCTTCCTGACGCCGCTAACCTACGGCTGCGCTGGCGGTTGCACCTTGCGCTTGGGCAAATCATTGCGCGAAATATCACTCAATCACTCGCTCAAAAGCACTATGACGTGGTGTTTGGGGCCTATTCTTTCCAGTCATTGGCCGCGCTCAAGACACCCTATCCGATGTTGAAGGCCTACACTGCAGACGCTACATTCACTGTCTATCGTCGCTCCGAGATAGGGCAGAACTTTGGTGCGTCATGGGCGGCACGTAATTTGCTTGATCCGCTTTCATTGCGGGCAGAGCGAAAGATCTATGGCGACCTTGATCTCATGTTATGGCCTTCAGCGTGGCTCAAGCGTGAAGCCGATGCGCTTTATGGCCTAAGCGATATGCAAAGCCGCGTTTTGCCCTGGGGAGCCAACATAGAAACGCCCGAGGCCGAGACCGCACCTCTGCGTTTGTCTGCAACAGCGCCTGTGCAACTTCTTGTAGTCGGGCGCGACTGGTTTGCCAAAGGCGGCCCGCAGGCGTTTGAAACCATGCAAATGCTGCGTGAGGCTGGTTTTGATGCGCGCCTCACAGTGGTCGGCACCACCCCACCCGCATTTCACACCAACGAGCATGTCACAGTCCACGCATCACTCAATAAGGCCGTACCTGCGGAAAAGGCCGTTTTTGAAGCCGCGTTCCGACAAGCGCATTTCCTGGTGCAGCCAAGTTTCGAAAGCTGGGGGTTTGCGTTTTGCGAGGCCGCGGCATTTAGCCTACCCTCACTATGCCTGAATGTGGGGGGCGTGCCGGTGCGCAACAACGTTACCGGCCACGCTCTCGCTGAAGGCTCAGGTGCTTTGGAGTTTGCCGAGATCATCAAGGGCTACGTTCAGGAGCCCAAACGCTATGCAGCGCTACGCAAATCATCCCGCGAAACGTATGAGACTCAGCTCAACTGGGATGCATGGGGGCGTTCAGTTCATCAGATTTTTGAGGAAAGGCTCAGGAACCAGTCTTAGTAACCGGTTGCCTTGAACACCACACCGACGGTCGACGCGATCACGCGGCAGTCGTTGGCAAAAGACATCTCGCGGAAGTAAAGCGTATCGTACTCCGCGCGCTGAGAGAAGCTGCTCTGGTTGCGCTCTGAAATCTGCCAATAGCCCGTAATGCCTGGACGCATCGCGAAATATGCACGACCCGGGTAAAGGCTTTCCTGGTTTTCCATCATCGGGCGTGGCCCAACGATCGACATTTGCCCCAATAGTACGTTAAGCAGCTGCGGAAGTTCATCAAGCGATGACTTGCGCAGAAAACGACCAAAGAAGGTGATCCGTGGATCATTTTTTAGTTTCTGAGTTTCGTCCCATTCGGTCCGAGCATCAGGGTTTTTGGCAAGATAGGCATCCAAGATTTCGTCAGCATCGGCAACCATGGTGCGCAGCTTAAACATGCGAAAACTGCGCGCACCTTTTCCAAGACGTTTCTGGGTATAGATAGGCGAACGGCCGTCAAGGGCTATCAAGGCCATCAAAGGCAGCAAAATCAGAACCGTTGGCGCCGCAGCAACCAGCACAAGCAAAACGTCAAGCAGACGTTTGGTGCGGCTCCGGTAAAGCCCCGAAGCATGCCGTACAGGATCAGCGTCGAGCAACTTGCGAAGCTCGCCGAGATTCAATTGACTTGTTACGCGCTCGTTCATGACCTTCCCCAAGGCTCTCGCCGTTCAAACTCACCCCGCCGAAAATCAGAGACACAAAGTGGTTTTCGAAGCCCTAAAAGGACCCGAAGCAACCCGCCAAGTGTTTTGAATTCCGTTGCAGAGACAGCCCGGCAGCGCGGCCGTCTCGGAATTCAAAAGTGCCAGCACTCCCCAAAGCGCAGGATCAAGTATGGGGCTGCATCCCGTGGGATGGACAAAAGCCCTCAAACACGCCTTGTTAGGCTGAACTCCGTTTTTGAGTCAATTACCCAAAAAATTAAGGCAATTCATAAAGCACCTACTATCCGACATAGACGCCGGCTTTCCGTGGAAAAACCAGACTTCGCGCTCAACCGAGACCGGATGCACTTCTGCCAGACGCAAGCTTGAATACACAAAAAAAACGGATCCCAAACAGGTATCCCCCATTCCCATCAAAATAGCTTAACAGTGGAAACAATCTAAGGGGAAAAGCGCTAAGAGCTCGTCAAATTCAACAATGGCGCAATTTTCTGTCGCGTTTTGCCGCCGCGTGTTACTTTTATATGCGTTCCAAACCTTCATCCTACTGGCACAAACGATGCTCATGCGCGTCAGATTGTTTGGCCGAGTGAAGTTCATTTTCAATGGAGCATGCAACCCTCACACACGCATAAGGCGACTCGCATTGTTTCGAATTTAGACATGGTGTGTTTTGACAAGCACTCGGTGAACGCCCTACGAACACACCCTGAACGGCAAACGGTGCAGTTGTTTCAAATTGATTCGAACCGCGGCTCGGTTCTTGGCTTACGCCCTACCGAAGCAATACTGCGGCAAGAATGGAGCCAGATCGCTTGCACGTTTCATACCAGTTCAAGCCAGTGAACCGCATGCAGCCTTGTTTCCCTACCGACACAAGCACATACAAATATCCACCCAGCGAATTTCCTTTGACGGGCCGCGAGGCCTAAGCCATCCTCTTTCCAAAGGGAGAGGTGTGGTCAACGTGCCCACCAAAACAACAACGTCAGACGGATATTTGCCTAATATGGCCATGAGTAAAGACAAGGCGCCCCCGCGCCCGTCCCCGAAAGTCTCCGACGAAATCCGTCAGACAACTTGCTACATGTGCGCCTGCCGTTGCGGCATCAACGTGCACATGCAAGACGGCAAAGTTAAGTATATTGAGGGTAATAAAGACCACCCAGTTAACAAGGGCGTGCTCTGCGCCAAAGGTTCCGCAGGCATAATGCAACACTATGCCCCGTCACGGCTCAAAGCGCCGATGAAACGCGTCGGGCCGCGTGGCTCAGGTGAATTCAAAGAAATTAGTTGGGACGAGGCCTATGAAATAGCCGCTGGCTGGCTCGGCCCGATCCGTGAAACCGCGCCTGAAAAGCTCGCCTTCTTCACAGGCCGCGACCAGTCCCAAAGCTTCACATCGCTCTGGGCGCAGGCCTTTGGCACGCCCAACTACGCAGCCCATGGCGGGTTCTGCTCGGTCAACATGGCAGCTGCCGGCATCTACACGATGGGCGGTGCTTTTTGGGAGTTCGGCCAACCCGACTGGGACCGCACCAAACTTTTCATGATCTTCGGCGTCGCCGAAGACCACGACAGCAATCCGATCAAGATCGGACTTGGCAAGCTCAAAGAACGCGGCGCGCGGGTGATTGGCGTCAATCCGATCCGCTCGGGCTACAACGCAATCGCCGATGATTGGGTCGGGATCACGCCGGGAACTGATGGCCTCTTTATCATGGCGCTCATCCACGAGCTGCTCAAAGCGGGCCAGATCGACCTCAACTATCTCACGCGCTACACCAACGCTGGTTTCTTGGTAAACTGCGCTGAGAGCGGCCCGGACGCTGGCCTGTTCTTGCGCGACAAAAACGGCACGGCACAAGTGCTTGACCAATCCACTGGCAAGCCAGCGCCTTACGACGGAAAAGCCATCAAACCCAAGCTCACTGGGCATTTCCGCAAAGCTGGCGATACCTATCGCCCCGCTTTTGAGCTGCTCGCCGAAGCCTACATGAGCGACACCTACGCGCCAGAAGCCGTCGAAGAGCGCTGCGGTATTGCGGCCAAACGCATCCGCGCAATCGCTGCTGATCTGGCCCGTGTCGCCTTTGAAGAAGAGATCGTCATCAACCAACCTTGGACAGACTGGAAGGGCGAGAAGCACGACCAAATGATCGGGCGACCCGTCTCTTTCCATGCGATGCGAGGCATCTCGGCCCACTCCAACGGCTTTCAAACCTGCCGCGCGCTGCACATTTTGCAAATCCTGCTGGGCAGCGTCGAAGTGCCCGGTGGCTTCCGCTTCAAGCCGCCCTACCCCAAGCCGCCCGAAGCACACCCCAAGCCGCACGCGGGCCACGCCCCTGGCCAGCCGCTTGATGGGCCACACCTTGGCTACCCGCTCGGGCCAGAGCATTTGTTGCTTGATGACGCAGGTAACCCCAAGCGCATCGACAAGGCCTTCTCGTGGGAAAACCCGATGAGCGTGCATGGCCTCATGCATATGGTGATCTCCAACGCGCATGCTGGCGTGCCCTACAAGATCGACACATTGTTCATGTATATGGCCAACATGGCGTGGAACTCGTCGATGAACACCTCTTCGGTGATCGAAATGCTGACAGACACCGATGAGAACGGCGACTATGTTATTCCGCATATCATCTACTCCGACGCCTACAGCTCGGAAACTGTCGCCTACTCAGACCTCATCCTGCCCGACACAACCTACCTTGAGCGCCACGACTGTATCTCGCTGCTTGACCGTCCGATCTGCGAGGCCGAGGCCGTCGCCGACGCAATACGCTGGCCAGTTGTCGAGCCTGACCGAAACGTCAAAGGCTTCCAATCCGCGCTTTGTGACCTTGGTGCAAAGCTTGGCTTGCCGGGTTTTGTTAACGAAGACGGCAGTCAGAAGTATGCCGACTACGCCGACTATATCGTCAGCCACGAGCGCCGCCCGGGCGTCGGACCTCTCGCGGGCTTCCGTGGCGACGGCTCCGAGAGTGGCCGTGGCGCGCCGAACCCTGAACAGCTTGATAAATATATCAAAAATGGCGGTTTCTGGAGCGAGCACCTGCCAGAAGATGCGCAATTCTATAAGCCGTGGAACCAAGGCTATCAGGATTGGGCTGTCAAGATCGGCTTGTTTGACAAGGCGGCGCCCTATGTCTTCAACCTCTACCTTGAGCCACTGCGCAAGATGCAGCTGGCCGCAGAGGGCTATGGCGACAGGCAGCCGCCAGAGCACCTGCGCGAGCAACTCAAAAAGGCGATGACACCGCTGCCGCATTGGTATGCTCCGTTTGAGCAAGAGCTCGTCAGCGATGACGACTACCCGCTGCACGCCCTCACCCAACGGCCGATGCATATGTATCACTCATGGGGCAGTCAGAACGCTTGGCTGCGCCAGATCACGGGCGTCAACAAGCTCTTCGTGCCTAGCGGCGTCTGGGAGGAACACGGCTTTGAAGACGGCGACTGGGCCTACGTCACCTCGCCACATGGCCGCATCAAAGCCCCCGTCGCGCGGATGGACGGGGTCAACGGCAAAACCCTCTGGACATGGAACGCGATCGGTAAAAAGCGCGGCGCTTGGGCGCTTTCAGAAGACGCCCAAGAAGCCACAGAGGGCTTCTTGCTCAACCACCTGATCAACGAGCTTTTGCCGCCCAAAGGCGACGGGCTTCGCTGGGCCAACTCTGACCCGATCACGGGCCAAGCTGCATGGTTTGACTTACGCGTTCGCATCGAGAAGGCACCTAAAGCTGGGCCCTCAGAACCCACCCACAAAGCACAGAAAAGCCCTGTTGGTACTGGTCCAAAGAACGTGACTTACGGAGACAAGTTCTGATGCGTGTCCATTCTGTCATGGGTGGCGGCGGACTTAGGCTGCATGTCACAGACCAAGGCCCAGAAGACGCTCCGGCGCTGCTGTTCATCCACGGATGGGCGCAACACAATATTTGCTGGCAAGCTCAAGCGCCATTAGCCGACAAGTTCCGTGTCGTCGCGTTTGATCTGCGCGGCCACGGCAGCTCGGACGCGCCGCAGGACGAGGCGGCTTACGCCGACACACGGCTCTGGGCAGACGACATCAGTGCGGTGATCTCTGAGCTAAACCTACTGCAAACCACGTTAATCGGCTGGTCTTACGGCGCGCGGGTGATCGCCTCATACATCGCCGCTTACGGCCAAGAGGCGCTGACTGGTATCGCACTGGTCGGCGGCGTCATTGCTATCGGCAAACACCGCGAGCCTTGGATGGTTGGCGAGGGCAGCCCGGGCCGCAACCGCGACCTTTACACACCCGATCAGACCCGCCTGCTTGAGGCCACTGCACAGTTTATTGACGACTGCACTTTTAAGCCTCTGCAGCGCGAGGTTTACGGCCAGCTAGTCGGCGCGAACATGCTTGTCTCCCCGCTCGTTCGCCGCGCGCTGTTTGCGGGTGACTTGGACTGTCGGCCAATCTGGCAGAGTTTCACCAAACCTGCGCTCGTCTTGCACGGGAGAAACGACGCCGTCGTTGAACCGATCGTCGGCAAGGCAGCTAATGAAGCTTTGCCCAACAGTACCTTGGCGCTTTGGGACGAAACCGGCCATGCGCCATTTGCCGAGCACCCCGCGCGCTTCAACGCCGAGCTCGCAGCCTTCGCCGCCCAAGCCCGTCAGGAGGCCGTATGACAAGCCTACCCCAAAGCACCGAGAAAAAACTCGGCCTTGTGATCGACCTTGACACATGCGTTGGCTGCCATGCCTGCGTCGTGAGTTGCAAAGAATGGAACACCTCGAATTACGGCAGTGCACTATCTGACGTTGACGCATACGGCCCCGAGCCGCAGGGGACATTTCTCAACCGTGTTCACAGCTTTGAAGCTCAGCCGGAAAGCGGCTGCAGCCAAACCGTTCACTTCCCCAAGTCCTGCCTGCACTGCGAGGATGCGCCCTGCGTGACAGTCTGCCCGACAGGGGCAAGCTACAAGCGTGAAGAAGACGGGATTGTTCTCGTCAACGAGGCCGACTGTATGGGCTGCGGCCTCTGCGCATGGTCGTGCCCTTACGGCGCGCGCGAGCTTGACCAGATCTTTGGCGTGATGAAAAAATGCACGCTCTGCGTTGACCGTATCTACAACGAAAACATCCCGGAGGAAGACCGCGTGCCATCGTGTGTGCGCACCTGCCCCGCAGGCGCACGCCACTTTGGCGACTTGGGCGACCCTGACAGCGATGTGTCCCGCCTTGTGGCCTCGCGTGACGGAATGGACTTGATGCCAGAGATGGGCACCAAACCAGTGAACAAATACCTGCCTCCACGGCTCAAAGATGTCCCCTCTGACGCGGCCCTTGAAGCCACCCACAAAACACCCGAGGGGCTTTTTGCCTGGCTCGACAAAGCGCTGGAGAAACTCTGATGCACCCAGCTCCCTCCATCATCCTCTTCACCACCCTCTCAGGCCTCGGCTTTGGTTTGCTGGCCTTCCTCGGCCTTGGCCTCCCGCCTGTCACGGGCTGGGTTGCTTTCGTGTTTTTCTTTTTGGCCAATGCGCTCGCTGTTGGCGGCCTCTTGGCTTCAGTCACGCACCTTGCCAACCCGAAAAACGCCATCAAAGCCTTCCGCGAGTGGCGCTCAAGTTGGCTCAGTCGCGAAGGCGTTTTGGCAGTTGCTTCGCTTTTAGTTATGGGGGTTTTCGCTGTCGCGCTGGTATTCTTTGACATCCGCCTGCGTACTGTCGGCGCGCTTGGCGCGCTGCTTAGCCTAGCCACTGTCTTCACCACTTCGATGATCTATACGCAGCTCAAAACTGTGCCGCGCTGGAATGAATGGACCACTCCACCGATCTTCATGCTACACGCACTGGGCGGTGGCGCGCTACTTGCGGGCCAACCACGCTTGGCCGCAATTTTGCTGATTGCGCTTGGGCTTCTGATGATGTGGGCCTGGATCAAAGGCGACGAAAAAAGCCTTGCAGGCACCACAATGGAAACAGCCACAGGCCTTGGGCGCATCGGTAAAATGCGCCTGCTTGAGCCGCCGCATTCAGGCCAGAACTACCTCCTCAAAGAGATGGCATATGAAGTTGGCCGCAAACACGCCCAAAAACTGCGTATCCTGTCGCTGTTGCTCGGTTATGCACTGCCTGCTGCCCTGATGCTTTTGTTCACGGTCCATCATCTAACTGCACTCATCGCCATCATCGCTCACCTAATTGGCGTCGCAGCGGGCCGCTGGCTTTTCTTCGCGGAAGCAGCCCATGTGCAAAGGCTCTACTATGGCAAGTGAGCGACCACAACTGAACTCAGGTTTGGTTTGCGACTGCTACGGTAAAGCTCTCATATTGTAGGCTTGGGAGTGTTTCCCGGCATGTTAAAGTGCCCCTAGCTTTTGAATAGCCCTTAGATTTGTAGACACCTTGCTTGGTAATTTGGGAAGCAAGGAGGACAGGATGTCCGGAGCAAGATTTACAGATAAGTTTATTCGCGTCGGGTCGTTGGATGGGCTATGCAATCCCGCAAACCTGCTGGAAAAGTCTTGGTGCATTCTGATCAGGGTAGCCAGTTTACCAGTTTGGAATGGGCGTCGTTTCTAAAGCATCACAATTTGGAGCATAGTATGAGCCCCCTCTCGGGACATTGCTTTGCAATGCCCTGTCGGGCAATGGACGCGGGAATTGTCATCCCTCTCATGCATGTAAACATGCACTGCCGAGCAATGGATAACGCCGTTGCTGAAAGCTTTTTCAATCTGTTGAAACGCGAGCGCATCAGGCGACGGGCATACAAAACCAGAGAAGACGCTAGAAACGGGATGCTGTCGCCCATCGAGTTCGAAAAACAACAAAAGTGGAAGCAACAAGGCGGCTATAGACATTACAGTCGGCCCGATATGATCGGGCGCAGAAAATATTGGGCGGCCATTGATCTGCGCGTTTCGGGGTTTTGGACGGCTTAGTTCCGTACAACCTCTAAGCGGGGCGCTCTTGTTCTTGCATATGGCTGCCCTGTTGGGTCAAGTTGCATTGCGAGTTTCAGGCCTGTTCGGACTAGTCGCTCTGGAATCTCTCCGCCTGTCAGCCGCGTAATAATGTCACGTGCTTGGGCTGTTTTATCGGCCCTCATAGCAGCCACGAGCGCGAGGATGTCGACTTCATCAGAAGTCAACTTGTGCCGCTTGCCGATATCCAATGGGTCAATATATATCACAGGTACGGGACGATTTTTTAGTAGGGCAGCCAGAAAAACCTGAACTCCGTTTGCGATAGACAAGCCTCGGCCTTCGCCCCAAACGCCAACTGCGACTGGTAGCGCTTTGCTCCAGCCAAAAGACTCGGGGCGCAAAAACGCATCGAGGAAATGGCGGACGACAGGTAAGAGAGCGCTGCTTACAGCATCCAGTTGATCCGCCTTTGGCAGCGCGTCGGCTTTCAAAACTGTCATTTGGTTTTGTCTTTCGTGTCGTTGCCTTGGGAAAACACGTCCAACACATCTTCAAGGTCGTCAGCGTGGATATCGGACTCAAATGAGTTAGTCGAAGAGTTCAATTCCGGCTTGCCATCGCCTTTTGACGGGATTTCTTGAACGCCGAAAGCCTTCTTAAAGGCGTGCTCATATAGCAGGGAGTGGAAACGGTCAGCCATGTGCACTACTGCCAATTGTGTTTGAAAGTCGGGGCAATTTTGCGATCAGTTGACGAAGGGCTTCAATGGCAGGGGCCGTATCGTTCCCTTCACATAGCATCATCAGTTCGGTGCGCGCCTCGCCAGTTTTTTGCGCTCGCATCGCCTGCAATGCCGTCATGAAGCGGCGTTCATGTTCGGTTATGATTGCTGCACAATCAGTGCAGGTAGGCGAATTGAAACAATAGACCGAGTGGCGCGCATGTCTTATCGCCATTATAGCCTTCAACACACCCATGCTGACGGCCGGGCCCGGAATGGCCCCGAATTCTGATTCGGCGTGGCTAAGCGCACGCATCCATGCCTGCGACTCAGGGACAGCAAATGACTGGAAGTAAAATCTCGCGATAGTCAGGAGATCGGCTTCAGTCGCATCAAGATTGAAGTCTTTACGGTATATTTCCTTGGACTGCAGCATTCTGTTGCAACGTGTGAAAGCGTTCAGATTGGTCATGTTCGTGCCTCTGCTTTGTCTGCGGGATAACCAATCTGGCAAATTTGAAAATCAAGGCTTGATGGCAGCATTTCTTTATCTGACTATTTTACTCAGAAAAAGAAGCTCTGTCCAGCTTCCGTTTTACGTCGGCACTAATTATCTGCTTTTAAATTTAAAACTGGTGTTTTCGAGCGTTCTGACTGGCTTCAGGCGCTAACTGGTAGGTAAAAAACCGCATCAGCGACATCACGTTGCACTGTTTGCCCATGGTCGGTCGGCAAAAGAACATGCGTATCCTTCACGCCAAGATCTTCCAGTTGGAAGGGCGCGCCATGATGATACTCAAGATGTCCACGCCCTATGATACCGATCACAAGCGGTGGGTTCGGTTGTAAGGCAACATCAGCGATGCGGCAGGCAAAAGCGCGGTCCCAAGTTTGCTGCGCTCTCACGAAGCGATCAAAGTTGGGATCGTCGGCTGATTGCGCTTTACGGGTTTCGCGCACGCCACCTGTTATCTGGAATAGATATTCGCGATAAGCAGGTGATGCAGGGCATGCTGGTGTCAGCCCTTCGCGGTTCTCCATGGGGACACCTTCCCATGTGTCGGCACCGACCTCACTGACAAGAGCGCGCCGACAGTTCAAACCAATCATCAAGATTTGGTTTTCCTTGCAAAAGCGAAAAAGCGGCATGTAAAGTTCGGGATCAAAACCCCAAACAGTTTTCCATTCGGCTTTTTCTAAAAACTCATCCTCACTTAGTTTTCCTTGCGACCATTCCTCCAAAACAGGATCAAGCCGTGCGGGAAACATCTCGAACCCCATAACAATGTCACGGCGCAGCGCGAATATTTGCTCTGAAACCGCAAGTTGCCAGAGGTGGTTATCAGCGCGGTCATGTTGTTCGCCCAGCAGAACTGCGGGTGCTTTTGCCGCGTCGGCAATGACTTCAGTTGCCGCGATAGGTTCACCGGTTTTGGGCGACACCCAACCTGTTATATTGGTGTTATTGTTGCTCATGCTGTCATCTTTTCGCTATCCGCTTCGGGCGTTCCGATATGGATTGTGCGGTAAGGGTGCAAGGCCGAGGGCGCGCTATGAGCCACACAAATGATGCCCGCATCAGGGAGTTCTGAGCGGATCACAGCCAACACCTCAGCTGCAGATGTAGCGTCAAGAGCGCTTGTCGCCTCATCCAGCAACACCCAATCGGGGCGCAAGATAAGGATACGCGCAAGCGCGAGGCGTTGCCGCTCTCCGATGGATAGCCCTTCGGTTCCTTCTGTTCCCACCAACTCAAGGCCAGATAGGCGATGGCCCAGCCCAAGCAGCGTAAGAACTCTGCGTAACTCGTCAGGGGCGACATCACTTGGATCGCCAGGGTAGCAGGCTGCCGCGGCCATACCTTCGGCAAAGACCCGAGGAGTCTGAGGCAAGAACAACTGCTTCGCTGACGCTGGTGTTTCTATCTTGCCGCTGCCGTATGGCCAGAGGCCGGAAACCGCTGAGAGAAGCGTGGTTTTGCCTTGGCCGGATACGCCTGATATCCAAAGGCTTTCGCCCTGCTTGATCGTCGTATCAGGCACGCTGTCAAGCTTGCGGCCGTCCGGTGTGCAAAGCTGAAGGTTGCTCCAGGATATATCACCATCAGTCGACGCGGATCGCGCGACGTCACGAGGGGCATCAGGCATTGGGGTCGGATCATCTGTGGCCTTAAAGAGCCCGTCGAGCCGTTCTGTCACAGCCACGAATGCTGCTAGGCTGCGGTAAGAAAAGATAAACCAACTGAGCGTTTGGGAAACACGCGCAAAGGCCGACACAATCTGCATTAAGCCGCCAAGTGTCACAGCACCGGCGAAATACGCTGGCAAGGCGAAGAACATCGGAACGCGCATGATTGTTTGGTAGTAAGGGCGCATGAAGAGACCGAGGATAAATTCGCGGCGGATCAACTGCTGCCAGTTTGCTCGGATAGCGTCAAATTTGCTGTCAAATCTGCGCCTCTCTGCCGCTTCGCCCTTTGATTGCGCCACTTCGGTTGCGGTTTCTCTGAGCTGGATCAGAGAGTGCCTGAAGTCAGCTTCGCGCCGCTCTTGCGAGAACACCAAGGACTTGATCGGTTTGCCAAGCAGATGCGTGGCGATGCTCGATAGGCCCACATAGAGAAATGCCAACCAGAACATGTAGTGCGGAATGTAAATATCACGGCCCATAAATGTGAACTCGAGAGCAAAGCTCGAAAGCGACCAAAGAATTACACAATAAGAAACGATGGCGACACTGTTTGAGATCAGATCAAGGGTTTCTCGCAATAGGTGGTCGATGAATTTGCGACAATCATCGGCAACGCGTTGGTCGGGGTTATCGACCGCATCAGGCGACAGGCCAGGGCGCAAATGCCAATAGGCCCCCTTGTTCATCCAAGCCTGCAATGCCCTGTCAGTTAGCCTTCCGCGCCAGTGCATAAGTAATTGTTTACGCAGCCAGTCACGCGCCAGATATGTTGCCACTGAAAACGCTGTCAATCCTGCAAAAACACCGATCTGAACCAAGGCAGCATCGGCCTGCATGTTTTCAATCGCGTTATAGAAATCTTTATACCAACCGATGAATCTCACCGAGATCCAGACCCCCACAAACTGTAGCCCCAGAACGACAAGGTAGAGGCAAATGCCCTTCCACGCGCCGGGCCCAACTATGGCACGGCGCGTGAGGCCAAACATCTGTTTGAGAATTGCGAGCATTGGGGTCAAAACTCCATTTCATAAGCGAACTGGAACGTGCGCCCAGTGCCCGTTTGCAACTCAAGCGGATTGGTCAGAGCAACTGCCGAGTAGGCTGGTGTTTCTTGGTAGTTAGCTGCTCCCGCATTGAAATATCGGCGGTCGAACACGTTTTGAATTCCGAATACGAACTTACCAGCGTTGGTGGGCTTCCAGGTCGCATACAAATCAAGCACTGCGTAGCCGTGAGGCTTAAAGCCGGTAGAGCTGGAGTTCTCTTTGAATGCGGCAGAGAATGTTCCGAGCGCCTCAAGTTTCAGGTCTGCCTGCGGGATGTAGTAAGCAAGGCCGATTGTTCCGGAGAATGGCGAAACATTAAACGGAGTCTGCGCGCTGGTAGGCGTCGCGCGTTGACGGCCCTTTTGGTAGGCGACAGTAAAGTTCGTCGTAAGAACATCGTTTATTTCATATTCACCCGAAGCTTCTAGACCCCAAACCTTCACGTCTCTGATGTTGCGGTTGGTGTATTCGTAAACGGCCGGATCCGGAAAGTAGAAACCTTGGATAAAGTTGCTGTAATCCGCATGGAAAGCGTTCACAGAGAAGAACCCTCGTTCATATTCACCGCGTAGGCCGACTTCGAGGTTTACGACCTCTTCTGGTAGCAGGTTAGGTGCTGGGATGGCGCTGAAAAAGCCCGATGACGAGCTGTACAGCTGCTGGGCGGTTGGCATCTTAAAGCCTTCACTGTATTTCCCCCAGATCGAATAGGTGCTGTCAAAGCGGTAGGTTGCCCCCAAGCTTTTCACCAGTTTCTTGCCTTTGCGAGCCTCCGGCAAAGCGCCAGTCGTAAGCGCGTATCCAGGGTAAGTCTTCGGGTCGATATTGTAGGTCGCATACCGCAGACCTGGTGTCAGCTCCAAACGCCCACCACCAAATGTGATCGTGTCCTGAATGTAGACATCCGCACGGGTTGTTGTGCTATTGGCAAACTTGAAGCCGCCATTGTCGGTTTCAGTTTCGGTGCCGGTGGTGACATTCGTAACCCGATCAAACGGACTGCGCTTTGCATTTGTTCTATCGCCATCAAAGCCGAAAACAACATTATGCTCGGTTGAGCCTAGCGTGAAGCTGGATGTTGCCTGAATATCCAACTCAAGGAATTCCTCCGAGTACCCACGTTCGCGATAACTGTTGAAGAAATCTCCCGCGCGATTGGAGTAGGCCTTCCAAGATTTGCTGTCATATGAGTTTGGCGAGAAAGCCAGCGTTGTTTTCACGCTGTCAATGATCCCACCGCCTGTCCAGTCATGCTCTATCGCGTAACGTTGCCGCTTTATATTCAGCTGGCGGTCGTCGCTAAGGTTCATACTACCCGTCGGCAAGCCAGTGAAGGAGTTCAAAGCAGGGCCGCGGTTATAACGGTTGTCGACCGTGGTTTCACGGTCGAGCATATCTACGGAGAATTCCAACCTATGGGTGTCCGTCGGTGTCCACACCAGTTTGGCCAACGCCCTGCTTGACGTTGTGTCTGACGGGTTGAGTTCACCGCAGGTACTTGCCCCGAAGGTAACAGGGCGTGGGCAGCCCCAAGTCCCGCCATCATCTCTGGCATTTGATAGTTTCATCTCGTTTCCAACCGAACGCGAAAAACCAACCATAACGTCAACGGTCGGAGACAGCTTTTGTGCAATCAGAAAATCGACATCTGAGCCACTGTTGACAGTGTCATGAGAAAACGAAACTGAACCGCCGCTGTCGCGTCCTTTCAGGACATCTTCGGGGTCAAGCGTTTCAAGCGCTACGACCCCGCCAAGTGCGTCAGCCCCCCAGAGTACTGATGCTGGCCCGCGAACAATTTCGACCTGCTTGGTAAAGCTGAAATCAATGTAGTCGCGGGTGCCGTCAGTGATACGTTCGGGAACACGTGAGCCATCAACCTGCATTTGCACACGGTTGCCGCCGACACCGCGAATATTAAACCCACCAAACGTATTATACGGGTCTGTCCCTGTGGTTTGGTGACTGGTGGTAATGCCCGGCGTGTAGCGCGTTAGCTCCTTCATGTCGGTAACGTTATGAGCCTTGAGCTCTTCGTCACTGACGACAGTAACATTGCCCGTCTGGTCGAGGATCTGTCCGCCTTGCCTGTCGGTGCTTAAAACGATGGCATCGAGATCACTCTCGGCCTCATCGGCGTTCTGTGCAATCGCAGCAAATGGCATTGCAACCAACATTGCAGCCGAACACATTAGCACCGCAGTGCGACTTATATTTCTCATTTTTCTTACTCCAGCGAGGCACTGATGCACCTCAGGTTTTAAAACTCGCTGGCAGTAGGCTGGCGTTTATCGGGGAATCCCCACTAGCTTGAGAAGCTATATATAAATCTTAGTGTTTTTGTCAAGTTAGGCTTAAAAGGAAACTTTACGCTGTAAAACCTAAGCTAAGCAGCTCTAACGGCTTCATCTCGCTTCATTTTTTGGTGTTCGTCTTCTATCAATCCAAGCTTCCAGTATCCTGACAAATAGGTCTGTGAGCGATCGATTCCTTTATCGACATGAAGGAATTGCCTAAGCGTTTTGATGACGCTGCTTTCGCCGGCAATACAGGTTTGTATCTTGCCCTCTGGCCACGGCATTTGTTGGATCGCATCGGGTAACTGAGAGGAAGCCTTGTGTGGGTCGGGGTGGACCAACCAATGTTGAATGATGCCCTCCGGCGCGTTGATCTCTTGACGGTCAGAGGCGTCGAGAACTTCAAAAAAGGCATGCCCGATCGCGTCGCGTGGCATGGCTTCCAAAGTAGCGGCAACGACAGGTAATGCAGATAAATCTGCGGCCACAAGATACCAGTCTGCCTCAAATGACTTGAGCTTTACCGGCCCTGGCCCGGCAAATCCACAAAACCAACCTTCTTGAGCATTTCTTGCCCAAGAGGAGGCTGGGCCATTATCTCCGTGATCGACAAAATCAATATCCATTTCGCCGATATCCGGCCGAATGTGACGAACAGTATACGTACGCACTGTTGGCCGCGGCCCCTCAATGAGCTGCTGCTTAAACTCTGCTTTTGCCTGATTTTTCACGGGCAGAAACAGTTTGCAATTTGCCCCTTCACATCCTGAAGAAATGCTCTTGATCTCAGCTCCAACAAGCGTGACGCGGATCATGTTGGTAGTGACACGGCGTGTGGTTTTTACTGTCAAAACACGCGGCGCGGGCTTGGTCTTTGGTTTAGTCATAGTTGTCATGCGATCTCCGTGGCGGGGCTCGGTCCCGATTTTCATGTAACGTTTCAAGGGGCATGATAGCCTTTGGGCCTCTAAAACCGCTTGCCCCCTTTTCCTGACTAAATTAATCAGAAATAATTAGCAAAGCCAAATTGAAGTCGTCAACCGCAACATTGTTGAAGTCCCACTCATGCTTGATATTTTTTGTTGGGTGTGAGAACTGTTCCTAGTGAGCTCCCTTGAAGCTTCCGCAATGCCAGCCTTCAGCCAGCTCACATCATAAAAAACTTACACCAGATTGCCCGCGATACCGCCTGGAAAAGGAAGGTTCGCGGCCATACCAGTCTGAAAGGACCGTCAGTATGACCGAGCCAAAACAAGAGATCATTGCATTGGAAGAGCTCACCGGAGCAAATATCGTCAGCGTCTTAGAAACCCTACCAGAAATGGGCCGGGTCATGGTGATTGCCAAGAATGATCGGGGTGTTACGCACGAGCGGATCGGCCCGGTCGAAGCCATCACGACAGTCGCGGGCGGCTTGCGCCTTGCAGGGGCCTGCCATGACAGCTTGGTTGATCCGAGCGCCGCCGTAAACGTGCAAATCGATCGAAGCTCGGTGATGCGCGATAAGGTCTATCCGCACCTGCAGTTCCTTGATGAGGCCGGTGAAGTGGTGCTGGCTGTGGTCGGGATGGAAGGCACGGAACCAATGGATGCAGCACTATCCGAATTCAAGAAAAAACCGTCGGGAAAGGCAGCCGTAAAGCGCGTCAGCCCTGCCGTTGACCGTGAAAACACACCAGAAATCCCGGAGTCCGACCCGGGTATGGCGCTTTTAAACGGGCTTAGCGCGCTTGGCGACGAAGTCACGATCACCGCCAAAACAGCAGGGATCAAACAGGTTTGGCAGGGCTCAATTGAAGTTGTAAATCCGGCGATGGGATTCATCAATGTAATGACATCCGACTTTCATTTGCATCTAAAGGCAGGCAGCGTTTCGTCGTGGGCAGAAGAGCCAGGTCAACGCATCGCACTTGATGCCGGTGGTCAGGAAATTGGGCTAACAGTGGCAGCGTCCAGCCTTGCCTGACGATACGCACATGCGGCTGCATTGGCGGCCCGATGTGAATGGAGTGACTACGATCTCATACCCAGAAAAAGGAACGAACCGAATGTACCTAGCTATGAACCGATTCAAAGTGATCAAAGAAAAAGCCAAAGACTTCGAGGCAATGTGGGTCAACCGCGAGAGCGAACTGCCAACAGTTGAGGGGTTTGTTGAATTTCGTATGCTTGTTGGGCCAGAAGCTGAAGATCACATCCTCTATTCTTCACACACATTTTGGCAAGACGAAGAAACTTTTGTCGCCTGGACCAAATCCGAAGCCTTTAGGGCCGCCCATTCTCGCAACCGCGCGGGTAAGTCCGAGCCGATGACCATTGGCCGCCCCAGCTTTGAAGGGTTCAACACCATTCAGACGATCAGCAAAGACGGGAACGCAAGCTAACGCATCAGAGCATACGCCTGGGGTTGTAGAATGTCCGGATTCTGCGTCAGAAGACGAGCCGCCAAGGTGGACTTGCCACTGCCGGAAGCACCAACAATGGCGATCCCTCGGGCCTCCTCAAAGAGGCCCAAGGATAACGCGGCACGTCGCCGCTGGAGCTGCCGATCAAACTGATCGCATAGCTGTTCGTAAGCCGCGTGCCTGATGAACTGTCCACGCAATTTGGCGAGGCGTATGTGAGTATCGGAGACCTTATTCATCATCGAACCTCCAAGTGAGAGGTGCATGATCTTCATCAGCTTCAGGCTCTTCCGTTTCCGTGACTTCTGGGAGAGCAGCAGCCTCGCCGCCATCGCTGTCGAGAAGCGGCACCAGGCGACCAAACAGATCCTCGTCTGGTGGCAGGTCGAAGTCTTTAGGATCATCGGGATCGATCGACAGCCCCAAGAAAAGATCCTCTTCACCACGGCGCAGACCTGCTGGCGTCACTGCACTCAAAGCGACGCCAAAAGTCCTCTCTGCTGATGCATTCAAAGCCGCAATTTTCTGCAACGCTTCCGCGACGATGCTTTCATGAATAAGCGCAGAACTTCCGCAGTTTCTGTCGGCTCTATGGTTGGTTACTCTAGGATGGCGTTCGGCCAAAGATGCATTGGTGGAGCTAGACCGCCTACGCGAGCGCGACATTGAAATCCAGATCACCAGCTTGTGCATCGACACCGCCACACCCTAGGCTTAGCGCGGGCCACATTTTTTGAACCTTCAAAGGTTTCTGTGCTCTCCTCAAAGTTAGAAAGTCTTTTCCATGCCTCAAGTACGCACATACTTTCAAAAGTGTTGATCGCACGCTGCCTTAACCGCGCAGAACAGGCTCAGGCTGGTATGGTGGCAATGAAACGGGAAGTTGTGAAAATAGAGAAACAGATCGAGGGGCTGTTGGACCGGATTGTGGATGCAAGCCTGCCATCGGTCATCTCAGCTTACGAAAAGCGTCTTGCTAAACTGGAACGTGAAAAGCTCGTCACCCAAGAAAAACTCGAAAAAGGGCCCAAACCAGCCCATAGCTTCGATGAGTTGTTCGAACTCACCTGCACGTTTCTCGCAAACCCTTGGAAACTATGGGAATCAGGCCAACTTACCCTGCAAAGAACCGTCCTCAAACTAGCGTTCTCAGAGAAGATTACATACTCGCGCAAAACAGGACTTCGAACCCCACAAACCACCTTGCCATTCAAGGTGTTAGAGGGTCTTGCCGGTCACAAAATGTGAAATGGCGGACCGAGGAGGATTCGAACCCCCGACCCCCTGATTCGTAGTCAGGTACTCTATCCAGCTGAGCTATCGGTCCGTATTGCTGGCATCTAAGGGGTGTTGAGCGGCTTTGCAAGTGGGTTTTTTGCGCAATCGCGAAAACTATTTGGACAACGCAAAGAAATCAAAAAGACCGCTAGCAAATGTGCCCCCACCAGAATGAAAGTAACGCTAGATTTTGCTTTGTCCGCGCCAGTGCAGTCAGGCTGTACCCTTAAGTCCATATTACCTGTGTTATGCTAGGCTGAATTTCCACAATCTGGATAACAGTTCACACTAACGGCCCACGCGCCGTCAAACTTTGCCAAGGCACAGGCCCATTTAGCGGAATTTCTCATGCCATTTCTATACATTTACGCAGCGAGTGACTTTGTAACAGCGCCCCCCCGATGAGCTTGGAGGTGCCGCTGACGGTGGGCCCAACTTCGTATTGACACTCGCAGCAGACGCGACGCCGACGGTCATTGAGATCGCAGACAATGACGCTGCCTTCGACGAAGTTGACTCAACCCAGAAAACGCTCTCGAATGCTGTTAACATTGGCGGAAAAAGCTATTCCGCTGGCACATTTGTCAGCGCGGTTTATGATCTGATCAACACTGCATCTGGGCATATGGTGACTGGGCTGCATTTTGGCGGCAATGGTTATCAGCAAGGCGCTGTAGACGGCATCACCTCGACAGAAGTACTCTGAACGCACATCTCACCTTAAAAACAACGCCTACGACGACTATGTTGCCTGCTTTACGGCTAGTACGCATATTGAAACTCCAGATGGGCCGCAGCCTATTGAAACGCTGAAAGTCAGGGGGCTTGTCACAACCTTTACTGGCGGTGCTCAGCCGCTGCGTTGGCTGGGTGAAACGCAGCCTTAAGGCAGAAGGCCGCTTCGCCCCGATACGCTTTGAGACCGGCGCGCCGGCAACACGCGGCCGCTTGAAGTGTCGCCCGAGCACCGTATGCTGGTTAGCAACAGCGCAGTCGAGATCTTGTTTGGCGAAAGCGAGGTTTTCATTCCCGCCAAGGCCCTTCTCAACGGGCGAGACGTCACGCACAGAACTGGCGACAGCGTCACCTACTTTCACCTTTTGTTTGACAAACACGAAGTCGTCTACGCCGAGGGAATTGCGGCGGAAACACTCTTGCTCTCTCAAGCGTCCCTCAACGGATTGTCCTGCGCCGCCAGCCGCGAGGCCCACGCTATCCTAGGCCAGACAATTCCGCTTTCCATGCAAGCCTCGGCTGTTGCCTCAAACAGCACGAAGCTGCGCTGTTGAGCAGCGGCGCAGCCTAGGGAGCAGTGTCCAGCCCAAGGCGAATGGTAAACTGCGTGCCTGTTTCGTCGCTCTTTTCAAGCATCAGCTCGCCGCCGTGCCCGCGGATAAGTTCTGCCGAAATCGCCAAGCCCAGCCCCGATCCACCCTTGCTTGTTGCGCCTTGAAAGGCTGCGAACAAATGCTCGCGCGCCCGTAGAGGCAGGCCTGGGCCTGTGTCAGTCACGGTGATCACGGCTGTGCCTTCAACTTCGCGGGCCCGTACTTCCACGTCTCCGGCGCGCCCGCTGGCAACAATCGCTTGGCGCGCATTGCGCACAAGGTTCGCAATCACGCGGTAGAGCTGTTCGTTGTCGGCCATCAGTGTAAAGCCCTGCGGGATGTCTTCAACAAAGCGCAGCTCCGCATCAACGCTTGCCAGGCGCTCGGACGCGAACACATCGCCAACAATTTCGCTTAGCTCAACCCGCGCCAAACGCGGTGCTGGCTCTTCAGCCTTGCCAAAGACCAGAGTGTTCTCACACAGGTTTACCGCGCGTGTGATCGAGCCAACAAGTTTGGGCGCCATGCGCATCACCACAGGATCTTCGCTCATCTCGATACGGTCTGTAAACAGCTGCGCCGAAGTCAGGATATTGCGCAAATCATGGCTGATCTTTGCCACCGCCGAGCCAAGCTGCGCCAGCCTCTCCTTTTGCTTCAAAGCCGAGGTCAGTTGCGTTTCGAGCTTAAGCAATGCGTCTTCGGCCTCGCGCAACTCCGCCACAGTCGAGGACGGCTTGATAATCGCGTTCGCGTCTTCCGGGTTGGCCGCATAGGCCTGCATGTCGCCGACCACCCGCTTGATGGGGTGAACAAGCAACCTGCGCACCGCGACGAACAGCAAGAAGGCCGTGAACACCGAGATAACCGCCGACATCAACAAGATACGCACGCCATAGTCAACCATCGCGCTGCGCAGTTTGCCTGTTTCCATGGTCACTTCGATCAGCAAGCCAGCCTCGCGCACCGGGTTGCCGATCACCCTAATCACGCGATCTTCACTGTCAAACAGCCGCCCGATGGCGTCAGATATCAGTGCCACTGCAGGTGCATCGCGCAGATCAAACGTCTCGTGGATAGGCTTGGGCATAGGTGCGGACAAGATAAGCTGGCGTGCTTCGTCACGCCGGAGCACAACGTTGAAAACCTCGGCATTTCTGAGCAGCTCTTCCTCAAGATCAGCCCCGATCATGTCATCCGCCAAAAGCGCCAGTGACGCGATCTGCCCACGCTCAAGACGGCTGAGGAGATAGTCCTCGCGGAACCGCGCAATCGACGGCACAAAGATCAGCACTTCCGCCAGCATCACAAAGATGATGGTCAAGATCAGAAAGCGCCCCGAGAGTGTATTGAGCATTGCCCGCCTACCCTTACGGCAGCCAGCGCTGCACAGCGCCAACAACCCTTTTGACCATCTTACTCTCAAACAGACGCGGAGAGAAATAGGCACCTGCAACGCGCTTGTTGATCTCGCCAATCGTTGGGTAAGGCGCAACCATTGCCGCTATCTGGCCCATCTTCATGTTGTTGGCCAGCGCCAGCGCCCATGTGTTGATAAGCTCGCCCGCTTGATAGCCCACAATCGACGCGCCGACTGGCCGCCCTTTGACGATCATCACCTTGATAAAGCCTGTGGTCTGCCCCTCTGCTATCGCGCGGTCGTTGCCCGAATAGTCAAAACGCACAACCTCAAGCTTGTCGCCGTGCTGATCGCGCGCTTCGGCTTCTGTGAGGCCAACTTGGCTTAACTCAGGCGCAGTATATGTCGCCCAAGGGATGTGGCTGTGCTTGGCCTTTGCGGGCAAGCCAAAGAGCGCCGAGCGGATGATAACCCCCGCGTGGTAGCCCGCGACATGGGTAAACTGCAGCCCGCCGGCCACGTCGCCAATCGCGTAGACTTTCGAGTTCGTCGTCTTGAGCGAGGCATCAACTTTAATGCCAGTGCGGGTGGTCTCGATCCCCGCTGCCTCGAGGTTGAGCTTGTCGATGTTGGCGCGACGCCCCACCGCCATCAGCAAATGTGTGCCTTTGAAAACGCGGCCATCCTTGGCCTCAACTTCAATAGCGCCCACTTTGCCGCGCACTTCGGCTGCCAAAGCATCTTCCTCAATCGCGATCCCCTCACTGCGCAGCGCTTCAAGCAAGACAGCGGCGGTTTCAGGATCGTCCTTACCGAGTGCTTTCATGCCTTCGATGACAGTGACTTCAGAGCCAAGCCGCCGATGCGCCTGCGCCATTTCCATGCCAATCGGCCCGCCACCGATGATCAACAAGTGATCAGGCCGCTCGCGCAGCTCAAACACAGTCTCGTTGGTCTCGTAGGGCACGCCTTCCAAGCCGGGGATCGGCGGCACAAACGGCGATGAGCCCGTGCTGATCACAACGCGGCGCGCCGTTATCTCGGTGTCGCCCGCAACCACGGTCTGAGCGTCCTTAAAACTGCCATAGGCTTCGATCACCTGCACACCGAGGCTTTCAAACCGCTCAACTGAATCGTGCGGCGCTATCGTGTCAATTACGGCACGCACATGGTCTTTTGCGGCGGGGTAAGCCGCTTTAGGGGCCCTGCCTTTGGCGTGGGCCGCTTTGGCCTCGGAGAGAAGCGCTTTGGAGGGCACGCAGCCGTAGTTAAGGCAATCGCCGCCCATCAAATGGCCTTCAAGCAGCACAACGCTTGCGCCCATCTGTGAGGCCCCCGCCGCGACGGACAAGCCGCCAGATCCGCCACCGATCACCAGTAAGTCTGTTTTGATCTGTTTCATTAGAAAGACTTTCCGCCGCGCAGGGCTTTAAGGGCTATCGGAAGCGCGGCAAGCGCACAGAGGCCGAGAATGGGCAACAGAATATGCGGCTCAAAGATGATACCGAGGTTCGGTGTCTCACCGCTGGCGAAGACTTCGCCCAGCCCCGCGCCGACAGAGGTGTAAACAACGCCGCCGGGGATGATGCCGACAAATGTGCTGACTACGAAGCGCCTGAGCGGCACCTCAAGAAACGCTGGCAAGAGGTTAGCGACAAAGAAGGGCACGGCGGGCACGAGGCGAATAAGAAACAACATCGACCATTGGTTTTCGTCGATCCCGTCTTTGATCGCCTTGATCTTACCATCCGAGCTTTCCAGCTTAGCACCAAGCCGCTCACCAAGCCCCCAGCGCGCTGCAAGAAATATCAGCGTTGCACCGATGGTGGCGGCGGCAACGTTGAACAAAGCCCCTGGGAACGTTGCAAACAAAAAGCCCCCCGTCAGCGTGGCGATCGTCGCGCCGGGTAGTGAGAAAGCGACAATCACGATATAAGCCACCATGAAAACAGCCACGGTGGCGAAGTAATTCGCATCGCGAAACGCGATCAGAGCCTCACGGTTGTCACGGAGCGCGTCAAAACTGAGATAGTCCTTGAGATAGATCGCCCCCATGACTGCGGCTACCCCGATAACAAGAAGCGGCAAAAGCCGTGCAAACGAAGATTTGCCCACTGGTTCGCCTTCAGGGGTTTCATTGCTCATATCAGTCATCGTCCCGTTCTCGCTTGTTTGCAGTCTTTGTTCGCAGTCTTGAGGCTAAACTGCGCAGATAACCGTCAAAACCCAACCCCGATCACGCCCGCTTGATGGCTAACACGCGTTTTCGTGATCGCAAGACACCGATTTGACAGAACTGTAACAAATGCACATGCAGTCCTTACGAATTTGTTGCAGAATTCCGCGCGTTGAGGTTTGACAGCCCGAGCACCTTCCCCTAAAGAACGGCTTCAAGCTTTCACGAGGTATCCCTGCGGATTCGCGCAGGCCTACCTCACTATATCGGAGACGGAGCGATGAAACGCACCTACCAACCAAGCAACCTCGTTCGCAAACGGCGCCACGGCTTCCGCGCGCGCATGGCCACCAAAGCTGGCCGCAAGATCCTGAACGCGCGTCGCGCACATGGCCGCAAGTCACTTAGCGCATAAGTTTGTCGCTGCCCTTAAGGGTGGCAACAACTTAAACGTTTCGCAAGCCGCCCCGGCCATGGCTCGGGCGGTTTTCACTTGTCCTGCGCTCTGATTAGCGCGAAGACAGGCTCATGACAGGTAAGCTCATCATCCTCAAAAAGCGCGCCGAGTTTCTGACGGCTGCACGTGCTCAGCATCGCGGCACCAAAGGGCTGATGCTTCAAGGCCGTGCGCGCAGTGACTATGAGGATATGCGGGTTGGCTTCACCTGCTCCAAAAAAGTCGGCAACGCTGTGGCCCGCAACCGCGCCAAACGCCGCCTGCGTGAAGCTGCGCGCGCTGTGTTGCCAAGTCATGGCCGAGCAGGCTGGGACTATGTCCTCATTGGCCGCGCCGAGGCGACGGCGACCCGCCCCTTTGAATATCTGAAAGGCGACCTTATCTATGCGCTGAAGAAGGTGCATGAGATGGAGCAACTAGGAAAATGACACCACTCGCTTATATCCTGTCGCGCCCTGTGAAGCTTTATCGCCTGGTGTTCAGCCCCTGGGTCGGCCATTCATGCCGCTTTGATCCAACATGCTCGGCATACTCATTGGAAGCCTACCGCAAACACGGCGGCATCAAAGGCACCTACCTGACGCTGCGCCGCATTGGACGTTGCCACCCTTGGGGCGGCATGGGCGTGGATGACGTACCAGACTGAAAGTACAGCCCCTCTGTCCTCTAAGCATATGACCAGAGGGTTTGCGCCTTGGCTTCGCCAAGTCGCCCCGCCGGGTGGCGCTGTGTCAGCTTCGCTGGCACAGCGCCACCC
>JADGEJ010000036.1 GCA_016744435.1 Lentibacter sp. | reverse complement strand
CCCGACATAGGCGTGGTAATAGGCCAACTCATGCGCCTGCGCGGCGATCGCTTCGGCTATCTCGGTGCGGCCATAACCGACATTCACGCAGTAAAGCCCCGCGAAAGCGTCGAGCAGCTTGTTGCCATCACGATCTTCGATAAAGACGCCCTTGGCGCGCGAAATCACCCGCGTCGGCGTTTCGCCGCGCGCGTGTTTGGCAAGATGGGTCGAGGGATGGAAAAAGTTCTCACGGTCCCATTGGCTCATTTGGTCGTTGTGTAACGTGCTCATAATCTTAGCTCCAGTCTCGGCAGACATATTTGATTTCAGTGAATTCTTCGAGGCCATGGCGCGCACCTTCGCGTCCAAGGCCTGATTGTTTGACGCCGCCAAACGGGATCGGCGGACCTGTGACAGATGTGCGGTTGATCGCGACCATGCCAAATTCCAAAGCGCGTGACATTCGGTAGATGCGTTTGGGGTCTTGGGTATGGACATAGGCCACCAGCCCGTATTCTGTGTCGTTCGCGCGGGCAACAACTTCGTCTTCGTTGTCAAATGGCGTTAATGCGGCGACTGGCCCAAACGTTTCTTCACGCATGATGTCCGCTGTATTTGGCACATCAACAAGCACTGTTGGCTCAAAAAACAACGGGCCTGCCACATGACGTTTGCCTCCCAAAGTAAGGCGGGCCCCTTTAGCGAGGGCATCTGCAATCTGGCTTTCTTGTTTTTGCACAAGACGCTCATGCATCAATGGGCCGACATCGGGGTCGTCTTGTCCGACGCCAACCTTCAATGCACTAGCGGCTTCCTTGAACCGCATGCAGAATTCACCATAAATGCCACGGTCAATGAACATCCGGTTGGCCCCAAGGCAGTCCTGACCACTGGTGGCGAACTTTGCGGATACCGCTTCTGAGACAGCGCGGTCTAGATCAGCATCTTCAAAGACGATGAACGGCGCATGCCCCCCCAACTCCAACACAAGGCGCTTCACTGTGTTGGCGCACTGGCTATAAAGCAAGCGGCCAACCTCGGTTGATCCTGTAAAGGACAAAGCGCGCACGCGAGGATCGCGGCACCATGGCGTTACGATGGTTTGTGCATCACCCGGCAATACGTTGAATACCCCTGCTGGGATACCGGCCTCATGCGCCAATTGCGCAAGGGCCAATGCCGACAAGGGCGTTTCTGCCGAAGGGTGGGCCACAACCGTGCAACCCGCTGCAAGCGCTGCAGCGGCTTTGCGCGTCAGCATTGCCGATGGAAAATTCCACGGGGTCACAAGTGCGACCACGCCAATAGGCTCTCTCCAAAGCTCGACCTCGGCGTTAGGCATGTGGCTGGTAATTCCTTCAACGTTGGCGCGCTTGGCCTCTTCGGCGTAGAATTCGACAAAGCTGGCGGCATAGTCAATTTCACCGCGCGCCTCCGAGATTGGCTTGCCTTGTTCGGCCACCATGATCTGCGCAAGCTCTTCTCGATGTTCGATAATTTTGACGTGCCACTCCTTCAGCACCAAAGCGCGCTGTTGTGGCAAAAGACCGGACCATGCACCAAATGCGTTTTGCGCCGCGCTTACCGCAGCTTCGGCCATGTTATCATCCATCGCATGGACCCGCGCTATATCATGGCCTGTCGCCGGATCAGTAACCGCAAAGCTTGAACTTGCTGAACGCCAAGAGCCATCAACGTAGCCCCTAGTTTTCACAAGAGGCATTTTTTGCAGACGTGCTGTCTGCGTGTCGTCAATTGTGGCTAACATAATAAACTCCCTCGTTCTGAGGCCAGTTTATGATTTTGGATCAGACAGCGAGGCTGAAGTTGCCTGCATGTGCAGAAGGTTTAACTGAAAAATGGGCCGACTTCAGATCAATTCTTCTGCTGACCCGAGAATAGATGTAACGGTGGTCCCGGCTGGCGGATCGTTTTAGTCACGATATAGGAGTAATAGCGAGCCACATCACCCGAGGCCTCCAGAACGGATTCAATCAGATCTTGATATGCCTCAATTGTGGGCGCGACCACTTGAATAAGGTAGTCATAGCCGCCGCCGATCGCCCAACAGCCGGTGATTTCAGCATGTTCACGAACAGTGCGTTCAAAGGATTGAAACCGCGCGACGGCATGAGAATCCAGCTCGATTGTTACAAATACTGTCACAGCTCCTGACAACTTGCGTAGGTTAATCTCTGCGCGGTAACCCGAGATTAACCCTGATTTCTCCAACCGTCGCAAACGCTCCCAACACGGCGATGGCGATAGGCCCACTTCTTCAGCCAAGGCTGATTTGGTGATCCGTCCATTCTCGGACAAAACTCGAAGTATTTTTAAATCAATATGATCCAATTTGAACATGCCAAATACTATCTCTCTGTCTTAACTGGCACAATGCGTTCCTGGCTTTCGTGAGCAACAAGCCGTCATTCGTGCAATTTGCAGCATTGGGTAAAGTGGGCTCATTGCGGACTTTCGCGGCATGATAAACGAATGGCCGTTTCAATCGAATGGGTCAGTCTCTCTGCCGGAAAAGACAGTCTCTCTATCAATAGGGTTAAAGTGCTGGCCATAGGCCTCACACTATGTGGCCAGTTGCACTTGGATAAATCTTATTCATCGGCAGCGAGCGGCCATCATCCTGAACAATCCGCACATGCCGCCGCCGCATCAGGCGTGGCTCGGCGACACCGACAGAATGCGCGATGGTTTCGACTTCCTTGATGACTTGCTTGGCGTAGTTCGCCACCTTCTCATACTTCTCCTCGACAACCAGCCCGCGCTGCAGCTTGGCGTCGTGAGTTGTGATGCCTGTCGGGCAAGTATTCTTGTTGCACTTGAGCGCCTGAATGCAGCCAAGGCTAAACATAAAGCCGCGTGCCGAGGTGACAAAGTCAGCGCCAGCGCAGATCGCCCAAGCGACGTCGCCGGGGTTGACCAGCTTACCGCTCGCCACAATGCGGATGCGCTCGTGC
Source organism: Lentibacter sp. (assembly GCA_016744435.1). Classification (GTDB taxonomy): domain Bacteria; phylum Pseudomonadota; class Alphaproteobacteria; order Rhodobacterales; family Rhodobacteraceae; genus Lentibacter. The sequence continues at coordinate 34,690 of JADGEJ010000036.1, read as the reverse complement.
AGCCCGTGCTTGTCGCGTAAATCAACCATCCGTGGCAAAGCTTCCCTGATGGGCATGCCAACCAAGTCGATCAGCGGCATCGGGGCAGCCCCCGTGCCGCCCTCCCCACCATCTACAGTAATAAAGTCAGGCGCGCTCTCAGGGCCGCGCGCATCAATCAGCGCGAAGAATTCCTCCCACGGGTCAGCCGAGCCAAGCACTGTCTTGATGCCGACAGGCTTGCCCGTCACATCGCGAATGTGGTTGACCATGTCCAACAGCTCAGCCCAGTTGCCGACCTCAACATGACGGTTGGGCGATATACTAGCGCTGCCTTCTTTAATGCCGCGAATAGCGGCGATCTCGGCGCTGACTTTCTCGGCGGGCAGAATGCCGCCTTTGCCGGGCTTGGCCCCCTGCGCAAGCTTCAACTCAAACATCCGCACGTTTTCAACCGCCGCAACTTCGCGCAGCTTCCCGTCGCTCAGCCCGCCCTCCTCACTGCGCACGCCATATTTCGCGGTGCCGATCTGGAAGACAACGTCGCCGCCGCCCTCAAGGTGGTAAGGCGAAACACCGCCCTCGCCCGTGTTCAGCCAGACACCCGCCTTGGCGGCGCCGCGGCTCAAGGCGCGCACTGCGGGCTTGGAAAGCGCCCCAAATGACATGCCCGAAATGTTGAAAAAAGAGGGGGCACTATAAGGTGTGCGTGCATGCGGCCCGATCAGCAGCGGCTCGGAGCTGGCAAACTCATCGTCCAGCGGCGGAAAGGCGGCGTTCATAAACAGCGATGTTCCCGGAATGCCAAGGTTGCGGGTTGAGCCGAAAGCAACTGTGTTGCCCGCACCATGCGCCGAGCGTTCGACCCAGTCACGCTGGGCACGGTTAAACGGCATCTCTTCGCGGTCCATCGCGAAGAAATACTGGCGGAAAAACTCACCCAATGTAGAGAACAAATGCCGAAACCGCCCGATCACCGGATAGTTGCGTCTGATCGCGTCACCGCGCTGTGTGCGATCTATTATATAGAGCACCAGTACCAGCGCCGCGACAGCCCCCAACAGCCAGACAAAGGCCAGCGCGAGAAAGTTCATAACCGTTACCGCAAATTGCATCACATTCCCTACTTGATATGTGTCAAAGCCAACTTAGCACTTTACACTAGAGTGCGGCTTAACAAAGCTTCACGCAAGTCACAGCTTACCCAATGGAGAACACATGCGCGCGACGATCACAGCAATAGCCACAGCAGTAACCCTAGTCATGGCGACATCAGCAGCAGCCGATAGCGGCCTCGTCTCCTACACCACAGATGAGTCGTTTGATGATGTCATCTTTGGCCTCGAAAACGCGATCCTTGATGAGGGGCTTGTGGTTGACCACGTCTCGCACACGGGCGACATGCTTGAGCGCACCAAGAAAGACGTCGGCTCTAACGTGACGATCTTCACCAAGGCCGACATCTACAGCTTCTGCTCGGCCAAGCTGTCGCGCGAAGTTATGGAGGCCAATCCGCTGAACGTGATGTTCTGCCCCTATGACATCTTCGTCGCTGTCATGCCCGACAAGCCAGATGAAACCATCGTAGGCTTTCGCAGCTACCCCGAGGGCGAAATGCAGAAGATCGAAGCCCTGCTTGACCGAATCGCCCGCGCGGCTGTCGGGCTTGAGTGACGGCTTGTCTGAAGCCTATTCGCGAACAATCTGACCGAATTTCAAAAAACTGTTTCCGCAAGGCAGGTTAAGCCCTAGGTGCGCGTAGCTTTTTGCATGTTTGAGCCATTTTCCGGCCACATTTCTGCCCCAATTCAAGATCGTGCATGTTAACGAAGTGTTCACGACGCTTGGATAGCGGCCCGCGCCTGCGCCAAGCACATATTGAATAGACGAGAGGGACACTGCCGCATGCCGACCATTACTGAAACAACCGATGCCGCCCAAGGCGCCGCAACCATTTACGCGATGGCCGCGGGCGATACTTTCGTTGGAGAAAGCTTCGCCTCATATGCTGACACTGACAGTATCGCTGTCTCGCTCACCGCCGGTGTCACCTACACGTTCACGATGACCAGCACGTCAGACCAATATGCGCATGACTTTCAGTTCCAGCTCGGCGCGGATTCTGCTGCACCTCTCTTCAGCATCATGGGCAGTGACATCCAGCCCGGTGTTATCACCTACACAGCCACGGCCACAGAGACACTCTACCTCTCGACAACCGACTTCACAGTTGATGTGGACGCGTCGCCCTATGAGATCACAATGGCCAGCACCGGGGCTCCGGCAGACAATGTGAACCTCACCCAATACTACTATGGCAACTCGCTGGTGAACTTCGCAGGCGGCGGCGCAACTTCAAATGTTCCTTATTGGATGGACCAGCTGATCGCGCATACCAATGGCGACTATGCCGTCAACGGCGGCTACGGGTTCCTTCAGCAGTTTGCTGACAGGCCAGAGCCCGCGAATGAATGGGGCTTTTCCGGCGTTGACGGACTTTGGGACACCGACTTCAACACTTTCAGCCAAGTCTCGTTTGACCAGATCATCATCACGCCTGCAAACTTCCTCCAAGAGGTTGGCCCAAACGCCTACTACTATGGCACAACAACGAGCCCGCTCACCGCGACGGCTGATGTAATCGCCGACACCATTGTTGATCAGCCCGACGCTGATTTCTTCATCTATGAAGGCTGGTCTGACTTGGGCCTCTTTAGCGAAGCCTTCCCACCGAGTGACGCGGTCATGGAGGCATACTACGACTACAACCAAGGTGCCTACCATGACTGGTATGTCAGCTATGTCGACGCCCTTGAAGAGCAGTTCCCAGAGGCGACGATCACGCTGATCCCTGTCGCGCCAGTTCTTGCAGGCTTGCTCTCAGAAGATGGCCTGCTTGGCGCGCTCAACGCGTCTGACCTGTTCGTTGACACAGCGCCGCACGGCACAGAGACGCTCTATTTCCTTGCGAGCCTGATCAACTACCAAGCGACTGTTGGCGCTCCTGCGCCTGCTGACTTCCCCGTTCCGGCAGGCATCAACAGCCTTGTCGCAAACAATTTTGCAGCCATCGTTGATTTCATCGAGACAGAGTCAGCCGTCTACACTGGTGGCGAAGGCCCGGCAGAGCCGATATTCAACACCATCATCGGCACTGACGATGCAGAAAGCATCGGCGGAACCATCGAAGCTGACAGCATCGAAGGCAACGGCGGCAACGACACCCTGCGCGGCCAAGACGGCGATGACCATATCAATGGCGGCGACGGCAACGACCGTGGCTATGGCGGCAACGGCGACGACCTTGTCATTGGTGGCGCTGGCAACGACCGGCTTGAAGGCAACAAGGGCAATGACACGCTCGAAGGCGGCGAAGGCAATGATGTGCTTAAAGGCCACGACGGCGACGACAGCATCGAAGGCGGCGCAGGCAAAGACAACATTCTTGGCGGCGCAGGAAGCGACTATATCGACGGCGGTGACGGAAACGACTTCATCCGTGGCCATGGTGGAGACGACACGATCCTCGGAGGCGAAGGCGGCGACGTTATTCGCGCAGGCGACGGCGCAGACATCGTTTATGGCGGTGCCGCTCGTGACAAGCTTGAAGGCGGCAACGGCGATGACTTCCTCCACACTGGCGAAGGCGACGACCGTGGCTTTGGCGGCGCCGGTAACGACACGATCATCGGCGAAGAAGGCCGCGACCAGTTGCACGGCGGAGACGATGACGACTTCATTGATTCTGGTGCGGGTGCAGACAACATCTGGGGCGATGCGGGCGATGACACGATCATCGGCGGCGCAGGCAATGACGAGCTCGAAGGCGGCTCAGGCGCTGACGTGTTCGTCTTCGCCACAGGCCACGGCAACGACACCCTGTCTGACTTTGAAGATGGCGTCGATTTGTTTGATATCACAGGCCTCGGCTTTGATCTCGTGGCGCAGATCACCTCTGGTGAACTCAACATTACAATTGATGCGGGCGACACGTTCCACTTTGCCAATGGCACCGATAGCATCACGCTGGAAAACAACTCTGGCAGTGACATCGTGCTGACAGAAGCCGACTTCATCTATGAAGACATCTTCGCCGTCGGCTAAGCCTGACAGCATTACAACCAGTAAGGGCCGCTCCAAACAGGGCGGCCCTTATTGCAACGTCGTTAGATCGACAGCTTCATGAACACGCTCTCTGGGTCTTCCACGTAGTCGCCAAACGGCGGGCAGTAGACAAAGCCAAACCTCTCGTAGAGGTGCCGCGCCACGTTAGACGCATCCTTGCTGCCTGTTTCAAGAAAAATTGCGCGCCAGCCACGTTGCTTGGCAAATGTAAGTGCGTGTTCCACCAGCGCAGCCCCCACACCGCGCCCACGCCCGGCTTCCAGAACATGCATCGTCTTCAACTCACACGCCCGCTCATCAAGCGGCTTGAAGCCGACGACTCCTAAGCATTCGCGACCCAGCCAAGCTGAAAACAGCAGAACGCCATTGTCTCCATGCGCCTCTACCGTCAGATGATGATTGCTCTCTGCAGGGTAATGCGCGTCCCCATAGGCAATATGCGTTTCAATCACATGGCGCACCTGCGCATCGTTCAAATCTGCGGCTTTGATTGCGATCATGGCGCGCTCCATCTCTTGTTCCCGATATGGTGTCCGAGCGCCCTATCAGCGTCAAACCCAAAAAGGGCCGCCTCCACAAAGAGACGGCCCTTCTGCTTGTTTGTTAGGCAATGAGACGGCGCTTAGTGCACAACAGCGTCTTCCGGCGGCTGGCGTTTGGAGCTGCCAACGCGGTCGCCGATGATCAAGCCGTCAGCCCCCGCGCTCACAGTGAGCGTGTCGCCATCATGCACATCCCCCGACAGGATAGCCTCTGCGAGAGGGTTTTGCAGCGCGCGTTGGATCACCCGCTTCAAAGGCCGCGCCCCGAACACCGGGTCATAGCCCTCATCGGCCAGCCAAGTCTTGGCACCGTCATCCAGCTCAAGCGTGATCTTGCGACCAGCCAAGCGCTTGGCCAACCGTCTGAGCTGAATCTCGACAATGCCGCTCATGTCTTCACGCGCGAGGCGATCAAAGATGATCGTTTCGTCAAGACGGTTGAGGAACTCGGGCCTGAAGTGCGCCTTCACAGCGTCCATCACATCGCGCTTGGCATCAGAGGCGTCGGCCCCATCCGGCAACAGGCTTAGCGCCTGCGCGCCAAGGTTTGACGTTAGGATGATCAGCGTCTGCTTGAAGTCAACCTTGCGGCCCTGCCCGTCGGTGAGCACCCCGTCGTCGAGCACCTGCAACAGCACGTTAAACACATCAGGGTGCGCCTTCTCAACCTCGTCAAACAGGATCACCTGATAAGGCCTGCGGCGCACAGCTTCCGTCAAAACCCCGCCCTCGTCGTAGCCGACATAGCCGGGAGGCGCGCCGATCAAACGGCTCACAGCGTGCTTCTCCATGAACTCGGACATATCAACCCGTGTCATCGCGTTCTCGTCGTCAAACAAGAACTCGGCAACAGCCTTGGTAAGCTCAGTTTTACCCACGCCAGTTGGCCCAAGGAAAAGGAAACTGCCCAAAGGCCGCCCCTCGTCGTTCAGGCCAGCGCGCGCACGGCGCACCGCGTTTGACAGAGCCGTCACAGCGCTTTTCTGGCCGATAACCCGCTGGTGCAGGCCCTCTTCCATCTGCAAAAGCTTGTCGCGCTCGCCTTCCAGCATTTTGCCAGCCGGCACGCCTGTCCAGCGCTCGATAACCTGCGCCACATGCTCAGGGCGCACGGCCTCGTCAACCGTCATGTTGCCCTCGCTCGCCTCAGCCTCGGCAAGCTTGGCTTCAATGCCAGGAATAACGCCAAAGCGCAGCTCGCCCGCTCGGGCCAAGTTGCCTTCGCGCGTGGCGATCTCAAGTTCAGCGCGGCCACGGTCAAGGTGCTCCTTAAGCTCGCGTGCGCCTTCCAGCTTGTCGCGCGCTGCCTGCCAGTTGGCTGTCATCTCGGCTGACTTTTCCTTGAGGTTGCCCAAGTCTTTCTCAAGCGTTTCAAGGCGGTCTTTAGAGGCCGCGTCGTCTTCCACTTTCAAGGCTTCAACTTCGATCTGCATTTGCAAAATCTGGCGGTCAAGCGCGTCGAGTTCTTCTGGCTTGCTGTCCACTTCCATGCGCAAGCGGCTTGCCGCTTCGTCCATCAGGTCGATGGCTTTGTCCGGCAAGAACCGATCGGTGATGTAGCGCGCCGAAAGCGTTGCCGCCGCCACCAAGGCACTGTCAGAAATGCGCACACCGTGGTGCAGCTCATACTTTTCCTTGATGCCACGCAAGATAGAAATAGTATCTTCAACCGTCGGCTCAGCCGTAAACACGGGCTGAAAACGCCGCGCAAGGGCTGCGTCTTTTTCCACGTGCTTGCGGTACTCATCCAGCGTTGTCGCGCCAACACAGTGTAGCTCACCGCGCGCAAGAGCTGGCTTGATCAGGTTCGCCGCATCCATCGCACCGTCAGCCTTGCCCGCGCCAACAAGCGTGTGCATCTCGTCGATAAACAGGATGATCTCACCCGCCGCATCGGTGACTTCGTTAAGCACAGCTTTGAGGCGCTCCTCAAATTCACCGCGATATTTCGCACCCGCGATCAAAGCGCCCATGTCGAGCGACATCAGCTTTTTGTTGCGCAGGCTTTCAGGCACATCGCCGTTGACGATGCGCAGCGCGAGCCCCTCAGCGATCGCGGTTTTGCCAACGCCCGGCTCACCGATCAGAACAGGGTTGTTCTTGGTGCGGCGCGAGAGCACCTGCATGGTGCGGCGGATCTCGTCATCGCGGCCAATGATCGGGTCAATCTTGCCCTCGCGAGCGCGCTCAGTCAGGTCAGCGGCATACTTAGACAGCGCTTCATAGCTGTCTTCAGCACTCGCGCTATCCGCCGTGCGGCCTTTGCGAATGTCGTTGACCGCGGCGTTCAAGGCCTGCGCGTTGACAGCGCCTGCGCTCATCGCCTCTTTCGCGGCTGACTTGACCATCGCAAGCGCCATGAGCATACGCTCGACCGGCACAAAGCTGTCGCCAGCTTTGTCTGCAAGGCTCTCGGCCTCGCCCAGAACTTTGGCCAATGACTTATCAATATAGGGCTGGCCCGTGTCGCCGCTCACGCGGGCGATCTTGCCAACGGCAGCATCCACAGCTTCCTTCACCCGCGCAGGCGCTCCGCCTGACTTGGTGATAAGGTTACTCGCAAGCCCCTCGCTGTCGTCCATGATGGCTTTAAGCAGGTGTTCGGGCATCACGCGCTGGTGATCTTCCCGCATGGCGATTGTCTGCGCAGCCTGCAAAAACCCGCGCGAACGCTCCGTGAACTTTTCAATGTTCATGGTCTTTCTCCTTTTATAAGCTCTCCCGCGTGGCGCACCCTGAATAGGCATACGTCGGTTGGGACCCTTGCAGTTAAAGTGGGGTTGGCTTGCCTCCCCTTCAAGGGCATTTGCGCGGAAATCCGCACAGAAGTGGCCTCAAAACGCAGCTTACCTCACGCTAACACAAGAAAGCGTTATTCCCCCCTTAAATCGTTACAAACACCCCCCCATCTTGGTTTCATAGCAAGCGGGTATGACCCGCGCTAATTGGAGATCAGAAATGACCGACTTTAACACACGCGTTGCACGCATTCGCTATAACCTTGAGTTTTCTGGCTACGAAGCCGTGGTCTTTATCCGTGATAACGGAAACGAGTACGGTTATCCGAGCTTCGTTTCTGCTCCGCTTGATGCGGAGTATGCCCATGTCATGGAACAGCTCTCAGAGGCCGCCAAGCGCCAGCATCTGTCGGCCAACCCGGGCCTGCGCTCCTACCAGCGCCGCGTGACCAACGCGCCTTACGCCCCCGAGCAGCCCCCGCTCGCTGCGTAAGGCCTTGCTCCTTTGCAGCCCTCGCCCTTGACGCGCGGCCCAAACCCCGCAAAAAGGCCCAGAGCTGTGAAGGAGCCCCCAATGTCTCACCCCGTGTCTCACCCCGTTTCAGACGACCGCCTGATTGTTGCGCTTGATGTGCCAAGTGCGCTGGAGGGGCTACAACTTGCCGAACGGCTCGGCGACGCTGTGTCGTTTTACAAGATCGGCCTCGGCATGCTGACAACGGGTGGGCTTGCGCTTGCCAACGAGCTTAAGGCCGAGCACGGCAAACGCATTTTCCTCGACATGAAGCTGTTTGACATCGGCGCGACGGTTGAAGCCGCCGTGCGTGGGCTGTCGCAGTTTGATCTCGACTTTCTCACTGTCCACGGTGATCCGCATGTTGTCCGCGCCGCCAAGGAAGGCGCTGGCGGCAAAGATATGAAGATCCTCGCGGTGACGATCCTCACATCACTTGATCGCGCCGATCTGGACGCCTCGCTTATCAAAGAAGGTGAGATGCAAGCTTTGGTGCTTGAACGGGCTGGCCGCGCCTTTGAAGCGGGCGCCGACGGCGTCATCGCGTCACCGCAAGAAGCCAAACTCATCCGCGATTTGCCCGGTGCCGAGGGCAAGCTCATCGTGACACCCGGCGTGAGGCCTGCGGGCGCGGCTCTGGGCGACCAAAAGCGCGTGGCAACACCTGCTATGGCGATTTCTGATGGCGCTGACCACATCGTCGTTGGCCGCCCGATCTGGCAAGCGCCCGACCCTGTCGCAGCCGCGCGTGATGTGCTGGCAGAAATCGCTTAGCCGCAAGCAAGAACACCAAACCGTTAGACACAAAAACGCCGCCGGTTCTACGCGGCGGCGCTTTGGTTTTCCGAAGGTTTAGTCTTCGTTGATGTCGGTGTCCCAGACCTTGACCTGCCCACGGCGCACACCTGCGACGCGGCGCATAACCAGCCAGCCGACCAACGAAAACAAAGCGAACAGCAAAAACGTTGTCGCAAATGAGCCCGCCAGAAACGCGCTGAGCGGCCCGCCGATGCTAAGCAAAACGCCGACGATAGCAGCGCCGATCGCGAACCCGAGGAAGACAAACCCAGGGGCGAATATCTCTAGGATCGCAACCAGCACCGCGCCAGCAAGCCAAACCCAGCCAAGTGTCCAAAGCTGTGTGCTAACACTCTCCATCACTTGCCGCCTTTCAACATTTTGAACGCGTCGCCAAAGGCTTCCATCGCGTTGGCGGGCAGCAGAATGGTCTGCTTGCCCTCGCCAGCGCCAACGGCCGCCAGTGCTTCAACCTGCTTGAGAGCAACCTGATATTGCGCCGCCTCGATGCCGTGCGTCGCAATAGCTTGGGCAACAACTTCTGTTGCGTAGGCTTCGGCATCCGCCGCAATACGGCGTGCTTTGGCAACCTGCTCGGCGGCATATAATTCAGCATCCGCACTCAGCTCAACCGAGCGCTTGGAGCCCTCAGCCCGCGTCACCTGCGCACGGCGTTCGCGCTCGGCGTTGAGCTGTTGCAGCATCGCGTCGCGCGTCGCCTGATCAAGGTTCACATCCAAAATCTCGGCGCGCGTCACTTCGATCCCCCAGTCGTCAACAGCATCTTCAACACTGTTCTGAATTTGGCTGATCAAGATCGACCGGTTCGACTGAACCTCATCAAGTTCCATCAAGCCGATCTGTGCGCGCACGATGCCCGTTACAGTTGTCGCAATCGCGGCGTCTACATCGCGGATCCGGTAGACTGTTTTTTCCGGCTCAAGAATGCGGTAAAACACGCTGGTCTCAACCTGCACCAAGACGTTGTCTTTGGTGATGGCGTCTTGGCTTGCTGTCGGCAGCTGGCGCTCAAGGATGCTCACTTTGTGGCGCACACGGTCAAGGAACGGGACGATAAAGTTGATCCCTGGTCCAAGCACCGAGCGCAGACGGCCAAACCTCTCGACCACGTGCTTTTCTGACTGGGGCACAATGCGTACGCCCAGTAGGATGGAGAAAATAATAAATAGTGCGATCAGGATAACAACTAGGTTGCCCCCGATAATGTCAGCCAAAATCTGTTCCAAATGCATGTCCCCTTTTCAATCGTTGACATAGATATGGTGTGTATATGGGCATTTTCCAAGTGGAATAGCGCGTGAAGCGGGCGTAATATGGCGCCATGCCAAGCTTATGCCGCGACTGCCTTGCCACATTTGACGCCCAAGCGCGCTGCCCCAAGTGCCGCAGCCCGCGTGTGGTGTCGCATGATGAGCTGTTCTCGCTGTCCATCGCCCATATGGATTGCGATGCATTCTATGCCTCGGTCGAAAAACGCGACAACCCCGAGCTGGCCAGCAAACCGGTGATCATCGGCGGTGGGCGGCGCGGCGTCGTCTCAACGGCTTGCTACGTCGCGCGCATCCGCGGCGTACGCTCGGCGATGCCGATGTTTCAGGCGCTTAAGCTTTGCCCAGACGGCGTTGTCGTGCGCCCACGCATGGAGGCTTACGTGGAAGCCTCGCGCGCGATTCGCACCATGATGGAAGAAATGACCCCCGAAATTGAGCCGCTCTCGCTTGACGAGGCCTTCATGGACCTGTCGGGAACAGCGCGCGTGCATGGCTGCCCCCCTGCCGTGATGCTGGCACGCTTGATCAAGCGGATGAAAGACGAGCTTGGCCTCTCAGGGTCCATCGGGCTTTCGCACAACAAGTTTCTCGCCAAAGTCGCGTCTGACTTGGAAAAGCCGAAAGGGTTCTCGGTGATCGGGGCCGCTGAAACCGCCGAGTTTCTGCACGACAAACCCGTGAAGCTCATTTGGGGGGTTGGCGCGGTCACGCAGGCCTCGCTTGCCAAAGCGGGCATTCACACCTTCACCGACTTGTTGCGCTGGGAACAGGACGACTTGACCGCGCGCTTTGGCTCGATGGGCACGCGGCTCTTTCACCTTGCGCGGGGCGAAGACAAGCGCCGAGTTTCTGCGCGCGAGCCGGTTAAGTCGATCTCCAAAGAAACCACGTTTTTTGAAGACACCGCTGATCTCGAACTGCTCGACGGCCACTTGTGGCGCTTGGCTGTGCAAGTCTCGGACCGCGCAAAGGCACGCGGGCTGGCGGGGCAAGTCGTTACGTTGAAACTGAAGAAGGCCAACTTTCAGTCGCTCACGCGGCGGCTGTCGCTGCGCGATCCGACACAAATGGCCGATGTGATTTACCGCACCGCGAGCGGGTTGTTTGAACAAGCCAGCAGCGAAGGCCCCTTCCGGCTCATCGGCACCGGGATTTCTGACCTGCTGCCCGCCGACGGTGCGGACCGCTCCGGCGACTTGCTTGACCCTGACGCCGGCAAACGCAGTGATGTGGAACGCGCAACAGACAAGATTCGCGAAAAGTTCGGCAGTGACGCCATACTCAAGGGCCGCGCCCTACGCTAGGGCCGCGCCCTACGTTAGGGCCGCGCCCTACGTTAGGGCCACCGAACCTGTCCAAGCCTCCCGCCCCAAACCGTGCACCAAAGGTGCCCTATTTTGCGTTGGGCGTGGCCGATTGGCCGGATCGCAGCTTCGCTGCGATCCGGCCAATCGGCGGGGCGACGTGGCGAAGCCACGGCGCAAACCCTGCATGCAGCTCATCTGCGCACGCTCGATTAAGTAAATTTCTGTTAAGGAATTACGCCGAAATCGTATGTACGCATTATGCACGGCGTTATGCACGGCGTTATGCATACTGTAGGCAGATTAGTTCCAAAGGTAACGACCGGCCGTTAACCTAAGGCAACGGTGGGTTAAATGAAGGTTCAAAACCCTCGTATAAACTGGCTTTTCACATTGATAAAAAATGGTTTTTCCACCAAGTTACTCCGCTGCAAGCCGTTCTTGCCCGCTTCCAGCTTCACAAATTTCCGCCGTTACGCGCTTAAGAATGCGGCGAAACGCTTCAAAGTTGCCATTCGGGCGGATCATTTGTTCATTCATATAGAGCGAGCGGTCAATTTCGATCTGGATGGCGTGTTGGCCATAGCTTGGCCGCCCATAGGCCTGACAGGTGTAGGCGCCTGCGAACGGCACGTTACGCACCACATGCAACCCTTCCGCGGCAAAGGCCGCTTCAATCTGGTCAACGATCTGGTTGGATGCCGAAGCCCCATGCCTGTCGCCGATCACGATCTCTGGGCGCTTAACGGCTCCTCGAGCCGCGATATCCATCGCTTCGTGCGGCATGGAGTGGCAATCAACCAGAATAGCCTCGCCAAAACTCGCGCGCGACTGTTCGAGCAGTTTTCGCAGCATCGCATGGTAAGGGCGCCAGTAGCTGTCGATCCTACGCTCGGCTTCCGACAAGGGTAACTTGCCTCGGTAGATCGCCCGCCCGTTTGACACAACGCGTGGGATGACCCCTAGGCCAGAAGCAACACGCGGATTATGTCCGCGGCTTTTCACACCTTCAAACAAGGCTGGGTCAAGCTCTTCAGCCGCGCGGTTCAAGTCAATATATGCACGCGGAGCGCCGGCCAAAAGCAAGGGCGCGCCGCACTTAGGAGCGAACTCAAAGAGCTTGTCAACAAAGGCATCTTCCGAGCTTCGGATACTGTGTTGGTCTAACAGAGTCTTGCGCACAAATGTCCACGGATAGTCGCGCCCACTGTGAGGCGAAGCAAACACCACAGAAGTGGTGCGCCGTTCCGGATGGATCAAATCATAGGCTATGCGAGGCATACGTGCTCCGTTTTGTTGCCCTAAGTATAGTCACAATAATATAGGTTCCAAAAGCCCTTGATCATATCAACGACTCCTTTTATAGACACGGAGCACTGGCGCGGGTTTTCGCGCCTCTCTTTATTTGAGAGGCGGAAACTTGTTTCAGTACGGGCGATTAGCTCAGTGGTAGAGCACTTCGTTGACATCGAAGGGGTCACAAGTTCGAACCTTGTATCGCCCACCACGCAGATTAGCCGCTCAGGCCTCGCTTGAGCACCCGCAAACCCAAAGGCGCATGGCCTGCGCCGCGATTAAGGAGACAGCCTGATGAAGGTTAAAAACTCACTTCGCTCGCTGAAGAACCGGCACCGTGATTGCCGTATCGTGCGCCGCAAGGGCCGCGTCTATGTGATCAACAAAACACAGCCGCGTTTCAAAGCCCGTCAGGGTTAAGCGACACGAAAAATTCTGCGAAAAGGCCGCTCTTTTGGGCGGCCTTTTTCTTTGGCGCGCGCAAGGCTGGCTGACGGCCCTGTTCATGATATGCTGCGCATATTGCTTGGCGTATTGTGAGCACTGGAAGTAGCCACACTTTGGAGGCGTAATGACAAACAAGTTTTTGGGGTTGGTTTTTGCAGGTGTTTTGAGCCTAAGCCTCACGCAAACAGCTCTCGCCTGTGCCTTTCACGGCTATACGCCGAACCCAACACTTGTTGATGTCCTTTTAACAACTGAGCAAGTCGCCGTTGCACGCCTCGATCCAGCACAGCCCAGCCGCTATAAGCTGGTCGAGGTGCTGATGGGGCCAGACGTGTCAGACATCCCCTTGCCCGTTGCAAAGAGCGTTCGCAAATTGCTCGCAGCGCGCCCTTCAAGGAGTGTTTTGCTCGCGCGTGACGGAGCCTACGGGCCTTGGCTGGCGCTTACCATTCTTGACAGCAGGTTACACGACGTCGTCAAGCAAGTGACGCAGCGCCAATCAGCCCTGATCAACGGCGGCGACGAGAAGCGCCTCGCGTTTTTCGCTAAACTGCTGAATGATCCAAGCCCAGCTGTCGGCCGTCTCGCCTTGCAAGAACTTGACCGAGCTCCATATAGTGCGCTGCGCGGGGTAAAATTGCCGAACATTCAGAACCTGAAACGCCAGCTTGAAACAGGCGACGAAGAGTTGATGCCAGTGCGCATCTTGCTTGCGGGCCTGTCTCGCAACCAAGGCTACAGCCACTTTCTGTCAGACGAGCTGGATATGGCGATCGAGGGCAACATACCCTACATGGGAGCTTACGCCACGGCCCTGATCGAACTCGGCGGAGCCAAGGCGGCTCAGGAAATCATTGATCATCACTTGAAGCCGCAGGTTTTGCCTTTTGAAACAAGGGTGAAACTTCTACAAGCCTTGTCTGTTCAGCACAAAGCCTCGCCTCGCTCGACACGCCGAGCCATAGCACGCGGGGTTGCCGAGCTGTTGCGCAGTTCCCCTGATCTCAAAGAGCCTGCCGCGCAATACTTTGGGTTTCGCATTCGCTGAGGGTTACTTATGTTACGCTTGCTTAAACAGCCAAACCGCCCTCCGCTGTTCAGTAACTCACTGCCAGAGAAGGGCTTCCAAAAACACCAGAGCAGTATGGCTCAGTCGTAACTGCGCTGATCTTCGATCACGAGGCCGTCCTTTGGCAGGCTGCCAAGAGCAACAACGTCGATCTTGCCTTTGAGCTTCAGAACTTCTGCCACCGACTTCGCGTAGACTGTAGCATCGCCGCCCTCGGCTTCGATCTGGACAGTCATTGCGTCCATCTCGCCTTCGCGGGTTGCGATAACACGGGCTTTGGCGATTTCACCATGTTTGGAAACCAATGCAGCAACTTGCTCCGGGCGCACGAACATGCCTTTGATCTTGGTGGTCTGATCAGCCCGGCCCATCCAGCCTTTGATGCGCATATTGGTGCGCCCGCAAGGGCTTTGGCCTTCTAGGACAGCGCTCATATCGCCGGTGGCAAAGCGGATCAACGGGTAGTCGGGGTTGAGCGTTGTCACCACAACTTCGCCCACTTCGCCGGGCGCAACAGGGTTGCCCGTGCCTGGCGTTACGATCTCGACGATAACGCCTTCATCAACGATCATACCTTCGTTCAAAACGCTTTCATAGGCGATCGTACCCAAATCGGCAGTGCCGTAACTTTGCAAGCAAGCGATGCCGCGATCAGCATATTCTTGGCGCAGGCTCGGGAAAAGCGCCCCGCCGCCGACAACCGCTTTGGTTATAGCAAGCTTGAGGCCCATCTCGTCGGCCTTGTCGAGGATGATCTTGAGGTAGTCAGGTGTGCCGGCATAAGCCGTTGAGCCAATGTCATGCGCGGCTTGGGCCTGAAGCTCGGTCTGACCAACGCCAGCCGGTAAAACGGAGGCGCCTACAGCGCGGGCACCGTTCTCAAACATCATGCCCGCGGGCGTGAGGTGATAGGAAAAACAGTTGTGCACGATGTCGCCCTTGCCCACACCAGCTGCCGCCAGAAAGCGGCCTGCGCGCCACCAGTCGTGGCTGGTGCTGCCGGGCTCATAGATCGGCCCGGGGCTTTGGAAGATGTGGCCAAACTCGCTTGGCTTCAAAGTTGTCAGCCCGCCAAAAGGCGGCTTGGCTTTCTGCGCGGCACCCAAGTCAGACTTGCGCAAAACCGGCAAACCGGCGAGCGCTTCAGGCGAGGTGATCGCGCTGGCATCAACGCCTTTCAGGCTGTCGCCATAGCCAGACAATGCCTGCGCGCGCGCGACTTGTTCAGGCAAAGCTTTTGCAAGATCAGCGGCCCGCTCACTCGTGGTGCGCGTTTCGAGATTGTCAAAAAATTGGCTCATCTAGAAAGCCCTCCGAAGGGTTACAAGCGCCTTTGCAGGCGGTGAAAGGAATAAGACGCCTTAGCTCAGCCAACGTTTGCGGCGGCGGTAAGACCGCACATCGCGGAAGCTTTTGCGGCCCTCATCAGACATCCCGAGGTAGAATTCTTTCACGTCAGGGTTTTCGCGCAGCTCGGCGGCGGGGCCGTCCATCACAACGCGGCCTGATTCCAGAATGTAGCCGTAATGCGCATAACGCAGGGCGACGTTGGTATTCTGCTCCGCCAGCAGGAAGGTATAGCCCTGCTCTTCGTTGAGCGATTTCACGATCTGGAAGATCTGCTCAACCAACTGCGGTGCAAGACCCATCGAAGGCTCGTCCAGCAGGATCGTTTCTGGGCGGCTCAAAAGCGCGCGGCCAATGGCAACCATCTGTTGCTCACCACCCGAGGTGTAGCCAGCCTGGCTTTTGCGGCGCTCTTTGAGGCGCGGGAAATAGTTGTAGACCATCTCAAGGTCAGCATCGACAGCGCCTTTGCCGTCGGTGCGTGTATAGGCGCCTGTGAGCAAGTTTTCCTCAACTGTGAGGTGCTCAAAACAATGGCGGCCTTCCATCACCTGAATGACGCCGCGCTTCACCAGTTCGGCTGGGTCAAGCTCTTGCACCCGTTCGCCGCGGTATTCAACGCTGCCTTTGGTAACTTCGCCGCGCTCGGAATGCAGCAGGTTCGAGATCGCTTTCAGCGTGGTTGTCTTGCCTGCGCCGTTGCCACCGAGCAAGGCGGTGATTCCGCCTTTGGGCACTTTAAGGCTCACACCTTTGAGCACGAGGATCACGTGATTGTAGATCACCTCGATATTGTTGACCTCTAGAATGGTCTCTTGTTTTACATCAGCGGCGTCAAGAACGGGGGCATCAAGCATGGGGCGTCTCTCGGTTGAAACTTGAAAGGTGCCTCGGCCACTGAGTGCGGCCGAGGCAGGAGTTGCTTATTTGCAGCCAGCTTCGAGGCTGTTCTCTTTTGCATAAGCAGCAGAGTCAGCGTCGATCAATGGCTGGATAACTTCCATGTCTGATGGTCCGAAGTCAGAAATGAGGTTCCATTTCTGTGCAGCTGCGTCCCATTGCGTCATGCCGCCGAGGCCTGGGCCACCGTGGTTCATGCAAGACACTTTGAAGCTCGGGCCGAAGTTTGGCATGCCGAGAGCAGTCATCTTCTCTTCGTTGATTTCCAGTGCTTCCATACCATCACGCATCATAGATGCTGTGATATCGGCTGTGCCGTGGATGCCTTGTGCCGTTTTAGCAGCTTCGGCTGCGAGCATCGCCGCATAGAGGCCACGGTTGTAAAGCACATTACCGACTTGGTCACCAGCGCCAGCCGCGAGGCCTTTGTCAACAACATGTGTTTTGATGTCGTCAAACACTGGGAAGTCACGGCCAACACCGTGGAAGGTGATCGCTTTGTAGCCATTGGCTTTGTCGCCAGCTGACAGAACGTCATGCTCGGCGCCTGACCACCAGATACCAATGAAGTTTTCCATCGGGAAACGGATGTTGGCAGCTTCTTGGATCGCAACTTGGTTCATTACGCCCCAGCCATACATGATGACATAGTCAGGCTTGTCGCGGCGGATCTGGAGCCACTGTGACTTTTGCTCTTGGCCCGGGTGGTCAACTGGCACGAGGTTCAACTCGTAACCGTGCTTCTTTGACAGCTCTTCAAGTGTGCGGATAGGCTCTTTGCCGTAGGCAGAGTTGTGATAAACCAGTGCAACTTTTTTGCCTTTGATATCGCCACCGTTGATTTCGAGCAGGTGGTTGATGCCGATTGAGGCGCCGTTCCAGTAGTTGGCCGGGTAGTTGAAAGTGTGGCTGAATACTGCGCCGTTGGCGGCAGATGTACGACCGTAGCCCATTGTGTGCATCGGGATATCGTCAGCTGTTGTTTTCGGGATCAGCTGGTAGGTGATGCCTGTTGAAAGCGGTTGATAGACAAGAGCGCCCTCGCCTTTTGTGGCTTCGTAGCACTCAACGCCTTTTTCGGTGTTGTAGCCAGTTTCGCACTCAAGCAGCTTTGCTTTCACGCCGCCGATGCCGCCGTCACGCTCGTTGAGCAGCGTGAAATAGTCGGCGTAGCCGTCCGCGAACGGAATGCCGCCAGCCGCGTATGGGCCTGTGCGATAGGAAAGTGACGGGAATACGAGATCCGCCATCACTGGGCCTGCAACCATTGTTGCTGCGAGGGCCATTGTTGCTAGTGTCTTCTTCATCGGGGTTTCCTCCCTTGGTTTTTCCGACGTGTGCCTAGGCTTCTCCACCTTGGCGAATTATGTCGCGCGTGCCCTTAGTGCGGGAACGGCCACAATCTCAGTTTTTCTTTTGCGACGCGCCAAAGCTGCGCCAATCCGTGCGGTTCTGCAATCAAGAATCCGATAATCAGCGCTCCAACGATCAGGAACTCAAAGTGTGCCGCCAAGTCAGTAGGCCAGCCGAGGCCACTCACCAGAACGTTCTTCAACAGCACTGGCAAGAGCACCAGGAATGCAGCGCCGGCGAAGGACCCAAAGATAGAGCCCAGACCGCCGATGATGACCATGAACAGCACAAGGAACGACTTGTTGATGCCAAAGGCTTCGCCCACTTCAACAGCGCCGAGATATACAGAGAAGAACAACGCTCCCGAGATGCCGATAAAGAATGAGCTAACAGCAAAGGCCGTGAGCTTGGCTTTAAGGGGGTTCACTCCGATGATCTCGGCAGCGATGTCCATATCGCGGATCGCCATCCATTTTCGGCCCGAAGATCCGCGCGTCAGGTTGCGCGCCAACACGGCGACAATCGTCAGGAACACGAGGCAGAACAGGTAGGTTGCCCAAGCTTCAGTGTTGGGGCCCGTGACGGGCACACCAAAAACAAACCGCTCGGGCGCATTGATTTGGCCAGAAGCGGAATAGTTGTAGGCCCATTCCCATTTGTTGAAAAGCCAAACGAGAAAGAACTGCGCGGCAAGTGTTGCCACGGCAAGGTAAAAGCCCTTGATCCGCAGGCTCGGCAGGCCGAAGAGCACCCCAACGAAGGCTGTTACACCGCCAGCGAGCAGGACAGAGAAGAAGATATTGATTGGCGGCAATGCGTATTGAACGCCGCCCAGCCAAATATCAATTCCCGTCATGAATTTGTAGCAAGCGTAGGCGCCCACGGCCATGAAGCCACCAGTACCAAGCGAAACCTGCCCGCAATACCCAACCAGAATGTTAAGGCCGATCGCCGCGATCGAGTAGATCAGAAACGGCATGAAGATCGCGTTGACCCAATAGTCATTGAGCATAAACGGGATCAGCGCAAAAGCCACAACGAGCACAAAGTAGTAGCGGTAGCGATCAAATTTGATCGGGAAGGTCTGGTTGTCGTCTTGGTAGGTGGTCTTGTAGTCACCTGCTTCACGATAAAACATCAGGCACTCTCCCCATTTTCTTCAAGGTGGCTGCGGTCGGCGCGGTTTGGGCGCTTGGCATAGCCTGTTTCTTCACTGTGGCGGATAAGCTTGAAATAAGCCCAAAGCCCGATGGATGCTCCGATGGCAGCTAGAATGATGGCTGTCATCATATGCGCCGTGTCGGCAGCATCGGCTGTCAATGCGAGGTAGCCAAAGGCCCAGAAGCCGGCCCAAGCGATGACGTTGATGATGGCGATAAGCTTGGTCATGCCTAGACCCTCTCGATTATTTTCTCGCCGAACAGGCCTTGAGGCCTAAAGACGAGGAAGATGAGAGCGAGGACGTAAGCGAACCAGTTTTCTGTTGCGCCGCCAACCATTGGGCCGATGGCAAACTCAAAGAGTTTTTCGCCAACACCGATGATTAGGCCACCAACGATTGCTCCGGGGATCGACGTAAAGCCACCGAGCATAAGCACTGGAAGAGCCTTAAGCGCGATCAGCGACAGCGAGAACTGCACGCCAGACTTGGTGCCCCACATGATGCCTGCAACGAGGGCTACGAAACCCGCGAGTGACCAAACCATAACCCAAACAAAATTAAGGTTAATGCCAACGCTGAGAGCGGCTTGGTGATCATCGGCAACAGCGCGCATGGCGCGGCCTTCTTTGGTATATTGGCTGAACAAAACCAGAGCGAACACAAGAATGGCAGCAATGATTGTTGCGACGATATCGAGGTTGTCGATAAAGAAACCATAGTCAAAGATTTTGAATGTTGCTTCGTCTATCCAAGTGTTCATGCCCTGTGGCAGACCCACATCAAGCTTCTTGATCTCCGAGCCCCACATCAAGTCACTGAAGCCTTCAAGGAAATAAGCGAGACCGATGGTTGCCATGAAAAGGATGATCGGCTCTTGGCCAACAAGGTGACGGAAGACGAACTTCTGCACCATCCAAGCCAGCAAGACCATAAACGCTGCGGCGAGCAGGATGCCGGCCAAGGCTGGGAGATGCCAACCAAAATGGTGAATGTCAGTGTCAAAGACCGCGTTGATCAGATGGCTGAAAGGCACTTGGCCCTTCATGATCCCAACGAGCGTGGCTGCCGCGAACAGCGCCATAACACCTTGAGCATAGTTAAAGATACCAGACGCTTTATAGATAAGCACGAAGCCTAGGGCCACGAGCGCATAAAGCACCCCTGCCATCAGGCCGTTGAGGAAAACCTCCATCGCGTAGACGAGTTGTTCAGACATGGCTCAGGCCTCCGCATTCGTTGTTTGTTTGGGAAAAGATATCAGTCATGGCTCACCCCCAGATAGGCATCAATCACCGCTTGGTTGCTGCGCACTTCGTCGGGGGTGCCGTCGCCGATTTTTTTGCCGTAGTCCATCACGACAACACGGTCGGACAGGTCCATAACCACTCCCATGTCATGCTCAATAAGGCAGATCGTGGTGCCGAACTCGTCGTTCACATCAAGAATAAAGCGCGACATGTCTTCTTTTTCTTCGACGTTCATGCCGGCCATCGGCTCATCAAGCAGCAAGATCGAAGGCTCGGCCGCCAAAGCGCGGGCGAGTTCGACGCGTTTCTTGAGGCCGTATGGAAGCCGCCCAACGGGTGTCTTACGGATCGCCTGAATTTCGAGAAAGTCGATGACTTTCTCTACTTTCTCACGGTTAGCAACTTCTTCTGCTTCCGCCTTGCCCTTCCAGATCGCCTGGCTCAAAAGGCCAGTTTTCATGTGGTTAAGGCGCCCCGTCATCACGTTGTCGAGCACAGTCATGCCCTCAAACAACGCAATGTTTTGGAAAGTACGGGCAATGCCCTGTTGCGCGACTTCGTAGGGCCGCATCTGTGGGCGACGCGCGCCTTTATACCAGACTTCGCCCTCTTGCGGCACGTAGAAGCCCGAGATCACATTAAGCATCGAGCTCTTGCCAGCCCCGTTCGGGCCGATGATCGCGCGGATTTCGCCCTCGCGGATGTCAAAGCTGATGTCAGTGATCGCCTTCACGCCGCCAAACCGCAGAGTGATGTTTTTCATTTCCATCAACGTGCCGCCGATTTTGCGGCCGTCTTCGGTAACGTAGCCTTCTGAGCTCATGTCGTTCATTCCGCTGCCACCTTCTGGGTTTGTGCTGGCTGTACCTTCGCGTCGCGAATTTGCAGGGTCGCGCTGATGCTGCCTTTGCGGCCGTCTTCGTAAGTCACTTCTGTCACTGTCGAGACTTCGCTAGAGCCATCATAAAGCGCGTCGATAATGTCTGAGAACTTGTCCTCAACGATCACGCGACGCACTTTGCGGGTGCGTGTCATTTCGCCATCATCGGCATCAAGCTCTTTGTGCAAGATAACAAAGCGATGCACCTGACAGCCTGAGAGCATCGCGTCTTGTGCGACACTTTCGTTGACGACTTCAACGTGGCTCTGAATCGTGTCGAGCACGCGCGGGTGCTGCGCAAGCTCTTGATAAGACGAGTAAGCGATGTTGTTGCGCTCGGCCCAGTTGCCGACCGCTGTGAGGTCAATGTTGATAAAGGCCATGCATTTATCTTTGCCATTGCCAAACAGAACCGCTTCCAGAATGTCAGGGTAAAACTTGAGCTTGTTCTCGACAAACTTAGGCGCGAACATAGCGCCACTCTCCATTTTGCCTACGTCTTTGGCACGGTCAATGATGCGAAGGTGCCCGCTGTCAGTCTCAAAGAATCCCGCATCGCCCGTCGCAACCCAACCTTCTGGGTCTTTTGTCGAGGCGGTGCTTTCAGGGTTCTTATAGTATTCCACGAAAGTGCCCGGAGAGCGGTAGAAAATCTCGCCATTGTCTTCGATCTTGATCTCAACGTCAGGTGCCGGAATACCCACCGTGTCAGCCCGCACTTCGCCGTCTGGCTGTACGGTGATAAACACGGTCGCTTCTGTCTGGCCGTAGAGCTGTTTGAGGTTGATGCCAAGCGAGCGGTAGAACTCGAAAATCTCTGGGCCAATAGCCTCGCCCGCTGTATAGCCGACGCGCACGCGGCTAAAGCCGAGCGTGTTTTTCAGCGGGCCGTAGATGAACAGATCACCGAGCTTGTATTTCAGGCGATCAACCAAGCCAACTGGCTTGCCATCGAGTATCGCGGGGCCGACGCGCTTGGCGAGGCCCATTGCCTTGTCAAACATCCATTTTTTCATCTTGCCCGCGTCTTCCATGCGGATCATCACGCTGGTTAGCTGGGTTTCAAACACTCGCGGCGGAGCGAAGTAATATGTTGGCCCGATCTCGCGAAGATCGGTCATCATCGTGTCGGCACTCTCGGGGCAATTGGTGCAGAACCCTGCCCAGTAAGCCTGACCAACGGAGAAGATAAAGTCGCCAACCCAGCCCATCGGAAGGTAAGCGAGAATTTCGTCTTTTTCGGTGAGCTTGTCGAAGGTCGAGGCGTTCTTGGCACTCTCAACAATGTTGCGATTGCTCAAAACAACGCCTTTGGGCTTGCCCGTGGTGCCGGACGTGTAAAGCATCACGCAAGTGCTGTCATAAGTCAGCTTCTCGCGGCGCTCTTTCAGGTCTTCGATCAGTTCGTAATAAGCCGCGCGGCCTTGCTCTTGAATGTCAACAAACCGGTGCAACGCGTGATGGTCGTACTTCCGCAATCCGCGCGGATCAATGTAGATCATATGCTCAAACTGGTGCAGATCGTCTTGTATGTCGATCACCTTGTCGACTTGTTCCTGATCTTCGCAAACCACATAGCGTGCGCCACAGTGATCAAGCACAAAGGCCATTTCTTCGGCCGAGGCGTCCTGATAGAGCGGTACGGGGATGGCGCCTGCAGCTTGTGCGGCAACCATCGCCCAATAGAAATACGGGCGGTTGCGACCGATAATTGCGATGAAGTCGCCTTCATTCACACCGAGGTTGATAAACCCAAGCGCCAGCGCCTCGATTTCCTTCTCCGTCTCAGCCCAGCTCCATTGCTGCCAGATACCGAACTCTTTTTCGCGGTAAGCGGCTTTGCTGCCAAACTTTTCCGAGTTGCGCTGCAAGAGCGCCGGAACGGACACAAGTCCTCCGGTTGGCTGTGCAGGCTGTGACGACTTTGCCAATTTCATTCCTCCCAATGCCCCTTGCGGGTCAAACGCGCCCACAGGTCGGGGCGAATCTCCTCACCCTAAAGGTGCGTGTTTCAAACTCGCCGTCAACTTTTTCCTTAACATTTCCCGAATCTTACGAATTGTAACAAGCTGCGCTTCTTCCTTTGCGCGTCGCTTTTGTGGTGTTAGGCACTGTTTAGGAGAGCCCGCTGATGAGCACACGCATCGCAGAAACCCAAGCCATGACAATGGCTGGCCTCAACCTGATCCAACAAGCACTGTCGATCTATGACAGTGACTTGCGGCTCGTTGTCGCCAATGATCGATTCCGCTCGATGTTTGACTTGCCCGATGCCCTCATCACGCCGGGTGCTGACTTTGAAGAGACGATCCGCTTTCTCACCCTGCGCGGCGAATACGGCGATGTCGGCGACACCGAAGCCTTCATAACAGAGCGCGTTGACCTCGCGCTCGCGTTTGAGCCACATTATGTCGAGCGCCAAATGAGCAATGGGCGTTGGATTTCTGTTGAAGGCTCGCCGCTGCCTCAGGGTGGCTGGGTCGCTGTCTACACGGATATCACCAGCTCCAAGCAGCAAGAAGAACTGCTGCGCACCCGCTCGGAAAGCCTGTCAGACCAGCTGCTCACCCGCGCTGAAGAACTGGCCAGCTCAAACCGCGCGCTTGCCGCAACCGTCACGGCTCTCGAAGAGGCCAAGCGCCAGCTCACCAAGATGGAAGCGCGCATTCGCCTGACAACCGAGATGATGCCCGCGCATATTGCTCACGTCGGCCCTGACAGGCACTACACCTACTCAAACCGCAGGCTCGGCCAAGTCATGCCAGGCAGCCTGCCCGACCCTGTTGGCCTACCTGCAGCAGATGTGCTCGGCGCACAGCCCTGGAGCGTTATCGGGCCACGGCTTGAGCAAGCTTTTAAAGGCAAGCCCTCAGTGTTTGAGTTCAACCATGAGCCAAGTTCTCACCGGATCCGCGTTGCCTTAACGCCAGATGAAAGTACTGGCGGCGTCTACATCCTGTCGATGGATATCACCGAAGAAACACAAACCCGGGCCGCGCTTCAACAAACCCGCAGGCGGGCGATTGCGGCCCAAATGATGTCAGGACTTGCCCATGATTTCTCCAATCTTCTAACGATCATTCTTGGCTCGCAATCTCGGCTTGAGCGCATGCCGCTGCCAGAAAACGCCGAAGACCTTGTCGCAGCAACTCTTTCGGCGGCGCGGCGCGGCGGCGCGCTTCTCAACCGGATTGCAGACATGACAGGCGCGCGCGATTTGCACGCAACCCCCACACGTCTCGCCCCTTTCCTGAGTGAGTTTGAAACGCTGGCCCGCCCCGCTTTGCCCACGGGTATCTCTCTCACGATCGACAACCAAATCGCCGACGAATCCCTGTTGCTTGACGCGGGCATGTTGCAAGACAGCCTGCTCAACCTCGTGCTCAACGCCCGCGACGCGAGCGCCCCGAAAGGGGCAATCAGCGTGACTGTTTGCTCGGTGCAAGACACTTGGGTTGACTTCATCGTGCGCGACACCGGTGAAGGTTTCTCCGAGAGCGCCCTCAGCCAAGCGTTTGATCCGTTTTTCACCACCAAAGGCGAAGGTGGCTCAGGGCTTGGCTTGGCGATGGTCTATGATACAGCCAAGCTTTCAGGCGGGTCGGCAACCGCGCGCAACACCAGTGCCGGCGCATGCATAACAATCAGGCTGCCACTGCGTGTGGCCCCTGCTCCTGTTGAACCCGGCCTCGCCTTACTTGTTGAAGATAATGAAGATATCCGCGCCAATGTGCGCGAAATGCTTGTCAGCCAAGGGCACTCTGTTATCGAAGCGACAAGCGCTGAAGAAGCCCTCGCTCTTGCCCGCGAAGTCGACGGGATTTCGCTTGTCTTGTCGGATATTTTCCTCGAGGGTGAAAAGACCGGAATCGACGTGATCGAAAGCCTGCCGGAACCAAAGCCCGCCTGTTTCTTGATGACAAGCATGCCCGACAGCAGCCCGCTATTCATGCAAGCTGTGGCTAGTGCGCCGGTGCTGCGCAAACCGTTCACCCAACAAATTCTCGCCAGCTACCTCGGAACGGAACCTCCCCAATGACAGCGCCTCTTGTGACCATTCTGGATGATGAACCCGCTATCCGCGAGATGCTCACGGAAGCCCTACAGGAGGCTGGCTTTCGCACGCTCAGTTTTGGCCGCGCACGCGAGTTTGAGGCCGCTTTGCAAAACACAGCTCCCGATGTGTGCCTCGTTGACCTTTCCTTACCAGATAAAGACGGCCTCACTTTGGTGCACCGCCTCGCCCTTGAGCAGGGCGCTACCGTTATCATCATCTCGGGGCGCGCGCAGGTACAAGACCGCGTGACAGGGCTCGAACTTGGGGCTGACGACTATATCATTAAGCCGTTTGAACCCGCCGAAGTTGTTGCTCGTGTGCGCGCTCGGTTGCGCAAAAGCTCCCCCACCGCGCAAGCCGGAGAAACGGCTCGTTTCAACGGCTGGACAGCGCATTTTGATCGCTACATGCTTGTTGATGAAAACAATGAAGAGACAGCTTTCTCTCATGCTGAAGGCGAAGTGTTACGCCTTTTTCTTGAACGCCCTAAAAGGCTGATTTCGCGGGCCAGTATGCAAGAGAGCCTCGGTGGAGCCGCGGGCGAAAGTTTTGATCGTGCGATGGATGTACGCATATCGAGATTGCGCACTAAACTTCGGGAAGACCCGAAGAACCCGCGGCTGATCAAGACGATCTATGGCGCGGGCTACATCTTCTTGGGTGACGTTGCTTGGGGCTAGCCCAACTGCGCTACGGCCCCTGCAAGCACCTCAAGACCTGTGATCAAATCAGCCTCGCTGGTATCTTCCTCAAAGGCGTGGCTGATGCCGTTGATCGACGGTACAAACAACATAGCAACTGGCATATGCCTCGACACATTTGTGGCATCATGCAACGCTCCTGAAGGCATCTTACGCCAGCTCCTGGCGGCACTCTGCTCGGCGCTTTCTTCAAGAACTCCGCGCAGCTTTGCATCCATTTGCACGGGCTCAAGACCCAGCATCTGGCCAAATGAAACCCTCACTCCCTGCTCGCGCGCAACTTGGGTGGCTGCCTCGCGAATGACCTCTTCCATCCGTGCCAACCGCGTGCTGTCTCGATCACGCCATTGCATCGAAAATGTCGCGCTCCCCGGCACGATCGAATGCGCATCGGGGTGCAGTTTCACATGCCCGATCGTCCAGACCGTTTGTGGTGTCACGACATTGCGAAAACGCTCGTTGATGGCCGCGTTAAATGCTCCCAGCGCTTGAAACGCATCGCGGCGAAGGTGCATCGGCGTTGTCCCCGCGTGGTTCTGCTCGCCCTCAAAAGTGATCCGCATATCGCGAATCCCGACAATGTCAGTGACAACGCCCACCGCTTCGCCCGCCTCGTCAAGCCAGGGCCCTTGCTCGATGTGCATTTCGATGAAGCCTGTGAAGCGGCTAGGATCAACGAACGCGCTTGCCGTGGGCATGGCTGCGCGCGCCTCTGCCAATGTCGCGCCGTCGCGGTCTGTGAGTTTGTCTGCGTCTTCAAGGCTCAAGCTGCCCGACCAAACTGCACTGCCCGTGGTCACGCCAAAGCGGCCTTCCTCGTCTTGAAAGCTCACGACAGAGACCGCTGGCCCACCGGCCTCTTTCGCCGCTCGCGCAACTTCCAAAGCCGCAATCACACCCAGCGCCCCATCAAGCCAGCCGCCTTCGGGTTGCGTGTCCGAATGCGAGCCGAGCAAAATCGAAGGGCCGTCCGCGAGCCCGAAGAGCGAGCCCATCGGATCGTAGTGAGGGGGCAGACCAGCTTCTTCAAATTTCCCGGCAAGCCAAGCCCTCGCAGCAATGTCAGCCGCGCTGTAGGCTGGCCTCACAACACCCTTGCCCACGCCAGCCGCCCCAAACTGGCGCAACTCGTGCAAGTCAGACAGGAAGCGGGTTGAATTCGGGATCATATCTTACTCCGCCGCTACTACGCCTTTTGCCTTTTCAACCCGCACCGCCGAGAACTTGAACTCGGGGATCTTGCCGTAAGGGTCGATCGCGGGGTTAGTCAGCACGTTGGCCGCCGCTTCGACGTAGGCGAACGGCACGAAGACCATGTCTTCCGCCACCGCCCTGTCAGCCCGCGCCATGATGGTGATGGAGCCACGGCGCGTTGTCAGACGTACATGCCCACCGGGCTCAACACCCAGTTTGCGCAGCGTTTTGGGGTGCAGCGAACAGTTGGCTTCGGGCTCAACAGCATCCAGGACAGTCGCACGGCGCGTCATCGAACCGGTGTGCCAGTGCTCGAGTTGGCGGCCTGTTGTCATGATCATCGGGAATTCTGTATCGGGCACTTCATCAGGCGCGATAACGTTCGCAGGGGTAAACTTCGCGCGGCCTTCAGGGCGCGGGAAACCGTCACCAAACACAATCGCTTGGCCCGGATCTGTCTCACTCAACGACGGATAGGTGACCGTCTCGGTCCGTAGCCGCTCCCATGTGATGTTGTTGAGTGACTTCATGTTCAGCTTCATCTCGTTAAAAACTTCGGACACATCGTCATAGGCCCAACTAAGCCCGCAACGCTGTGCAAGCTCGACAGTGATCTGCCAGTCTTCTCGCGCATCGCCCGGAGGCGTCACGGCCGGACGAACCCGTTGCACTTGGCGGTTGGTGTTGCTCACCGTGCCGTTCTTTTCGTAGAGCGCTGAGGCGGGCAATATCACATCGGCGTAGTTGGCTGTTTCGGTGATAAATATGTCCTGCACCACGAGGTGCTCAAGCTTGGCAATAGCCTCGCGCGCATGCTCGACATCTGGGTCTGACATCGCGGGGTTTTCACCCTGAATATACATGCCCTTGATGCGGCCGGCATAGGCTTCGTCGATGATCTCAGTGACGGTTAGGCCTTTCTCGTTTGAAAAGTCTCCAGAGCCCCAGACATCAGTGAAATTCTTGCGGATGCCATCGTCCATTACACTCTGGTAGTCGGGCAAAAACATAGGCACGAGCCCTGCATCTGACGCGCCTTGTACGTTGTTCTGGCCACGGAGAGGGTGCAGCCCAGCGCCCGGTTTGCCAACATTGCCTGTCATCAGCGCTAGGCTTATCAAACAGCGCGAGTTGTCTGTGCCGTGGATGTGTTGGCTGACGCCCATACCCCAGAAGATGAGGCCAGCTTTTGCACCCGCGAATATGCGCGCAACGCGGCGCAGCTGCTCGGGAGAGACGCCACAAATTTCGCTCATTGCTTCGGGTGAAAAATCTTTGAGGTGGGCCTTCTCGGCCTCCCAGTTTTCTGTCCAACGGTGGATATACTGACTGTCGTAAAGCCCTTCCTCAACGATCACATGCATGATCGCGTTGAGCATGCTCACGTCTGCTCCGGGGCGGAACTGTACCATTTCGTCAGCGAAGCGCTTCAAGCCCACGCCGCGCGGGTCCATCACGATAAGCTTGCCGCCTCGTTTGGTGAACTGCTTGAAGTAAGTCGCTGCGACAGGGTGGTTCTCGATCGGGTTGGCACCAATCACGATCGCAACATCGGCGTTTTCGATCTCGTTGAACGTGGCCGTTACCGCGCCCGAGCCAACGTTTTCAATAAGTGCAGTAACCGAGCTTGCGTGGCAAAGCCGCGTGCAGTGGTCAACGTTGTTGTGCAAGAAGCCTTGGCGGATGAACTTCTGAAACAAATAGGCTTCTTCGTTGGTGCACTTAGCCGATCCAAAGCCCGCAACCGAGGTGCCGCCGTGTTCTTCGCGCAACCCGACAAAACCCTTTGCTGCCAGACCAAACGCTTCGTCCCACTCAGCTTCACGGAAAAACTCCTGCCAGTTGCTAGGATCAACGTTGAGGCCTTTGGCCGGCGCATCGTCGCGACGGATCAGAGGTTTGGTCAGGCGGTGCTCATGGTGAATATAGTCAAAGCCAAAGCGGCCCTTCACGCAGAGGCGGCCCTCGTTTGCGGGGCCATTGATCCCCTCGACATATTTCACCTTGCCGTCTTTTACTTTGAGCGAAACCTTGCAGCCAACGCCGCAAAACGGGCAAACGCTTTCTGTTTCGCTGTCAAAGTCGGCGCTGTCGCCTTGCTGCTGATCGTCAAGCACAGTGGCTGGCATCAACGCGCCTGTCGGGCAGGCTTGCACACATTCGCCACAGGCGACGCATGTGCTGTCACCCATCGGGTCTGACATGTCAAAAACCGGGTAAGCGTCGTGACCGCGCCCCGCCATACCGATCACGTCGTTCACTTGCACTTCACGGCAAGCGCGCACGCAAAGGCCGCAAGAAATGCAGGCGTCAAGGTTAACGCGCATCGCGATATGGCTGTCGTCAAGCAACGGAATGCGCCCATCTTCAAGCTTGGGAAAGCGGCTTTCCGTGACGCCGTTCAAGTCAGCCATGTTCCAGAGATGCGCCGACTTGTCGTGGCTTTCGGCGCGCTCGGGTTGATCGGCCAAGAGCATCTCGACAACCAGCTTGCGTGCACTCGTGGCGCGGGCATTGTTTGTGACAACAACCATGCCGTCTTGTGGTTCGCGAATGCATGAGGCGGCCAAGGTACGCTCGCCTTCGATCTCGACCATACAAGCGCGGCAGTTGCCATCCGGGCGATACCCTGGCGCAGGCTTGTGGCACAGATGCGGAATGACAAGGCCGCGGCCATTGGCTATTTCCCAAATCGTCAGGCCCTTTTGGGCCTCAACCGCCTCACCATCGAGGGTGAACTTGATCATCTCAGACATCGCGCGTCTCCTGCCAGCCTTGCCGACCACCATAGACCAAAGCATGCCTGTTTGGCATCTCTCATTCCCGACACCCCGACGCCTTTTTGCGCCCAAATGCAACCGCCTCTTTAACAGCACCACGCAGAGCGCTAGGCTGCGCACAAATCCGCAATCGCGAGGCACTATGGCAGAACTGATTCTGGTCCGGCACGGGCAGGCGAACAGCCACGCTACTGACGAAGCAAGCTACGACAAGCTTTCTGATCTGGGCCATGAGCAAGCCCGCTGGTTGGGCGAGCATATGCGCACTACAAACCCACATTTTGACCGCGTTATCACGGGAACATTGCGCCGACAGAAAGAGACAGCAGCGGGCATGGGCTATGCTGACACGCAAGTTGATGCGCGGCTTGATGAGCTGCAATATTGGGCCATGGCAGCGGCCCTAGAAGCCGAGCACGGCGTACCTAGCCCCCAAGACCCCACAGAATTTGCAGCACATCTGCCACAGATGATTGAGCATTGGGCCGCGGGCACTGTGAAGAGCGTGCCCGAGCCTTTCAGCGCTTTTTATGCCCGCACAACCGGCCTCATCGAAGAGGTCTGCGAAGGCCATGGCCGTGTCCTCTTGGTTACGTCAGGCGGCGTCATCGGCGCCATTGTGCGCCATGTACTGGGCCTCAATGACACGGGCATGGCCAAAGTCATGCTGCAAGTGATGAACTCTTCAGTGCATCGCTTAGAGTATGTCCACGACACACTGATGCTGGGCAGTTTCAACGCCACGCCACATCTTGATATTCCGGGCCGCGAACATGCCCGCACCTTTGTTTGACCGGAGAGAACCATGACCCACCTATGGCTCAGAGCCGAGCAACGCGCTCACGAAGAACGTGTCGGGCTGACACCAGAAGGCGCCAAAGCGCTCATCGACGCGGGCATCAAGCTGACGGTTGAAGAAAGCTCAGTGCGGGCTATTCCGCTGCAAGGCTACGTCGAAGCGGGGGCAACAATTGCGCCCGAGAACAGCTGGCCAGATGCCCCGCATGACGCGATCATCTTTGGCCTCAAAGAGCTGCCCGATGACGGCACGCCGCTGCCGCACCGCCACATCATGTTTGGCCACGCCTTTAAGGGGCAGTTCACGGGCAAAGCCTTGCTCAAACGTTTCAAGGCCGGCGGCGGAACGCTTTACGACCTTGAGTATCTGGTTGACGAAACAGGCCGCCGTGTTGCGGCATTCGGATACTGGGCGGGCTTCGCTGGTGCGGCCGTCACGCTCAAAGCTTGGATCGCGCAACAACAAGGCGGTCTCTGCCCGCCGGTTGGCGCTTATCCCAACAAGGACGCGCTCCTCTCCGAGCTACGCCGCGAACTCTCAGGCTCTCCAAGCGCCATCGTGATCGGCGCGCTTGGTCGCGTCGGTACAGGCGCGTCTGACCTGCTTGAGGCAATGGGCGTAAGCGTCACCAAGTGGGACATGGCCGAAACCGCCAGCGGCGGTCCCTTCCCAGAAATTCTCACGCATGATCTGTTTATTAACTGTATCCTTGCGCGGCCCGGTACGCCGCAGTTCGTACCTCTAGCCGCCAAGGAAGCGAAGCGCAAACTCACCGCGATTGGCGATGTCGCCTGCGACCCTGACAGCGACTACAACCCGATTCCCGTCTATTCGGAGGCCACCACATGGGAGGCTCCCGTCGTACGCACGCATCAAACGCCGCCGCTCGACGTGATGGCGATCGACAACCTGCCTTCAATGCTTCCCCTCGAGAGTTCGCAAGATTTTGCAGCACAGCTCTTGCCAACACTGCTCACACTCGGCAACTTGTCAGGCGGTGTCTGGGCGCGCGCCGAGGCTGGCTTCAACACACATTCTGCAGAGGTATGAACATGACAATCCATTGGTGCGGCACAGGGCTCTCGGCAATCCCGGGCCTTCGCAAATTGATCGAAGATGACCACGATGTTGTTGTCTGGAACCGCACAACCTCAAAAGCGCAGGACGCTGTAGGCGACATCGCCAAGGACATCCGCAGCTTTGACATGGACGCCATATCAGCGGCCACCGAAAAGGGCGATATCGTCGTCTCAATGCTTCCCGGAGAATGGCACGTGCCACTGGCCGAGATGTGCATCGCTCAGGGTGCGAATTTTGTCAGCTCAAGCTACATCGCCCCCGAAATGCGCGCGCTTGACGCGGCGGCTCGTGACGCTGGTGTAGTGTCTGTCAACGAAGTCGGTCTTGATCCAGGGATCGACCACCTGATGGCGCATCACCTCATCGCCGATTACCGCGCATCTGACGCTTATGACGCGGCCAACGATATCTCTTTCATCAGCTACTGCGGCGGCATCCCGAAAGAGCCCAACCCGTTCCGCTATAAGTTTAGCTGGTCGCCACTAGGCGTGCTAAAAGCCCTGCGCTCGCCTTCAAAGTCGATAAAAAACTACACTGAGCTCAACGTTGCCCGCCCTTGGGATGCGATAAGCACTTACGACGCCCCCCTGCCTACCCCCGAAAGCTTTGAAGTCTATCCAAACCGCGATAGTCTGCCTTTCATGGCCGACTACCAATTTGACGAAAGCTGGCGCGTCAAAGAGTTCGTCCGCGGCACTTTACGCCTAAATGGCTGGACAGAGGCTTGGGGCGACGTGTTTGCCGAAATCGAGACACTTACAGGCCCAGAAGGCGACGCCCGCCTCAAAGAAATGTCTGATGGTTTCTGGCGCGACAATGCTTATGACGAGGGTGAGCCTGACCGCGTGGTGCTCTGCGTTGGCCTGAAAGTCGAAAAAGAGGGTGTTCCGGTTTACAGCAAAACCTACGTGATGGATGCTTGGGGCGACGATCGCGGCACAGCCATGGCGCGCTTGGTCTCTATCCCTGTTTCGCTCGCCGTCAACGCCATCGCCAACCACCAAATCGGCGCAGGCGTTCATCCGGCCCCACATGATCCAAAACTGGTCGCAGAGTGGCTCGCCGAGATCGACAAACTCGCGCAGAACCTACAAGTCGTTGACCATCTAGGCTAAGCTTTTTCTTCGTGAAAATACTCTGGGGAGTGTGAGGGGCTAGCCCCTCACATCAGTCGGATTGCGCAGCAATTCGAACTCAACTGCGCATCAATGCGTCTTCTTCACCAGAGGCAGACAAGCCCAAGGCTTCAAGTCCATTTTCCAAATGGTCAGATAGATGCGGCGAACCGATCAGATAGTCCGGCGTCGGCACCGTGGCTTCGGCAATCGCAGTGGCGCGAGCTTCAGCCAGCTCGTCCGCGTCAAAGCTGCCCCGGCCAATCCACATCACCGCCACAAGGTCTCTCAATTCTTCTTCTGACAAAGTTTCAAAGAACCCCATAAGCTCGGCTTCAGCCCGCCCCAGTTCTCTGGACATAAGGATGATTTGGGCGATCTTGTTGGTGCTAATTTCAAGCATATTCAGTTCTCCTGTCAGCGCTTAGATTGACCTTGCGCAGATTCGTCAGCACCCGGCCTTGATCTGGCGCAAGCTATTCTGGCGCTTTGAGCGGCACAACTGTCGGGGCTTCCGGGGCCAGCTCTTCAAAGTCAAAGTTGTCCAAACGGCGCGCACGGCGGCCGGCCTTGTCGGATGATATCTTGATATCTGCAATGTCTTTCGCGGCCTGCCCGAAGTGGCGGTCAAGGTTTTCAACCCGCGTGCCGAGCCGTTCGACATCAGAAAATAACAGCCCAAGCTCGCGCCGAATGGCACCCGCCTGCTCGCGCATGCGCGCATCTTTCAAGATCGCCCGCATGGTGTTGAGCGTCGCCATACATGTCGTCGGCGACACGATCCAAACCCGCGCGGCAAACCCTTCGCGCACCAGCTCGGGGAAGTTTGCATGCAGCTCTGCATAGATCGCCTCTGAGGGCAAAAACATCAGCGCACCGTCGGCGGTTTCGCCTTCGATGATGTATTTCTCGTGAATGTCTTTGATGTGTTTCTTGATCGCGATGCGCAGCAGTTTGGCAGCCTCGTTGAGCTGCCAGTCGTTCTCGGCGTTCCGAAGTGCTTCGTAGGATTCGAGCGGAAACTTACTATCAATCGCAATCGGCCCGGGCGGGTTTGGCAAGTCAATCAAGCAGTCACAGCGCTTACCGTTGGAAAGCGTCGCCTGCATTTTGTAGGAATCGCTCGGCAGTGCTTTGGTGACAATGTCAGTCAGTTGTATCTCGCCAAAAGCACCGCGGGTTTGCTTGTTGCTCAGGATGTCCTGCAAGCTCAGCACGTCACCCGACAGCTTGGTGATGTTGTCCTGCGCTTTGTCAATTGCGGCCAGCCTCTGTTGCAACTCACCAAGAGATTTCGCCGTGCTCTGCGCCGACCCTGTCAGGTTTTCGCTCATTTTGCCGCTCACATCCGCGAGGCGTTTTTCCATCAACTGCAGCATGTTCGTCTGCGACGCGGCCTGCGCCTCGCTGACGTGAATAAGCCCACCAGACAGCTGCTGTTGGCCGTCTGAAAGCTGCTGCACACGCGCGCCAAGGTTGCCGATCTGGTGCACAAGCGGCTCCGTCATCCGCAGCGAGCGCGACGCCGAGCGCATGCCGAGAAATAGCATGAGCAACACCAGAAACAACAGCACAGCCCCACCGACAAGCAGGCTCATTTCGCTAATCGCATATCCCGCAAGTTCTATCATGTGCGCCCAAATAGCCTTTCGATGTCAGAGAGCTTGAGCTCAATATAGGTTGGTCGTCCGTGGTTGCACTGCCCAGAATGTGGCGTGGCTTCCATCTCGCGCAAAAGTGCGTTCATCTCTTCGGCGCGCATCCGACGGCCCGAGCGGATAGAGCCGTGGCAGGCCACGCGACTGAGCACAGCCTCGAGCTTGTCCTTAACTGTGCTTGTCGTCCCGCCGTCTGTCAGTTCGTCAACGATATCGCGCAGCATGGCTTCGGCGTTCACTTCGCCCAGAATGGCCGGTGTTTCGCGCACTGCAACTGCACCACCACCGAAGGGTTCGAGCGACAGGCCGAGCG
>JADGEJ010000035.1 GCA_016744435.1 Lentibacter sp. | reverse complement strand
CGAAAACGACTACGACGCCCTCGGCGACATCTCAACCCTCGCAGAACCACAAGTCGTCGCCGAGCTGATCGAGAATAGAGCGAATAAGGCGTGATGGACATGACAGCAACAACCGCTCCCGTCCTCATCCTGCTTGGCCCTCCCGGGGCCGGCAAAGGCACGCAAGCCCGTATGCTCGAAGAAAGCTTTGGCCTCGTGCAACTCTCAACCGGTGACTTGCTGCGCGCTGCTGTTGCCGCAGGCACAGAGGCTGGCAAAGCCGCCAAGACCGTTATGGAAGCTGGTGATCTGGTTTCAGACGAGATCGTTATCAACATCTTGGGTGATCGCCTGAAAGACGCCGACTGTGCGAAAGGCGTCATCCTTGACGGCTTTCCGCGCACCACGGTTCAGGCCGAAGCGCTGGATGTGTTGCTTGGCGAAAGTGGTCAGAAGATCAACGCCGCCATCAGCCTTGAGGTTGAAGACCGCGAAATGGTCACGCGCATCTCGGGCCGCTTCACGTGTGGCGGCTGCGGCGAGGGCTATCACGACACGTTCAAGCCCACGGCAAAGGACGGCACTTGCGACAAATGCAGCAGCACCGACATGAAGCGCCGTGCGGATGACAACGCCGAAACCGTTGCCAGCCGGCTTGAAGCCTATCACGCGCAAACTGCGCCGCTGATCGACTACTACCAAACACAAGGTGCATTGCAGCAGATCGACGCCATGGGCGAGATCAACGCAATCGCCGAAGGGCTGAACGCGATCGTCACAAAGGCCGTCGCGTAAGGGAAGAAGGGAAGCTGCGGGTGAGCCGTAGCTTTGGAGGAAACTGGGTTAAACGGGAGGACTTCCATGTCTGACAATTCATCCAACAACGCATATTGGGCAGCCAATGTGCGGATCATTTTGATCAGCCTCGTCATTTGGGCGGTGGTTTCATTCGGGTTTGGCATCTTGCTGCGCCCCATGCTGAGCGGCATTGCCGTTGGCGGCACTGATTTGGGCTTCTGGTTTGCCCAGCAGGGTTCGATCCTCGTCTTCTTGGCGCTGATCTTCAACTATGCTTGGCGCATGAACAAACTCGACCGTGAACACGGCGTAGACGAAGAGTAAGGGACAGAAAACAGATGGATCAGTTTACAATCAACCTGCTGTTTGTTGGCGCGTCTTTTGCGCTCTACATCGGCATCGCGATCTGGGCACGCGCCGGATCAACCTCAGAGTTCTACGCGGCTGGCCGCGGCGTTCACCCTGTCACAAACGGCATGGCGACAGCGGCTGACTGGATGTCAGCAGCCTCGTTCATCTCGATGGCGGGCCTCATCGCCTTCACCGGCTATGACAACTCAAGCTTCCTCATGGGCTGGACAGGCGGCTACGTGCTGCTCGCGCTCTTGCTGGCGCCTTACCTGCGCAAGTTCGGCAAGTTCACAGTCTCCGAGTTCATCGGCGACCGTTTTTACAGCCAAACAGCCCGCCTTGTGGCCGTTGTCTGCCTGATCGTGGCGTCTACAACTTATGTTATCGGCCAGATGACAGGCGTTGGCGTAGCCTTTGGCCGCTTCCTTGAAGTGAGCAACACAACAGGCCTGCTTATCGGCGCATGTGTGGTTTTTGCCTACGCCGTTTTCGGCGGCATGAAGGGCGTTACATATACGCAGGTTGCGCAATATGTCGTTCTCATCATGGCCTACACCATCCCGGCGATCTTTATCTCGCTGCAACTCACGGGCAACCCGATCCCGGCACTTGGCCTCTTCGGCGACCACGTCGCTTCAGGCATGCCTTTGCTGGAAAAGCTTGACCAAATCGTCGCTGAACTGGGCTTCAACGAGTACACAGCACACCACGCTGACACGCTCAACATGGTGCTGTTCACGCTCTCGCTCATGATCGGTACTGCTGGTCTGCCCCACGTCATCATGCGTTTCTTCACCGTTCCTAAGGTGTCTGATGCACGTTGGTCAGCGGGTTGGGCACTGGTGTTTATCGCTCTGCTTTACCTCACAGCGCCTGCTGTTGGTGCGATGGCGCGTCTGAACATCACAGAAATGATGTGGCCAAACGGCACGCAAGGCGAGGCTGTTTCAGTTGAAGCAATCGACACTGAGGCGCGTTATGACTGGATGGCAACGTGGCAAAAGACTGGCCTTCTCGACTGGGAAGACAAGAACGGCGACGGCAAGATCCAGTATTACAACGACAAGAATGCTGAGATGCAGGCCAAAGCGGCTGAAAAAGGCTGGACGGGCAACGAACTTACAAAGTTCAACCGCGACATCCTTGTTCTCGCCAACCCAGAGATCGCCAACCTGCCCAGCTGGGTGATCGGCCTTGTTGCTGCGGGTGGCCTTGCGGCGGCTCTGTCAACGGCGGCTGGCCTTCTGTTGGCAATCTCGTCAGCCGTGTCGCACGACTTGATCAAAGGCTCTCTCAACCCGAATATCTCGGAGAAGAAAGAGCTTCTGTCAGCCCGTATCGCTATGGGTGTTGCTATCGCGGTTGCCACATACCTTGGCCTCAACCCTCCGGGCTTCGCGGCTCAAACGGTTGCTCTGGCCTTTGGTCTTGCTGCGGCGTCGATCTTCCCAGCCTTGATGATGGGCATCTTCTCAACACGCATCAACAACCACGGTGCTGTTGCAGGTATGCTTGCAGGCCTGACGATCACGCTGATCTACATCTTCCTGCACAAAGGCTGGTTCTTTGTTTCAGGCACGAACAGCTTCACAGATGCTGATCCGCTGCTTGGCACAATCAAGTCAACATCCTTTGGCGCGATCGGTGCGATGATCAACTTCATCGTGGCCTACATCGTCTCGGGTATGACGAAAGCCACACCACAAGAGATCGTTGATCTGGTTCACTCAGTGCGCGTTCCACGCGGCGCTGGCTCAGCTCAGGATCACTAAAATGATCAGGTCGGGCCGCGCCCCTGCGACGGCCCGACATCTTTAAAAACGGTCCTGTCCGGTGTATACTGGGCAGGACTTTTTCTTTTTAAGCTAAGGCTTCTGACTATGCCCCTCACGCCCGCGCAAATCACCCGCTTTCTCAAGTCGGTGCACCCTTACGACGCCCTGCCTCATGACGTGATTGAGGCCCTCGCGCCAAGCGTCGAAGCTTGGGAACTTGCGCAAGGCTTCTCTGTCTATGACGCCGGGG
Source organism: Lentibacter sp. (assembly GCA_016744435.1). Classification (GTDB taxonomy): domain Bacteria; phylum Pseudomonadota; class Alphaproteobacteria; order Rhodobacterales; family Rhodobacteraceae; genus Lentibacter. Next base: position 34,570 of record JADGEJ010000035.1, on the reverse strand, counting down.
AAAAGCTGCCAGGGCTGTTTATCGTTTACGAAGGCCAAGTCGAAGTTTCCGACGAGAACGGCGTTGTGATCTCACACCTTGGCGTGCGCAACTCGTTCGGCGAGCGCGGCCTCATGCGCGACGGCATCGCCGCCACCTCGGCCAGTGCTGACGCACACTCAGTGCTGCTGGTGATCCCGCCAACACTGTTTCACAAACTTGTCGAAGACCACGACGCGGTTGCCAAGTTTTTCAACCGCGCTCGCGCGCCGAAGAAGCAGGAGCGCTCGCTGGCAACCTCGCTTGTCGAAACGCTGATGGCGCATTCGCCTGTGACCTGCACACCTGACGAAACAGTCCAAGGCGCAGCCCGCACCATGCGCGAGCGCCGCGTTTCCTCTGTTTGCGTGGTTGACGATGACGCGCTCGCAGGCATTCTCACCACGCGTGATCTGTCCGGCAAAGTGCTCGCCGAGGCCCTGCCTGTTAGCACTTTGGTGGCCGATGTGATGACGCCCAAGCCGCTCACGCTCGCGCCTTCTGCCATCGGCTCTGACGTGCTGCACGCGATGATGGAGCGCAAGATCGGCCATATCCCGATTGTTGAAGCAGGCAAGCTTGTCGGCATCGTCACCCAGACAGACCTGACCCGCTTTCAAGCCGTAAGCTCGGCCGAGCTTGTCAGCGAGATCGCCCATGCGAGCACGCCTGAAGAAATGGCCCGCGTTACGGCCCGCATCCCGCAACTCTTGGTGCAACTGGTGGCGGGCGGCAACCGCCACGAGATTGTCACGCGCCTGATCACCGACATCGCCGATACCGCCACACGCCGCCTGCTCACCCTCGCCGAAGACAAGCTTGGCCAGCCCCCCGTGCCCTACCTCTGGCTCGCCTGTGGCTCTCAAGGCCGCCAAGAGCAAACCGGCGTCAGCGACCAAGACAACTGCCTGTTTCTTGATGACGCAGTCCAAGACTCCGACATGGAATACTTCCAAGCACTGGCAAAATTCGTCTGCGACGGGCTTAACACCTGCGGATATGTCTACTGCCCCGGCGACATGATGGCGACAAATCCGCGTTGGTGCCAGCCTGTCTCGGTCTGGAAAGACTATTTCAAAGGCTGGATCAACACGCCCGACCCCGAGGCGCAGATGCTCGCCTCGGTGATGTTTGACTTGCGCCCGATCGGCGGCCACTCAGCGCTGTTTGAAGACCTACAGGAAGACACTCTGAAGGCCGCCAGCAAGAACTCGATCTTCGTGGCGCATATGGCGAGCAACTCGCTCAAGCACACGCCGCCGCTTGGATTGCTGCGTGGCTTTGCCACCATCCGCTCGGGCGAACACAAGCACCAGCTCGACATGAAGCACAACGGCGTTGTGCCCGTGGTTGACTTGGGCCGCATCTATGCGCTGCAAGGCAAGCTGACGGCAGTGAACACCCGCGCGCGGCTTGAAGCGGCGCAAGAGGCTGGCGTGCTGTCAACTTCCGGCGGGCGCGACTTGCTCGACGCTTACGACCTTATCGCAGAAACGCGCCTAACGCACCAAGCGGCGCTCGTGAACGCGGGCCAAGCGCCCGACAACTACTTGCCGCCGTCTGACTTGTCAGACTTTGAACGCAGCCACCTGCGCGATGCTTTTGTCGTCGTCAAAGGCTTGCAATCGGCCTTGGGCCATGGCCGCGGAATGCTCGGCTAAGCCACAACCACTAGGGAGATAACGCCATGTTCGTAGAACTCATCGCAACGGTTTTTGCCGGTATCGCGGCTGCGGGCATCGTGCTTGCGCTCAACAAGGGCCTCGGCGGGCGGCTGCCCAAATGGTTTATGCCCGTCGCCGCGGGCCTCGCGATGATCGGCGCGACTGTCTCCAACGAGTATAGCTGGTATCCGCGCACCAAGGCCTCGCTCCCCGACGGGCTTGTCATTGCCGAAACCGTTGAGGCCAAGGCGCTCTACAAGCCGTGGACATATGCCTACCCCTATGTAGAGCGCTTCATGGCGGTCGACACCGCAACGATCCGCAAGCACGACGCCGCGCCAAGCCATAGGCTGGTTGACATCTACCTGTTTGGCCGCTGGTCTCCTGTCAGCAAGCTGCCCATTCTGGCTGACTGTGAAACGCGGCGCCGCGCCGCGCTCACCGATGCGATCAGCTTTGAAAGCGACGGTATAGTCACAGGTGCCGAGTGGCTCACACCGCCTGAAGGCGACAACATGTTGGCAACAATCTGCGAGGCAAGCTGATGTTCACGCGCCTCTCTCTTCGCCTGCGGGTTCTGCTCTTTTTTACCTTCATGGCGCTGGCCAGCATCGCGCTGGTGATCGGCGCGCTTTACCTCGGGTATCACCGTTCAGCTCAGAGCGATCTGGCAACAGGCTTTGTCTTCGCGGGCATCCTCGCTGGCTTCGGGCTTCTTGCTCTCATCGTTGGCATCTGGCTGTTGTTTGACGAGAACGTCTCCAAGCCCATAGAACGCCTCGCCGCCACCCTGCGCACGGGTGCACACGCCGGCGTTGATGTGACGATGGACACGCACCAAGCCCGCTACTTGGGCGACCTTGCCCCAGCCGCCCAAGCCGTCGCGGGCCAGCTCTCGCAAAGCACCCTCGGCGCCGCTCAGGCTGTCGCGAGTGAGACGGCCCGCCTGACCGCCGAGAAAGACCGCCTCACCGCCCTACTCACAGAGATCCCGATGGCCATGGTGTTGGTCAACCCAGCGCATCAGATCGTGCTTTACGACGGTCAGGCCGCCGAAGCGCTTGCCCAGATTCACGTGCCGCGCCTCAACGCCTCGATCTTTGACTACTTTGAGCGCGACACACTTCTCGCCGCCCACACAAGCCTTGCCGAGAGCGGTTCCGAGATCAGTTTTGAAGCTCGCGGCACGGAGGGCAAGCTGGCGTTCAACGCACGCCTCAAGCCGCTAGGCCATGCGCCCGGCTACATGATCCTGATTGATGACGCCCATGCGCGCATCACCCCTGATGCCGCCCGCCCGCTGATTTATGACTTTGATTTGATGGATCAATCCGGCGATCAAGCCTTCGATGAAATGCCCATTCAAGCGCTGACCTACGCCGTGTTTGACACCGAGACCACGGGGCTACTGCCGCACAAAGACGAGATCGTCCAGATCGGAGCAGTGCGTGTTGTGAACTGCAAAATGGTTGCGGGCGAAAGTATCAACCAACTGGTCAACCCAGGAATGAAGATCCCCGCGGCATCAACCAAAGTGCATAAGGTCACCAACGAAATGGTTGCCGATGCACCTGACATTCACGTGGCGGCGCGTCAGTTTCACACCTTCGCGCGCGATGCTGTGATCGTGGCCCACAACGCCCCGTTTGACATGGCCTTTCTGCGCCGTCACCGCCGAGAAACAGGCGTTGAGTGGGATCACCCGATCCTCGACACGGTGTTGCTGTCGGCGGTTCTCTTCGGCGCAAGCGAGGTCCATACTCTCGATGCATTATGTGATCGCCTCGGTGTCAGCATCCCGCCAGAGCTACGCCACACCGCCCTTGGCGACGCCGTCGCAACTGCAGAGGTTTTGTGCAAGATGCTGCCCATGCTGGCCTCGCGCGGCTTCACCACTTTCGGCGCTGTCATCGAACAAACCCGCAAACACGGGCGGCTTCTAGAAGACCTAAATTAGGCCATACCGCCTAACGGGGACCTCCCGCCCCAAAGCCGTGCATCAAAGATGCCCACATTTGCGTTGGGCATAGCCGGGTGGCGCTGTGTCAGCAAAGCTGACACAGCGCCACCCGGCGGGGCGACTTGGCGAAGCCAAGGCGCAAACCCACCTGTCGTTACAGATGCGCTGCGAACTCTTCCAAAACGCGCTCGTAAACCGCCCGCTTGAACGGAACGATATTTTCTACAAGCTCCCCCGCAACAAGCCAGCGCCACTCCGAGAACTCAGGGTGTTCGGTCGCGATGTTCACATCTGCGTCCTGTCCTGCGAAGCGCAGCAAGAACCACTTCTGCTCTTGCCCACGGTAGCGGCCTTTCCAGATGTTGGGCACCAGATCGTGCGGCAAGTCGTAAGGCAGCCAGCCGTTGCTTTCGGCTTCAACCGTCACCAGATGCGCCTTAACGCCTGTCTCTTCCCAAAGTTCGCGCAGGGCTGCGTCGCGCGGTGCTTCCCCCTCATCAACGCCGCCTTGAGGCATCTGCCATGCCGCTGTGTCACTGTCGATCCGTTGCCCAACAAACACCTCATTTCTGGCATTCGCCAACATAACGCCAACACAGGGCCGGTAGGGGAGTTTCGCGATTTCTTCTGGGGTCATCATCTGCCTCATTTCAAAAAGAACATGAGCGCCATAAGCAGCCCAACGGCCACAATGCCTTTTCTGAACAGCGCCATATTGGTTATTTTTCGCGCATATGCCGCGCCAGCGTATCCGCCTGCCATTGTCGCCAGTGCCAGTACAAGTGCACTCTTCCACGCGATCAGCCCAGCCAGTGCAAGAGCCAAAGCCGAAACAACCGACAGAATCGACGACAGCAGGTTCTTCAACCCGTTCATTCCATGGATGTTTTGAAAGCCCATAAGCCCGAAAACAGCCAGTAGCATGATGCCAAGCCCGCCGTTGAAATAGCCGCCATAGACGGAGACAGCAAACAAGGTCGCATTGCTACTTGTTACGCCCATGCCCGTTGCTGACGCGAAGAGCGACAACAGCTTTGGCCCGAAGGCGAACACTAAAGTCGCGAGCAAGAGCAACCAAGGCACAAGCCCGACGAAGGCCTCCTCACTGGTGACCGTGAGCAGCCACGCGCCAAGCAACCCGCCGAAAGCCGAAATTGCAAACATCGCCTTGAGGCTCATGGCCCCCTCAGCTTTGATGTCGCTGCGAAACGCCCAAGCGCTGCCCGCATACCCGGGAATGGCCGTCAAAGTTGCCGTCGCATTGGCCATGATCGGCGGAATACCAAGCCAAACAAGCGCCGGAAACGAGATAAATGTGCCGCCACCCGCCACCGCGTTCAACGCCCCTGCGGCAAAGCCCGCGACACATAAAACCACAATCTCAAGCATCGGCCATATCCCCCGTTTCAGTTGTACCTTTCTCGCCTATCACTTCGCCCGCCACAATGCGCATTTTCAGAAACGACTGCGCGTTTGGTGCCGGGTGCTTGCATTTAAACTATTAACCTAGTTTAATCATTCTCATGACAAACCATGACATCAGCACCGTTTGCTCTGCCCTCTCACATCCTTCAAGGGTGCAGGTCTTCATGGCGCTTTTGCCAGAAGCACGCGAAGGCATTTCGACGGGCGCACTCTCCAAGCAACTTGAGATTCCGCCCTCGACCCTCGTTCATCACCTGCGAGAGCTTGAGCTCGGGGGCCTTATCACCCGCCAAGCCCTCGGCCGTTCAACGCTGGTGAAGCCACGGTTCGAGGCGCTTACTAACATAGCTGATGCCTTCACACGGCTTTGCTGTGCCACTGAAACACACCCATTCCCCAACTCGAAAAGTGACACCACATCATGATGCTTCCAATCACAACTCTGCTCGCCTGCGGAATTGCTATTCTCTTTCTCGCCCTGAGCTGGATCGTCATCAAGCAACGCGGGCGCTCTGGCAGCTCACTCGGGGACAACGGCGATGAAGCCTTGATCCGCAAGATCCGCGCCCATGCCAACCTCACAGAATTTGCGCCGCTGCTCATTTTGCTTGTGGGTTTGGCCGAGCTCAAATCTGGCGCACCGCTCGTCGTTGGCACAATCGCAGCGGCCTTTATGCTGGGCCGCCTCATGCACGGCTACGCTTTGGCTGTATCCAACCATAGCCCAATCGGGCGCGCTGGCGGTTTTCTTCTAAGCGCTCTGTCCATCGCTGCTGCTGTCATCTACAACTTGGTGCTTCTCGGTATAAGCCCCGCGTAACTCACCGGATTAAAAATTTACTGAGCCAAAAGGCGCAAACAGCCGCGGGCGGCGCCTGATAAGCATGCGTCAAGCTAACTGTTCTGGCCATCATTCCCAGCCATAAAAAAACCGCGCCCGTTTTCAGGGCGCGGCTGTTGATGTTGCACTCCGCAAGAGCCTACTTCGACGGAACCAGCGCCGACAGGCCCTTGAGAATGTCGATAGCATAGGCAAGCTGGTAGTCGTCTTCGCGCAGCTTGGCTGCGGCAAGCGCCTTCTCCTGATCAGCTTTGATCTGTTCAATCTCGTCTTCCGTCAGGCTGTCGTTGCTAATGCTGCCGCGCAGGTCAGCTTCGGTGCGTGCCTTGAACTTGACGTCCGCCTCTTCCGCTTCTTCGGCGGCGCGGCGCGGTTGCTCAACCACGATGTCAGGCGACACGCCCAGCGACTGGATAGAACGGCCCGACGGCGTGTAGTAGCGCGCGGTTGTCAGGCGCATCGCGCCCTCGCCCCGCAGCTGCATAACCGTCTGAACCGAGCCTTTGCCAAAACTCTTGGTGCCAACAACAATCGCACGGCGGTGGTCTTGCAGCGCGCCTGCGACAATCTCAGACGCAGAAGCCGAGCCACCGTTGATCAAGACAACCAGCGGCTTGCCACCGGTCAGATCGCCCGCAACCGCGTTGAAACGGTCGCCATCGGCGGGGTTGCGGCCACGGGTTGAAACGATCTCGCCGCTTTCAAGGAAGGCGTCGGAAACCTTGATCGCTTGTGTCAGCAAGCCACCCGGATTGTTACGCAAGTCGAGCACAAAGCCGTTTACCTTGTCCATGCCGCCCGCTTCTTCGACTTGCTTTTTGATGCCAGCTTCAAGGTTTGGGTAGGTCTGGTCGTTAAACGTGGTGAGGCGCAACACAACTGTTTCGCCTTCAACCCGCGAGCGCACAGCCGTAAGCTTGATGGTGTCGCGGATGATCGAAATTTCGAGAGGCTCAGCCGCGTCTTTGCGCGCCACGGTGATGATGATCTCGCTGCCAACTGGCCCGCGCATCATCTCGACAGCTTGGTCAAGCGTCAGGCCAAGCAGGCTTTCGCCATCAACGTGAGTGATGAAATCACCAGCTTCAACGCCAGCCTCGTCAGCAGGCGTTCCGTCAATCGGGCTGACGACCTTTACAAAGCCGTCTTCCTGCGTGACTTCGATGCCCAGCCCGCCAAATTCGCCACGTGTTTGCACGCGCATGTCTGCGGCGGCATCGGGGCTCAAGTAGCTTGAGTGCGGGTCAAGTGACGTCAGCATGCCGTTGATCGCGGCTTCGATCAAATCACCCTCATCGACCTCCTCAACATACTGCGCGCGGATGCGCTCGAAGATGTCGCCGAACAGGTCAAGCTGTTGGTAAACGTCGGTTGTCTTGGCTGATTCTTGCGCCAACAGCGGCTCGGCCACCTGCGTTGTCACAACGAGCCCGGCCAGCGTGCCGATCCCGGCTGCCATCAGAAATTTTCTCATACCTCAGTTATCCTTTGCTGACCGGAACCAACCCTCAGGGTTCACCGGCGTGTTGTCTTCTCTGACTTCCAAGTAGAGCGTTTCTGAAAGATCACTTCCAGCCCCATTCTCAACTTGGGTCAAAATTTCGCCGACGGCCGCGTCTTGACCGCCCATCAAACCAATAGGCGCACCTTCTACCAGCACGTCTCCGGTAGTGCCATACACCACATCAAGCCCCGCGAACACCATCAGCAACCCGTTTTGTGGCTCAAGGATCATCACGTTTCCGAAGGTCAGCAGAGGGCCTTGATAGCGCACTGTCGCCGCGACGGGGCTCACAACCAGCGCACGCGGGCGCGTCGCGATGAGTATGCCCTCGCGTTTGATGCCTGCTGCATCGGCCTCGCCCGCGCGGCGCAAGATGCGCCCAGCCACAGGCAACGCGAGGCTGCCCTTGCGAGCATTGATGTTCTCGTTGACGTTTTCAACCGGCCCACCACTGATCTGCCACAGGCTGGTGGCAAAGCTGTCCAGCGTGTCTGACGTCGCGATGAGCAGCGCGGTCTTTACCGGATCTTCGATAAACTTTTTGGGCAAGTCCACGCGGTCGGCAATGGCTTGGTTCAGCTCAATACGCGCGGTCTGCACGCCAGTCAGCCCCTTTCGCAGGGTGTCTTCAGCGCTCGTTTGAAGGTGGCGCAGCGTGCTGACCTCCACAAGCTTTTCGCGCAACTCTGCCGCCTGAAGCGACAGTGCTGGCGTCATTTCGGTTACGATCATGCCAGCGCGCGCGGTGCCCAGCGGGCCTTTAGGGTGCAAAAACAGGCTCGGCGAGCCTGCCCGCCCCCGCGCTTGCAACACCGACAAAAGCTGCGCGATCTCTTCTTCCTGCGCTGTCAGCTCAAGGCTCAACTGGCGCTCGCGGATGGTAACACGCCGAAGCCCGGAGCGCACAGCGCCCAGACCGGCCTCAAAGGCGCGCACTGTTTGGCTTAGGGCTGCCACGCGGTCACGCCCGCCCTTGGCTTTGTCCAAGGCTACCTCTGCCTTTTGCACTTGCTCAAGCGCAGCCTGAGCCGCCGCCGCGGGGGCCAGCTCTTGGGCAAATGCCGCCGGTCCCCACAAAAGGGCCGCGACAGTAAGGCAAGCGCGCAAGCTCATTCGATCAGGCTCTCTCCGGTCATTTCTGCGGGTTGCTCAAGGTTCATCAGTTCCAATATTGTTGGTGCCAGATCACTCAACCGTCCTTGCCGCAGCTTTGCACCCTTCGGGCCGCCAAACAACAACACAGGCACCGGGTTTGTCGTATGCGCGGTGTGCGGCCCACCTGTCTTCGGATCAACCATGACCTCACAATTGCCATGGTCAGCCGTCACGATCATCGCACCGCCAGCTTTTTCAAGCGCTGCCATAACGCGGCCAAGGCCCTCATCGACGGCTTCGCAGGCCTTGATAGCGGCCTTCAAGTCGCCCGTATGGCCAACCATATCGGGGTTGGCATAGTTCGTCACGATCATGTCAAACCCAGCCTCAATCGCCCCGACAAAAGCGTCTGTCACCTCAACAGAACTCATCTCTGGCTGCATGTCATAGGTCGCCACTTTCGGGCTTTGCGCCATGTAGCGTTCCTCGCCCTCATAGGGCGTTTCGACACCCCCGTTGAGGAAGAATGTCACATGCGGGTATTTCTCTGTCTCCGCCAAGCGAAACTGCCTGCGGCCTTGCTTTGAGACCCAAGCCCCCAGCGTATTGATGATCTCGCGAGAGGGGAACACCGTGCCCATGTATTCATTATGCGCGTCAGAGTATTCCACCAGACCCAGCGTCGCAGCAAACACTGGCCGCGTGCCCACACCAAAGGCGTCAAACTCCGGCGCGCAGATTGCCGCCAGTATCTCGCGTGCACGGTCAGCACGGAAGTTGAGGCAAAACAGACCGTCGCCATCCTCCATGCCCTCATAGCCGCGCAGCACTGTGGCCGAGATAAACTCATCCGTCTCTGAGCGGTTGTAGGCATTCGAAATCGCGCTATGGGCATCCATCGCCGTGTAGCCGCTTTTGCCGTGGACCATGGCTTCAAAAGCCTCGCCAACCCGCTCCCAGCGGTTGTCACGGTCCATCGCAAAATAACGCCCCGTCAGCGTGCCAATGCGCGCGCCTTCAGGCAGCGCCTCTTGCAGTGTCGCGAAGTAGCCATAGGCCGACTTTGGCGCAACATCGCGCCCGTCGCTTATCGCATGAAGGCAGACAGGAACGCCCGCACTCGCGATAACCTTCACTGCCGCGATGATGTGGCTCAGGTGGCCGTGTACGCCGCCGTCAGACACCAGCCCAAGCAAATGCGCGGTGCCGCCCGTCGCTTTGAGCTTGGCGATAAACGCCAGCAAAGCCTCTTCCTCAAAGAAAGTGCCACTTTCAATCGCGAGGTCAATCTGGCCCAGGTCCATCGCCACAACGCGGCCCGCGCCAATGTTGGTGTGGCCCACTTCCGAGTTGCCCATTTGCCCGCTTGGCAGGCCCACGTCAGGGCCATGGGTTATCAGGACGTTGGCGGGGCAAGACGCTTTGAGGCGGTCATAATTCGGAGTGTCTGCCAGATAAGGCGCATTGGCCTCGTGGCTGTCAGAATGGCCCCAGCCATCTAGAATACACAGCACTACGGGTTTTGGGGTGTTCATAGCTCGATCCTCTTTGAAGACGGATGTAAGCCCTGCGCGGCAGCGGGGCAACCGCCCCCAGCGCTGTTAGCGCAAATGCACCAACCTGTTCGTAATAAATACGAACCTGTTCGTAATAAATACGAACCTGTTAGCGCAAAACCGCAGCCATATGCTCGGCAATGGCGCGTTCGCCCGCGGCCACAAGCGCAGGCTCGGCCAGTTCTTCGCGCGCAAGGTAAAGCTGCACATCGGCGCGCGCAGCATCGGCCACCGCCAAAGCACGGGCCGGAGTGCCGTCAAACTCGGTGTCAAACGCCGCCGCGACGATGCCTTCAATGTGGCCCTGATGGCCCGCGTCAGGCGCATGCGGCGCAGGGCCTCCTGCCTTGGGCGCAGCTCCGGTGACTTCCTCGGTGAAAATCTCGCGCATTTCGGCGCGTTGCTCGGGCGTGAAGGGCGCATGTGCCTCGGCCTCATGTGCAGCTATGCGTTTCTCAAGCAACTCAAGCAGCTGCGGTAACGCCCGCCCCCGTACATGCGCGCGCATCGGCATGCCGCGTGTCGCCTCTTGGGCAATCGCAACCACATCAAGCAGCGGCACCTCGGCCTGTTTACGTTTTTTGAACCACCCAAACATCAGCTAAACCCTGCTTTCAAACTCTGCTTTCAAACTCTGTGATACGGCGCGCCCGCCAGAATAGACGCGGCACGATAAAGCTGTTCGCTCAACATGACCCGCGCCAGCATATGTGGCCAGACCATCTTGCCAAAACTCAGCGAAAAGTCGGCCTTGGCGCGCAGGCTTGGGGCGATGCCGTCTGCGCCGCCAATCACAAAACCCACATCCTGAGAGCCGCTGTCGCGCCACCCGGCGAGACGGGCTGCAAAGTCCGGCGAGCTGACAAGCTTGCCACGTTCGTCCAGACACACAAGCGTGGCGCCTTTGGGCAGAGCACGCGTGAGCAAAGCGGCTTCGGCCTCCATGCCGCCACCCTTTTTGTCTTCTACTTCTGTGAGGGTCAGTGCCGTGAGGCCAAGTGCGCGCCCTGATCTCTCAAAGCGCTGCACATAATCGTCTATCAACGCTTTCTCAGGGCTACTTTTAAGCCGCCCGACAGCGCAGATATGCACCCGCATTTACGCGTCGGCCGCGTCTGAGGTGAGCCACATTTTCTCAAGCTGGTAAAACTCGCGGACTTCAGGGCGGAACACATGCACGATGATGTCGCCCGTGTCGACAAGCACCCAGTCGCCAGTGCCACGGCCTTCGATCTTTGAGGCGCGGCCATGCTCGACTTTGAGCTGGTCAACCAGCTTCTGCGCAATCGAGCTCACTTGGCGTGACGAACGGCCAGAGCAGACGACCATATAGTCGCCCATCGAAGACTTGCCGCGCAGATCAATCTGCACAACATCTTCGGCCTTATTATCATCAAGGGCTTGCAAGATCGCCTCAAGCAGCTCGTCGCTTGTCAGCGGCTTGAATGTTTTCGGTGTGTCGGCGAAGCTTTCAGCCGCCGCTTCTACGTCAGGTGACAGGACGTGGTCCCTCCTTGTGGCGCACCTGAAAGGCTCCGGTGCCGAGCATAAATTAAGACTAGCACCGCATATGTCGATTCTCAACGCAAGCTTCAAGGGCGCATTTGCCGGCCTGTTTTTACAGCCCGCTTTGAGGGGCTTTTTGCCCCGACTTGCGGCGTATTTGAAACAACATTGCCTAAAAACCCCTTAACAGGGCTGGATTTTGAACGCGCGCTCGCGCAAGGAAGGCGCAGTTGAGGGAGGATTCCATGGGTTTGCGTTTGAAGATTGCGGTTTTATGCCTACTCTGGCTGCCACTTGCTGCCGCTGCGGAAGAGCTTGGCACATGGCAAGCGCGTGGCGAAGGCGGCAGGCATTATGCCTCGGTTGAGACTGCGCGCGGCCTGACCGTGATCATCAGTTTTGAAACCGGCAAGCCCGGTGCGCAGATGTTTGTCTCAGGCCTTTGGAAAACCCGCCCACTCGATCTGCGGCTCTACGTGTCCTATGCGGACGGCAAGCGCGCCTATATCGACACATTCCGCTTTGCCAAAATGCTCAAAACCGACGGTGGCGCGACGGCCTATACTTTGACAATGCCCACAGCCCAACTGCGCCCTCTGCGTGGCGGCGACACCTTGGTGATCGAAGACCTCACAAAGCGCGTCACCGTTCCGCTGACGGGCTCGGCCAAGGCGATCACCTCTGCCCAAAAGAGTGCAGCTGGCGGATAAACGCCCCGACCACCGTACGCCGCGTTAAGTTAACGCGCGTTAAAATTTTGCGCCAAAACTGTGCATACGCGTTATGCACAGCTTTATGCATAGATAGCTGCATACCTTAGGCAGATTGGTTACAGGGGTAACTATCGCCGTTAACCATGCGGGACTGTGCAGCCAGTCTTGCTTAGCTATTGTCTGGTATATCAATAAAACTTGGCTTTTCGCTCGCATCATCCAACACACGCACTTCCCGCTGCGGGAATGGGATCGAAATGCCATGCTCTTTAAAAACGTCCCAAAGCGCCAGATAAACATTTCCGCGAATATTGGTTAGCCCGCCTGTCGGATCTTTGATCCAAAACCGCAGGATGTAGTCAACCGAGCTGTCGCCGAACCCGACAATATGGCAAACCGGAGACCTGTGCACGAGAATCCGATCAACGCTTTTCGCGGCCTCAATCGCCAAAGCGCGCACCCTGTGAGGATCGTCGCCGTAGGCCGTGCCAAAGAAGATATCAAGCCGCACGAAGTCATCGGAATGTGACCAATTCACAACCTGACTGGTGATCAGATCTTCGTTAGGAATAAGGTATTCGCGGCCATCGCGCGTCACCACCGAGGTATAGCGCGCACCCAGCGTGTTGATCCAGCCAAACGTCTCACCAAGGCTGATCACGTCCCCCGGTTTGATAGACTTGTCGAGCAGAATGATCACACCTGAGACAAGGTTTGAAACCACTTTTTGCAGACCAAAACCAAGGCCAACACCGATCGCACCAGAGAGCACCGCGAGGCCTGTGAGGTCAAGTCCGATGGCCTTGAGCCCGATGAAAAACGCCAATCCATAGAAGCCGACTTGGGCAAACTTGATCACCAGAACCTGCATCGACGGGCTGATATCTTCGTTGCGCTTAACCCCACTGGCGGTGGACCTTGAAACAAACCGCGCGATAAAAAGCAGCACCCCAAGAGTGAAGATCGCCTGCACAACAACCCACAGTGAAATGCGCATTGTGCCCAATTCAACGGCGGCAGAATCCAACAGGTTACGGGCTTCTTCGGTGATCCCCAAAACCGATAACGTCACCCAAGCCCAGCCAGCGTAACGCACGACAGACCGTAAAAAGCCGTTGTTTATCAAGCGTGTGACGATGGTTATCGCCAACCATGCAACGGCCAGATTGGCGATAAGACCAAGCAGATAAGACCGCGAGGGCCAATGCAGGTTATAAGGCGCAGGCCATGTGACGCCACGCATCAGCCACACCAGTGGGAAGATCATCAGAACGAAAATGATCAGCCTCAGGCGACGCTCGATCAGCAGCATGAAGCGCAGGCGCCACTTGGGCCAGTTCTCACGCGCGCGCATCCATTCGCGATAACGTGGCGTCAAAAGCTTGGCCAAAAGGTGAGCCGCCACAAACAGCACCAGCGCGATGATGATCTGGTAGGCGTTCCACTCGCGCAACAGGCTTTCCAAAAAGCCCTGTGCCTTGTCTGCCAAAGACAATGCTATCTCTTGCGCGTCGGTCGTTGCCGCCTCGCCAGCAGCCTCCACACCTGGTGTTGCTACGGGGCTGACTTCACTTGTTGGTAGGGTCGTCTCGTTTGCCATGCGCGTCCTTTTTTGTAAGCTTACATGGCTCAGCCTGCTGGGCAAGTGCTTTGCACTGCGCCCTTGAATTACACGCGCGCAGCCTGTATCTCGGCGCCATGACAAGAATTTTCGACATCTGTGACCGCGCGCGTTTGCGTGAGCGTTTTCACGGGGAAACCCGAGCTTTAGCGGCCTGCCTGTAAGGGCCGGTTTTCCTGTCGCAACACCCATTCACAACAATACGGGAGAGGACACATGTCCCCCAAAACGCTCTATGATAAAATCTGGGATGCACACGTCGCTGACGAAGCCGACGATGGCACCTGCCTGCTTTATATTGACCGTCACCTCGTTCACGAAGTGACTTCGCCGCAAGCCTTTGAAGGCCTGCGCATGACGGGCCGCACAGTGCGCGCACCCGACAAAACAATCGCGGTGCCCGACCACAACGTGCCCACAACGGCGGGCCGCGAAGACCCTTCTCAGATGACCGAGGAAAGCCGCATTCAGGTTGGCGCGCTCGACAGTAACGCCCGCGAGTTCGGCATTCACTACTACCCGATGGATGACGTGCGCCAAGGCATCGTCCACATCGTTGGCCCCGAGCAGGGCTGGACACTGCCGGGCATGACAGTTGTCTGCGGCGACAGCCACACCGCCACGCACGGCGCGTTCGGAGCACTTGCACATGGTATCGGCACCTCCGAGGTTGAGCACGTTCTGGCCACGCAAACGCTGATCCAGAAGAAGTCAAAGAACATGAAAGTCGAGATCACCGGCAAGCTTATGCCCGGTGTCACCGCCAAAGACATCACCATGGCTGTGATCGGCGAAACCGGCACAGGTGGCGGCACGGGCTATGTCATCGAGTATTGCGGTGAAGCGATCCGCGATCTGTCCATGGAAGGCCGCATGACTGTTTGCAACATGGCAATCGAAGGCGGCGCACGTGCTGGCCTCATCGCGCCAGACGAGAAGACATTTGAATATGTCAAAGGCCGCCCACACGCCCCTAAGGCGGGCCAATGGGAAAACGCCCTCGCTTGGTGGAAGACGCTCTATACTGACGAAGGCGCGCATTTTGACAAGATGATCACGCTCAAAGGCGAAGACATTCAGCCTGTCGTGACATGGGGCACATCCCCAGAAGACGTGCTGCCGATCACAGCCAATGTGCCAAGCCCTGACGACTTCACAGGCGGCAAAGTCGACGCCGTGAAGCGCGCGCTTGACTATATGGGCCTCACGCCCGGCCAGAAGATGACTGACATTCAGATCGACACTGTCTTTATCGGCTCGTGCACCAACGGACGGATCGAAGACTTTCGCGCCGTTGCCGAAGTTGTCAAAGGCAAGAAGATCAAAGAAGGCATGCGCGCCATGATCGTTCCGGGCTCAGGCCTCGTGCGGGCGCAGGCCGAAGAAGAAGGCCTCGCTGACATCTTCATCGAAGCTGGCTTTGAGTGGCGCCTCGCGGGCTGTTCTATGTGCCTCGCGATGAACCCTGATCAGCTCTCCGAAGGCGAGCGCTGCGCGGCCACATCAAACCGCAATTTTGAGGGCCGCCAAGGCTATAAAGGCCGCACACACCTCGTGTCACCCGCCATGGCTGCCGCCGCCGCGATCACTGGGCACCTCACAGACATTCGGGATATGATCTAATGGAAAAGTTCGAAAAACTCTCAGGCATCGCCGCGCCGATGCCGCTGGTCAATATCGACACTGATATGATCATCCCGAAGATATTTCTGAAGTCCATCCAGCGGACGGGATTTGGCAAGAACCTGTTTGACGAGATGCGCTATACACGTGACGGCGCAGAGATCGAAGACTTCGTTCTCAACAAGCCCGCCTACCGTGAGGCGCAGATCCTTGTGGCGGGCGACAACTTCGGTTGCGGCTCGTCCCGCGAACATGCGCCTTGGGCAATCGCGGATTTCGGCATCAAGGCGGTTATCTCAACCAGCTTCGCTGACATCTTCTTTAACAACTGCTTCAAGAACGGCATCCTGCCGATCGTCATGCCGCAGGAAGTTGTCGATGTGCTGATGAAGGACGCCGAGAAAGGCGCCAACGCGCGCATGGATGTTGACCTCGAAGCGCAAACCGTCACCACGTCAGACGGCGAGGTCTTTGCCTTTGAAGTTGACGCGTTCAAAAAACACTGCCTGCTCGAAGGGCTTGACGACATTGGCCTCACGATGGCCAAGGAAAAGTCCATCGACGCGTTTGAAGCCACGGCTTCACAAGCGCGCCCTTGGGTGTAAGATATCTCAACGGCGGCCATTGAAGCACATTCCATGGCCGCCGTTCACCAGACCCATTGTAAACAATTTGGTTAAAACTTCGTTAGTCGAGCCCTATGGCATCTTTCCGAATTCTCCACAAAATGTAGTAAAATCCTTTTCGTTTGCCACATTTAGGAACCGCAATTGATGCAATCTCGCACCAGTTGCTCCCTTAAAGCGCCTCATTTCCAAGCTCTTATCAGTTCATGACTTGAGCTGGGAATCGAAAGAAGGCAAAAATTGGGCAAGATTGAGGCATACCGTCATAAACGGCGGATTCAAGTTGGAACAAGGCCGCGGCAACGCATCGCAGCCAGCCAAGTTGAGAGGAATGGGCAGTGATTACCCGAGTAACAGGCGCAGCTTTGCGCGCGATTTTGATGGCTTTGCTTGTGGCACTGCCTTCACTTATCCTTACCGACGTTAGAGCGGACACCACGCAGATCGTTGTGCTTGTCGCGCTTCTTGCCGCGTTGATGACGTTCATCGAATACTACAGCCAATATCCTTCGATCATCGAGTTTCGATATGCTTCGCCGTTTAACAGGCTGCGTTTCGCCGCCCTTTTTGCAAGCGTCGCGCTTCTGTCTATCATCTGTGCCAACAAGTCAGACATCACACCGCTCTCTGCCATGCTCTCGCAAGTTGGCACCGCTTGGGGCAACGTGCTTGATTTTCCGTTTTCACCAGTTCGCTTAGTCGTGTTGATGATGCCCGAGGATGCTTCTGAAACCTTACTCGCCTCAGTGCGTACGGCTGCGGGCCTTTCCTACATGATCTCACTCGCGGCGCTGTTTATCTTCGTGACACTGGTTCGCCTTTTGGGGTGGCCAACCCGCAACCGAGCTTTCAATGTCTGGATCAACCTTCCCTTGTTTGACCCGACTGCTGGCGGAGATGTTGTCCAAAGGTTAAAACGTGATGCAGGCCTTAACATTGTGTTAGGGATTTTGCTGCCATTCTTGATCCCGGCGATTGTGAAGGCTACTTCAAGCTTCATTGATCCGCTCTCACTCGGGAATCCGCAAACGCTGGTTTGGACAATGACAGCATGGGCCTTTTTGCCAACTTCAATGATCATGCGTGGCATCGCCATGGGGCGTATCGCCGAACTGATCGAAGAGAAACGCAACCGCGCCTACTCCACAACCGAGCAAGCTGGCTTGCAAACCGCCTGATATCGGGGCTTCTTCTCGCGCTTTTGGCGGGGCCTTTGGCCGCGCAAAACCTGCGTGTGGCGTTCTTCAATGCCGAGCTCTCTCGCAAAGGCCCCGGACTTTTGTTGCGCGACATTGCATCCGGGAACGACCCCCAAGTCGCAGCGGTGCAAAAGATCATCAAGCTTATCTCACCCGACATTCTTCTGTTGTCCGACTTTGATTACGACGCTGAGCTGCGCGCTCTCAATGTCTTCAACCAGCGCCTTGGTGCGGCGCGTTACCAACATCTCTTTGCTCTGCGGCCCAACACCGGCATGTACACGGGGCTGGATCTCAACGGTGACAAGCGCTTCGGCACACCCAAAGATGCTCAGGGGTTTGGCTACTTCTCGGGGCAAGGCGGGCTGGCCTTGCTGTCGCGTTTCCCGATCAACAACGCTGAAGTGCAAGACTTCTCTTCCCTGCTCTGGAAAGATGCCAAGAACGCTCTACTGCCCTCTTGGCCCGACGGCTCGCCCTTCCCGTCACACAAAGCTCTAGCCGTGCAGCGCCTGCCTTCTGTCGCCCATTGGCTGGTTCCGGTGCAACTGCCAAGCGGCCCTCTTACTTTGCTGGCCTACCAAGCCGGGCCACCGGTGTTTGACGGCTCCGAAGACCAGAACGGCAAGCGCAACCACGACGAAAACGCCTTTTGGCTGCGCTTCCTTGACAAGCCTCAAAGCGCGCCGTTTGTACTGCTTGCTGGTGCAAACCTTGATCCCGCCGACGGCGACGGCCGCGTTGAGGTGATCCAAGCTTTGCTCGCCCACCCCACGCTGCAAGACCCAAAGCCTGTAAGCCTCGGCGGCAAGCAGGCAGCAAACCCAAGCCACAAAGGCAACCCAGCACTTGATACAGCGGACTGGAAAGACCCATACCCAGGCAACATGCGGGTCGATTATGTGCTGCCCTCAGCAGCCCTCAAGGTGCTCGACGCGGGCGTATTCTGGCCCGCGCCAATATCTTCAGACAGCGCTCTCGCGGATCGTGCCAGCCGCCACAGGATGGTTTGGGTCGATGTCGAGTTGCCTTAGAACCGTCTCAAGTGGTGTTGCCTCAAACTTCGGCAAGAGCGCCTCAAACTTGTGCGACGAAAGCCAGTGCGACGTGTTGAAGAGATAGCGCATTTCCAGGAGTTCCCGCGCCAACTCCCAGAAGGGCGAGGCCACACGCAGAAGCCACCAAGGAAACCCGCTATAGACGAGCGCGCGCTCAGTCATCCCCTCGATCTCAGCCTTCAACTCATCAAGCGTAAACGCGTGCCCCGGAAAGGGGATGTCTTCATAAACATCAAGCTCGTCACGCTTCTCCGCCAACTGGGCTGCTGCGCGTGCCCAATCGGGTAAATAGGCATAAGCGTGCTTCACCGAGCGATCGCCCACAGCGCCGATCCGCCCTTTTTTGATCTTGTTGAGGATCATCAATGAAACGATGTCGGCGTTTTTGTCAGGGTCAATAAAGCTACCTGCCCGCAAGTTGATTGCCCGCACCCCGCTTTGAACATAGCGCGCCTCCATATCGGCTCTGATCTTGCCCTTGCGCGAAACAGGCTGGTGCGGTGTCTCTTCCGACCATTCTCCCGCTTCAGCCCCAAATACATAGACATTGCCGGGCAAAATCACGGTCGCACCGCTCGCCTTAGCCGCAGCGATGACCTGTTCAGTGATTTCGGGAATGATCTCGGCCCAGTTGTGATAGTTCGGCGGGTTCAGCCCGTTGACGATCACATCACAGCCCATGGCTGCCTCGGTCATGTTCCCTGCTGAACGGTCATACTTGCGGCACGTCCAGCCGCGTGCCGTGAAAGCACGGATGGCATGGGTGCCGATTTTGCCAGATGCCCCGAGGATAAGTGCTGTCCCTGTCGTTCGCTGTGTCATGTCTGTCTCCTTTGATCGCTGATAACAGCAATCTGGCGCCAGCTACTGTGAATAGAAATTGCGAAAAATTCTCTATGTGCTATTCAAAAATGAATGGACATTGCTCTCTCTTCCCTCAACTGGTCGCTGGTGCAGGCCTTCCTTGCGGTCGCTGAAAGCGGCTCTCTTTCCGATGCGGCCCGCACTTTGGGGCGCAGTCAACCGACCGTTGGGCGCCAGATCAAACAGATCGAAGCTACTCTGCAGGCCGAGCTTTTCCTGCGCCATTCCCGCGGCCTGGCTCTGTCGAAAACCGGCATGCTTTTGCTTGAGCCTGCCCGCGACATGTTGAAAGCCGTAAAGGCCCTTGAGCTTGCCGCAGATGGCCAAAGTCAGCGACTTGACGGCACAGTGCGCCTCACTGCAAGCCAGTTTGTCGCGCATCATTTGCTCCCACCGATCCTGTCACAGATCCGGCGTGATGCACCTGGCATCCAGATCGCCCTGCTACCCTCAGACACATCCGAAAACTTACTCTTTCGCGAGGCCGACATTGCGGTGCGAATGTTTCGTTCTGAACAGCTCGACATCGTGACCAAAAAAATTGGGGCGATCGAACTCGGGGTTTTCGCTCACGAGAGTTACCTCGCGCGCAGAGGCACCCCAGAAAGCCCCCATGAACTCGCAGATCACGACATGGTCGGTTACCACAAAAACGACCAGATCATCCGCGGCATGCGCCAGATGGGCTTGCCCGCCGACGAAAGCTGGTTTGGTGTGCAGTGCGATGACCAAACCACCTATTGGGAGCTGGTGCGCGCAGGCTGTGGCATCGGATTTTCGCAAACGGTGCTCGCCAACAAAACACCCAACATAGTGCGCCTGTTTAGAGAGCTGCCTCTACCGCCGCTCCCGGTTTGGCTGGCTGTGCCCAAGGCGCTGCAACATACTCCACGCATCAGGCATGTCTGGGAAGCGTTAGAAGCTGGCCTCAAGCAGCATGTTTCTTGACGCTCTGGTCGCAAGCCGCTAGCTGGAAGGCAACTGATCAACACGAGGAACACCGCTATGAGCAACCCTTCGCTTCTTATCTTGGCCGGCGACGGCATTGGCCCCGAAGTCATGACCGAAGTGCGCAAAGTTATCGACTGGTATGGCGCCAAACGCGACCTTGCGTTTGATGTCAGCGAAGACTTGGTCGGGGGCTCGGCCTATGACAAGCACGGCACGCCTTTGGCAGATGAAACCATGGCCAAAGCGCAAGAAGTTGACGCCGTTTTGCTCGGCGCCGTTGGTGGCCCAAAATATGACAACCTCGACTTTTCGGTAAAGCCCGAGCGCGGCCTGCTGCGCCTGCGTAAAGAGATGGACCTGTTCTCAAACCTGCGCCCTGCTCAGTGTTTTGATGCGTTGGCAGACTTCTCTTCACTCAAGAAGGATGTCGTTGCTGGCCTAGACATTATGATCGTGCGTGAGCTGACATCAGGCATCTACTTTGGCGAGCCACGTGGGATCATCGAAGAAGGCAACGAGCGTGTTGGCATCAACACTCAGCGCTATACAGAAAGTGAAATCGCCCGAGTGGCACGCTCGGCATTTGAGCTGGCCCGCAAACGTGGCAACAAAGTCTGCTCAATGGAAAAAGCCAACGTGATGGAAAGCGGCATTCTCTGGCGCGATGTGGTGACAGAAGTTCACCAAGCCGAGTATGCCGACGTTGAGCTAAGCCACATGTATGCTGACGCCGGAGCCATGCAGCTTTGCCGCTGGCCCAAGCAGTTTGACGTGATTGTCACTGACAACCTGTTCGGCGACTTGCTCTCTGACATGGCCGCGATGCTCACTGGATCGCTCGGCATGTTGCCTTCAGCGTCGCTTGGCGTGCCAATGGCCAATGGCCGCCCGAAGGCGCTTTACGAGCCGGTGCACGGCTCAGCGCCTGACATTGCAGGCCAAGGCAAAGCCAACCCGATCGCCTGTGTGCTCAGCTTTGCCATGGCGCTGCGGTACAGCTTTGACCAAGGCACAGAAGCTGACCGCCTTGAGAAAGCCGTCGAACAAGTGCTTGCCGACGGTCTACGCACCGCTGACTTGCTCGGCGAAGACGGCGCGACGCCCGTCAGCACCTCAGAAATGGGCGATGCGATCGTGAAAGCTCTCGACGCGAGCCTTTAAACCAAACGAAAAAAGCGGTGCTTCATTCGCTTGAAGCGCCGCTTTTCTTTTGCCCCAGAGCTCCTACATAGGAAGGATGGTTACAGCTATGTCACGCTTGATGTGATCGACACCAATCCACGTGCCAAAGCGCTTTACGAGAAGCTTGGCTTTGAAGCCATCGGAGAAGAAAGCACTCCGTCCTGCGGCCTATACTTGGCTCCTCAAGTGCAACAAAAATGCGCCGTGTGGATTGCCCCATAGTATTGCCATTTCACGTTTATAAACCTTTGAATTCGTTGCCACGATAATATGACATTGTAAGCAACTTTGCCATTCGCGGCCCCATAAATTTGCCATTCAAGCGCAAACCTCACAGTTTTGGCAAAACCTATTCCCGACGAGGTGGTTCCTGACCTTCAATCATATCAATCGCTTTCAGCATGGCGCGAAGTTCGGCTCGAACCACATCAAGGCGTGCCAAGGCGTTCGCCTCTCTTCGTCCTGCAAGGATGAGCACTGCCGAAAGTACGGTATCAGAATTCCGCATCAGTTCGATCAGATGTTCCCCTGCTGGTGCATGAGAACCTGAAATCCAGTTTCGCGCAGTCCGTTCGCTTACTCCAGTCCACCGCATCGTCGTCTTAGTCGCCTGATGTGTGCCGCCCAGCTCTGTCGTCAGCGCGACCCAAATGGCTTCCCGATACTCTATCTGCGGATTCAATTTTTTACCCGTGTTTTGAAAAGTGTTGCCTGTCTTAGGAAACATGTTGCCGCCCTTCCTCTGTTAGAAATGGATCAAGGAATCGCAGACGACCTGTGCAGATTTAAGAACCTGAACGAGAGAAGAAGCATTGAATTTGCCAGATCGCGATCAACATGGGGTTCAAACTCCAAAGGCACGCAAAGCAGCACAATATGTTCGCATGTCGACAGACCATCAGCGCTACTCCACCGAAAACCAGTCCGACGCAATCGCGCGTTATGCTGACGAGCGCGGCTACCAAATCACCAAAACTTACACCGATGCCGGCAAAAGCGGGTTACGGATTGAAGGCCGTGATGGCCTGACGCAGTTGCTCGAAGACATTCAGGCAGGAAAGACGGACTTCAAAACCGTTCTCGTCTACGACATCAGCCGCTGGGGACGGTTTCAGGATGCAGATGAGAGCGCATATTATGAGTACATCTGCAAACGTGCAGGCATAGCGGTCGAGTATTGCGCTGAGCAGTTTGAGAACGACGGCAGTCCAGTTTCCACCATCGTTAAAGGCGTCAAACGCGCGATGGCGGGCGAGTATAGTCGCGAGCTGTCGCAAAAGGTTTTTGCAGGCCAGTCCCGATTGATTGAGATGGGCTATCGTCAAGGCGGCCCACCGGGGTTTGGATTGCGGCGGATGTTGATTGACGAAGCCGGCAATCAGAAAGGCGTTCTTACTCGAGGCGAACATAAGAGCATTCAAACGGACCGAGTGACACTTGTGCCGGGGCCCGACGATGAAATCGCGGTTGTGAACCAGGTTTTCCGTAGCTTTGTAGATGACAATAAAACAGAAGCCGCGATCGCGGCCGATTTGAACACGAAGGGCATAAAAACTGATCTGGACAGGGATTGGACACCGTCAGTGGTGCGCCAACTTCTCTCAAACGAAAAGTACATCGGCAATAACATCTGGAATCGCAACTCTTTCAAATTGAAGAAGCGACACGTGCGCAATAGACCCGAAAATTGGGTGCGATCCGTTGGCGCGTTTGAGGCGATCGTAGATGCTGGGCTGTTTGCTGCGGCTCAGGCTGTTTTCACAGCAAGGGCTCAGCGTTATTCCGATGAAGAAATGCTGGATGGACTGCGAGACGCACTCGAAACCCATGGTTTTCTTTCTGGATTTGTAATCAACGAAGCCAACGCCTTACCATCTAGCGGCGCGTATCAAAGCAGGTTTGGCAGCTTACTGAGGGCTTATAAATTAGTCGGTTTCACACCCGACAGAGATTATCGATACATCGAGATCAACAAACGTCTGCGGAAGATCCATTCTGGGATCATTCATGAAACGGTGGATGGAATCGAACAGATTGGCGGGCACATTCAACAAGATGCCAAGTCCGGCTTACTGACTATCAACCATGAATTTTCTGCATCTATCGTCATTGCCAGATATACGCAAACCGGTGCGGGTGCGTATCGATGGAACATACGGCTGGATACCGGTCACTTGCCGGACATCACTGTGGTTGTGCGCATGGATCAGGCCAACGAAACGCCTCTCGACTATTACCTTTTACCTACAGCTGACATGACACTTCCAAAAATGCGCCTTTCGGAAAGTAACGGCTTGTCGCTCGACGCATACCGTTTTGATGACCTCAACCACTTCTTCTCAATGGCCGAACGCACTTCAATCTTGGAGATCGCATGATGTCCGATACCCCGCAGGAACACACCGAGCTGATTGCGGTGGATACGATCACAGTGGTCAACCCTCGCATCCGCAATCAAAAGGTCTTTGATGAAATCGTCGCCAATATCGCTGAGCTCGGCTTGAAACGACCAATCACTGTTGCGGCTCGCGGTGATGAAGAGAGCGGTGATCTGTCATATGAGCTGGTGTGCGGCCAAGGCCGGTTGGAAGCCTTCAAAGTCCTGAAACAAGAAAAGATCCCAGCTGTCGTCATCACCGCGAGCTCTGAGGATTGCCTTGTGATGAGCTTGGTCGAGAACCTAGCACGTAGGCAGCATCACTCACTCGATCTGTTGAGGGACATCAAGCGCCTCAAAGACAGCGGTTACTCCGAACGTGAAATCGCAACGAAGACCCAACTTTCGATCAAATACGTTCACGGCGTCATTCGACTGTTAGAAAGCCATGAGCACAGGCTGCTACGTGCCGTTGAAAGTGGAAATATCCCTGTCAGCGTCGCCGTCGGTATCGCCGAGGCTGATGATGTCGGTGTACAAGCAGTGTTGCGGCAGGCCTATGAGAGTAAGGTCTTGCGAGGCGGTCGCCTGATGGCGGCGAAACGCTTGGTCGAAGCACGCAGAAATTTCGGCAAGGGGCGTGGCACATCAGACAAGCGGACCCGCAAAAACCTCTCAGTCGAAACCTTGCTCAGAACGTATCAAAACGATGTGGAAAAGAAGAAAATCCTACTTCGCAAAGCTGGGGCAACACGCAGCGAGATGCTGTTCTTGAGCCATTCCTTGAAAACGCTGTTTTCAGACGAGAACTTTGTCACCCTTTTACGCGCCGAAGGTCTATCCAACATTCCCAAAACCATCGCAGATCGATTGACCCGCATTGAGGGAGCCATGACATGACATCAGAACGCCAGGAACTGGTGGTTGCCGCCGCATTTGAGCGCGATCTGTTACCGATCGCGTTCGATCAAATCGCACCTTTGTATGTGGTTAGCCCTCAAACAAAGGAGACAGTTAAATTCAAACGCATTGTAACGTCTATCCAAGAGATTGGGCTTGTTGAACCAATTGTGGTTTCCCGCGACGCGAAGGACTCCAAGCAATTTACGCTTCTTGATGGGCATCTTCGTCTTGAAATATTAAAAGACCAAGGGGCGACGAACACGTTGTGCATCATTTCGACTGACGATGAGGCCTTCACTTACAACAAAAGGATCAGCAGGCTTGCGACCATCCAAGAACACAAGATGATCTTGCGCGCCTTGACCCTTGGTGCGTCAGAAGAGCGTTTAGCCAAGGCATTGAACGTGAACATCAGAACACTTCAGAAAAAGAGACGCCTGCTCGACGGCATTTGCCCCGAGGCTGCAGAGATGTTGAAGGACAAGCAGGTTGCGCTGACCGGGTTTCAAATCCTCAAGAAGATGAAACCCATGCGCCAGATAGAAGCTGCACAGTTGATGGTAACGATGAACAAATACACCATCAATTACGCCCGGTCCTTGTTGGCTGCGACGCCAGACAACCAACTGATTTCTGGCGCAACGCCCAAGAAGTTTACAGGCATATCTCGCGATCAACTAGATCTGATGGAAAAGGAGTCTGCCAACCTCGAGCGAGAAGTCCGTTTGGTTGAAGATAGCTATGGCGCTGATCATCTCGATCTCATTTTGGCACGCGGCTACGTCACGAAATTAGTGAGCAATGAGCGGATCGCCAGATATCTTGCGTTGCACCATGAAGAATTTCTACCTGAATTTGAGAAGATCACGGAACGAGAAGCATTCGCGTCCTAAGCTGCGCGATTGGCGCGATTGAATTTGGGGACCCGGCCCCATAAAGCGCGGGGACCACAGGAGACGCCGCACTGTGGGGCGGATCAAGTGTGGTGGTGGGGATGGGGCGGCGATCCCGTTTGGGCCCATCATGCCGAACCTGATGTCCGGTCATCTTGCTCCAAACCGTCTGCGCGTGCTTTTAAATTTGTGAGGCATGCGCGGACAACCTTTGGCTGAAATCGCGCGCCATAACGAAGCGTGAACGTCGGCTAACGGGTGTTATGTAAAGCGCCTTCAGGTTGAGTGGTCTGGGTCAAATCTCAAAAATCAAATCCTTGATCCGATCCGCTGGATCCGCCACCTCATCAGGATACCCAAGCGACACATTGATCAATTGCGTACCACCAACGCGCGCGTTCTTCACGCCGTAACAATGTCCGAAAAACCAGCGTTCAGGTCGGTACTTCAAAATGAGTGCGCTCAGATCACTGGCATAGGCAGCGGCAATCTCATCCGAGAAGTCGTCAAGCACGCTGGGATGTGGCGAATGGTGTGTCGCAACAAAGGTCTCGCCATCAAAAGGTTCACTCAGAGCCTGTTCCAGCCACATGAGATGATCGCGATGCCTTGTGATGACATCGGTCGTCCGAAGTCTACCATACCCTTTCGCGGCAACACGGATATGCTTGTAGTCATTCATGCGCGCTGAGATGTGTTCCTGGTTGATGGCACTCCCTGCTCCCAATTCAAGATCAGTCCAGAGTGTCGCCCAGAGAATACGCGTGCGACCAAAGTCCAACTGCTTCTTCTGCGCGTATCCAACCCCGAATTCAGATGCGATCTGCGCGAGGCGATCTTCTCCATCGAACCGGAAACCATAGAAATCATGATTTCCAGGAAAGACCGACACGCGGCTGAGCGGTAAAAGCTCTGACAGAGCTTTCAAACGCATACTTCCAACACACCTTCGGTTTGTTCGACAGATCGCCAGAAAGTAGAAGATGATCCACATCCGCAATCAAGCTCTCGACGTCCGCAAACGGGTTGCGCCCACAGTCGGCCCAGAAGTCATCGTGAAGATCGGCTAAAACTAAGAGTTTCACGTCAATCTCCTAGTGCCGCGTTTGGCTCCAAACTGTGGTCAGGTGTATACGGCAACACAATGCGGCGATCATACAAGTTGCCAACGCACCCATCAGGCATATCCAAGGGCGCAATACCAAGTCTTTTTAGTTTAGTGATTACCGATCTAGGCGTGGTGCCTCGCATATCAGCGAGATGCTTCGCCGGAATAAATCGATCCAAAAACATCGCATAATCCTCTGGCAGCACGACGGCTGCCGCTTTACGTGTGACTGGATTACGAGAAGCAGTCGCGTTCAAAAATCCAGCTTCGATGAGAAACTTCACGGCTGGATCGTTTACACTGAGCAGCTGTTTGAGCTTCGCCTTAGCGTAGCCTTCAACGCCAACGCCGGCTAGCTTGCCTGCGAGCTCCGAGACGCTAACACGTACCGCTAAGTAACCCGCCGCGTTTTTGTCATGTGCAACGACCTCAACTTGGTCCCGCACAATCAGATCCACAATTTCTGCGGCACCGCACACCAGCTTACGGCAAGCAATTTGAATATCCACGAGATCAGTTGGCGGAGTCGCTGTACTTCGCTCTAAGGCTAATTGTCCCAAGAGGAAATCAACATCAGTTTTCGCATAATAGGGTGTGATCTCACCGAGCCCTGGCATCGGCTGCAGAACCTTTCCCGCAAGCAGCGCATCAAATTGCGCACGCGGAATATGCAGCTATTTGATGGCCATGCGACGTGTGATGCCACCGTTCAACTTGTCGAGCACTGGCTGTGACGCATGCGCGCTGAAAATCTGACTGATAGGGTTATCGCCTTTGGCAGTTGATGAGTTCAACAGCCCGGCGGCAACAAGTGCTTGTCGAGAACGCTTCGTCGATGCACGGCAGGCGCGTGCATACGCAGGTTGACGTCACACATATAGTGATCAACGAAAAACTTCCTGAGTTTGGGGCTGGTGTATCGAATCCCATTCACAAGAACGCCTGTCCCGTCGACTTGACGAGTAAGCGCTTCTCCAAAAGCCGCACGCATCCGATAGCCATCTGGCGGTGCGGTTGTCCCAACTTCTTTGGTGAGTTCTGCCCATTTGACTGATGGGGCCGTGTAGCCAATGCCAGAATGAGGGGTCCTGTGATAGATATCGACAACATACCAAATCAAGATGCGCAAAAGCTGTTCAGGTGTTAACGCCGCCGAGGAAGCCGGGTCGACATCGCCCCGTTCGAAAATGTTCCCAAACGTCCGACCACTCATCATTGGCGTCAATTTGGTTGAAAAAACTCCGAACAGTCGTTCATTGGCACCCCTTAAGGAAGGGGCCGCTGCAGGGTTCCTCTCATAAGCAGCTAGCGCGGCCAGCACAGCGGTTTCGTACCGATCATTTGCAAATTCGCTACCCTGATCCGACACGACCATTGAAAACCCGCCCCCTTCAACCCAATCGAAGGTGGTGCCAACGGCATCTGATATTGCCGTCTTTTCGCGGGTTGCCATTTCGAGGACACGGACAGTTTCATCAGCACTGCCGTTCATAACGACGCGTAAAGGAGCCGATAGACAGAACCGATACTTGGGCGAAAGCGTTGTGAGTTCGGGACATCGGCTTTTGATTAAAAAAGACGCTTTGTCTGATTTTCTTCAAGCTCAAAAAATGGACATTATTGCAGATATAGGAATTACGAGACGTGACAAAAGCCAAGGAAAACAAAACGTTTTTGAGGAAACAAAGGGGACGGCAACCTACGAACGAATACTACTCCTCGAGCGATCTGGACGCATTAACGGAGCCGAACAAAGTATTGGCGCTTGGGGAACGGATCGTGTCAGAGCTGGGAGCGACTGATGGAGTCGACACCCTAGGAAAATGGATGGCTCATCATCTTGCTTCATTGATAGAGGAAGCTAAGAATTCCGATGATACTCAGTCAAAAGCCAAGCGAGATGCGGTCGATTTGATTATAAAGCTTTGGGAACATAAGAGCTCTTTGCCAGGCACGGCGGACCCAATGTCCCAGCTAAGGCGAGCAATCGAAGTCATTGAACGTATTGGCCCAGACTCTTCCCCATACTTTCGACAAAGTCAGGATAAACGAGAGCAGGGTTTGGCGACGCTATTTGACGGGTTACGGCAACTTGTAGCGCATGGTGTGATACTAATTTCGTTAGCGTTGCTTTGGCGTGCCGTGCTTTCTCGATCAGCCAGCGGTGCTTTCGGTATGTGCCCCTGTTGGCTGACGAGAACGAAGAAATCGAGGATTGGCTGATTGCCTTGACCAAGGCCCGCAAGAACTGGGGCTTTGGGTTATGCTATCTGTATTTGCGCAACATTAAGGGCTTCAAATGGAACCACAAACGGGTTCGCCGTATTTACTGCGAACTGGAACTGAATCTGCGCATCAAACCCCGTAAACGCTTGAAACGTGAGCGCCCCGATCCGTTGTCAGTGCCAGATCAACCAAACCAAGTGTGGTCTATGGACTTTATGGCAGACCAGTTGTGGAACGGAAAATCGTTCAGGACATTGAACATCATAGACGATTTTAACCGCGAGGGATTGGCTATCGATGTGGACTTCTCGCTGCCTGCGGCACGGGTTGTGCGCAGTCTTAATCAAGTCATCCAATGGCGCGGAAAGCCCGCGATGATACGCGTGGATAATGGCCCCGAGTACGTCAGTTCCAAGCTGGTCGAATGGGCCTCAAAGCACCATATCACCCTGTGTTACATCCAGCCGGGCAAGCCGCAACAGAACGCGTATATTGAGCGGTACAATCGTACGGTGCGGAATGAATGGCTTGGGGTGAATATCTTTCACAGCATTCAGGAGGTGCAAGAATACGCTACACAATGGCTATGGACATACAATAATGATCGCCCCAACATGGGCATCGGCGGTGTAACGCCCGCTATGAAACTGAACCAATACAAAATGGCCGCGTAGTTCTAGTTTCAAACAGCCCCACAAACGGGGGGATTACCATGAGAATAGCTATCTCATGACGTTTCTATTTCTTAACTAAGAACTTTGGAGTTCATGAAGTGACTAAGTCAATTATCAAGCTTTGGGTGTCAGTGATCATAGTTTGTTTGCTGGCTCTACCTGGCGCGGCTGAGATCACGCGTCAACAGGCTACCGATCAAATCGCGGAAGGTATATTTCCGAAAACGATCACACTTGGTAATAATCATGTCGAAGCTTTAATGCGTTTTCCAAATATCGAATCTTGTTTGGAGCGTAGTGGCCGCTTCGATGGTCGAAGAGACTTAAACTGGGCGGCATTTGAGCACGCGAGTGAGATCGTTTTTTGCGGGTACTGGGCGGCGGACTATTTTCGGGATTTCACAAATCTAGAAGAATGGGTTGCGCGGAACGGTCACGGTTTTGACTACAGATATGCTATTCCGTCGGACAAAACATCTCGAAGAACCGCATTGCGAATTGATCTCATAAGCATTGAGGAACTTACGCTCTACAAGTCGGGCATACTTCCGTTTTTTTGGTGGAAACCGCGTAGCGCACATTTGGAAATCTGGATCACTCCGGATCATCGGGTCGGCAACATATCAGTTTTGGTTAACATGCAATAGGAGAGCAAAATGGGAACACTTTATTTAGCAGCTAATGGAATTTTTGCTCTGGGAAATAGTGCAGCACATTTACAGATTGTCTACAAAACCGACAATGGCGAATGGTATGAAGTCGAAGTTCAAGCACCAAGTAACCTAGTCTTTGGAACCTGGGACTACACCGACGTTCTGGACGCGGATAACCCCGATACTTGGCGGCCACACGGGGGAGACAACACGGATTACGTTTCTGTAAGTGGATCGATTCTAAATCCATTTTTTTATAATAGAATTGAGCTTAATCTACCAACTGGTGCGACAGCTGAAAGCATGTGGGAGCTAGCAATACAGATACACGAATCCTTTCGCGCAAACGGTTCAAACATCAACTACAATACGACTCAAAACAGCAATAGCTATGCGACAACCGTTTTGGAGGCTATGGGCTTCCAGGATGTATCTTCCCTCGTCGATCAAGTTCGCCCGTCAGGCTTCCCCCCACTTATTGGGCTGCCGCTACCTGGGGCACCAATTTTTCCTGGTGCTGGCCTAAATGTCTTGACGGATTCAGTACAAGAAAATGATGTCTCCTATGATGTGCCCAGAATAGAATTACAGGTGAACGGCACCTCTATGAACGATACCATTCACGCTGGAGAAGCTGTGGATATAATAGGCGGCGACCTAGGCGATGATGTTATTTATACCTATGGCGGACGAGACATTATTCGGCCTGGCTTAGGGAGTGATACTGTATACGGCGGCAATGGCGCATGGTCAGAGGCGGACAGTGAAACCACCCAAAACAGCACACTTGATCCTGACACAGTAATATTATTGGGCGACCAAGAAGATTGGACGATTGAGGCTCTGGTTGACGGCGGCTTTGCATACACCAACGTCAACACTGGAGAGGTTGATACACTCTACAACGTTGAAAGTGTCATTTTTGGCGGCTTCACCGATCAGTGTTTCTCAGGTAGAACATTAATCACACTCTTTGATGGCACATCCAAACCCATCGAAGCGATCACCCAGTCTGACATCGTTCTAA
This sequence comes from Lentibacter sp., assembly GCA_016744435.1. GTDB lineage: Bacteria > Pseudomonadota > Alphaproteobacteria > Rhodobacterales > Rhodobacteraceae > Lentibacter. Next base: position 3,303 of record JADGEJ010000035.1, on the reverse strand, counting down.
CGCACGATGCGAGCGGTAAAGCTGTGCCGGGCATCGTCGACAAGTTGTTTAGCAACACGACGTCTGAGTTTGTGCGGTTGTCGTTCAACGACGGCCGCGAAGACCTCGTTACCACCCCCGGTCACCGTTTTCTCACCGAGACGGGTGACTACATGGAGATCGGCCATATGCTGCGGTTGGGGGGCGGTTCTGTGCGGCTGACTGACACCGACGGCTCTATCATAGAAGCCACAGGCGAGGTGATCGCATACTCCGCTGTGACGGCCGAGATGTTCGAGCAAGCACAGACCATCGCCTTCCAAGACAAGGCATTGCCTAAAGAAAATATAGAGATGAAACAACCTTGGGACAATTCAAACAAAACAAACAATCAGTTACACGTTTTGAAGCAAGAGGTTGCATGAAGTATTTTCTAGTTTTCGTTCTCGGCTCAGTGGCAGTGGCCGTCATCACATTTTTGTTGCTCTGGCACGGGAAACCAGACTGCCTCGATTCATCAAAAGAGCGGGCAAAATCAGCTCTATCAAAAGAGTTATCAGTGCATGTTTCGAACCGATTTCAAATAGAAGTGCATCAAGCATACGCCATGCTTTCCAAAATTATAACGGTGCATAGCATTAGTGGGCCCCAGATGACGTTTGACACTGAAAGCACCCGATACATCCACTATTCAATTCAGGCATGCGGAAAAAGGAGAGAGTACACTGCTCAATACTCCTGTAAAGGGGGCCTTTCCGAGGCCTTTGATCCAGATTTTGCGTGCGTATTTATCAAAAGAGATGGAGTAAGAAAGTGATTCAACAAGAAATTTTTGAAGCGATTTCGACTGTAGATGGTTATCTGCATTTTGTATCAGGTAGCGGGGCGGACCTCAGCACGCACATTGCATCGATCAATATTCCTGCCAACCTCACAGATTTCTCAGCAATTACTGAGGCAGGAGCTTCTGTCTCGGGCACAGCTAACACAATCTCAGTCGGCCCAATCTCAGGAAATGCCGGACTGACGGTTTTCGAAGAGTCAAGTTTTAATGACCAATTTTTATATGGCAACATGGAGATCGTTTTTGACGGTATAGTGACGGGGAGAGCATCAGGAGGATACAATGTTATTGGAACATTGGAGTCACCAAATCCCGAAGTCTATGATGGCAATTTATCTTGGCTTGACGGTTTGGACAACAACCGTGGTATCGTTGCGGAATTTTTGACCGCTTATCTTTTGGCTCAATCAGGTGGAAACGCTCAAAATTTTAACATCAACATCGAGGGCGAGTTACTATATTATGTTGAAGTGGATGAAAATGGAGCGATTGATCAGCAGAATTCCCATGTGGGAACAATCATAAACGGGCAGTCACTAGTTTTGACTTTGGATCAAATTTCTTATGGCACAAGTTTCGCTGAAGCATATCTAATCAGTGAATGGCAGGCCAATACTCCTGGAGCATCAGGCGAACTTACAGAGTGGGTGATACATCAAACAAATGGTGCCCCAGAGTTTTACCAAGGAGCCTTTGGTCAAAATGGAAATGACTGTTTTCCTGCCGGTACTTTGATCCACCTCTGGGGTGGCACAATCAAACCCATCGAACAGATCACCCAGTCAGACATTGTCTTGACGCATGATGCGACGGGCAGGGCTGTTCCGGGTGTGGTTGACAAACTCTTCACCAACACCACACAGGCGTTTGTGCGGCTCATGTTTGAAGATGGGCGGGAACCGCTTGTTTCAACACCCGGTCACCGTTTCCTCACCGAGACGGGTGACTACATGGAGATCGGGCATATGCTGCGGTTGGGGGGCGGGACGGTTCGCCTGACTGACACGGATTGTTCTATTGTGGAAGCCACGGGTGAAGTGATCGCCTACTCCGCCGAAACCGCTGAGATGTTCGAGCAAGCCCAAACCAAAACCATCGCCTTTCAAGGAAACACCGTTTTCAAAGAGCAAGTCGAAGCAGGCTGGCAGACCTACAACTTTGAAGTCCGCACCCACCACAACTATGTCGCCGATTGCATGCGGCTCACGGCCTAAGTTGAGGGTAAGGAAAACCAGGCTTTTTGAGAACTGTCCAGTCGCTTAAAGTGGCAACAAACGAACATGGAGTTTATATGCGACATCTTTCTGTCATCCTTATCGCCGCCCTCGGCCTCTCAGCCTGCGCGCAGAGTGTGGCGAATGATCCGGTTTACCTTGCGCTCAAAGCCAACCCGCCGACAAGCATCCCCGCGCGACATCTGCCGAAACTGCGTAAAGACCGCTTCTCTTGTGATGTCTTCAATGAGGGCAAAGCCAGCCAGTATATGACGTGTTGGTGGCCTGCTGGTGGCTCAGTTCCACACGTAGCAAAACTCACATATTATCCAAGCGGGCTGCGCAAACCTAGCCCGGAGAGAATCGGAGCACCGGGTGGAGCTACTATAAGCAAATACTTACAAATTAATTGAGGACGTCAAACAATGACCATTACCAATGCAGTAATTTTAGACGCTTACGCCAACATTGCGCAACGTACATACGATCAAGACGCAACCACGCCCAATGTCAGCGCGGGCGCGAATGGCACCTACACCGAGATCACCCAAGTCGTCGACGGCTCCCTCGGCTTCCAAGCCCGCGCGTTTTTCAACGATACGGCCAACGAGTTCATCGTGGTGAACTGAAGGTAAGGAAAACCTAACTTTTCTTGGAGAAGTTCAGTCATTACGAATGGCACAAAACGAACATGGGAACTCATATGCGACTTATTTCTATAATAACTATTACCGCCGCCCTCAGCCTTTCAGCCTGCGCGCAGAGTGTGGCGAATGATCCGGTTTATCTGGCGCTCAAAGCCAACCCGCCGACGAGCATCCCCGCGCGGCATTTGCCGAAGCTGCGCAAAGGCCGTTTCTCTTGTGATGTCTTCAACGAAGGCAAGGCCAGTCAGTATATGACGTGTTGGTGGCCAGGGGGCCTCCCAAGCTCTGCAGCATATCTGTCTTACTACAGTCCAGGTATACCGCGGCCGCATCCGTCGAAAATCATGGCTCCGGGCGGGCAACCAATAACTGAATATATGTCACTTAATTGAAAGAGAAGAATATGACTATTCCAAATCCGATATTGCTGGATGCCTATGCACAAATTTCTAAGCAGACTTATGATGAAGTATCTACCACCCCCAATGTCAGCGCGGGCGCGAATGGCACCTACACCGAAATCACCCAAGTCGTCGACGGCTCCCTCGGCTTCCAAGCCCGCGCGTTTTTCAACGATACGGCCAACGAGTTCATCGTGGTGAACTGAAGGTAAGGAAAA
>JADGEJ010000034.1 GCA_016744435.1 Lentibacter sp. | reverse complement strand
GGTGGCACGCTTGCGGCCCGGAGTGCTGTTTTGGTGCGTTGACCTCTGGTGATATCGAAATGCTGGAGCATTCCTACCCGATCATCATCCACGAGTATGGTCTGATGGAAGACAGTGGCGGCGCGGGCAAACACCGTGGCGGGTCTGGCACGCGCTGGGCTGTGGAGCCGCTGGACTCTGATATGACCATGATCACCTTTGGCGAAGGCCGCCGCATTCCGGCGATGGGGGCGGCTGGTGCAAAATCGGCCATGGTCGAGAAGAAAGTTGGTCGCCTAGAGATCACCCGAAATGGCAGCACTGAAATTATCAAGGAAAATGTCATTGAGACAATCAAGCCCGGTGAGATCGCGGCCAATATGAACCCCGGTGGTGGTGGTTTCGGCAACCCGTTCGAGCGTGATCCGCTGAAAGTTGTTGATGACATCCGCAACGGGCTGGTCAGCATCGAAGGTGCCAAGCTTGATTACGGTGTGATCATTGCAGACCCCGAAACACTTGCCATTGACGAAGCAGCCACTGCCAAGACCCGCGCAGCTTAAGCTCAGACAAAAAGGACAGAACTATGCGTACTCAATATCGTCTGGGCATTGATGCCGGCGGCACATTCACCGACTTCATTCTGGCAGACAAGTCAGGCAGTTTGCAGATTTTCAAGGTGCTTTCGACGCCTACAGAACCCACCAAGGCCATCAAAAACGGTCTGGCGCTGATCACGGAAGAAACGGGCCTTACGGCGGAGAAAATCGTTTCAAACTCAGACCTTTGCATCAACGGTACGACCGTTGGCTTGAACGCCTTGATCACCCACACGGGCGCCAAAACGGGCTTGATAGCGACACGCGGCCATGAGGATTCAATCGAGATTCGTTTGGGTCACAAGGAAGACGGTTATCGCTATGATCCCGACTACCCACCCGCGACAATGCTGGTGCCGCGCCACCTGCGCCGCCCCGTAACAGAGCGTGTGATCTCCACAGGTGATGTCAAAACGCCGATGGTTGAAGAAGACGTGCGCGAGGCGTGCCGTTATTTCATCGCTGAGGGCGTTGAAAGCGTTGCGATCAGCTTTGTCTGGTCAGTCCTGCATCAGGAGCACGAGATGCGCGCCGCCGAGATCGTGCGTGAAATGATGCCGGATGTGCGCCTCACGGTTGGCTCGGTTTTGTACCCGCAAGTGCGGGAATATACGCGGACATCCACGGCGATTGTGAACGCCTATCTCGCGCCTATCCTTCAGCGTTACGTCGAAGGCATCGACGCTTACTTCCGTGACTTGGGCTCAAAAAACCCGGTCCGTTATTTCCAGTCGAACGGTGGTTTGGCCTTGGGCAAGGTTGTCAGCGACCAGTCGGTTTACGCGATCAACTCTGGTCCCGCCTCTGCGCCGCAAGCCGCGCTTGATGTGGCTGCCCCTTGGGGTGACAAGAACATCATCACTTGCGACATGGGTGGCACCAGCTTTGACATCACACTCACCCGTGACGGTCATGCGAACGTCAACAAGAACATCGACTTCTTGCGCTACCGCATCGGTATCCCGATGATTCAGGTAGAGACACTTGGCGCCGGCGGTGGCTCGATCGGCTGGATCGACTCTATGGGGCTGATCCAGATGGGGCCGCAGTCTGCGGGCTCAGAGCCAGGCCCAGCTTGTTATAGCCAAGGTGGTGAAAACCCGACAACCACGGATGCGAACCTTGTCATGGGGTATCTGAACGCTGATGGCTTGGTGGGCGGACGTCTGCCGCTGGATGCTGACAAAGCGCGCTCTGCAATCAAAGGCAAGTTGGCGGATCCTCTCGGGATCACCGTTGAGCAGGCCGCGCATGGCATGTTCACCATCGTGAACAACAACATGGTGAATGCGATCCGTCGCGTTTCGGTTGAACGTGGTTATGATCCGCGTGATTTTGTCTTGATGGGGGCTGGCGGTGCGACCGGTGCGCATATCACGGCCTTGGCCCGTGAGATGGGGATCAGCAAGGTTCTGATTTCCAAGTTGGCGTCGGGTCTTTGTGCCTATGGCCAGATTATCTCTGACGTAAAGTACAACTATATGGCGCCCGCACCGATCCGCGTTGAAGGCGCGGAGGCTGCGGCCAAGCTCGACACGTTGTTCAGCGGTCTGGAAACCAATGGCCGCGAAGATTTGGCAGGCGATGGCTTTGCCGAAGACAAGATATCGATCAGGCGGAGCCTAGACATGCGTTATGTCGGTCAGGTTCACGAATGTACTGTCGAGATCGAGCCTTTCGAGGTCACGGAAGAGCGTTTGCAAGACCTCAAAGACGCCTTCCACGCCCGTCACAAAGAACTCTACACTTACGACGAGCCGAGCAGCGCGATCGAGGTTGTGAACGTCGAGAGCACGATTGCCGGCCACGTTGACAAGCCTGATCGCATGACAATCGCGGCTGGAAGCGGCGCCGAAAGCGCGCTCAAGGGCAGCCGCCCGATGGTGTTCTCCAAGGATGGTGCCACCAAGGACACGCCTGTCTATGACGGCGGAAAAATGGGGGCAGGGGACACGCTTAAAGGCCCTGCCGTGATCGAAGAGGTCACAACGACCATCGTTGTTGAGCCGGAGTGGACCGTCAACCTGCATGAAAGTGGCGTCTATGTTCTGACGTCTGATGCAGCCAGCTAAGGGGCGTTGGGAACACCAGTGAGCCAGACATCAAACACATCAGCTCTCTCCCTTGCGGCCTCCGGGGTGACAGTGGCGTTCGGCGGGTTCAAGGCCCTGACGGATGTTACACTGACTATCACGCCGGGTGCCGTGCATGGGCTGATCGGGCCGAATGGCGCGGGAAAAACCACGATGGTTAATGTGCTGACCGGTTTTCAGGCCCCCACAACGGGGACTGTAAAACTGAACGGCACGAGTGTCGGAGACTGGTCGCCGCATGCTTTGCGCCGTGCTGGTATTGCCCGAACGTTTCAGGCCGGGCGTTTGTTTACCGGACTTGATGTGCTAGATAATCTGGCCGTTACGGGTGTTGGCCTTGGCCATTCGCGCCGGGCATCTGAGACTGAGGCCATGCGCCTGCTTGCGTGGATGGGCTCATCTCACTTGGCGGAACTGCCGGCGGCGGGGCTGCCCTATACGGATGAACGGCGCGTTGGCATTGCCCGCGCGCTGATGTTTAGCCCAGACTTTTTATTACTTGATGAACCAGCCGCAGGCATGTCCGAGGCGGAAGCCAGCGATCTGGCAAGCATCATCAAACGCGTTTCCGAAGAATTAGGCACAGGTGTTTTGCTCATTGAGCATAATGTCGGGCTGGTCTTGTCTGTCTCTCACCATGTCTATGTTTTGGACGCGGGAACGATCATCGAAGAAGGCGACAAGGACGCGATCCTTAGCAGCCAAGCTGTGCGTGATGCTTACCTTGGCGCAGAACATACAGAACACACGGAGGGCGCGTAATGTCTAAGCTTGGTGTTTACGATGTTGCGGTTCGCTACGGCAAAGTCCCAGCCCTTACGGATGTGACGCTGACCATTGAGGAAGGTGAGCGCCTGTTCATCTCGGGGCCAAACGGCGCTGGAAAGTCATCATTGCTCAAGGCTATCTGCGGGGCTGTTGCAACCTCCCATGGCCGGATCGAAGTGGACGGTGATTTGCTGACAGGCCGCACGCCCGAAGCGATTGCGCGGCTTGGCCTGACAATGGTGCCTGAGGGCCGCGACATTTTTGGAACATTGACGGTTGAGGAAAACCTGCGTGTTGGCACGGGTATCCGGCGCGACAAGTCTGCTGTCGAAAATGACATCGAAGAAGTCTACGAAAACTTTGCCATTTTGGGAGAGCGCCGTCATGCCAATGCTGGCGCGCTTTCTGGCGGGCAGCAACAGATGTTGGCAATCGGGCGGGGTCTGATGACCAACCCCAAGCTGATGCTGGTGGATGAGCCATCTTTGGGGCTGGCCCCCAATATTGTCGATCAAGTCTATGAAACGCTCGTAAATTTGCAGAAAGACCGCGGTCTGACGCTGATTATTGTTGAGCAAAGCTCTGCACGTGCTGCGCGTGTTGGCGGACGCATGGTGTTGCTGCGCGGCGGTTCTGTTGTTGGTGATGGTGACGCCAAGAAGTTCGCAGAAAGCGACGTGCTCAACGAAGCCTATTTTGGAACAGATAAAGCTGAGGCATCCTCATGAACGCAATTCCACAGCTCTTCTTTGACGCCATGAGCCTTGGTGGCATCTACGCCATGGCGGCCCTTGGCATTGCGCTGATTTTTGGGGTGATGAACCTCGTGAACTTCGCACATGGCGAATACATCGCCTTTTGCGTTTTTGCGCTGATCGTGCCTTCTACCGACGCCGTGGCCGTGATGTTTCTGGGCAAAGCGCCCGCTATTGTGCTGATCCCGATACTTCTTTCGATCGGTGCGGCGGTTGCGGTTGCGTCTGAGTTTTTTGTCTTCCGGCACATGCGCAATGCCACGCCTGTTGCAATGATGATTTCTTCGTTCGCACTCGGGTTTGTGATTCAGAACTCGCTGCTTGCCGTTTACGGCAGCCGCCCAAAGGCGATCAGCCTCTGGCCCGAGCTGAACACACCGGTCTCCATTGTCGGAGCGTCGGTTCCCTTGCTGCAAATTATTGTCATCCTGACGACTTTGGCTGTCGTGGTGACGTTGGCTCTGCTTCTGAAGAAGACCAAAATTGGGCTAGAAATGCGCGCCGCTGCTGAGAACTTCACAATGGCGCGGTTGCTGGGCGTGAAGGCCAATGTGGTGATCACAGGCGCTTTTGCCTTGTCTGGCGCCTTGGCCGCTGCCGTTGCCATGATCATGGCCACACAGACTGGCGTTGCTGACATTCGCATGGGCGGGCAAATCATGCTGGTTGCTTTTATTGCGACGGTCATCGGAGGGTTGGGCAGCTTGCCGGGTGCTGTTGCTGCGGGCTTCCTTATTGGTGCGGCATCAGTGATCCTTCAGGGGTTCCTTCCGCTCGAAGCGCGCCCCTTCCGAGATGCCTTCCTTTATACGCTGGTCATCGTCAGCCTGTTGCTGCGGCCCCAAGGGTTGTTTGCCTCAAACTCTGCAAAACCGAGGGTCTAGAGCATGGCACAAACACATAAACAAAAACGCCTGAGCGCATGGTCAACACCAGTTCTGTTGATCCTCATTCTGCTGGTTTTCACTCTTCTGGTAACAATGCTGGGCGACAAATCATTGGCGCGCATGGCGGCGCAAACCATGATCCGTGTCACATTTGTTGTGGGTCTCTGGGTTTTTGTCGGAAACTCCGGTGTCGTGAGTTTCGGGCACGCGGGCTATATGGCGATCGGGGCATATTGCTCTGCTTGGCTAACGCTAAAGCCGCAGATGAAGGGGCTGTTTTTGCCTGACCTCTGGCCCTTTCTGGCGAATGCCGAGTGGCACGTGCTTCCGGCGGCTGTTGTCTCTGGTTTGCTGGCGGCTTTTGTTGCGCTGGTTTCAGGTGCTGCCATTTTGCGGCTCACGGGGATCGCGGCCTCTATCGCGACATTCGCCTTTCTCGCGATTGTCTACACGGTTTACTCCAGCTGGGAAGGCGTGACCGGGGCCACATCATCAGTGGTTGGCCTCGCGCGCTACGCAGACCAGTGGGTGACGTTTGGCTGGGCCTCTGTCACGGTTCTCGCAGCGGCTTGGTATGCGAGCTCTGCCTCCGGGCTTGCTTTGCGCGCCAGCCGCGAAGACGAAGTTGCGGCCTCAGCCAGCGGGATTAACATGTACCGCCATCGCCTGATTTCCCTGGTGGTCTCTGCCTTTTTCACCGGTGTCGCAGGGGCCTTGTTTGGCCATTCTTTGGGCGTGCTGAACCCTTCGAGCTTCTACCTTGGCGTGACGTTCATCACGCTCGCCATGCTTGTTGTGGGCGGAATAGGCAGCCTGACCGGCGCGGTAACAGGCGTTCTGGTTCTTTCGATCATGATCGAGAGTCTCGTGCGCATGGAGCGAGGTGTGGAGTTTGGCGAAACTACGCTGGCGCTGCCAACCGGCGCTCAAGAAATCCTTATAGGGGTCATTATGATCCTTGTCCTCATTCTACGCCCCGCCGGGCTAACCGGTGGGCGTGAACTACGTTTGCGCATTGGCGGGCGCTGACGGGAAAACAATATAAACCTGCCAACAGAGGAGATTACCATGAAACATTTCTTAACTGCGACAACGCTCGCCTTGAGCCTTGGCACGGCTGCTATGGCCGATGACATCACTATCGGCTTTGCAATCGCCAAGTCTGGCTGGGTTCAAGCCTATGATGGCCCGGCTGTTGAAGCTGCGCGCATCCGGATTGACGAGATCAACGCTGCCGGGGGCCTCTTGGGAAAGCAGATCAAATGGATCGAAGCCGACACCAAGAGCGACCAAGCACAGTCTGCAAGCGCGGGCCTGCAACTGGTTGACGAAGGTGCAGACATGCTGATCGTGTCTTGCGACTATGACTTTGGCGCACCGGCTGCTTTGGCGGCTGAAGGTGAAGGGCTGAACTCTTTCTTCCTCTGTGCTGAAGACATCAAAGCGGGCATTCAAGGCGTTGGCCCCAACAGCTTCTCCGCATCTGTCCTTGCGGCGGTTCAAGGCGCAACAGTGGCTGAGTGGGCTGTCAAAGAACGGAAAGCCACGACGGGCTATGTGCTGCTTGATACAACGATTGAGTACAACAAAGGCATCTGTACGGGTTACGACTGGATGTTCCCCAAAGCAGGCGGCGAGATTGTTGGCCGTGATACCTTCCTGAACGGCGACGCTTCTATTGCCAGCCAAATCACGCGGATCAAAAGCCTTGATAAAGAGCCTGATGTGATCATGCTTTGCTCATACATTCCGGGCGCGGCGTCTGCTGTGCGTCAGATTCGGGCGGCTGGTATCAATTCAACAATCCTGAACGGATCTGCTGTAGATGGTTCTTACTGGCTGGATGCAACGCCTGATCTGACGAACTTCATCGTTCCGGTTCAGGGCTCTATCTATGGTGACGACACGCGCCCTGCCGTAAATGAGTTCCGCGATGCGTATGAAGCGGCAACAGGCGCTGGCCCATCAAGCACTTACGTATATCCGGGCTATCTGCTGATTGATCTCTGGGCCAAGGCTGTTGAGCGTGCCGGAACAGTTGAAGCGTCCGCGGTAACCGCCGAGCTTGAGAAAATGGACAACGAGCCAACAACATTTGGCCCCCGTAGTTTCTCAGACACAATCCACCACCAGAACACCGCTGAAATGCAGATCGTTGAAATCACCGGTGGGAAGCCTGGGGTGATTGGCAGCTTCACCATAAGCGAGCCTGTGCCGCTGGATGTATTGTTGAAGTAGATATTCAAGTCGTAAGTGAATTTGGTGTCCCGAAAGCGGGGCACCTTTTTACGTGGGTTTTGCAAGTTCTTCAAAAGTGTTTCAGGATGGCACAGACGTGCTGTTGAGTGCATGTTTAACGTGGCATCTACAGTTTGGATGACATGCCAACCAGCCGCGTTATAGTATGGTTGGCACGATCAACTTGAATTTGATCGGCCACAGATACAGCGACAGAAGAGAGAGACTAAGCTTTGACTGAGAAACACGCTCCTGACGGTTGGAAAATGGAGGCGCAGACCATCGCAAGCGCCTTCAAAGTTGCGGCAGAACGCAACCCTGATGCGATATACTGTAAAGGGAGCACGGGCACGCTGACTTATGGTCAGGCGGCGGGTGCTATTCAGTCGCTTGCCGATGAGCTGCGCGCGGATGTGCAAGGGCGCTCTGTTGCGTTGATCCTACCCAACTCTACGGCTTTTCTGATCGCCTATTTTGCGACTTTGTTTGCCGGTGGAACGCCTGCGTTGATCAACCATGGCAACCCGCCTGCAACAATTTCCAAGCTGCTCGATGATCTGGGTGCCGTGGTTACCCTGTCGGACCATGAGCACTCAACAGGCCGCACGCGCATCCTCAACGATGCGCTGGTTGAGAGCTTGCTCAAACCTGCCGAACTCGCCGAGTTGACCGACCCCAGTACGGCTGATGACATTGCCGCCATCATGTATTCAGGTGGGACAACCGGTTTGCCAAAGCAGGTTCCGCACACAAACGCCGCCGTCATCGCAACGATGGAACGAGGCGATTGGGGCTGGCGAACGCGGGCGGATGAGGTCTGGCTGCCTGTTGCGCCCTTTACTCATATTTACGGCTTTCTGATGGGGCTGGCCAATCCGATTATTCGGGCAGGTTCTGTTGTCATACCCGAGCGGTTCCAGCCGGATCTGATCGTGGACCTGCTGGCAAGTGAAGGCGTGACTATTTTTGGTGGCGGGCCGCCTGCAATATATCAGGCCGTTATGTCTTCGGCCAAATTTGCCGACGCTCGGTTTCCAGAGCTTCGTATCTGCCCCGGTGGCGGGGCACCTTTCCCGCTGGATGTCCACAAACGCTGGGAAGCGGCGACTGGCCTCAAGATTTACGAAGGCTACGGGATGACCGAGATCGCCCCGATCACGATCAATACTGAGGCGCATGGCGTGCTGCTAGGCTCTGCGGGCAAGCCGGTGCCAGATACTACGGTCGAAATCGTTGATCTTGAGACGGGAGACACCGTGCTTGGCACTGGCGAAGCAGGAGAAATCCGCATTAAGGGGCCACATATGATGGCTGGATACACCTGCAGCCCAGAGGAAACCGCGATCGCTTTAAGACACGGGTTTGTCTACACGGGCGACATTGGCACGCTAGATGCAGAAGGGTTCCTTACCATTACGGATCGCAAGAAGAATGTGATATTTGTCAGTGGCTTCAACGTTTTTCCACGTGAGCTCGAAGAGTTGCTGTTGGCCCACCCCGCCATATCAGCTTCCTGTGTGGTCAGCCGTATTCACTCTCGCTCAGGCGAAGTTCCGGTGGCCTTTGTCACGCTGCGTACGGCGGCGGATGAAGCCGGTATATTGTCTTTTTGCAAAGACAATCTGATCGGCTACAAAATGCCTGCAGAGGTGATCATTTTGCCAGAAATGCCGCTGACCCCGGCAGGCAAGGTAGACCGAACGTCTTTGCAAAATAGTCTGCGGGCTGATGCCTGAACTCGCCCCGGAAAGGCTGATCTATGAACACTAAAGTAGATGAACTTAAATCAGCGATGGTGTTGCCCGCCATCGCTGCGCCGATGTTTCTTGTTTCAAATCCCGAGACGGTGGTAGCGGCTTGCAAAGCGGGCGTCATGGGCTCGTTTCCCGGCCCTAACGCCCGCACCACTGATGATTTGCGCAGCTGGCTAACCCAGATCACCAGCCGTGTCGGACCGGATGACGCACCTTGGGCCATGAACATGATCACGCATTCCAGCTATGGCCGCTTTGACGATGAAATCGCGCTGGTAGAGGAGTTTCAACCCAATTTGGTGATCACTGCTTTGGGGGGGCCGCACCGTGTCACTGAGCAAGTGCACCAGTACGGCGGCTTGGTCTTTGCTGATGTGACGTCTCCTAGGTTCGCGCGCAAAGCGCTCGACAAAGGGGCGGATGGCCTCGTGTTGGTCTGTGCCGGTGCGGGCGGCCATACGGGTGAATATGCGATGCTGCCGTTTATCGAAGAGGTCCGCGGTTTTTTTGACGGACCATTGATCGTAGGGGGTGGCATCGGGACGGGCCGCGCTATTCGAGCCGTTGAAAACCTTGGCGTTGATTTTGCTTATCTTGGCACACGATTTCTGGCCGCGCGCGAAACCATGATTCCGCAAGCTTACCGCGAGATGGTCTGGGAAAGCGCGATGGAAGACCTGATCGCTTCACGCGCCATAACCGGCGCGTTGGGCAACTGGATGCGCGCAAGCGTTGAAGCCGCGGGAATTCCGATCGAGGACATGGCCAAAGCGGTAAAGTTTGACTTTTCAGGTGACATGCACGCCGGCTCAAAGGCATGGAAGCATGTCTGGAGCGCGGGGCAGGGCGTCGGTGGTATCACTAAATCTGAAAGCATCGCGGAGGTTGTCGCCACATTAAGGCAAGAGTACCGTCAAGCCGTGGCTGACCAGTGTAAGGGCAGCCGATATCTACCGGCACCAAAAAATGAAGAGGGAGTATAAGATTATGAACATTAGTGTCGAAGAAAAAGACATCGTCAAAGCCATTCTGCAGCACACAGAGGATGGCACCACCGACATGCAGCCCGAGTTGATGCGAAACCCGGTGACCACCTATACTGATCCAGATGTGCTGGCCAAAGAAGTCGAAATTCTGTTTCGCAAATTTCCAGTCATTATGGGGCATTCCGAGCAATTGCCCGAGCCTGCCTCTTACTTCACGAATGATGAGTTGGGCGTTCCTATCCTGATCACGCGTAACAACGATGGCGTGGTCAAAGCCTTCATGAACGTTTGCCGCCACCGCGGCGCGCGTTTGACCGAAAGTGAATGTGGGAAATCCAAGACGTTCTCTTGCCCTTACCACAAGTGGACATACGACCTGAACGGAAACCTGCGCGGATTGCCACAAGCCGCAGGTTTTGGCGACATCGACAAAAAGGCGCTGGGGCTGGTTGAGCTGCCCGCGTTCGAGCGGTTTGGCCTGATCTGGGTGCGCCCGTCGGCTGACGATGAGCCGCTAGATATCGATGCATGGATCGCACCAATGGCCGAGCAACTTAGTGGGCTGGGCCTAGAGAACCACACAGTGTTTAAAGCATGGTCTCTTGACCGAAAGATGAACTGGCATCTCGCACTTGAGGGCTTCCAAGAATCCTACCATTTCTGTGGAGCACATGAGCATACGGCTTGTGCCGCCTACCTTGATAACCAAAGCGTCTGGACTAACAATTACCCGCATGTGCGCCATTCCGTGCCGCTGCCGACTGTGGTTGAGCTAAAGGACAAAGCGCCGGAAGATTGGGATCCTCGCCCCTACTTCATGACGCAGAACTATATTTTCCCTTGCAATTATGTGCAGGTGATGACGGATCATGTTTACATCCACACAGTCATTCCGACGGGCGTGGACACCTGCATTTTCAAATGCATGATGCTGGTCCCGGAAGCACCCAAGACTGAAAAAGCCGAGCGTTATTGGGAAAAGAACTACGATGTGATCCGCACTGTCTTTAATGAGGATTTCGAGATTGGTGAGAACACCCAGAAAGGTCTGAGCACGGGGGCAAACACCGAATTTTTGTTTGGCCGTTATGAGATCGGCCTACACCTTGGAACCAAGGCAATTCACGATGCGCTTGAAGGGCGTTTGACAGCTTGAGTCTCATACCGACGCTGCCCCTAGTATAACCCTATGAGTGGTTATCAAGGGGCAGCTCCTTGCGGTAAGACCAAAGCCAAACGAGGCTTTGCTGTAGAACTGCAATAACTTGCTGGTCGTGCGGCGGCTTATCCCGCAAAACTATAGGCAGTTTTCACTGTTGTGTAGAACTCAGCCGCATAGCGTCCTTGCTCGCGTGATCCGATTGATGAGCCTTTTGTGCCGCCGAATGGCACATGGTAATCTACGCCAGCGGTTGGAAGGTTGACCATCACCATCCCCGCCTGTGCCTCCTGCCTGAACGCACGAGCATGTTTCAAACTGGCGGTGCATATGCCGGCCGACAGTCCAAACTCAGTGTCGTTCGCAACCGATAGCGCCTCGTCAAAATCTCCGACTTTGATAATCGACGCGCAAGGCCCAAAGATTTCCTCGCGGCTGCTGCGCATCTGGTTGGTGGCGCCCACGAATAAAGCAGGCGCTTGAAAATAGCCCTCAGTCTCGCGGTTCAAGCGTTCGCCACCGATCACGTCTGCACCCTCGGCACGCGCGATTTCAACGTAATCTAAGTTGTTCATCAGCTGCTTTTCAGAAACCACAGGCCCAACCTGAACCGACGCATCCAGCGGGTTGCCGATTTTCAGCGCCTTGGTTTCTGCCGCCAGCCGCGCCACGAATGCGTCATGGACACCCGCCTGCACAATGATCCGGGAGGATGCAGTGCAGCGCTGACCTGTGGAGTAAAACGCGCCGTTCAAAACCGCTGGAACTGCAATATCAAGATCGGCATCATCCAGAATCACCATTGGGTTCTTGCCGCCCATTTCGAGCTGCACTTTTTTCATGCCTTGCGCCGCCTGCACTGCCATTGCGCGGCCAACAGGGGCTGATCCGGTGAAGGATACCGCATCAACCAATGGGTGGCCAACAATCGCATCGCCAACTACCGAGCCTCGGCCCATCACCAAATTGAACACCCCGGAAGGGCATCCGGCTTGATGGATGATCTCGGCCAGAAGATGCGCCGAGCCGGGGGTCAGATCGGCAGGCTTGAACACCACTGAGTTGCCATAAGCCAATGCAGGCGCGATTTTCCACGCCGGAATCGCGATCGGGAAATTCCATGGGGTGATCAAGCCAACAACCCCAGCGGCCTGTCTGATCACATTGACGTCGACATCAGGGCGCACCGATGCAATCGCATCCCCTGCAACGCGGATCGCTTCGCCCGCGAAGAACCGGAATATCTGCGCTGCGCGCATGGTCTCGCCGACGGCTTCAGCGAGCGTTTTCCCTTCTTCGCGCGCCAGAATGCGGCCCAGCTCATCTTTTCGTGCAAATAACGCCTGCGCCACGCTTTCCAGCAAGTCCGAGCGCACTTGCGGACTGGCTTTCGCCCAAGCTGAGCTAGCCGAATTTGCCGCGCAAACCGCGAGGTCAACCTGCTCCACAGAGGCCCGTGTATAGAGGCCAATCACATCAGAAGTATCGGCAGGGTTTAGGTTTGACACATGATCGGGTCCAGCCAGCCACTCACCAGAAATAAGGTTCAGTTTCATGGTCACTCCTTTGGTATTTGAATTTACAAAAGAAAGAGGAGTGCTTCAGGAAGAACACACCCCTCTTTCGAGCCTGTTTTGCAACAGGTTTAGAAGAACGCCTGTAGGCCAGTCTGTGCGCGCCCCAAAATCAGTGCATGCACATCATGAGTGCCTTCATAGGTGTTCACTGTTTCAAGGTTCACCATGTGACGGATCACGTGAAAATCCAGGCTAATGCCATTGCCGCCGTGCATGTCGCGGGCATGGCGGGCAACTTCCAGCGCCTTGCCGCAATTGTTACGCTTGATCATGCTGATCATTTCGGGTGCAGCATTTGCTTCGTCCATCAGGCGCCCGACGCGCAATGCGGCTTGCAAGCCAAGGGTGATCTCGGTCTGCATATTCGCCAGTTTCAACTGGAACAACTGGGTTTGCGCCAGCGGCTTGTTGAACTGTTTGCGATCCAAGCCATATTGACGTGCGCCATGCCAGCACGCTTCGGCCGCGCCCATCGCGCCCCAAGCAATGCCATAGCGCGCGCGGTTCAAACAGCCAAACGGGCCTTTCAACCCTTCAACATTCGGTAGAAGTGCCTCATCGCTGACTTCAACATCAGTCATCACAATTTCACCAGTGATCGACGCGCGAAGTGACATTTTCCCTTCGACTTTTGGTGCGCTTAGGCCCTTGGTGCCTTTTTCCAGCACAAAGCCTCTGATCTTACCGCCGTGGGCGTCAGACTTCGCCCAAACCACGAAGACATCAGCAATCGGGCTGTTGGAAATCCACATTTTTGCGCCGTTCAGCACATAGCCGCCGTCAACTTTTTTCGCGGTGGTCTTCATGCTCCCCGGATCAGATCCGGCGTCAGGTTCTGTCAGGCCAAAACAGCCGATCAGCGTGCCGGCCGCCAGACCGGGCAGGTATTTCATTCGCTGCTCTTCACTGCCGTAGGCATAGATTGGGTACATCACCAGCGAGCTTTGCACTGACATCATTGAGCGGTAGCCACTGTCAACGCGCTCAACTTCGCGCGCTACCAAACCGTAGCTTACGTAGTTGGCACCAAGCCCGCCGTACTCCTCGGGGATGGTTGTTCCCAGCAAGCCCATTTCGCCCATTTCGGCAAAAATCGCGGGGTCGGTTTGCTCTTTGGCAAATGCCTCCGTGATACGAGGTTGCAATTTTTCCTGCGCATAGGCAAAGGCACTGTCGCGGATCATACGCTCGTCATCGGCCAATTGGCTGTCGAGCAAGAACGCATCTTCCCAGTTGAATGATGACAGCTCTGGGCGGCTTTGGGGGGAGAGTGTGTTGGCCATGTCTCAGGCTCCTTTATTAATAGCGGCTTCAATCGACGCCTCAAGAATATTGAGGGCTTCTTCGACTTGTGCAAGCGGAGTGGTAAGAGGTGGTAGCAAGCGCAGCGCATTGCCACGAGTGCCGCAAGGCAGAATGATAAGGCCGCGAGCCTCGGCTTCGGCCACAATTGCTTGGGTAACAGCCACATCGGGCGCATTGGTTTCGCGGTCCGTGACCATCTCAAACGCGACCATCGCACCAGGGCCGCGCACCTCGCCGATGGCTTCCATGCCTTGGCGCGATGCAATGTCGTTCAGGCGGGCTTTAATCATATCGCCGATCTCAACAGCACGCGCGCATAGGCCCTCTTCCTCGATGATCTCAAGCACGGCATTGGCCGCAGAAACTGCCAGCGGATTACCTGCGTATGTGCCGCCGATACCTCCCGTTGGGGCGGCATCAACAACTTCGGCGCGCCCTGTAACGGCCGACAGCGGGAAGCCGCCAGCCAGACCCTTGGCCATGCAAACGAGATCGGCGGCTACGCCGGAGTGCTCAAACGCGAACAGCTTGCCAGTACGCGCCATGCCAGCTTGCACTTCGTCGGCAATCAGCATGATCCCGTGAGTGTCGCAAATCTTGCGCAAGGCTTGAAGGAATTCAGGCGGAGCCGTTACAAACCCGCCTTCGCCCTGCACCGGCTCAACGATGATGGCAGCCACGCGCTCAGGATCAATCGAGGAGCGCAGCATGTTTTCCAGAACATTCAGGCTGTCGGCAACGCTGACGCCGTGGAACTCATTCGGGAAGGGCGCGTGCATAACTTCGGCAGGCATCGCACCAAATTCTTTTTTGTAGGGGTTAACCTTGCCACAAAGCGCCATGCCCAGAAGCGTGCGCCCGTGAAACGCACCTGAGAAGGCGATCACCCCGGAGCGCCCTGTATGCGCGCGCGCCATTTTGACAGCATTTTCAACGGCTTCCGCGCCAGTTGTTGCGAGCATTGTTTTTTTGGAGAAGCCTCCAGGTGTCGCGCTGTTCAGGCGTTCTGCCAGCGCGATGTAGCTTTCGTAAGGGGCGACATGGAAACATGTGTGGGTGAAAGCTTGCGATTGATCGGCAACCGCTTGCATCACTTTAGGGTGGCGATGTCCGGTGTTGTTCACCGCGATGCCGGCGGCAAAGTCTATATAACGCTTGCCGTCCGCGTCCCACAATTCGGCGTTTTCAGCCTTAACAGCGTATATGCCGCGAGTTGCAACGCCAACTGCGACAGCATCAGCACGGCGTTTTTTTAGGGCTTCAGTCATACTCACAGCGGAATCTCCTATCCATGTTTAATGATTCTGATGGCTATCATTGCTCAATATATTGCGCAATGATAGCTAAAAGTTGCGCAATATAATTTGATTCGGTTACTATAGGGATGAAACGACAGTGGAGATTACCACGATGACCGACGAATTCGATGTGGGCGCACGCTTAAAGGCACTGCGCCACCAGTATGGCCTGTCTCAACGGCAGTTGGCAGAACATGCCAGCGTGCCACACGGGCAGATTTCAATGATCGAAACCAATAAGTCGAGTCCCTCCGTCGCTTCGTTGCGCAAGATACTGGGCGGTTTTGGCATTTCCATGTCTGAGTTTTTCGAGCCAGATGCCACCGCCAGTCAGCACCCGTTTTTCACCCCTTCCGAATTGCGGGATCTGACATCTCATTTGTACAAAGACAGCAAGTCTACCGAGCATGTGATCACCATCAAACAAATCGGTGACGCCAAATTGCACGGGCTGCAAATCCTGCAAGAGCGCTATGAGCCGGGGGCCGATACTGGTGCGTCGATGATCGAACACGAAGCCAGCGAAGGTGGAATCGTGATTTCCGGCGAGATCGAAATCACCGTTGGCAACGATATTCGTGTGCTAAAAGCTGGCGATGCCTTCTTGTTTAACAGCCGCGAGCCGCACCGGTTTCGTAACATCTCTGATCGCGCCTGCGAGGTAATTTCCGCCTGCACGCCGCCCTATCTCTAAGGACAGAATATGCACCCTCTTGAAGGCCTCAAAGTTGTTGAACTCGCCCGCATTCTGGCTGGCCCGTGGATCGGCCAATCGCTGGCTGATCTGGGGGCGCATGTCACCAAGGTTGAAAGCCCCGAGGGTGACGATACTCGCAAATGGGGGCCTCCATTTATTGAGAGAGACGGAGACAAATCTGCCGCTTATTATTATGCGGCCAATAGAGGCAAAGACTGCGTTATTGCCGATTTCCGAACAGATACAGGGCGTGACAAGGTCATCGAGTTGGTCCGTGATGCGGACATTCTGATTGAAAACTTCAAGGTTGGCGGCCTCGCCAAATACGGGCTTGATTACGACAGCCTAAAAGAAATCAACCCGCGCTTGATCTATTGCTCAATCACCGGATTTGGCCAAACCGGCCCTTACGCCAAGCGCCCGGGGTATGACTTTCTTATTCAGGGCATGTCGGGTCTGATGTCGATCACCGGCGAGCCGGACGGGCAGCCCCAAAAAGTTGGCGTCGCGATCACCGATATCGTGACCGGCCTTTATGGCACCATTGGAGTTCTTGCCGCTGTTGAACAGCGCCATACCACGGGGAAAGGCCAACATGTTGATATGTCACTATTGGACTGTGCGACCTCTGTACTGGCCAATCAGGCGATGAACTACCTTACAACCAAAGAAAGCCCGACCCGCCTTGGAAATGCCCACCCTAATATCGCACCTTATCAGGTCATGCAGACACGTGATGGGCACATCATTCTGGCCGTTGGCAATGACGCACAATTCGGTTCGTTCTGTGAAACCATTAAGGCGCTAGCGATACGGGATGACCCAAGGTTTTCCTCAAACGAAAGTCGGGTCAAGCACCGCGATCTTCTTACTGAAATGGCGCAAAATTTTATTCTAACGTGGACTTCACATGACCTTCTGCAAGCGCTTGAGGAAGCAGGCGTCCCGGCAGGCCCCATCAATACTATCGAGCAGGCATTCAGCGATCCTCAAATTAAACACCGGGGTCTTGAGATAGCTCCAGAAAACACCCCTGGTGTTAGCGGCCCTTGGGTGTTTTCAGATGCGACACTCTCATTGGAAAAGGCGGCTCCAACGCTCCCAGCATCTGATTAAGGCCTGTTGAGGTGTCGTCAACTATTTCCTTGGGAGGAATAAGAGCGTGCAATATGACACCGGAAAGCATTGCGTTTTTTACCATCGCTACCACCTCGTTTGGTTAACCAAATATCGCGACAAGGTTCTGCAAGGCAATAGCCGGCTCAGGGTGCGCGATATTATCCGGCGGGTTTGTGCGGAAACGCGATGTGTCATTATGGCGAGGGCTCGTGCCAGAAAGATGACAGTGGATTATAGTGGGTTATACAGTGGGCTATGCTGTGGGCTATGCTGAGAAGCTAATTGCGACGAATGCGCCAAACCCAAAAGCATTGAGCAATGTCCACGCATCAAACACCAGCATTTTGTATTTGGGTGATGGATAGGGGATGAACACAGGCAGAAACCAAGGGTCGATGCCTGTGGTATGAGCTTTGAACCTGTTTCTGATACGCCACCCGTTCCAAGCACACACAAACCCTGTGAGAGCGGCAAAAAACGGCTGGGTTGTCAGCGCGGTTAAGGCAAGGGGCACAAAAATGAGGGCCATGCTCTTTGGAAAATGCTCAAACAGTTGAAAGCGGTTTTTATCTGTTTTGGCGGCGCCTTCATAGAAAGGTGGAAAGCCAGTGCTGAGCTGCATAACCACGATCAGGTAAACAAAAGACATGATGAGGAATAGAAAACAAAGGGCAACTATGTCGACAGGCATGGTCGGTTCGCGTTCTCTGAAGTGGTTTGTTTTGGCGTGTGTAAGTTGTGTATAGTTTAGATACTATAGGGTAAACTCGCCAGATCAAACCGGGTGGGAGATATTTTCGCGGCCTTTCCTTGACTCACCCCAAAACCAACCTTAGCTATGCGCCGTTAGCACTCGCATGTGGTGAGTGCTAAACCCAGATCAAAACTGGGTTGGACATTAAAACTCAAGCGTAAGGAGCCTCGACTGATGGCATTTACACCGCTTCACGACCGCGTAGTCGTTCGCCGCGTAGAAGGCGAAGAAAAAACTGCTGGCGGATTGATCATCCCTGAAAGCGCAAAAGAAAAGCCTGCTGAAGGCGAAGTTGTCTCTGTTGGTGCAGGCGCACGCGACGAAGACGGCGACCGCATTGCAATGGACGTAAAAGCGGGCGACCGCGTTATGTTTGGCAAATGGTCAGGCACCGAAGTCACGATCGACGGCGAAGAGCTTTTGATCATGAAAGAATCAGACATCATGGGCGTTATTGCCTAACTGTCCTTCCACGAAATTCAATTTTAGGAGCAAACTATGTCAGCTAAAGACGTAAAGTTTGGAACCGACGCCCGCAACCGGATGCTTACTGGTGTGAACATCCTTGCCGACGCGGTTAAAGTTACTCTCGGCCCGAAAGGCCGCAATGTTGTGCTCGACAAATCGTTCGGCGCACCGCGCATCACAAAAGACGGTGTTTCTGTCGCCAAAGAGATCGAGCTTGAAGACAAGTTTGAAAACATGGGCGCGCAGATGGTCAAAGAAGTGGCCTCACGCACCAATGACGAAGCTGGCGACGGCACGACAACTGCGACAGTTCTGGCACAAGCGATCGTTCGCGAAGGCCTGAAATCAGTTGCAGCGGGCATGAACCCGATGGACCTGAAGCGCGGTGTTGACCTCGCAACAGCGAAAGTTGTGGAAGCCATCAAAGCAGCCGCACGTGAAGTGAAAGACAGCGACGAAGTTGCGCAAGTTGGCACGATCTCAGCCAACGGCGAAGCCGAAATTGGCCGTCAAATCGCAGACGCGATGCAAAAAGTTGGCAACGAAGGCGTTATCACTGTTGAAGAGAACAAAGGCCTCGAAACAGAGACAGACGTCGTTGAAGGCATGCAGTTTGACCGCGGCTACCTGTCACCATACTTCGTGACAAACTCGGACAAAATGATCGCAGACCTCGAAGACTGCCTTGTGCTGTTGCACGAGAAGAAGCTGTCTTCACTGCAAGCCATGGTTCCCCTGCTTGAGCAAGTGATCCAGTCACAAAAACCACTCCTGATCATCGCAGAAGATGTTGAAGGCGAAGCCCTTGCCACACTCGTTGTGAACAAGCTGCGTGGCGGTCTGAAAATCGCGGCAGTTAAAGCACCTGGCTTTGGCGACCGTCGCAAAGCCATGCTGCAGGATATCGCTATCCTGACAGGCGGCCAAGTGATCTCGGAAGAACTGGGCATGAAGCTTGAGACTGTCACAATGGACATGCTCGGCACGGCTAAGAAGATCACCATCACCAAAGATGAAACAACAATCATTGATGGCGCTGGCGACAAAGCCGAGATCGACGCACGCGTTTCACAAATCCGCGCGCAGATCGAAGAGACAACGTCTGACTACGACAAAGAGAAACTCCAAGAGCGTGTTGCGAAACTTGCTGGTGGTGTTGCTGTTATCCGCGTTGGCGGCATGACAGAAGTTGAAGTCAAAGAACGCAAAGACCGCGTTGATGACGCTCTGAACGCCACACGCGCAGCCGTGCAAGAAGGCGTTATCGTTGGTGGTGGTGTTGCTCTTGTTCAGGCGGCCAAGTCACTTGACGGCCTCACAGGCGACAACAGCGACCAAGACGTTGGTATCAGCATCGTTCGCAAAGCTATCGAAGCGCCTCTGCGCCAGATCGCTGAGAACGCTGGTGTTGACGGTGCGGTTGTTGCGGGCAAAGTGCGCGAAAGCAGCGACGTTACGTTCGGCTTTAACGCTCAGACTGAAGAATATGGCGACATGTTCTCCTTCGGCGTTATCGACCCTGCGAAAGTTGTTCGCACAGCCCTGCAAGACGCAGCTTCGGTTGCTGGCCTTCTGATCACAACAGAAGCCATGGTTGCAGACCTTCCGTCAAAAGACGGCGGCGGCGCAGGCGGCGGCATGCCCGACATGGGCGGCATGGGCGGCATGATGTAAGAGCATTTCCTTACGGAAATGTCTCTACCCGACAGGCTCTTTGCCTTGCAAAGATGCCGAGAGGGTTACGCCAGACAAAAAGAAGGGCGCTCCAA
The DNA here is from genome assembly GCA_016744435.1 of Lentibacter sp. Lineage (GTDB taxonomy): Bacteria > Pseudomonadota > Alphaproteobacteria > Rhodobacterales > Rhodobacteraceae > Lentibacter. The sequence continues at coordinate 17,945 of JADGEJ010000034.1, read as the reverse complement.
ACGGGGCGCCCTTTTTAGGATGTTTGCTAGCAGTCTGAGTTAGCACTCAGACACTGACGTTTATGTTGATCTTGTCTGGCGTGGTGTTGAAGTGAACGGCCAGCCGTCGTTTCGCCTCTTCGGGCGTGATAGCTCGTAGCTCAAGATCATATTCGTATTCGCTGAACAGCGAGCCAATATTGTAAAGTGACCAAGTCGTGTTGCTACGGTTTTCTGGATCTTCGTTCATCCACTTACGCTGCCCAGCTCGGAATTTTCTTTCGACTTCGTCAATCGGGATCAAGTAGGCTGACAAACTACCGATATCGCCGGTTACTGCCAAAACGTGATCCACATCACTTGTAAATCCACTTAATGTTGCGTCTTCAGGAGAAGGCACATCTGTTTTTACCATGATATTGTCATATAGGCTGGTTTTGAGCATTGCCCGTTTGCCATCAGATAGCTGAATAACCCAACGCTGACCTTTGCCGATGCGAGCCGCACCCGGAAGCATTGCAAGGATGGCTTGTTTACGTTCGGTTGAGGTATATTTTACTGTCATTGAAATGAACTCCTTTGTATCTATACTCACTGGTATGAGGTAGGTGTGGGTAGGCGTCAAGTAGGTAATTAGAGGATGTGGCGATATTTCCATATCTATTGAGGGGTGAATGTGGTATTTCAGTGGATAGCCCTTAGAAGAAAGTTTTTGGGAAAACCTCCCTTGTTTTATTCGCAGGCGTTCCCTTAAGCTAACATCATGAGCGCACCCATCTTTCCCTCCTTCACCCGCCCAATGCGCGCTGATGAAATCGCGCAAGTCGACGCGCTTCTGCGTAAGGCTTTCGACGGGCCTGATGAAGCCGAGCTTGCGGTCAAGCTGCGCCGCGCTGGCGTGATGGCGGGGGAGATGGTGTTGCCGCTGAGCGACGGTGTGATCGGCTATTACGCGCTCTCAAACATGGTTGAGCCGAAAGGCTGGCTTTGTCTTGCGCCCGTGGCGATTGCGCCTGAGTGGCAGGGCAAAAACCACGGCAAGCGCATGATCGGCCAGCTTGTGGCTTGGGCTGAGAGCACCAAGCAGCCCGTTGTCGTTTTGGGCCAGCCTAAGTTTTACCAAAGCACAGGGTTCTCGCGAGCCGGAGCCGCGAAATTGCAAAGCCCATATCCTGTCAAGAACACCCTGCTGGCTGGGCATGAAGGCACACCAGAGGCCAAACTCACTTACCCAAAGGCGTTTGGCAGGGTGTAGATTGGCAGGGTGTAGAAGGGGCCACGCCGTTAAGTGCGGCCCAAACCTTTACATATCAAGCACCAAGTGCGGCACACCGTCTGACGTTTTCTGAGCGGTGCGGCCATCGGGGCCAACCGTCACGTTCACGCGGGTGCGTAAGTTGGACATGCTGTCAAACGTGATCACGTCAACAGGCTCATCAAAGTAGAGCTTAAGGCCGTAGTATTGCCCATCAGCACGGTGGTTGAGCGCGACGATTTTAGCCGTGAACGGCTGCTTCAGATAGCGGCCTGTTACCCGCTGACCAACCGCGAAGGGCAGAGCGGGCGCGTTTCCTGCAAGGGCGTGCAGCGTGTTCCAGTCGCGTTGGCCAAGCTGACGCGCGAGCAGCTCGAGCGACTGGCCGTGTGTCGTGGGTTGGCCTAGTTTTAGAAGCGCTTGGCGCAAGGCTTTGGCCTGCGTTTTGAGAGCCTCAAGGGAGGGGATCGGATGTGTCATAGTAAACCTCATTCAGCGTTGTTGCGGAGATGGGCTGGTGCTCGCGTTGCCAACGAACCGCTTAGGGCTGACGTCGGTTATCTATAAACAAGCGGACTTCACCATGGCATATGCCTGCGAGCGGCAGGGGTCCGATCCCTTATCGGGGCAGATAGGGGCGCTGGCTGCGGCTGTCAAGGGAGCGGAATTTGATTGCACCCTTAGGAGAGCTTGCCCAATGTGACCGTTCACACTTAAGAGGCCTCACATGCGGCTGGTTCTACTTGTTACGCTTACGATGGTCGCTTTTGCGGCCAACTCGGTGCTCAACCGCCTCGCCCTTGATACGGAGAGCGCGGCACCAGCGACTTACGGGGCGATCCGGCTGTGCGCGGGAGCGCTGACGCTTTGCGCGCTGGTTTTGATGCGCGGGCAAAAGGTTCGGTTTACCCCGGCGAGCCTTGTCGGGCCTGTTGCGCTCTTGGTCTATGTGCTCGGGTTTTCCTTTGCCTACGCGACACTCGACACCGGGACAGGCGCGCTGTTCTTGTTTGGTGGTGTGCAAGTCACGATGTTTGCGAGCGCGGTTATTTCGCGAGAGCAGGTCACCGCGCAGAAGTGGGCTGGTGCGGGGCTGGCCTTTGCGGGCTTGTGCTACCTCATGTGGCCAACGGGTGGCGCGGCCTTAAACTTTGGCGGCGCGCTGATGATGTTCACGGCGGCTGTCGGGTGGGGCATCTACTCTCTGGCTGGGCGTGGCGCACGCGACCCGCTGTTGCAAACCGCTGTAAACTTCCTTTGGGCCAGCCCCGTGGCTGCACTTATGTGGCTCATGCAGCCTGTGTGGCCAAGCGCACAGGGCTGGGTGTTGGCTGTGCTTTCGGGGGCTGTCACATCGGGGTTGGGCTATGCGCTTTGGTATCGGGTGTTGCCCGAGATCAGCGCCAGCACGGCGGCTGTGGCGCAACTCACGGTGCCGATCTTGGCGGTAATTGGCGGTGTACTCTTTTTGGGCGAGGCGGCCACGTTGCAAGTGCTGATCGCGGCCACCATGGTGCTTGGCGGCGTGGCTCTGTCGCTTTACCGTAGGAGCGGCTCAAGCGCGTCATAGCCGAACACGCTGCTGCTGCCCCATGCAATGTCGGGCAGGCTGTCGGGCTTGTAGCGAATTTCAGACAACTCCTCGCGGCTGAAAAACTGCCGCTGGGTGACGACATTCTCGGGGTCTTTCCAATGCGGATCAAGCGAGCCTGCGGTGATCTTGCAGCGAAAGTAGATGTCGACTTGATGAAACGCGCCGTCAGGCACGTGAAATTCGTTCACCAGGCACAGCTCACCTACGGACACAGTGAGGCCGGTCTCTTCGTGGATCTCGCGGATCAGGTTTTCGGGCAGGCTTTGGTGCGGCTCGGCTCCGCCACCGGGGGCGCACCAGAGGTCACTTTTGGGGTCACGCCAAGCATTCACCATCAAAAGCTTGTTGTCGTGTAGCACGACGGCGCGCACCGCGAGGCGAATAGGCCGATTAACCATTGTGTGCTCCTTTGCCTCTTTCATAGGGCAGGTTTTGGGCTTATCTCAAGGCTTATGCGATATTTATTGACCGTTATACTTTTCCTAAGTCCGGCTTTTGCACGGGCTGACTGCGTTGTTTTACTGCACGGCTTGGCGCGTTCTGAAAGCTCACTGTTTCTGATGGAGGAGGTTCTTGAAGAGCGCGGCTATCAGGTTGTGCGGCTGGGCTATCCGAGTACCAACAAGTCTGTTGGGGCGCTGGCCACTGAAGTGCTGCCGCGCGCGACAAAGCAATGCGGCGCGCAGACTGTGCACTACGTGACTCACTCGATGGGCGGCATTTTGCTGCGCTTCTGGTTCGCTGGTGAAGTGCCCGAAAACCTTGGGCGCGTTGTCATGCTGGCGCCGCCCAACCAAGGCTCGCAACTGGTTGACGAGTTGGGCAACTTACAGGTGTTTGGCTGGATCAACGGGCCAGCAGGCAAGCAACTGGGCACTGGGCCAAATGCTATCGCCAGGCACCTGCCGGATGCCAACTTTCCCCTTGGCGTGATTGCTGGCAACCAGTCGCTCAATCCCGCATTTTCAGCATTTATTGACGGGCCCGACGACGGCAAAGTCGCGGTGCGTGAGACACGGCTCAAAGGCATGGCAGACCACCTCGTTTTGCCCGTGACACATACCTTTCTGATGAACAATCCTTTGGTCGTGGCGCAAGTTCTCGCGTTTCTGCGGGAGGGAAAGTTTGACCATGATCTGAGCTATCTGGACCTGATCTGGGGGCGAGGCAGCGCTGATGACTGAGCTTGCTTTGCGGCTGGTGAATGCCGATGTGCTGCTGCCTGACGGCGTCACGCAAGATGCGCTCTCGTTTGCGAACGGGGTGATCTGCGACAGCGGCGGGCGCGACGTGGATTTGAGTGGATACCTCGTGTTGCCCGGCATGATCGACATTCACGGTGACGGCTTTGAGCGCCACGTCGCGGTGCGGCGTGGTGCTATGAAAGACATGGGCGCTGGCCTGCGCGCGGCCGAGGCTGAGCTGGCAGGCAACGGCGTGACGACGGCTGTTCTGGCGCAGTTTTTCAGCTGGGAAGGCGGGTTGCGCGGGCCTGAATTTGCTGACCAGATATTGACGGCATTGGGCGAGGTGCAGGCGGAGAGCCTTACAGACCTACGCGCGCAGCTTCGGTTTGAAACTCACATGCTCGACGATTATGCGGCGTTTGAAGCGCTCGTGGCCAAGCACTCTGTTGGCTATGTCGTGTTCAACGACCACATCCAACATGAGCGGCTCGAGAAGGGCCTTCTCCCGCGCCGCCTCAACGGGATGGCGCTCAAAAGTCGCCGCAGCCCAGAGATGTTGCACAAGCTTTTGCAAAAGATGCATGACGAACGCGGACTGGTGCCTGAAGCCGTGCAGGCTTTGGCCGCGCGACTTGCGGCTAAGGGCGTGCGCCTTGGCAGCCATGACGACCGCACGCGCGAAGAGCGGGCTTTCTGGCAAGATGCTGGCGTCACCCTGTCGGAGTTCCCCGAAACTGCCGAGGCGGGTGAGGCGGCTTATGAGCTGGGTGCTGGTGTCATCCTTGGTGCGCCCAACGTGGTGCGCGGAGGCAGCCACAACGGCAACGTCAGCGCAGTTGATCTCATCGCGATGGGCCAATGCGATGCGCTGGCCTCTGACTACCACTACCCGTCGCTCAGGCGCGCGGCATTCTTTGTGGCGGAAGCAGGGCTGTTGCCGCTGCACGAGGCTTGGGCGCTTGTGTCAAGCGGGCCTGCGCGTCTTTTGGGGCTGTCTGACCGCGGCACACTGGAGCAAGGGCAGCGCGCTGACATGATGATCGTTGACGCCAAAACGAAGCGTTTCGCCGCGACCATCGCAGCTGGACGCATCAGCCATATGTCAGGCGAGACCGCGCAGCGCTTTATTCAAAGTGGCAGCTAACACGCCCCCATGGGCCGTAGTCAGCCACAATCCGCGTATCTGACGGGCATTCAAGCGGGCGAATGAATGAGCCTGAGAGAATAACTTGGCCAGCTTCAATACTTTGGCCATAAAGCTCCATTCGTTCGGCGAGCCAGACGATGCCTTGAACCGGATCATTGAGCACACCTGCGCCAAGGCCTGTCTCTTCAACCTGTCCGTTTGACGACACGATTGCGCCCACCCAGCGTAAGTCAGACGTGGGGTCAAACTGGCCGTCGCCCAGCACGATGCCAGCGTTGGCGGCGTTGTCAGAGATGGTGTCAAACACCTTGCGGGCTTGGCCTGTCTCAGGGTCGGCCCGCGAAATGCGCGTGTCCAGTATCTCGATGGCAGGGGCAACAAAGTCAGTCGCCGCGATCACTTGCTCGCGCGTGACGCTCCCCTTAAGCGGGGCTTTCATCACGAAAGCGATCTCGGCCTCGATGCGTGGCTGGATGAACCGTCCCTTGGGGATGCGCGCACCGTTTTCAAACGCCATGTCGTCAAGCAGCACGCCACTGTCAGGGATGTCGATATTGAGTGCCATCTGCATCGCACGGCTGGTGAGGCCGATCTTCCAGCCAATCACGCTGTGCCCTGCGGCCAGCTTTTGCGCCACGAGCGCAGCCTGGATCGCATAGGCGTCATCCATGCTGATGTCAGGGTGCTGAACGGAAAGCACGTCGATCTGCTGGCCTGTCTTGTCAGCCTCACAGAGCGCCCGTGCGGCGGTTTGGATTTGCTCTGGTGTCATTCGTCTCTCACAGTATTCTTGAGTTCGCCGATGCCTTCTGCGGCGACGACGATCTCATCGCCCGGCACCAAAAAGCGCGGAGGATCAAAGCGTGCGCCTGCGCCAGTGGGCGTACCTGTGATGATGATATCTCCGGGCACAAGGGTTGTGAATGTCGAGATATATTCGATCTGGCGGCGGATCGGGAAGAGCATGCGCGAGGTGCGATCATCTTGCCTGAGCTCGCCGTTCACATGCGTCGTCAGGCGGATGTCATCAAGCTGGCTCGCGTCGGTAAACGGCACAAGCCAAGGGCCGATCGCGCCTGAGCTGTCCCAGTTCTTGCCTTGGGTCACGTTGAATTTTGCGTGGCGAACCCAATCGCGTAAAGTACCTTCGTTACAAAGGCTTAAAGCGGAGATGTGATCAAATGCATTAGCTTGGTTAATGCGCCGTCCACCTTTGCCTATGACAACCGCTATCTCGCCTTCGTAGTCCAGCTGTGGCGTTTCGGGTGGGCGCACGAGCGCCTCGCCATGGCCTGTGAACGAGCGTGCAAACCGCGGGAAAAGTGACATGTTGGAGGGCGCGTCTTGGCCGTCTTTGTACTCGGCGTTGCGGTCAGGAAAGTTGACGCCAACGCAGATAATTTTCTCGGGGTTCGGCACCGGAATTGCGTAGGTAAAGCTGCCTTCTGGGTGGCTCACCGCGCGGCCCGCAGCCGCCTTTTCCAAGGCAGGCAAACCGCCTGCTTCGATCACATCACGCATCGTTGTCCACTGTGGGAAGTCTTGCGAAAGCGCAACAAAGCCGCTTTCAATAATCGCGCCAAAGAACTGGCCGCCGTCGGTGTTTATAGTTGCAAAGCGCATGGCTCAGCCTTTCTTGTCGAGAAGTTCAATTTCGATAAATGAGCAAGAAAAGTCGTTGCCACTCACCACGTCATGTTCGGTTCCGATTTCGCGAAAATATGGCACGCCTGTTTGCAAATCGGCGGTCATATGCTCGCCCTCGGGCAGCGTAATTTCCAACGTTCCGTCAAACTGCGGCACCACGACATAGTCGTGTTCGTGGCGGTGCCAGCCGGTGTTGTCTCCCTTCTTGGCAAACGACCAGCGAGTCACGCGCACGCGCCCGTTGTCGATCAGCACGTCACCTTTGGCGGTGCCCTCAGAGTTTGTGTCACACATCAGTTACGCTTTCACTTTGCTGCATCTTCTTGGCAAAAATATCCATTCTTCGGCCTTACGGCGCAATGATAGGCTGCGCTTTGAGTGCGCTTTCTTTTGCTTCGGCTCCCTCAAACACGCTGCCATGCTCAAACCACGATCGGGGTGCTGGCGCGCCCCAGAGTGTTTGGCGCTGCGGGTCTTTGAGGTCCCATTTGATCGGCTCTAAGTCAGGGTCTACTGTCTGGTAATCCGAGCAGTAGATCTCGATGCGGTGCCCGTCAGGGTCAAGGATATAGAGAAAGAAGGCGTTGGAAATGCCATGCCGCCCCGGGCCACGTTCGATGTTTTCGACCCAGCCAGTGGTGCTCATGACGTCGAGCAAGTCGATGATCGCCAGCGGGGTTGGCACCCAGAAGGCTGAGTGGTGCAGGCGCGGGCCGGTGCCGTTGGTGAAGGCCACGTCATGCACGCCGCCTTTGCGGTGCATCCAAGCCGCCCAAACGCGGCCGCTCTCGGCGTCTTCGGTGTATTCCGTCGTGCGAAAGCCCATCTCGTTGTAAAACGCGACGGAGGCGTCAACGTCGGCGGAGAACATGTTGAAATGGTCGATCCGCAGAGGCCGCACGCCATGGTAGCGCTTATACTCTTGGTGGATCGGCGCGAGGCGCTCCATCTTCACGTAAAACTCAAGCGGGATACCCCAAGGATCACGCGTGCGCAGGGTTTTGCCCATGTAGGGCCGCTCAACCCATTCGGTCGGCAAGCCCTTGCCTGCAAACCACTTTTCGGCTTTCTCAAGGTCTGGCTCGTCGTAAAGCTTAAAGCCCAACACGCCAACGTCGGATGTATCTGCCTGCACCAAAACAATGCAGTGGTGCCCGCGTTCTTCAAGGGCGCGCAGGTAAATGCGCTCATCGTCTTCATGGCTCACCTGCAGGCCGAGAGTGTCGACGTAGAAGGCCCGCGATTTGGCGAGGTCTTTGACGCGGTATTCAACATGAGACAGGCGGACGATGTTGAAGTCAGGGTAAAGATTGGGCGCTGGAACGGGCATGGTGTGCCTCCGGTTGTCGAGTGTTTCTTAAGCGCCGAGACGCGGAATTTTGTGGTGTCCGATGGCGAAGCCGATGTGCTTTTGCTCCATGTAGAAGTCAAAGCTCCAGTCTCCGCCGTCACGCCCTATGCCTGATGCTTTGATGCCGCCAAACGGCGTCGGCAGGTGGCGGACGTTCTCGCTATTCACCCAGATCATGCCAGCTTCGAGCTTGTCTGTGAAGCGCATGGCGCGGGTGATGTCTTGCGTCCAGACATAGCCTGTGAGGCCGTACTCGGTGCCATTGGCTATTTCCAGCGCGTCTTCTTCTGTCTCGAAGGTGAGGGCAGTCAGCACCGGCCCGAAGATCTCTTCCTGAGCGATGCGCATGTCTGGGGTGGCGTCCGTGAACAATGTCGGGCGCACGTAGTGGCCCTTGCCTTGCGGGGCTTTGCCGCCGGCTGCCACGGTCGCGCCGTCTTGGCGGGCGATGTCGAAGTATGAGCAGACCTTGTCAAAGTGCACCTTATGGATGAGTGGGCCGACCTCTGTTTGCGGGTCAAGCGGGTGGCCGACTTTGATGTTCTCTACGCGTCTGACGAGCTTGTCGGTGAACTCTCCTGCGATAGATTTTTGCACCAGCAGGCGCGAAGACGAGGTGCAGCGCTCGCCATTTAGCGAATAGATCATGAAGATCGCAGCATCGAGCGCGCGCTCTTGGTCGGCGTCGTCAAAGACGATAACGGGGTTCTTGCCACCAAGCTCGAAGTGCACACGTTTAAGCGTTTCCGAGCCTTGGCGCATGATCATGCTGCCTGTGCTGCTTTCGCCGACAAAGGCGATGGCTTTGATCAGCTTGTGCTCGGTCAAAGCGCGGCCTGCGTCTTCGCCAAAGCCGTTCACGAGGTTCCATACGCCTGCTGGCAGGCCTGCGTCATGGGCGATTTCGGCCAAGATATGCGCAGTGATCGGGCTAAATTCGGCGGGCTTGTGAACGACAGTACAACCAGCGGCCAACGCTGGGGCGATCTTCCAAGTCGAGAGCATGAACGGTGTGTTCCAAGGCGTGATAACTCCGACAGGGCCGATGGGCGTACGGGAGGTCACGTTCATTAGAGTTGGTGAGGGTAAAGTCTGGCCGTCACGAGCAGCAGGGGCTTTGTCAGCGAAGTAGCGGAAGTTTTCGGCGCCACGCAGAGCTGCTTTTGACATGAAGCGGATCGCTTGGCCTGTGTCGAGGCATTCGGCAAAAGCGATCTCTTCGGCACGTTCGACAATGCCGTCGGCGATCTTGTGGAGGATTTTCTTGCGCTCGACCAACGGCATGTCGCGCCATGCGGGAAAGGCCGCGTGGGCGGACTTGGCGGCGGCGTCGATATCAGAACCATCCGACTTGGCCACCTTGCAGAGGAAGGCTTCGTCGACTGGCGAGGCGTTGTCAAACGTTAGGCCAGACTGGGCAGGAACGGTTTTGCCGTTGATGATATTCATCACACCTTTGTCTTTGAAGCGCGCAAGATAGACTGTGGCTTTTTCGATATTTGTGGAGAGGTCACTCATGTCAGGCGTCTTTCTTCAAATGGTCGCGGATATTGCCTGCCTTGGGGCTTAACGAGGCGTCGATGTCGCGCATCTCAATGGATAGCGCGATGGACTGTTTGGTCATGGCGGGAGCGAGGAAGGCTTTGAGAGCCTCAAATATATGCTGGGTGGCAGTTTCCTTCGCCTGCTGCTCACGGCCCTCACGTAGGCGAATGGACAGGTCAAGAAAGGCGTGGTCGGGGTTGCCATCGGCGATGCTGACGTGGTCGGCCTTGAAGGCGCGCACGCGGATGCCGGGCATGGGGAAGAGGCCGGTTTCAATGGCGGTTAGGCGGAGCACATCACAGAGCTCTGCCATGTCGACATGGGCCTCAAGGTTGGCTGAATACTCTATTGAAAAATGCGGCATCTGCGATTCTTGCTCCCTTATTCATTAACAAGTTAATAAATAAATAGAGTAAGTCAAGCCATAGCAAAAAGCGCCCGCTCGAGGACGTCGCCAAAGGCGTAAGGACGAGATGTAAAGTGCGCCGTAAGGCGCTCCTTCCAGTCAAACCGGCTTAGTCACGCTTCCCTGAGAAACGCGCCGCCCAGTCGTCGCGTTCTTCGTCGGTTATTTTGGCGAAGAGGTTGTCAGGCACGCTAAATTCATGGCCGGGGGCGAGGCTGCCAAGGGCTGCTTCAACGTCGTCGGGCCAGCTTGTGTCGAGCGTGTTCATGGCGACGAAGAGCTTTGCGGATGTCGTTGGCATGAAAGGAGCCGAAAGCACCGCGTAGAGGCGAATGAGGTTGAGCGCCAAGCGAATTTGGCCAGCTGCCTTGTCAGGGTCAGTTTTAAACAATGTCCAAGGGGCCGCGTCTTGCAGGTATTCGTTGCCAAGTGCCCAGATGGCACGCAGCTCCTGGGCTGACTTGCGCACGTCCATCGCTTCCATGTGGCCCTCATAGGCGCGGATGCGTTTGGTGAGCGCGCCTATTAGAGCCTCCTCGTCAGGCCCAAACGAGCCTGCCTCGGGAACGGCCTCGCCAAACTTGGAGCGGCAGAACTTGGTGACGCGCGAGACGAAGTTGCCCAGCACATCGGATAGGTCTTTGTTGACGCCGCTTTGGAAGCCTTCCCAAGTGAACTCTGCATCTGATGTTTCTGGGCAGTTTGACAAGAGCCACCAGCGCCATACGTCGGCGGGAAGGATCTCAAGCGCTTGATCCATGAACACGCCACGGCCACGGGATGTGGAGAACTGGCCGCCCTCGTAGTTGAGGTAGTTGAACGACTTGATGTAGTCGACTAGCTTCCAAGGCTCGCCGGAGCCCAGAATAGTTGCGGGGAAGCTGAGCGTGTGGAACGGCACATTGTCCTTGCCCATGAACTGGGTGTAGGTGACGTCGTCAGCGCCCAGATCAGTGCGCCACCAGCGCTGCCACTCGTCGCCTGCGGCCCATTCTTGCGAGCAGGCGATGTATTCGATCGGCGCATCAAACCAGACGTAGAAAACTTTGCCTTCCATGCCTGGCCAGTTTTCGGTGCCGCGCTTAACAGGCACGCCCCAGTCAAGATCACGGGTGATGCCACGGTCTTGCAGCCCGTCGCCGTCGTTGAGCCATTTGTTGGCGATCGACGTGGTCAGGATGGGCCAGTCTGTTTTGGAGTTGATCCAGTCTTGTAGCCTGTCGCGCAGTTGGCTTTGCTTGAGGTAGAGGTGCTTTGTGGCACGTTCCTCAAGGTCGGTGCTGCCCGAAATTGTCGATCGTGGGTTGATCAAATCGGTCGGGTCAAGCTGCTTTGTGCAATTGTCGCACTGATCGCCGCGAGCATCTTCAAAGCCGCAGTTGGGGCAGGTGCCTTCGATGTAGCGGTCGGGCAGAAAACGGCCATCGGCTTTGGAATAAATCTGGGTTTCGTTTACTTCTTCGATCAGGTCCGCGTCAGCGAGTGTCCCCGCAAAATGTTGGGTGAGGGCTTGGTTTTCGGGGCTTGAGGAGCGGCCGAAGTGGTCAAACGACATGCCAAACCCTTTGGCGATTCTGGCTTGCACGTCATGCATCTCAGCGCAGTATTCGGCGACAGGTTTGTCGGCTTTTGCAGCGGCTAGTTCAGCGGGTGTGCCGTGTTCGTCGGTAGCGCAGAGGAACAGCACTTCATTGCCACGTGCACGCTGAAACCGGGCGAAAAGATCGGCGGGAAGCTGACTTCCGACGAGATTACCGAGGTGTTTGACCCCGTTGATATAGGGAATCGCCGAAGTGATGAGATGCCGTGCCATGTTTTTGCCCGCCCGTGCTGTCTTTGTGCTGTTTGGAGGTGCTTAGCGGATCGCGTGCGTAGGTTCTACAGGTTTCGAAATCTAGGATCGAATTTTGCTGCGCAAAATCCGACCTGTTGGGGGCCAGCCCCCAAACCCCCGGGATATTTTAGGAAAGAAAAAGCTCAGTGCTTGTCACGTGAGCGTCCAAGAAGGCGGCCGATGGTGAAGGAGGTGCGGGGGGCGTAGACATATGGAGTACGCTCGGCCGGTGCGGCGCGAGAGCGCATGCGAGCGAGGCCGAAGATGGCGAGGGCGGCGTGGCCGACGGCTATCATTATGAAGAGAGCGGGTGGGCCGTAGCTTTCCATCAGTTGCGAGGCCAGAAGCGGGGCCGCTATGGCGCCTGTGGCAAACCAGAACATCAGTGCTGCGGACAATTCGACACGTTCTTCGGAGCTTGCGAAGTCGTGGGCGTGCGCCGCTGCGACAGAGTAGATCGGGAAGGTTGTCATTCCGAAAAACGCCGCGTTGAGCAGAATGCCTCCGGTGCTCAACTCTTGAAGCAGCGCCGTTGACGCGCAGCTGACGATGGCGGCAATTGAGAGCCAGATCAGCACCCAGCGTCTGTCAAATTTATCAGCGAGCCAGCCTGCCGGGTATTGCGCCAGCGCGCCGCCGAACACAAATGCGGCTAGAAACGTCGCGATCTGGCCAACTTCCAGACCGACTTCTTGGCCGTAAACAGGCCCGACCATACGAAACGAGGCAGAACTGAGCGCCGCAACAACAACCCCAGCCGCCGCGAGGGGAGAGCGCGTAACGGCGAGCATGGGCCGCAGGCGCGGCGCCGAGGGGGTTTCTGGTTGGCTGGCTTTGGTTAGGGTGATCGGCAACAAAGCAGCGCAGCAGAGGATCGCGAGCACGCTGTAAGAGACATAGCTGGCGGGGGCGAGAAAGCCGATGAGGAGCTGGCTGAAGAGAGAGCCACCCATGTCGACAACACGGTAGATGCCCATTGTGCGGCCGCGGCTCTCGTTGGTGACTTTGGCTTGCAGCCATGCTTCGATCACGGTGTAACAGCCCGCAACGCAGAGGCCTGAGGCAATACGCATAAGCGCCCAAGCATAAGCGTCGATGACGATGTAGTGGCCCAAGAGTGCCATCGCCCCGAGGGCCGTGAAGGCTGCAAAGGCGCGGCTGTGGCCGATTGAGCCCAAGAGGCGTGGCGCCCACCAACAGCCAACAAAGAAGCCTAAGAAATGCGCGGAGCCAAGCAAGCCGATCTGGGAGCGCGAAAAGTTGAGAGCAATACCCGAGAGGGCGTCAAGCGGGCCAACGCCGCCCGTCGACAGCTGCAAGAGCGCGACGGACATAAACAGGGCGGCGAAGGAAACAAGGAGGCGCATAAGTTAACTTTGGCGGGCTTTCAGGCAGTTTCTCGCATGTTATCGACCTTCAAAGTCGCTTTCGGCCATTGGATTAGTCATCTGGCCGCGAAAGCTCAAAAACTTCCCGCACCGCAGTGTAGTCGCGATAGCCCATGCGGGCGAGGGGCGTGAAGCGGGTTGCGTCAAACTTGCCGTCAACGAGGCAGTCGTCGCGCATGTGGATGCCTGTGACCTCGCCGATGGTAACGAAATTTGCCGCGCCGCGCGTTTGGTGTATGTCGACGAGCTTGCACTCAAGGCTCGCGGGCGCTTGGGCAACGCGCGCGCATTCGATTGTTTTGCAGTCTGCGCGCTCTAAATTGGCATGATCAAACTCTGATGCGTCTGCAGGGAGCGTCGCGGAGGAGGCGTTCATCGCTTGCGTGGCGGCTTGTTCAACGAGGTTGATGCAGAACACGCCTGTCGCGCGGATATTGGCGAGGGTGTCTTTGGTTCCGTCTTGGTCTTCCTTGGTGCCAGTGCTGGCAAACATAACCTGTGGCGGATCATAAGCTGCGCCGGAAAAGAACGAGTAGGGGGCGAGGTTGTCAACGCCCTCAGCGCCCTCAGCGCTGCGAGTTGATATCCAGGCAATCGGGCGCGGAACGATCAGGGCATTGAACGGGTTGTGTGGTAATCCGTGGCCATCGGCGGGGCGAAAGAACATGAAGCGCGATCCTTTGTTTGCACCTCTGCATAGCGCCGTGCTAGGCCCGTTTCCAGCCGAAAGGGGCGCGCTCACCGTGATCGAACTCACCGCAGAAACAGCAAACGAAAGCTGGGAAGTCGAGAACCTGTATGACCTGTGCTTTGCGCCGGGGCGTGAGGGCCTGTCTTCGTACCGTCTGCGCGAGGGTGTTCTTCCGGTTGCTGGCTTGTCGATGCTGGCGCGCGATGAGGCTGGCATTCTGGCGGCCGCGATCCGCTATTGGCCTGTCCGTGTTGGCGGGCATCTCGCGTTGTTGCTTGGCCCCGTGGCCGTGCACCCGACACGCCAGGGCGAGGGCATTGGCGGCCGGCTCATTCGTGAAAGCCTGCAAGCAGCGCAAGAGTTGGGCTGGCACAGGGTCATGCTGGTGGGCGATGCGCCTTACTATGCGCGTTTTGGATTTGTGCCATTGTTGGGGGTGGAAATGCCCCCACCGACCAACCCAGAGCGCGTGTTGGGGCAGGCCTTGCAGGCAGGTGCTTGGGACGGTGTGACAGGTAAAGTCAGGCGCTCTGCTTGAAAATCAGGCCGATCACGCCGATATACTGTCTATGAATGTTCCGATCTCAGAGGTGCTTGATGCGCCGATTTCACCCGCCGAAGTAGACGCAGAACTTGCCATGTTGGTGGCGCGGTATCAGGGCGCAGGCAGCTTGGTTATTGATGTACTCAATTATATTGGCGGGCAGGCCGATGGGCTGGTCGAGCGCCTGCCGCCAGCGGTTCAGAGCGGGCTTGCAAGCCAGACAGAACGCGCGCTGAACCTTGCGCTTGAGGCGGCGACGCGCTCACGCAGCATTGGAAGTGGGCCTAGTTGGATGACCAAGGCTCTGACCACGGCGATGGGCGCCGCAGGCGGCATGGGTGGGTTGCCCAGTGCACTGGCAGAGTTGCCCGTGACAACCACGGTACTGCTGCGTGCTATCCAGAGCATCGCGCAGGAGCATGGCTTTGACGCCACAGAGCCCGCAGTGAAGTATGATTGTATTCAGGTGTTCGCCGTCGCCGGGCCGCTCGAGGCAGATGATGGCGCTGATCTGGCGTTTTTAACCACGCGAGTTCTGGTAAACGGTGCGGCGCTGAAAGCGCTGATCTCACGGGTTGCGCCACGCCTAGGTGTTGTCCTTGGCCAAAAGCTGGCTGCGCAAACCGTGCCAGTGTTGGGCGCCGCCGCGGGCGCCGCAACCAACTACGCCTACACGAGCTACTATCAAGACATGGCGCATGTGCACTTTGGCTTGCGGCGCTTGGCCATCAAGGCCGATATGGACTTGGCTGACTTGACCGAACAGTTACGCAAGCAACTCGCCAAACCCGACATAAACCTTGCTTGACCGGAGCCTTTTTAGGCCGTGCGTGTTTGAGTTCTGAGGAAGTCTGTCACCATCGGGCGCACTGATTGCGCGCCATCATCGCGGGCCGCATAAATAACTCTGCGCAGCTCGCCCAAATCTAACCTGTGCAGCATACTCTTAACAGGGCCAATAGAGGCAGGGCGCATTGACAGAGTGCGCAGGCCAATAGCAGCAAGGCAGGCAGCCTCTACTGGCCTACCCGCATCTTCGCCGCAAAAACTCAGGGGTGTGTTTGAGACCTCGCAGCGCTGCACGATCTGCTCAAGGAACGTCAGAAAGCTCACATTGAGCGTGTCATAGCGGCGTCGAACGCGCTCGTTTTCGCGGTCAGCAGCGAAGAAAAACTGCTTCAAATCGTTGCCGCCGATCGACAGAAATCCAACCTCTTCAAAGAATTTGTCAGGTGCAAACGCCAGCGACGGTGTTTCTAGCATTGCGCCGACTTCGATCGCTTCGGGGGCTACATGCCCAAGCACTTTTTCACGGGCCAGTGCTTTTTCAAGTTCAGCCCGAGCAGCTGTGTATTCTTCTGATTGGGCTATGAACGGGAACATCACTGTCAGCCGTCGGCCCGCCGCAGCGCGCAAGAGAGCCTGAAGTTGCATACGCAAAACACCGGGTTTATCAAGGCCGACGCGGATTGCTCGCCAGCCAAGCGCGGGGTTTGGCTCGTCATTGGGCTTCATGTAAGGCAGTACTTTGTCAGAGCCGATATCAAGTGTTCGAAACACAACTTGCTTGCCATTCGCCGCGTCGAGAACCCGGGCATAGAGTGCTGATAACTCGCTGCGCTTGGGCATTTGGTTGCGGACCAAAAACTGAAGTTCTGTTCGAAACAGGCCAACGCCCTCAGCGCCGGAGCCCTCTAGGGAGGGTAGATCTGCCATCAGTCCTGCGTTCATTTTGAGGGCGATTGTGACGCCATCTCTACTGGTCGCAGGCTTGTCTCGGATTGAAGTGTAGCGCTCCTGCGCCTCGGCCTGCATCGCGATTTTGTCTTTGAAAGCGGCAACAACTGTGTCGTCAGGGCGCAGGTGCACGATGCCCTGATCGCCATCGACCATGATATGATCGCCGTTGAGCGCTTCGTTGGTGATGCGGTTGGCGTGGATCACCAGCGGGATCGCCAGTGCGCGCGCCACGATGGCAGCGTGGCTGCCAACAGAGCCTTCCTCAAGTACAATCGCCTTTAAAGAGCGGCCATAATCCAGCAGTTCTGCGGGGCCGATATTGCGGGCGATCAGCACAGGGTCTGACGGCATTTCCGCCCCCGTATCAAGGCCCTGGCCTGTCAGCTTGCGCAGGAGGCGGTTTGAAAGATCGTCAAGGTCATGCAGGCGGTCGCGCAGGTAAACGTCTTTTACCTGCTGCATACGCGCGCGCGCGGTTGATTGCTCTTTTTCAACAGCCGCTTCTGCTGAAAGTCCGCGACTGATGTCTTCTTCCATCCGCCGCATCCAGCCTTTGGAGTTGGCGAACATGCGGTAGGCCTCGAGAACTTCGATCTGCTCTTTGCCGCCACCACGTGCGCCTGCGAGCATTTTGTCGACGCCGACGCGGACTTCTTCAACGGCCTCTTGCAGGCGCTCAAGCTCGCGCTGTGGATCTTCTGCGATCGGGTTTGTCACAACAACACGTGGCTCGTGCAGCCAAACGTGGCCTTGCGCCGCGCCTTCTTGGCCCGTGGAACCACGCAACAGAACGGGTAATGTGTGGAGCGCCGTGAGGGCTGCGCCTTCGCCGACGAATGCGCCAAGCTCGGCCATTTCGGCCAGAACCATGGCGACAACTTCAAGCGCGTCAACTTCAATGTCAGCAAACTCGCGGCTGTCTTTGGTTTGCACCACAAGAACACCGAGTTTCTCGCCAAGCCGTTGGATGGGAACGCCAAGAAAGCTGGAGTAAATCTCTTCGCCGGTTTCGGGCATATAGCGAAAGCCGCGCTCAGAAGGGGCGTCAGGTGTATTTATCCGCTGGCCCTTGCGGGCGACAAGGCCAACAAGGCCTTCGCCCATTCTCATCCGAGTTTGGTGAACGGAGTCCGGGTTGAGGCCTTCGGTGGCGCAGAGCTCGAGGGTTTCCTCGTCGCGAAAGAGGTAAACCGAGCAGACCTGAGAATGCATCTCCTCAGCGATCAACGTGGTGATCGTATTGAGCCGCGCTTGCCCTGCGCTGTCTTCGGCCATGACGTCACGCAGGCGTGCCAGCATCTGGCGACTGTCTGTTTTGATCTCTGGATCAGCCATTGGCGTTGCGCTCAGCTCCCTTTTGGCCCGTTCATGCAGGACCGATACACAGCTTACACCACAGGCATATGACAAGGGAAACGGGAATCTGCTTTTTGGGCAGGTTTCGAGCGGTAAGGCAGCCTAATCCGCCCAATAAACAGGCGTTCAATATGACACTCGGGAGCCTGTTTTTCTGGCTTATCCGGCTTTCTCAAGTTCAAAAGCATCGTGCAAGGCCTGAACGGCAAGTTCCATGTACTTGCGGTCAATCAAAACCGAGATTTTGATCTCAGAGGTGGCGATAACCTTGATGTTAACAC
>JADGEJ010000060.1 GCA_016744435.1 Lentibacter sp. | reverse complement strand
CCAAGCCAACAAATCGATGAACGATTTTGTCGGCCGCAAAGTCCTTGGCCGCACACCAGAACCGCATGAACAACCCAACATCCTGCAAGACTACGCCAACACCTCCTCGGCTGGGTCTATCATCGCGTTTTCAAAACACTCCGACGGCCTCAGCAAAGGCGACATCGGCGTCATCTGCTCCTTCGGCGCAGGCTATTCTGTCGGCTCCGTCATCGTCGAACGCCTCTAACCTTTTTCTTTCCAAAAATATCCCGGGGGTGCGGGGGCTGGCCCCCGCCCTGTCGGATTTTGCTTGAGCAAAATTCGATTTCTCTAATCAGCACAGCCCGAGTATTCCCAAGGTATCGAACACCCATCCGCCTCAAAGGCAAAGAACGCCTTGCGCGGATCGCGGTGTGTTTGAGTGCTTGCCCTCTCCCAACGCTCAAAGCCCGTCTAACACCCCCAGAAGCCCACGGCGGCGATAGCAATCAGCCAGAGAAACCTACGCATCGCCCACAGCTTCTCGCCAGTGACGGCGGCAAAGGCTCACGTAGGTCTCGTTGCCGCCGATCAACACCTGATCACCGTCCATCAAAGGCTTGCCGTCCGGCCCGTTGCGCACGACCATGGTGGCCTTCTTGCCGCAGTGGCAAATCGTGCGCACTTCGCGCATCTCATCGGCCAGCGCCAGCAGCTCCGCCGAGCCGGGGAACAGCTTACCGCGAAAATCAACGCGTAAACCGTAGCACATCACAGGCACGCCCAAATCGTCCACCGCCCGCGCCAATTGCCAGACTTGCTCAGCCTCCAAAAACTGCGCTTCATCAATGAAAACACAGGCAACTGGCCCTTCGTTCATCCGCGCTGCAAGTTTGGCAAACAAATCCTCCCCCTTGGCAAAAGTGTCTGCTTCCTGACCAATGCCAATCCGGCTCGCGATCCGCGCTTGCCCAACGCGATCGTCAAACGCAGCGGTCAGCAAGTACACCTCCATGCCGCGCTCACCATAGTTGTGCGCCGCCTGCAACAGAACAGTCGACTTGCCAGCATTCATCGTGGAGTAATTGAAATAGAGCTTTGCCATAGCCTTTGTTCTAGCCCCTCGTCGGCGCACTTCAAGCCCAAAAGCGGCCCCACAGGGCAACCTCTTCCTCGTTCGCTATATCTGTTGAAAATGTCGGGGGCTCACCGGCTCAAACGCACAGGACAGGCCACTGGGGATGGAGCTTGCACTCACCCGTGAACCCCCTAGTGCCCCAGCAGTGAAACTGCGCAGAACACCTAATGTTGGCATAAAAAAATCTGCCAACAACTCTTAACACCCGAAAACCTAGGGCTAATTCATCAATGACATTTCCAAATAAACCCTATAATGGGAAAAAGGATGACCATTTCCCCGCGTGAATCAGACGTGTGAATCATCCATGTGAGCAAGCGGGGGAAAACTGGGGAAGTAAGAGTAATGGCAGGCGTAGGTAGTTACCTCAAGAAGCATACAGAAGCACTGGTGAAGGACGTTGGCATCGAGCCAGCATGCACCCTCACAGGCAAATCAAAAGCAACACTCGGGCGGTATTATTCCGACAATGAAGAGCACTCCGATCGCTTCATGCCGATCGACGCAGTTGCAGCCCTTGAGGAAGCGTCGAGCTATCCTCACGTTACCTCGGCTCTGGCCGATTTGAAGGGCATCACCCTCTCCTACGATGATCGCCGCAAAAACGACGACGACAAAGGCGGCGTGAACTCCGATGTCATCGCCCTGAGCCAGCGGTTTGCCATGCTTATGGCCGAATACCAGCAGTCTATCGAAGATGGCATCATCACGGTAAATGAGGCCAAGCGCCTGCTCAAAGAGACAACCATGCTCCAGCAGGTTCTCATTGACATGAAGATGCATCTGGAAGACGAAACCGTCTAAAGTCAGACGCGCTTGCGCCTAGAACGCACGGGCAATTTCTCCGGCGATGTCCGCCCCTGTATTGACGGCCTGATAGGTCGGCCTCAGCGGGCGTTGCTGCAAGTCAACCTTCCGCGCAATCCATTGATTTTCTTCAGCAAGCGTCAGGGATTGCGCAAGTGAGCGGTCCGTGATCGGGCGCACTTCGCGTTTGATTTGGGCAAAATACCTCGGCTCTCGTGTTGCGGCCAAAACAGGCAATGTCCACGCGCGGCGCAGAAGCTTTAGCTCTGTGTTTACAAGCCCTTGCGCGTGAATACGTTGCGCCGCCGCGCCAAGTGCATGGCCTTCTTCTGTCAGCCTGAACTCCGGCCTCAGCGGGTGCCCGTGGCCCGGGTTCCGCTCCAACAGCCCTAAGTCGATCAGGTGCTTCAAGCTCTGAACAAGCGCCGTGCGCCCGGCCCCCGTTTCCGTGACAAGAGCCGCCTGCCGCGCAGCTGTGCCACTCGACACAAGCGCCAGAATGTTAAGCGCCCATGCCCGCGCAGATATCTTGACAATAAGATCAATGTCCATAAAGTATAGTATATATACAATTACTCAAAAGGAAAGACCAATGCCCGTAGTCTCCCTCGACAATACAATAACAATCGCCCTTTCCGTGAGCGACCGACACGCAAGCGCGCAGTGGTATGCCGACATGCTCGGCTTTGAGCTGTCCTTTCATATCGACGAAGCCGGCTGGAGCGAGATGCAGACAAAAACAAAGGGCGTCACCCTTGGCTTGGGCGACCAGACCGCGCCAGCCCCGGGCAACGCAACACCCGTCTTCGGCATCGCTGATCTAGACAGCGCGCGTAAGGCGTTGGAGGCCGAAGGCGTCAAGTTTGATGGCGACACAATCGTCGTTGAAGGCATGGTCAAGCTGGCGTCGTTCTATGACCCCGACAACAACGCGTTGATGCTTGCTGAACACCTGATGGCAGACAGCTAAGCCCGCCTAAAGCTTGCTGAGGCCCGCATAGGCCCGAAGGCAGTAAACAAGCGGCTGCGCGTCGCGCACAACTTGCACCTCGCGCACCGCTCCAAACAAAACATGGTGCGTGCCGACAAGTGTTTGCTCGCTTAAATCGCAGTCAAAGCTGGCGACAGCTCCGTTCAGCCGTGGCAAGCCACCTGCTGTCAGCGCCCAGTCGCCTGCCGCAAACCTGTCTTCGCCCGCCGCGATCCGGCCAGCAAAGCGCTCGGCCAGAGGCTTGTGCGCCTCACCGAGCATGTTGACGCAAAACACACCGTTGGCGCGGATCACATCAGCCGTGGCGCTCTCGTGATGCAAACAGATCAGCAAACGCGGCTGCTCAACATCCGCAGACACGCTTGAAAACGCCGAAACAGTCACGCCCGCGCGGCCGGCTGGCCCGTCGGTTGTGACCACATAAACAGTGTTGGCAGCATGGCTCATGGCTTCCAAAAAGCCGTCGCGCAAAGCTATCTTCGCCTCGGTTGTCATGTTTCGCGTCCTTCGCCTCTTGCTCGCATGGCCCTTAGGCCTGTGCAACCATACTCCCTTACACGCTTGATGTGGCAAAAGTCAGGCGAAATCAACGAACTTGCTAAACGGCATCTCCCGTAGGCGCGTGCCTGTCGCCGCAAAGATAGCCGCCGCCAAGGCAGGTGCCGCTGGCGGCACAGGCGGCTCGCCGATGCCGAGCACCTTGTCGCCGTTCTCAAGCCCGCGCACGACAATCTCGGGGCATTGCGCCAGTCGCATACCCTCAAAGCTGTCGAAATTCTCCTGCTCAGCCGCGCCACCCTCGTAAGTTATTTCGCAATTCATAGCGTGGCCCAACCCAAAGACAACGCCGCCTTGCACTTGGTTTTCGAAGTTCACCGGGTCAACAACCGTGCCCACATCCGCCGCGACATAAACTTTGTTGATCTTGATGCCAGCATCGGTGCTGCTCACCTCGACAACCTCGGCACAAGGCACGCCAAACGAGCGCGTAAACGCCACGCCACGGCCACGGCCCGCGCCCATGCGGCTTCCGTCCCAGCCCGACATTTCGCCAACTGCTTCCAGCACTTTGCGCGCCACTGGGTCACTGCACAGGCGCAGCCGCTCTTCCAGCGGGTCGGCGCCCGCCTTCTCGATCAGCTCCTCAAGC
Organism: Lentibacter sp.; assembly: GCA_016744435.1. Taxonomy (GTDB): domain Bacteria; phylum Pseudomonadota; class Alphaproteobacteria; order Rhodobacterales; family Rhodobacteraceae; genus Lentibacter. Next base: position 3,598 of record JADGEJ010000060.1, on the reverse strand, counting down.
CCAGCATTGTAGAAAAACCCGTTGGATGACGCGCCAACAGAGCGCCACGAGCTGATCGGCGCAAGCTGCTCGGCGCGATAGCCCGTCACCCGCAAGTTGGGCACAGCAAACGGCTGCTCCCAAGCGCCCGCAACGATCTGGCTGTCAGGGCCGGGCATGCTCAGGCCCTGTCGCCCCATCTGCGACACCACAACTGACGGCATAGCAATGCCCAAGTCATAGCTGTCAACTTGCCCGTCTTTCACCGTGCCCCGCGTGCGCGCCATGGCGATCTGGCGGGGGTAGTCATGCGTCATGTCTTGCTCGCGGCGGTATGTGAGCTTCACAGGTGTGCCGCGCATTGTCATGGCAATTTCTGCCGCCTGACGCACGACATCGTCTTCCAAGCGGTGGCCAAAGCTGCCGCCCATCATCAGCACATGCACGGTGACTTTGTCTGCCGCGATGCCCGTGATCTTCTCGATGTTCGCCTGCACAAACCGGGGGATCTGCGTTCCCGTCCAGACCTCGACAGCGTCGTCATCAACCCGCACAATCGCGTTGATCGGCTCAAGCGGCGCATGCGCAAGATAGGGCGCACGGAACTCGGCCTCGTGCACGTCTGCGCCGTCCATAGCAGCCTCAACGTCGCCGTCATCACGCTGCCGGCTGTCTTGTTGGTCGTCGTTAAACGCAGCGCCCAGAGCCGCCCAGTGCTTGTCCATCGTGTCGGGCATGCTCGCCTTGGCCCACACCGCCTCAACAGCCTCAGCGGCCTGAAACGCCCGCCATGTGTTGTCAGCCACAACGCCCACGCCGCCCGTGACAGGCACAACAGCCTTCACACCGCGCATCGCCTCCGCGGCACTGGCGTCAAAGCTTTCGATGCCGCCGCCCTGCACCGGATTGAGCAGCACAGTCGCGTGCACCATGCCTTCAACAGCCGTGTCGATCCCGTAATCCAAAGTGCCCGTGCTCTTCGCAACCATGTCGATCCGCTGCATAGGCTTGCCGATATAGCGCCACTGCTCAGGCCCGCGCAAAGCCACGTCTTGCACAGGGTCAAGCTTGGCAACAGCTTCGGCCAGCTCGGTGTAAGAAATCTCCGATCCATCATCAGCGATCACTTTGCCGCCTTCAGTGCGCAGCCTGTCAACCGTCACATTCATCCGGTCAGCCGCCGCCAGCTTGAGCGTCTCGCGCGCCGAAGCCCCCGCCGCGCGCAGCTTGTCAAAGCTGTCAGGTACGGTGCTGCTACCGCCAGTAATCTGCAGCCCGATGAACTTCATCACAGCACCCAGAACATGCTCGGTTCCGTTTTGTATTGCCCCAGCTGCAGGCACGCTAAACTCAGCCGCCTCGGCTGCCAAAGCGCCGTTCCAATAAGCACGGTCAGGCGGGCCGGGATCAACCTTGATGTCCTCAAGATCAACATCAAGTTCTTCGGCAATCAGCACGGCTTGCACGTGATAAACACCCTGCCCCTTGTCAGCCCGTGGCGTGATCAGCGTCACACCCTGCGCGTCGATCTTCACGTAAGGCGTCAGGGCTGCCTCACCCTCAGCCAAGCCCTCAACAAGCGGGTTCGCATAGGGCGTTTTATAGCGCCAAACGCCGAACGCCACACCGCCCGCAATCGCGGCTGATCCGATCAGAAAACTACGCCGCGCTATCGTTTTAACCTTACCCATGGCTTAGCCCTCCATCGCTTTGGCGGCGGATTTCACCGCTGCCTTGATGCGCGGGTATGTCCCGCAGCGGCACAGATTGCCGTTCATTGCCTCAAAAATTTCGTCATCAGACGGGCTGGCATTCTCAGCCAACAAAGCCGCCGCCTGCATCATCTGGCCTGACTGGCAGTAGCCACATTGCGCCACTTGCTCGGCGTTCCAAGCCGCCTGCACCGCGTGCATCGCATCAGGCGTTCCAAGGCCTTCAATCGTCGTCACGGCACCCTCCACATCTTCCGCAGCAACCTGACAAGAGCGCACAGCTTCGCCGTCAATATGAACAGTACAGGCCCCACATGCCGCGATCCCGCAGCCATATTTAACGCCCGTGATACCAAGTTCATCACGCAGCACCCAAAGGAGTGGCATGTCGCCCTCAACATCTACTTCGTGGGTCTTGCCATTTACTGTCAACTGCATGCTCGTCTCTCCCGGAAAATCGCTATCCTGGCAATGTAGGCCAGAAACGCAAAGTTTAAACTTGCAATCTGCGCCAATCGACATGCATATTGCGCCAAACTCGGAAAAGACGAGCAGAGCCCAATGAAGCACCCAGCAACCTACCCTATCAAACAAGCCCTCGTGCCCTTGGCCGCGATGACAGGGATAGACATCAAAGACATGTTGCGCAGCGTCGGCCTGCCCGAATCCTTCTTTGAGCAGCCCAAATGCGAAGTCTCAGGGCAAGTATTCTATGATCTCTGGAACACCACCGCACGCGCGCTCAAGGCGCCTCATACGCCGTTTTCGCTTGGCCAGGGCTTTGCCCGCCAGTCCTGCGCGCCTGCACAAGTAGCCTACGCCGCATCCGCAAACCTACGCCAAGGCATCGCGCGGCTAAGCCTGTTCAAACCCCTCGTCGCGCCTTTCACACTCGACGTAAGCGAAACGCCCGACAGCTTTGATATCACACTCAAATCAGCCCTGCCGCACCTGCAACAGCCGCCGCATATGCTTGAGTTCGAGCTGGCCTATTTCATCACCCTGTTTCGCGAAAGCACCAACGCCCTGATCAAACCGCGCGCCATTGGCCTGCCGGTCGGCTGCAGCTTTTCGCCCCAAGAGCGGGCTTACTACGGCGTAACACCCGTCGCCGCAGCGCAGCTCACTCTGTCGCTATCCCGTGAAGACGCCAACTTGCCTCTTATCTCCGCCAACCCAACATTGCTTGGTGAGATCGAGCCGCAGCTGCAAAGCCAACTCGCCGCAAAACAGGCCACACAGGGCGGGTTGCACCACCGCATCAGCCAAGCACTGCATGACATGCTGCCGGCGGGTGTGTCCGGCCTCGACGCTGCCGCAGACCGCCTGCACATGTCGCGCCGCTCACTGCAGCGCCACCTCAAGGCAGAGGGCATCTCCTACCAGACCATGCTTGAAACCACGCGCGCTGATCTCGCCAAAGCCTACCTAAAACGCAACGACATTTCCGTCACCGAGATCGCCTATCTCTTGGCCTTCCGCGATCCCAATTCATTCTACCGTGCCTTCCATAGCTGGACAGGCATGACCCCCCTGCAAGCCCGCACCACGCTCTAACGGGCAGCCAGACATCCACACTTCTTTTTCTTTCCAGAAATATCCTGGGGGAGCGCGAGGGGGCTAGCCCCCTCGCCACCGCGCCGCGCGAATGCGCGGCGCAATCGTCCTAGACTGTAATGTCTTTCATCGCCGCCAGAAACTGCGAGACTTCCTGCACCGAATTGTAGTGACACATCGAGACACGCACACAGCCGTCCAGCCCCAAAGGCTCAAGGATATTGCCCGAGTAATGATCCGCCTTACGCAGATGCGTGCGAATGCCCTGCTTGTTCAGCGCTTCAACCACGTCAACCGACGCCACACCATCAACAACCAGTGAGACAAGCCCCTCACGCGCAGCGTTATCT
>JADGEJ010000033.1 GCA_016744435.1 Lentibacter sp. | reverse complement strand
CAGGATCATGTCGGGGCGTCCCGCACGTCTGGCACCACATTGTTCAGCTCAATCATCGCGCGCCTCATCCATCAAACGCCGCATCTCGGCAATCGCGGGAACCATGCCGACAAACAGCGATTCCGCCATCAGGAAATGGCCGATGTTGAGCTCGCGCACTTCGGGCATCGCAGCAATAGGCTGCACTGTTTCATAGGTCAGCCCGTGGCCTGCATGTACTTCAAGGCCGAGCGAATGCGCCAGTGCCGCGCCTTCACACAGAGCAGCAAGCTCAGTGTCGCGCTTGGCGAAGTCGCCCTCATAGTGGTAGTCGCAATAGGCGCCAGTGTGTAGCTCAACAACTTCCGCGCCAATCCGCGCGGCGGCTCTGATTTGCGCCTCCTCATGGCCGATAAATAGCGAAATCCTGCAGCCTGCCTCGCGCATCGGCGCGATAAAACCAGCCAGCCGGTTGTCGTCTGAAGCGACATCCAAGCCTCCCTCAGTTGTGCGCTCCTCGCGCTTTTCCGGAACGATGCACACAGCATGCGGCTTGTGGCTAAGGGCGATCTCTTGCATCTCTTCGGTGGCGGCCATCTCGAAGTTCAAAGGCGTGCTTAACGACAGCATCAAGCCGTCGATATCAGCGTCACGAATGTGCCGACGGTCTTCGCGCAAATGCGCTGTTATGCCATCTGCTCCAGCCTCTTCAGCCAGCTTGGCGGCGCGCACCGGGTCCGGATAGGCGCTGCCACGTGCATTGCGCACGGTTGCCACATGGTCAATATTCACGCCAAGGCGCAGCTTCCCCAGATGTGTCATTTCGGGCCTCCAAATAGACGAATCGCTAGCTCTTACAGTATTTTGATCAAATTTTGCCGCAAGCCCATCTTTTCCTCATAGGGCAAGTATCTTGGGGGAGCCTGTCGCTAGGTTTCATCGGTCTTTTTCTTACGCAGCTTGGCCAACTTCTCTTTGATCCGCCCTTTGCGACGGTTTTGGTAAAACCTGATCACCGGCACTGCGAGATAATAGCAGATAGAAGAAACAACGATTCCCGGCAGGATCCCCCCGATCATATAGGGGTAGAAAACTTCATCAAAAAAGACAGACAGCCCGTGCCAATCGGCGACATCATCGGTGAAAATGGCCATGAAGTTGTGCCAAAGGTCAGACCAAGCATCGGCGAACTTCTCATCGAGCCGCTGATCCGCAACTTCAAATTCCGTACCCAGCAACCAGTGGCCCGTTTTCAACGCCACTACGGCGATCGGGATATATGTCAGCGGGTTGCCAAAGAACGTCGCAAGCAAGGCGGCAATGATATTGCCTTGCATCAGCACGGCTATCAGTGCCGCGATCAGAAAGTGCAGCCCGTAAAATGGCGTGAAGGTGGTAAACACCCCTGCCCAAATGCCACGAGAAATTTTGTGCGGCGGGTCGGGCAGGCGGTGCAACCGGTGCTTCACATAGCGAAAGGCGCGGCCCCATCCCCCTTTCGGGTAGACAAAGTCCACGGCAGCTTTCCACCAGGATCTTTTATCGCGCCTCTTAAACACCACGAGTTGCCTGCCTTATCTTTCCGTTCCGTTCTGGCCCTCTTGCGGGGCGGTTGTGTTGTGGCCTTGCAAGCCTCGCGTTGGCTCGCTGTGGCGTTTAAGGACAGCAACATCATTTTCCGCCTCAAGAGTTGAAGTCAAAGCATGCAGATGTTCGGCGTCACTTAGGTCAATGTCTACCAGCAATTTGTAAAAGTCCGGTTTGCGATCCAGAAATCTCAAGTCCGAGATATTGGCCTTCTGCTCTCCGATCAATGTGCAAATTCGTCCCAGTACGCCTGCGTCGTTTCCGATGGTCAGCTCAAGCGTCACCGAATAGATCGCAGGATGCTTGCCGTCTTGCCAGCCCAGATCAAGCCAGCGCTCGGGTTGCTCTTCATAGTGGCTGAGGTTTTCGCAGTTGATCGCGTGCACAACGACGCCTTTGCCGCGGTAGGTGATGCCGACAATTCTCTCGCCCGGCAGTGGCTGGCAGCAGGGGGCACGGTCAAAATGTTGATCAGGCCCAAGGCCGATCACAGCACCGGAGGCCTCGACAGCTTCTGCCTCGTCTTCGATCAGATCAGGGTAGACAGCCTGCACGACCGAGCGTGAAACGATCTCGGCGCTACCAAGGCGCGCCAGCAGCTCGTCGCCATCTTCCAAGCGCAGTTTTTTTGCTGCGTTTTCAATGACTTTGTCGGTTGACTTTTTGCCGACATGCTCAAATGCAGCGCGGGCAATCTCGCGCCCAAGTTTAATATAGCGGCCCCGATCGACCTCGCGCAGCGCCCGCCTGATTGCGGTTTTGGCTTTGCCGGTGACGGCGATATCAAGCCATGTCGCTTGCGGGCTTTGGCCCTCGGCAGTGATGATCTCGACAGACTGGCCGTTCCTGATCCGCGTCCAGAGCGGCACGCGCATATGGTCGATCTTGGCACCAACACAAGCGTGGCCGATGCGGGTGTGGATCGCATAGGCAAAGTCCAGTGGCGTTGCGCCACGCGGCAGCTTGATAACGTCGCCCTTGGGCGAGAAACAGAACACTTGGTCAGCATACATCTCAAGTTTGACAGCTTCGAGAAAGGCGTCGTGGTCAACCTCGTCGTCAAACTGCTCGGTCAAGCCCGACACCCACTTTACCGGGTCAACGGCGAAGGGGTTCTGGCTGCGCACGCCCTCACGGTAAGACCAATGCGCTGCTACGCCGGTTTCGGCGACGTCGTGCATCTGTTGTGTGCGGATTTGCACCTCAACGCGCTTGCCATCGCGGCCTGAAACTGTGGTGTGGATCGAGCGGTAGCCGTTGGTTTTTGGCTGGCTGATATAGTCTTTGAAACGGCCGGGAACAGCCCGCCAACGCTGGTGGATAACCCCCAGAACGCGGTAACAATCGGCTTCGTTCTTGGCGATGATGCGAAAGCCATAAATGTCGGAGAGCCGCGAGAAAGCGAGCTCTTTTTCCTGCATTTTACGCCAGATAGAATAGGGCTTTTTCGCACGGCCAATGATCTGAACATCAATGTCAGCACGCTCAAGCTCTTGGTGCATGTCTGTGGTGATCCGTCCGATCACATCGTCAGTCTCGTTTTGCAGCGTAATGAACCGCCGCATGATACTGGCGCGGCCTTCAGGATTGAGGACCTTGAAGGCGAGGTCTTCAAGCTCCTCACGCATCCACTGCATGCCCATCCGGCCGGCGAGCGGCGCGTAGATGTCCATGGTTTCGCGCGCCTTTTGGCCCTGTTTTTCGGGGCGCATCGCCTTGATGGTGCGCATGTTGTGCAATCGGTCAGCCAGCTTGACGAGGATAACACGCAAATCGCGCGACATGGCGATAAACAGTTTGCGGAAGTTCTCGGCCTGCTTTGTCTCGGTTGAGCTCAGCTGGAGGTTGGTGAGCTTGGTCACGCCGTCAACCAAGTCGGCGACCTCCTCGCCGAACATCTCGCTCACCTCTTCGTAAGAGGTGCTCGTGTCTTCGATCGTGTCATGCAAAAGCGCTGTGATGATCGCCAAATCATCCAGCCGTTGCTCGGCCAGAATCGCGGCAACTTCTATCGGGTGGGAGAAGTAAGGCTCGCCAGAATGGCGGAACTGGCCCTCATGCGAGGCCAGCCCATAGGCATAGGCCTTGCGCACAAGCGCTTCGTTTGTCTCGGGGTTATAGGCGCGGACGAGACCGATCAGTTCGTCGACTGGGATCATCCGAGAGCACCTTTACTGGGGCTTAGCCCTGGCCTTGAGCTTCCATCAACTGGCGCAAAAGCTGCTCTTCAGACATGTCGTCCTCGGCAGGTTTATCGGCCTCAGCACCCATAAGAAGCGCCATTGCGTCGTCTTCAGGCTCATCAACTTCGATCTGAGTCTGGTTTGATTCGATAAGGCGCTCGCGCAGATCATCGGCAGACTGTGTCTCATCGGCGATTTCGCGCAGCGACACGACAGGGTTTTTGTCGTTGTCGCGCTCGACGGTCAGGGCTGCACCAGCAGAAATCTCGCGCGCACGGTGGGCCGCAAGCATGACAAGCTCGAACCGGTTGGGAACTTTATCAACGCAATCTTCAACTGTAACGCGGGCCATGGGACACTCCAGATCTGTCTTGTGAAGGCTGGTATTTAGGCTGCAATCGCGCGAAACACAAGGCGAAAAAGGCGTTTAAAGCGGTTTCACGGCTTGTTTTTCAGCCTCTGGCAAGGCTTTTAGCATCCCGATCACAGTTTGCCCCAAAACAGGGTGGCGCCAGTCCGGGGCGATGTCAGCCAATGGAACCAAGACGAAGCCCCGTTCGCTTAGGCGTGGATGCGGCAAGACCAGCACCTCTGGAGCCTGTTTTTTCTGCTCATCAAGCGGTAGGTTTTGCCACTGAAGATAGCTGTCCAAGTCGGGCAAGACGGCATCACCCGTCGCCAGCAAATCAAGATCGAGGCTGCGCATCCCCCAGCGTTGTACGCGCTCGCGGCCAAACTCGGCTTCGATGGCGTGCAGCGCCGCAAGTACCTGCTCTGGTGTGCGGTGCGCGCGCAGCTTTACTGCCGCATTGACGTAGTCGGGCCCGGCCCCTGCGGGAAAGCATGGCGTTTTGTAAAAACGGCTCACTGAGTCGACATTCAGGCCAAAGTGCTCAAACCGCCTCAGAGCCTGTCGCAACGTCACCTCCGGCGGCCCAACACCTGAAGACAGGTTTCCGCCAAGTGCCACTAGGAAAATTTGCTCTTTTTCAATCAAAACCATATCCTTTCCGCTGACACACCTATAAGCTTGAACGGTATTTTATTTAGCACTACCTCCTCTGAACGAGCCTCGCCCCTCCGTAAACCACTGATTGCCACTCATGCGGATAATTTTTGAGGCTATATAAAAGGAAGAACACCGATGTTTTACAAAGACGAACGGCTCGCGCTGTTCATCGATGGTGCAAACCTCTATTCCGCTGCAAGGGCGCTTGGGTTTGACATTGACTATAAGCTTTTGCGCAGCGAATTTATGCGCCGCGGCAAGCTTTTGCGCGCGTTTTACTACACAGCCCTGCTTGAAAACGATGAGTATTCGCCGATTCGCCCGCTGGTTGACTGGTTGCACTACAACGGTTTCAACATGGTCACGAAGCCCGCCAAAGAGTTCACCGACTCGATGGGCCGCCGCAAGGTGAAGGGCAACATGGACATAGAGCTTGCCGTCGACGCGATGGAACTTGCGCCGCATGTTGACCACATCGTGATCTTTTCGGGCGATGGCGACTTTAGGCCGCTTGTGGAAAGCCTGCAGCGCCAAGGTGTGCGCGTTTCGGTTGTTTCAACCATCCGCAGCCAGCCGCCGATGATCGCCGATGAACTGCGGCGCCAAGTCGACAACTTTATCGAGTTGTCAGACCTCAAGGATGTGATCGGCCGCCCGCCACGCGAAGAGCCTGCGCGCAACGAGACAACGCTTGAACGACAGGACTAGGCTTGCGACTTTAAAAAGGGGCGCGCGGCTTTGGCCCCGCGCCTTTTTTGCGTCTTGGCCCTAGACCTGTGAGCGCGCATCGCTTAGCTCAAAGGCCAAGAGGCGCCTCGCCCTTGACCTGTAACTGAGGTTCATCGCAGAACAGCTTTGCTGAACGCCTTAAGGAGCGCGCCATGAGTAAGCCGGCCCTGACAGTCTACCTCGCCGCTCCGCGCGGTTTTTGCGCAGGTGTTGATCGTGCTATCAAGATCGTCGAAATGGCGCTTGAGAAGTGGGGCGCGCCTGTGTTCGTGCGTCACGAGATCGTTCACAACAAGTTCGTTGTCGACGATTTGCGTGCAAAAGGCGCTGTCTTTGTCGAAGAACTCGAAGACTGCCCCAATGACCGCCCGGTCATTTTCTCGGCTCACGGCGTTCCTAAGGCTGTGCCAGCCGAGGCTGCACGCCGTGAGATGGTCTATGTTGATGCGACTTGCCCATTGGTTAGCAAGGTGCACATCGAAGCCGAGCGTCACGCTGCTGCAGGCTTGCAAATCATCATGATCGGCCACACAGGGCACCCCGAAACTGTCGGCACAATGGGCCAGCTTCCTGACGGCGAAGTGCTTCTGGTGGAAACCGAAGAGGACGTTGCCAAAGTCACAGTCCGCGACGAGACAAAGCTTGCCTTCGTCACCCAAACCACGCTCTCGGTTGACGACACAGCAGGGATAGTCGCCGCACTGCAGGCCCGCTTTCCCGCGATCGTCGGGCCCCACAAAGAAGACATCTGCTACGCGACCACAAACCGCCAGGCCGCGGTTAAAGCCATTGCTGGCAAGGTTGACGCCCTGCTGGTTGTTGGTGCGCCAAACTCATCAAACTCCCGCCGTTTGGTTGAAGTCGCGGCCAAGGGCGGTTGTGGCTATTCACAGCTCGTTGGCCGTGCCACGGAGATCGACTGGCGCGCTCTTGAGGGCATCAAATCTGTCGGCCTTTCGGCGGGCGCTTCTGCACCTGAAGTTCTGGTTGAGGAAGTCATCGACGCCTTCTCCGAGCGCTATAATGTCACGACAAAACTGATTGAAACTGCACAAGAAAACGTCGAGTTCAAAGTTCCCCGCATCCTGAGAGTACCCGCATGAGCGACGATGAAACACTGGCCGTCTATGACGCCAAAGCCAAAGAGTACGCTGACTTGAAAATCGGTAAATCCGATCAAGACAGCTTGCATGGATTCCTTGCCGACTTACCTGATGCAGCTAAGGTCCTCGATTTTGGCTGCGGCCCCGGCCACTTCGCGGTTCAGATGGCGGCTAAGGGGTGCACAGTTGACGCTTTTGACGGCTCGGCCGAAATGGTCGCTTTGGCGCGCCAACAGCAAGGCGTTAATGCATGGCAGGCCTTTTTCGACGAGCTTGATACCGAGGGCGCATACGATGGCGTATGGGCAAATTTCTCACTCCTCCACGCCCCACGCGAAAGCCTCCCCGCGCATTTGGCCAGCATCAAACTTGCGCTGAAGCCCGCAGGCATCTTTCACATCGGAATGAAGCTCGGCGACGGCGCGTCACGCGACAACATCGGGCGGCAATACACCTACGTTACGGAAAGCGAACTCATGCAACTTCTGACTGATGCAGGCTTTAGGCCCTACAACACGCTCAACGCCGAGGGCAGGGGCTTTTCGGGCAAACTTGAACCCTATATTTTGGTGCGCTCACATGCCTGAACTCTTCGCCTACACCGACGGTGCCTGCTCGGGCAACCCGGGCCCAGGCGGCTGGGGCGTTTTGCTGCTCGCCAAAGAGGGCAATAAAGTGCTCAAAGAGCGCTGCTTGCAGGGCGGTGAAGCCGACACGACCAACAACCGAATGGAACTTCTCGCGGCGATCAACGCCTTGGAAACACTTGAGAAACCATCAAACCTAACTGTTGTCACCGATAGCGCCTATGTGAAAAACGGTGTCACCGGTTGGATTTTTGGTTGGAAGCGCAACGGCTGGAAGACGGCCGCCAAGAAACCTGTCAAAAACGTGGATCTGTGGCAACGTATTGACGCCGCTCAAGAGCGCCACACCGTCACGTGGAAGTGGATCAAAGGCCACGCGGGGCACGCGGAAAACGAGCGCGCTGACGAATTGGCCCGCGCTGGAATGGAGCCGTTCAAACCCAAAAAGCGCGAAGGATGAGCACGCTCGCGCTGCTCGACTATGCAGCAGTTTTTGTCTTTGCTCTTACCGGCGCGCTGGCCGCCTCCCGTGCGCAACTTGACCTGATCGGATTTGCCTTTCTGGCTACGCTCACTGCCGTCGGCGGCGGCACTTTGCGCGACTTGCTCCTCGACAGAAACCCGGTTTTCTGGATCGCCAACCCGGGGCACATTGGCATTGCCTGCTGCGCTGCAGCGTTGATCTTTTTTACCGCGCATTTGTTTGAAAGTCGCGCACGCCTGCTCTTGTGGCTCGATGCGCTCGCGCTTGGCGTCGCTGTTGCGGCTGGCGTTGGCGTGGCGATGGAGCTGCGCTATGGCGCGCCGATTGTCTTGATCATGGGGGTCATCACCGGCACCTTCGGAGGCCTCATGCGCGATGTGGTCGCCAACGAGGTTCCGATGGTGCTGCGGCAGGGTGAGCTCTATGTCTCCGCTGCCTTTGGCGGCGCGGCTGTGGCGCTGCTTGCAGCGACGCTTTCGGGCGCGCCCTTGGTGGTTTTTGGCAGTTGTGTGCTCAGCACAGTGGTGCTGCGCGCAGGCTCGATCGCCTTCGGGTGGCGCCTGCCGGTTTACAAGGCCCGCCCACCGCGCAACTGACTAGCGTTTGATATATGTCTGCCAAAGCCAGATCAGCAGCATGGCTCCGAGCACAGCGCCGACAAGCCCTGCCAGCATTCCCATCATACTGATAAGAAAGCGTAAAACGAAACCGCCAACGAAGGCTCCACCAATGCCTATCGCCATTGTGGTGATGAGATCAGCCTCGATCTTCATGATCTTGGTTGCAAGAAAACCGGCGGCTGCGCCGATGGTGATGAGCCAGATAACCATGTTATTTCCTCCGATGGGTCGTGAAACTAACCCCTGTGCCGATAGCTGTTAAGTCAGCCGCGTGCCAATTGGCATAGGCGTGCCGCGCAAAAACTCTTCGGCACCTTGCGCGCGACTGCCTGCTTTTTGCAAGCGGAGGAGCTGCACCGCTCCTTTGGCACAGGCAACATACGGCTCCGTACTGATGGTTTCGCCAGCTTCGCCGTTGCCCTCAGCCAATCTGGAAGCCAGTAGTTTGATGCGGGCGCCGTCAAGCTCGCACCACGCGCCAGGGAAGGGGGACAGCCCGCGAATTTGGCGATCAACCGCATCAGCGGGCTTATTCCAGTCAACGCGGGCTTCGTCTTTACTGATCTTTGAGGCGTAGGTTATACCGTCACTCGGCTGGGTTGTTGGCGAAAGATTATCTATATTAGACAAAGCCTTAGTGATAGAGTCCGCGCCAATCACTGACAGGCGGTCATGCAGTTCTGCGGTGGTTTCTTCCGCGCCAATCGGCGTGGCTTCACGCAACAGAACTGGCCCGGTATCCAAGCCCGCTTCCATCTGCATGATGCAAATACCTGTCTCGGTGTCTCCTGCCATTATAGCGCGGTGAATGGGCGCGGCCCCTCGCCAGCGCGGCAACAAAGACGCGTGAATGTTGAGGCAACCATACGTAGGCGTATCCAGTACGGCTTGCGGTAGGATCAGCCCATAGGCGACGACGACAGCAACCTCTGGGGCAAAGCTTGCGAACTCTTTTTGCGCTTCAGGCGTCTTCAGCGAAACGGGGTGGCGCACCTCAAGCCCGAGCTCCAAGGCGCGGGCATGCACCGGAGTTGGCCTGTCTTTTTTGCCACGCCCCGCAGGCCGTGGCGGCTGGCAGTAAACCGCCGCGATCTCGTGACCAGCCGCAACCAAAGCATCAAGCACAGGAACGGAAAATTCGGGTGAGCCCATGAAGGTAACGCGCATCAGGATTTCCTCGCCTTGCGCAGCAGCATGTCGCGTTTCACTTTGCTCAAATGGTCAAAGAACATCTTGCCATTGAGGTGGTCAATCTGGTGCTGCACTGAGGTCGACCAGAGGCCAATAAGCTCGCGTTGCTCAACCACGCCCTCGGCGTTGAGAAACCGCACGCTCACGCCGCGGGGCCGTTTGAGGCGCGCTGAAAAGCCGGGCAAGTTGGGGCTGGCTTCGGGGTGTTCACGCAGGATAGCGCTTGCGTCGATGATCTCGGGGTTGGCCATCAGGATGGCCTCGCCACGGTTGTCGGAGGCGTCGACAACGGCGAGGCGCTGCATCACGCCGATCTGCACAGCGGCAAGGCCAACACCGGGCATTGCCTCCATCGTGTCGACCATATCAGCCCAGATTTTATGTGTCTCGTCAGTGACTTCGCTCACGGGTGCGGCAGCCGTGCGGAGCCGCTTGTCGGGCCACGGGATGCAGGTCCGCACGCTCATGCGCGGGCTTGCTCGCGTTTGAGTTTCTGCATCCGGCGGGTGATCATCTGGCGGCGCATCGCTCCGATATGGTCGATGAACAGCTTGCCATTGAGGTGATCAAGCTCGTGCTGAAAACAGGTTGCCCAGAGGCCGTCGAATGTCTCGGTTTGCTCGTTTCCGTCACGGTCAATCCAGCGCGCGTCAACCACTTTGGGGCGGGTCACTTCGGCGTATTGCTCGGGGATCGACAGGCAGCCTTCTTCATAGACATTGGTCTCGTCAGAGCTCGCCACGATCTCAGGGTTGAACATGATCAGCGGGCGGGCCGCTTCGCCCTCTTCCTTGACGCAATCAAGCACAAAAAGCCTTGTGAGCTGGCCAATTTGGGGCGCTGCGAGGCCAATTCCGGGGGCGTCATACATGGTTTCAAGCATGTTATCGGCCAGCGTGCGTAGACTGTCTGACAAGTCAGGCACAGGGGCGCAATTCTTTTTGAGCCGCGGGTCGGGGTGGATGAGAATAGGCAGTTTCATAAGGCTCATTTAGGGCAGGTTGGCGCGCGGTGCAACATGGCCTTGCGCTTGGCGCGCATTCCGGTAGCGTCTTGCCCAAATCAGATAGAGGGCCAAGCCATGAATTTCGACGAGATCATCGACCGCAAAGGAACGCATTCTGCCAAGTGGGACGCGATGGAAACGCTCTATGGCGTGCCTGCCGATGAGGGGATCGCGATGTGGGTCGCTGACATGGACTTTCGCCCGCCTGCTTGCGTACAAAATGCGCTGCAGGGCATGCTTGATCACGGTGTTTACGGCTACTACGCCGACGAAACCAGCTATCGCGCCGCGATCTGCTGGTGGATGAAGGAGCGCCACGGCTGGGAGGTTGACCCAGCCGCTATCTTCACGACCCATGGCTTGGTGAATGGCACCGCGATGTGCGTTGATACCTGGACAGAGCCGGGCGATGGTGTCGTGCTCTTTACCCCTGTCTACCATGCCTTTGCCAAGGTGATTAAGGCCAACAACCGCCGCGTTGTCGAGTGCCCGATGGTTCTCAACAATGGCCGCTACGAGATGGACTTTGGCAGCTACGACAGCATCCTTGATGGCAGCGAGAAGATGGTCGTGCTCTGCTCGCCTCACAATCCGGGCGGGCGTGTCTGGAGCCGCGAGGAACTTGAGCAAGTCGCTGAATTTGCACGTAAACATGGTTTGATCTTGGTGTCCGACGAGATCCACCATGACATCTTGATGCCCGGTCAGAAGCACACAGCCATGGCGCTTTTGGACAATATTGAAGACCGTCTCGTTATGATGACGGCGACAACCAAGACATTCAACATAGCGGGCAGCCACTCGGGCAATGTGATCATCCCCAATGAAAAGCTGCGCGCCGAGTTTGCCCAGCGGATGATGGGCCTCGGCCTGTCGCCCAACTCTTTCGGGTTGTTCATGGCCGAAGCCGCCTATTCTCCGGAGGGGGCCAAATGGGTTGACGAAATGGTCGCTTATATCAATGGCAATCGCGAGATTTTTGATGCGGGCGTTAACAGCATCCCGGGTCTGCAATCAATGCCACTAGAATCAACCTACCTCGCGTGGGTCGACTTTGAGGGCACAGGCATGAGCCGCGAAGAGTTTACCCAGCGGGTTGAGAAAGACGCCAAGATAGCCGCCAACCACGGCCCGACGTTTGGCACGGGCGGCGAAAGCTTCATGCGCTTTAACCTCGCGACACCGCGCTCTGTGGTTGAAGACGCAGTTGCGCGGTTGCAAAAAGCCTTTGCTGATCTGCAATAACTAGCGTGCGCGCGCAACATCTGCGCCAAGCAAGGCCACGGGCGCGTTTACGGCGCGCTCGTAGTCAAGCGGGGCAGTGTCGTTGGCCACTGTCGCGCGTTTGAACTCATAGATCACTTCTCCGGCCTCTTCAGCGGAGGCAACGATCAAACACTGCATCAGGTGTTTGGCGCTGTCGTATACGTCAACCAAGCCGCGCAGATGCGGTGCATCTTCGAGATCAAGAGCAAAGCCTTCGTCCCACAGCCGCATGATCGGGTATTTCTCGTCGCCGACATGCACACGCAAGCGGCTAGATTTGCGCATCGCTTGTTTGCGCGCGGCCTTCAAGGCGGCTTCGATTTCAGGCGAAAGATAGTCAGTCATGGCAATGTTCCCAGTGGTATCGGGGCAAAATTACACATGAGATGTGAACAGCAAGTGACAATGCGTGAAAAACAGAATGCTGCACATGCACCTGTTGCAACTGCGTGACTCTGCCGCCTTGAAAGGTGGTTTGTGCAGTAGCGCACCGGCCCTGCGCGTGTGCTGCAGTTTTTTTGCGTGCTTGAGCGGTCTATGTTGCTTGCATACAGCAATGGAGAGCGCGATGGGCCAGCTTGTAAACGGTGTTTGGGAAGATGTCTGGTATGATACCAAATCAACAGGTGGGGCTTTCAAACGCACAACCGCGGGCTTTCGAAGCTGGATCACCCCTGACGGTGACTTCCCCGCAGTTTCAGGCCGCTATCATCTTTACGTCTCGCACGCCTGCCCATGGGCCCACCGAGTGCTGATCTTTCGTGCGCTAAAAGGCCTTACCGAGCATATCAGCACCTCGGTTGTGCATCCTGATATGCTTTCGGATGGCTGGACATTTGAGCGCGATGATGAGGGCGCGACAGGTGATACACTCTATGGCCTGCCATTTGCGCGCGACATCTATACCAAAGCTGATCCGCAGGTGTCTGGCCGCGTCACTGTCCCAATTCTGTGGGACAAAGAGCTTGAGACCATCGTCTCAAACGAAAGCAGTGAGATCATCCGGATGATGAACGCCGCGTTCGACGGCTTAACAGGCAACAGGCTCGACTTTTGGCCAGAAGCTCAGCGCGACGCCATAGATGTGGTGAATGCACGCATTTATAACACGCTCAACAACGGCGTCTACAAAGCGGGGTTTGCCACTTCGCAAGAGGCTTACGACGCCGCTGTCGTGCCGTTGTTTGACACGCTGGAGTGGTTAGAAGCGCGGCTTGGCGCGAGCAGATACCTGATGGGCGACGTCCTAACAGAAGCCGACTGGCGCCTGTTCACGACCCTTGTGCGCTTTGATCTGGTCTATCATTTGCATTTCAAGTGTAACCGCAAACGCATCGTTGATTACCCCAACCTCTGGGCCTACACCCGCGAACTGTATCAGGTGGAAGGCGTGAGCAAGACGACCAATTTTGCTCATATCGTGCGGCACTATCACTACAGTCACGAGGGCATTAACCCAAACCGCATCACCCCAGTGAACCCTGTTCTGGACTTCGATGCGCCGCACAATCGGGGTAATTTACGCTCTATATAGCGATATCTTGTGGATAACTCGGCGGATAACCCCACATAAAGGGTGCTGCGCGTTGACAGGCAGCCAAGTCAGACGCCAAACTGGCCGGAATCCGGAATCATTTGGCCAAAGCAAACAGTGCAGTTTCACAAACTCAGATTACAGGGCTTCAAAAGCTTCGTTGATCCGACCGATCTGATCATTCAGCACGGGCTGTCTGGCGTTGTCGGCCCTAACGGCTGTGGCAAGTCTAACCTGTTGGAAGCACTGCGCTGGGTTATGGGCGAAAACCGCCCAACCTCAATGCGCGGCGGCGGCATGGAAGACGTGATCTTTGCTGGCGCGGCCACACGACCCGCGCGCAACTTTGCCGAAGTTTCGCTGCATATCGACAACCAAGACCGCCTCGCACCTGCTGGCTTTAACGACCAAGACAATCTTGAGGTCGTGCGCCGTATCACCCGTGATGTGGGCAGCGCCTATAAGGCCAATGGCAAAGACACCCGCGCGCGCGACGTGCAGATGTTGTTTGCTGACGCCTCAACCGGCGCGCATTCGCCAGCATTGGTGGGGCAGGGGCGGATCGCCGAGCTGATCAACGCGAAGCCGAAGAACCGCCGCCGCATTCTGGAAGAGGCGGCTGGGATCTCGGGGCTCTATCAACGCCGCCATGAGGCCGAACTCAAGCTCAAGGGTGCCGAGACAAACCTGTCGCGGGTTGATGATGTGATCGAACAGCTCGCAACTCAACTTGCCCAGCTCGCGCGCCAAGCCCGCCAAGCGGCCCGCTACCGCGAAATCGGCGAAGAGTTGCGCCGCTCTGAGGGCCTGCTGCTTTATCGGCGTTGGAAAGAAGCTGCCGAGGCCCATGCTGCCGAGCAAGACACATTGCGCGAACGCACGACAACGGCTGCTCAGGCAGAGAAGGCCGCGCGCGATGCGACCAAGCAGCGCCAGCTTGCGGAAGATGCTTTGCCAGCTTTGCGAGAGGAAGAAGCTATCGCAACTGCTGTGTTGCAGCGCCTGACCGTGCAACGCGACACGCTGGACGACCAAGAGAAGTCAGCCCTGCACACTATCGAGACGCTCAAGAACCGCATCCTCCAACTGAGTGCTGACATGGAGCGCGAGGCTGGCCTGAACCGCGATGCAGAAGAAACCATCGCGCGGCTTGAGTGGGAGGCTGACGAGCTTAAGAAAGCCGGCGAAGGCCACGAAGGGCGCCTGACAGCCGCCGCCGAGAGCAGCCAGTCATCTGCCGAAATCCTGCAAGAGCGCGAAAGTGCTCTCAGTGAGCTTACAGAAGATGTGGCCCGCCTGTCAGCGCGTCACCAATCAGCCCAGCGCCTGCTGGAAGACAGTCGCAAAACCGAGAGCCGCTCAAGCGGTGAGGCCGAAAAGGCCCTTGCCGCGGTTGAAGTGTCACGCGCCGCCTTGGCGAAAGCCGCGAGCGACTTTGAGATAGCGCAAGCCGCCGAGAAGGGTGCGCATCAGGCTTCAGTCGCCGCCGAGGAAGCGCTGACCGCCGCTGAAGCAGCGCGCGCAGCGACCCAAAGCCGCGAAGCGGTGGCCCGTGCCGAACTGTCTGAAGCCGAAGGCGAAGTCAACGCGCTGTCGGCTGAAGCCACGGCACTGGCTCGCTTGGTTGAACGTGACACAGCCGAAGGCGGGCAGATCATTGACCGCGTGCAAGTTGAGCCGGGGTTTGAGAAAGCCCTCGGTGCGGCTTTGGCCGATGATCTTCGCGCACCGGAAGTGAGCGAAGATGGCCCCTCTGGCTGGGCGAGCCTGCCGTCTTACAAGGAACCGCACCCGCTGCCGGCGGGCGTGCGCCCGCTTTCCGAGCACGTCAATGTGCCCGCTGTTCTGGCGCGGCGCATGGCGCAGATCGGGCTGGTTGACGCGGACGAAGCCCCCGCCTTGCAGGAACAGCTTAAGCCCGGTCAGCGGCTTGTGAGCGTTGAGGGCGACTTGTGGCGCTGGGACGGGTTGCGCGCTTGGGCGGAAGATGCGCCAAGTGCGGCTGCGTTGCGCCTTGAGCAGATCAACCGCCTTGAGGCCCTCAAACAACAGATGGAAAGCGCCAGCGCCCGCGCAGAGGGCGCGCGCCGTGCTCATGCGATGCTTACCCAGCAACTGGCGACAGATGCTCAGGCCGACAAAGACGCCCGCGAAGCCCGCCGCGCCGCCGACAGTGCCGTGGCCGATGCCGCCCGCGCTTTGAGCCGCGCCGAAGCTGACAGAACGCTGGCTGAGTCGCGCCTCGACAGCTTGGGTCTCGCCGTGAAACGCCACGAAGAAGAGGCGATGACTGCGCGCAAATCTTTGCAAGAGGCAGAGCGCGGCTTGGCCGGCTTGGGCGATTTGGCCGAAGCCCGCGCAGAAGTTGAAGACGTCAAACTGACGGTCGAAGCCGCGCGCATGACGATGATGTCCAAACGTTCAGCCCACGACGAGCTGCGCCGCGAAGGCGAGGCCCGCACCCGCCGCAGCCAGGAAGTCACCAAAGAGATGTCAGGCTGGCGCCACCGCTTGGAAACCGCCGAAAAGCGGATTGCCGAGCTGGTCGAGCGCAAAGAGGCTTCTGAGGTTGAGCTTAAGGACGCCACCGCAGCCCCCGAAGAGATTGCCGCGAAGCGCGCAGAACTGGGCCATTCGATCAGTGATGCCGAAGCGCGTTGCGCAAAGGCCGCCGATGCCCTTTCAGAGGCTGAAGGCAGCGAGCGCACGGCGAGCAACGCAGAGCGCGACGCAGAGCGCGCCGCCTCAGAAGCCCGCGAAGCCCGCGCCCGCGCCGAAGCCCGCACAGAGGCCGCGCGCGAAACTGTCGCCTATGCCGCAGAGCGCATTGAAGAGGTGCAAGAGACAACGCCAGACAAGCTGCTTGAGAGCCTCGCGGCTGACCCCGAGAAAATGCCCGCCTCCGAGGCGATCGAAAATGACGTTAACCGCCTTAAGCGTCAGCGTGACGCGCTGGGCGCTGTCAACCTGCGCGCCGAGGAAGACGCCAAGGAAGTCGCCGAAGAGCACGACACTCTTAAGGGCGAGAAGGAAGACCTCGAAGAAGCGATCCGCACGTTGAGGAACGGGATCAACAGCCTCAACCGCGAGGGCCGCGAGCGGCTTCTGACGGCGTTTGAGCAAGTGAACTCAAACTTCTCGATGCTGTTCAAACACCTGTTTGGCGGCGGCGATGCCAACCTTGTACTGGTAGAAAGCGATGACCCGCTGGAAGCCGGCCTTGAGATCATGTGTCAGCCTCCGGGCAAAAAACTGGCGACGCTTTCGCTGCTGTCAGGCGGCGAGCAGACGCTCACGGCGCTGGCGCTTATCTTTGGTGTCTTCCTTGCCAACCCCGCGCCGATCTGCGTGCTCGACGAAGTTGATGCGCCGCTCGACGACGCCAACGTGACGCGGTTCTGTGACTTGCTCGACGAGATGTGCCGCCGCACCGACACCCGCTTTCTGATCATCACGCACCACGCCGTCACCATGAGCCGGATGGACAGGCTGTTCGGAGTAACAATGCAAGAACAGGGCGTGAGCCAGCTCGTGAGTGTTGACCTTAAGAAAGCCGAAGCGATGGTGGCGTAAGGCCCCCAGAAAACTGAAACTTCTTGCGCGCGGAAACCACTGTTCCGCTGTTTCCATGCCATGAACGATGCGAGACAATACCCCAGTATTATCCCACCACTGCCCAGATTGCGCCTTCATTGGCCGCCATACACATCCTCAACAAGACGAAATTCTGAGGTGATCGAGTATGGACCGACTAACTGAAATGGAAGCCTTTGCCACGGTCGTTGACCAAGGCGGGTTTACCGACGCAGCCAAGAAAATGGGGATCTCAAAATCTGCCGTTTCTAAGCACGTCTCTTCCCTTGAAGCCCGCCTTGGTGCGCGGCTTCTCAACCGCACAACGCGCCGTGTGAGCCCGACTGAAATCGGCCTCGCCTACTACGACCGTGCCCGCCGCGTCTTGAACGATGCTGGAGAGGCCGACGCTTTGGTAAGCTCGATGCAGTCTGATCCTTCAGGCCTCTTGCGGATTTCAGTTGCGACAGACTTTGGTGTCAATCACCTCTCGCCAGTGCTCGGCGAGTTCCTCACGGATTTCCCTGACATCACCGTCAACATGGTGCTCAACAACCGTTATGTTGAGCTCATCTCTGAGGGCTTTGACATGGCCATCCGTATGGGAGACCTTGAGGACAGCACGCTCAGAGCGCGCAAACTGACAGAAACAAACATGCGGATGATCGCTTCACCGAGCTACTTCCAGCGCTATGGCCGCCCTGAGAAGATCGACGATCTGAATGAGCACAAGCTGTTGCATTACTCAAACAATTCGGCTGGCAACGTTTGGAAGATCACGGCACCATCTGGCGAGAAGCGCCAAGTGCGCACCGCGGGTTGGCTGACAGTCAATGACGGCCAGTCGCTTTTGAACGCCGCGATCTCTGGCCTCGGCATCGCTTACCTGCCAAGCTTCCTCTACGCGGATGCGCTGGAGAAGGGCCTCGTGCAAGACGCTATCCCCGAGCTTCCGGTTGAGACACAAGGCATCTATGCGGTTTACCCGCCCGGGCGCTTCACGCAACCCAAAGTGCGCGCCTTTATCGACTTCTTGGTGCACTCGTTTGGTGACAAAGGCCCATCAGACTGGTGAGCTGTCCCAACAGATTTTCTCCCTGAACTGGCCCCGGATTTTTCCGGGGTCTTTTTTTGAGGGATGACCAACGCACGCTGTATTAAGTTAATTTGCGTTAAGGATTGGCGGCAAACTGTATGTACGCGGTATGCACACATTGCTGCATAGAGTGCTGCATATTGTAGGCACGGCCGTTTTGGCGGGGCGTCGGGGCGTTAACCCCACCGTACGCTGCCTTGCGTTTACTAGCGCGTGGGCACCGGAACGTCGCCGCGATAGTCGTAAAATCCGCGGCCCGCTTTACGGCCAAGCCAACCGGCTGCAACGTATTTGGACAGCAAAGGGCAGGGGCGATATTTGGTGTCAGCAAGCCCGTCGTGCAGCACATGCATGATCGCTAGACAGGTATCAAGGCCGATGAAATCGGCCAGTTGCAAAGGCCCCATCGGGTGGTTGGCACCAAGCTTCATCGCGTTGTCGATAGAGGCGACATTGCCGACACCTTCATAGAGTGTATAGCAGGCTTCATTGATCATCGGGACCAGAATCCGATTGACGATAAAGCCGGGAAAGTCTTCCGCGCTTGCAGCAGTTTTTCCTATTTTTTCAACAACCTGCAGACAGCTCAGGTAAGTTTCTTCGTCGGTCGCGATGCCGCGAATAAGCTCGACGAGTTGCATCAGCGGGACGGGGTTCATGAAGTGGAACCCCATGAATTTTTCGGGTCTGTCGGTGCGCGATGCGAGGCGGGTTATCGAGATTGATGAGGTGTTTGAAGTCACGATCGACTGCTCGGCAAGATGGGGTACGAGGCCTTCGATGATCTTGTTTTTGATGTCTTCATTTTCGGTGGCTGACTCGATAACAAGATCTGCCTGTCCAACGGCGGCGATGTCGAGCGTGGATGTGATCCGGCCTAATCCTGCGACCATTTCGGCTTCGGTGATCTGGGCTTTGCCCACTTGGCGCGCCATGTTTTTTTCGATCCGCCCAAGAGCCTCTGCCAGCGCGTCTGGGTTCAGGTCGTTCAAGGTCACATCATAGCCCGCCAGCGCCATTACATGGGCGATTCCGTTGCCCATCTGGCCCGCGCCGATCACCCCAACTGATTTGATGTCCATGTGCTGCTCCTCATTTTGAATGCCAGCATAAGCGCCTGCGGAGGAGGGCCGCAAGGGGCATTATGCGCCTTATTAGTAGGTCGCTTTTTAAGTGTTAGCGAAATCTAAATATCTCACTCGCATAGTGAAGATGGGTGAACTAAAAAATTGGTGGGACTTATGGCTTATGAAAAACTAGGGGGGAGACCCCTTGATTACTACCCCTGTTGTTATGGTACTTCGCGGCTCTTGTTTCGCGGACCAAAGCAAGAAATTGGGGAAACATTTGTTGCCTTTTTGGGCAGCACTGAAACCTATGGAAAGTTTGTAGCGAGGCCCTTTCCAGACCTTCTGGAAGACATGGCCGAGGTGCAATGTCTGAACCTTGGAGTGCCCAACGCTGGCGTGGATTCGTTTTTGAACGATTTCGCCACACTTGATCTGGCGGCAAGGGCGCGCCTGACGGTGATACAGGTGATGGGTGTGCACAACCTATCAAATCGCTATTACTCGGTCCATCCACGCCGCAATGACAGGTTTCTCGGTGCCTCTCAAAGTATGCTCTCGGTTTTCCCGGATGTCGACTTTACGGAGTTTCACTTTACCAATCACATGTTGAGATGCTTGGTGAACAAAGATCCAGACCGTTTCATGCTGCTTTTGCAAGAACTGCGGGAAGCCTGGGTCGCGCGGATGAACTTGCTGCTCGATAGGGTGCCTGGGCCAAAGGTCCTGATGTGGTTTGCGGACCATGGACCAGACGAGAAGGTTGGCTTTGACCATTCGGCAAGCTCTCCCTTTGGCGTAACAGCAAAAATGCTGACTCAGGTTGAAAGCCGCGTGGCGGAAACCATTATTGTGAAGGCAAGCGCAGCGGCCTTGGCTCGTGGCAATGAGGGAATGGTTTACACTCCATTTGAAGCGTCGGCGACGTTGCAATTGCTTGGTCCCGCGGCACATATGGAAGCTGCATTTTCTCTCAAGCCGGTGATCGACCGCCATTTGGAAGGGTCTTAAGGTGCTGTGAGCCAGGCTTCAACAGCGGCCACGAACTCACGAGGCTTTTCGGCGTGCAGCCAGTGGCCCGCACCGGGGATTTTGGCAAAGCGGGCCTCAGGGAACATGCCTTTGATAACAGGCCTGTGCTCCGGCAACACGTAGTCTGAGGCAGCACCTGACAGAAAAAGCGTAGGCCCTGGAAAGAGGTTGCTTTCGGCAATTTTCGGGAAGGCTAGGATATGGGGCATCTCGTGCGCAAGCGTGTCAAGATTAAGTCGCCAGCGCTTTTCTTTGATGTCGAGCGATTGGGTGAAGAACGCGGCGAGAGCCGCGTCTTCAACACGTAATTGAAGCGCGGCCACGGCCTCAGACCTTGTCTCAATTCGTTCAAGATTGATCGAAAGCATGGCGTCTATATTGGCTTGTTGAGAGTGCCCGTAGCCGACAGGGGCGATGTCGGCGACGGTGAGCTTCGCGATGAGTTGGGGGTAGTTTAGCGCCAGCACCATCGCGGCCTTCCCTCCCATCGAGTGGCCTAGGACATTCGCAAAACCGCTCATTTCAACTTCAATGATCTTTGCGAGGTCTTGCGCCATATCATCATAGGTATGGCTATCTGACCAAGGTGAAGATCCGTGGTTGCGCATGTCTACGACAAGGACTTCCCTCGTTGTTGAGAGGCGCTTGGCAATGACGCCCCAGTTGCGTGCAGAGCCAAAGAGGCCATGCGCGATCAGTAGAGGGGGATTGTCGGACTTGGTACCGTGACGGATAAAATTTAGCATAGGCAGTTGTTATTCGATTATTGCGGTGACACAAAGTCAGTTTATTGAAGCCAGCTAATTGGAAGATCAGGTGATTGATCCACGACACCTAAAGGAGACCGAAGAACAGCTTTGTGTACTGATGAACGAGCGTTTGCGGCTGTCGCAACCAAGCTTGGCAGAAGCTGTTTCGCGCGCTGGGCGTCGGCTGCCTGTAAAGCAGCGCGGGCATGCGCAGGTAGTGGTAGATGCGCTGGACAAAGTTGACCACCCTCAACTGTTCGCGCAGATTTCGGAAGCAGAGATCAACATCGCCAAGGCCCGGCTTGCGGAATATCTTGAAGGGATAGATGTTAAGAAGCGGCGCATCGACAATGCACTCAAGCTAACATCTGGGCTTGCGTTTAACCTATTGGTTTTAACTGCGGCTGTTATTGTGCTGTTACGTTTCAGGGGGTTCATTTAGGGCCTCTGCTGGTTTCCAACAAAGGCCCTAGACGTAAGAAATGTGGCTTTGCTCTAGCGCACGAATGCGTCAGAAAACCCAGCGCGTCGGGCCTTTGACAGCGCACCACTTAACTGATTGGAGCTGAACGGCCCAGCCAGAACAACACGATAGTTTTTGCCACTACGCTTGAGGTTGCTCATGCGCACCGGCAGGCCAGATGCTTGCAAACGGGCCACTGCGCGGTTGGCGTTTGCGGTTTGCCCAAAGGTACCGACTTGCACATAGCGCCCTCCAGCGGTTGCCTGCGTCTTTGCTTGCTTCCGAGGTTGTACGGCTGGCGATGGGTTTTTTGTCGAGGTTGTAAACCCCATGGCTTTGTTCTGCTCTGCCATGCTGGTGTAGGGGTAGCGAAGTTGCGGAAACAACTTGTTCACAACACGCCCTGAGCTGCGCAGATACAATTTGCGTGGCACTGATCGTGTCCACACCAAGTCAGATTGACGGATGCCACTGACTTTCATGTGCGCGCGCTTGGCATTAAGCCGATCATCGGTCCAAGCGGGGCGGTAGCCGTTCGGAGCTGTATTGCTAACCTTAGCAGACTGCTGCTGCTGATACACATGGCGCGGAACAACGCGGGTTGAACCCTGTGCGTTGATTGCCCCAGTCTTTTTATTGCGTGTCACGACCTTGGCTTGTGGAGTTGAGGCTTGCTGGCGGACAACAACACGCGGTTGCTGTGCCGGGGCCCGTGTTATAACACGGCGCTGCACGGTGACGGCTTGGCCGTTGCGCACAACTTTTGTTGGCTGCCGCGTAACGGCCATACCAGACACTGATTGCGTTTGAGATCCACAACGCACGGCTGCTCCACGGCCAGCATATTGCGCACTAATTCCAGTGAAATTGGTACATGTTGAACGGCGCACGACTTTTTGAGGCTGAACGCGTTGTCGCGTAACCTGACGCACGGGCTTTGCGGCAGGAACTTGCGTTACCCGTTTAGGCGCAGGCTGAATACGGCGCACTTGCTGGGTTGGCTTGATGATCTTGGGAGCTTGAACGCGGCGCACAACAGGTTTGGGAGCCGCCATTGCAGGCTTGGCCTTCACAACTCTTTTGGGCGTAGCAACAGGCTTACGTGGTGTTGGCTTTGCAGCGGCTGGTTTGGCGGCTGGCAATTGCTCTGGCACAATCTGAATGACTTTCGAGCGCTTAGGCGCTGCCGCTGCCACCTGAGTGCCCGAGCCGAATGTTGGCTTGAGGCCACAGAGCACCTTGCGAGAGCGCGAAACTCTCGGAACCCAGTTTACGAGCCCGTCGATGCCAGCACGAATGTATGCGCACCCGCGGCTGTCGACATATTGCTTGCCCTTGAAGCTTGATGGCGGGTATTCGGCCGGAATTTCGGCCTCACGCAACGTCTTGGCTTGGGCCGCAGCGAGCCCCAATGACGCTAAAACTACACCAACTGCGATTACTCTTTTCAGACTCATTTCTTGCCCCCACAAGTGTCAGGAGACTTTGCCTGAACACAGCGGATGAGTCTAGCAGCCGCTTCGGTTTTTTTCGGCTATTTTGTGCCGAACATACGGTCACCCGCATCCCCTAGCCCTGGAACGATGTAGCCTTGCTCGTTGAGGCGCGAATCAAGCGACGCAGTGAAGATCGCAACATCGGGGTGTGCTTCTTGCATGCGGGCGACGCCTTCTGGGGCTGCGAGTAGGCAAAGGAAGCGGATGTTTGTCGCTCCGGCCTCTTTGAGTAAGTCAATGGCAGCCACGCTCGAGTTGCCCGTCGCCAGCATCGGATCAACTGCGATAACTTCGCGCTCTCCCAATCTGTCAGGTACCTTGAAATAATATTGCACAGGTTTCAGCGTTTCTTCGTCGCGGTAGAGCCCGACAAATCCAACACGTGCGGAAGGAATAAGGCTTAGCATCGGGTCAAGCATGCCGTTGCCAGCTCGCAAGATCGAAACCAGTGCCAGTTTTTTGCCTGCCAGCATGGGCGCGTCAATTTCCGCGAGCGGTGTGGTTATTTGCTGCGTACTAAGGGGTAAGTCGCGGGTGGCTTCATAGGCGAGCAGTTGGGTGATCTCACCAAGCAGTTGGCGAAACTGTGCTGAAGGTGTGCCAGTTTTGCGCATTAAGCTGAGTTTGTGCTGCACAAGAGGGTGGTCGATGACTGTTAGATTGTGGCTCATAGAATCTCCGGTTGGCTGGCATGTCTTGCTCACAGGAAGCTGACGCCATCTCCTTTGGTTTGCAAGTTCAGATAGGTCGCAAGGCTGGTGGCGACGTCTTTAAAGGCGATATGCCCGATTTGTCGAGCGCCAGCACCAGCGACAAGAACTGGCACACGTTCGCGCGTGTGGTCGGTGCCGGGCCACGTCGGATCATTGCCGTGATCGGCAGTTATTATCAACACGTCGTTGGGCTTAAGTACGGCAAGGAACTTGCCCAGCTCGGTGTCAAACCACTCGAGCGCGCGCGCATAGCCCGAGACGTCGCGGCGGTGGCCATAGTGTGTGTCAAACTCAACAAGGTTGGCAAATGTCAAAGAGCCGTCAGGAGCAGTTGCTGCACGTAAGTGCAAATCTTCCATCAGCAGATTGTCGGGCCCTTTGACCGAGCTGTCGATGCCTTGATGCGAGAAAATGTCACCGATTTTGCCTATCGCGTGAACACTTCCGCCGCTTTGTTTGACCCAGTCGCAGAGTGTCGGGCTGGGGGTGGCCATGGCAAAGTCTTTACGGTTCGCTGTGCGTCTAAAGCTCCCTTCTTGGCCAACAAAGGGACGGGCTATCACGCGGCCAACGTTCATCTTGTGCAGGTGGGGGGCGACGGCGCGACATAGTTCAAGTAGGCGCTCAAGCCCGAAGCTCTCTTCATGCGCGGCAATCTGGAATACACTGTCGACTGAAGTGTAGCAAATCGGCCAGCCGCTCTCTACATGCTCTTGGCCAAGCTGCTCGATGATTTGCGTGCCAGAGGCGTGGCAGTTTCCTAGAATGCCCGAAACACCTGCGAGTTCTTGTACAAGGTTGGTTGTCTCTTTCGGGAATGCGGGCGTTTCATTGGGAAAATAGTGCCAGTCCCATGGGACGGGCACACCTGCCAGCTCCCAGTGGCCGGAAGGGGTGTCCTTACCAAGGCTTACTTCCGTGGCGGCGGCCCAACTGCCTATCAGTGGGTGTCGGCTTGGTGGCAGGCCAATGTCGGAGGAGAGGTTGATCGCGTTGATTAGGCCAAGGCTTTCGAGGTTGGGCACTTTCAGCGGCCCGCTTCGCCCGCTATCAGCCTGGCCATGAGCGCTGGCCTGATAAATGTGCCCAAGCGTGTTTGCGCCAGTGTCCGGCAGCGTGCCGTTGAAGAACTTCGCAGCATCTGGTGCTCCGCCGCAGCCCACGGAATCAAGCACAATGAAAAAAGCACGCGCCATCAACTGACCCTTTCATATATCAGCGTAGGAATTTCTGGCCTCTCGCCGATTGTGATACTGTGCAAAACAGCGGCTTCAGCCTGCTTGGTTTGGTCAGCGCGGCTAGCGTGGATCCGCGCGATCGGATCGCCCTTGTTCACGTAAGTTCCGAGTGGGAGCAATTCCGTTAGCCCAACCGCGGGGTCGACCTTGTCGGTTTCTACGCTGCGTCCACCGCCCAAATGCACGACCGCGAGGCCGAGCGCTTCTCCTGCATAGGCGCTGATGTAACCCGCTTCAGGCGCTCGCAGTTCGCGAATGTTGTTGGCTTCGGGCAAAAGCCGCTGCCAGTTTTCCACAAACCGCACTGGCCCACCCTGGGCATGGACCATCCGGCCAAAGGCTTCAGCGGCCTGTCCACTTTGAACAGCATTTATTATGGCTTCAGCGCCCGTTTGTGGTGTGTCGCTTAGGCCGGAGTCGCTCAGCACGACGCCGCCAAGCGCTGCTGATATGCTTAGGAGAGGCGAGTCCTTTGGGTCTTTGAGCATGCGCATCACTTCGGCTACTTCGAGAGCGTTACCCAACGATGGCACCAGTGGCTGGCTCATGTCGGTAACAAGTGCTGAGGTGCGGCAGCCAGCTGCGTTGGCCGTGTTCACCAGCGATTGCGCCAAATCTCGGGCGTCTTTGCGGGTTTTCATAAAGGCGCCCGAACCTGTTTTGACATCAAGTACTAGGCCGCCAAGCCCTGCAGCAAGCTTCTTCGAGAGGATGGAGGCTGTTATCAGATCAAGGCTCTCAACCGTGGCTGTCACATCTCGAATGGCGTAGAGCCTCTTGTCTGCGGGGGCGATATTGGCAGAGGCACTCACGATCGCGAGATGTCCTTTGGTGACGATGCGTTTGAACTCGGCTTCATCAAGGCCGGTTTTGAAACCGGGGATCGCTTCCAGCTTGTCGAGTGTGCCGCCCGTATGGCCAAGCCCTCGTCCAGATACCATCGGAACCGCTGCGCCACAGGCCGCCAAGGCAGGGGCAAGGAGCAATGAAACACAATCTCCGATACCACCCGTGGAGTGTTTGTCGAGCACTGGCCTGTCGAGCTGCCAGTTGAGAACATCACCGCTGTCACGCATCGCAAGTGTCAGCGCAACACGTTGTTCACGCGTTAGGCCCTTGAGCAATGCTACCATAGCGAAGGCACCGGCTTGAGCGTCGCTTACAGAGCTGTCTGCAAGGCCGGAAGCAAAGCCCTTGAAAGCCTCTGGTGCAACGGCCTCTCCTTCGCGCAGAGCGGTAAGCAAGGCGCGCGTGTCGCTCATGTGTTATCCATATGTGACTGCGAGAAAGCACCGGGCAGTAGTTCGGCCAATGTCATGCTCTTTTCTCGGCCAGCCGTTGTGGCCATGGTTACCTTGAGGTCAGGAGCGCCAAACTCTGCGAGCTTTTGGCGGCAGCCGCCGCAGGGTGTAACGGGTTCGAGGCTGTCGGCGATAACGTAGACCTCGCTTAATTTGGTCTCACCAGCAGCAACCATCGCCGCGAGAGCGCCAGCCTCAGCACAGGTTCCCTCAGGGTAGGCAACATTCTCGACGTTGCAGCCTGAAAAAACAGCGCCAGAAGGTGTGCGCAAAGCAGCGCCAACCTTGAAGTTTGAATAGGGGGCATAGGCGTTTTCGCGCGCAGCGCGCGCAGCATCTGACAAGGACATGGAACCACCTTTTACGATTTTGTCATCAGTTTGCGAGAGACAGGCTTGGGAAAGCAAGAGGTAGCGCGGTGTTTCGCTGCTTTTAATTCTGAAATAAATAGTTTAACGTTAAACTATTGGGATTTGAGCGGCATATGGCGAGGGCAAAGCATGAATGATGACCGGAAACAATCAGCACGTGAGGCGGCACTTGCCTACCACGAGTTTCCAACGCCCGGTAAGCTGGAGATCCGCCCAACCAAGCCGATGGCCAATGGCCGTGACCTTGCGCGCGCCTACTCTCCGGGTGTTGCGGAAGCTTGCATGGAAATAGCCGCAAACCCTGCCGACGCTAGCCGTTATACGGCGCGCGGAAACTTAGTGGCGGTTGTCACCAATGGCACGGCAGTTTTGGGGCTTGGCAACATAGGCGCGTTGGCCTCAAAGCCAGTGATGGAAGGCAAGGCAGTTCTGTTCAAGAAATTCGCTGGCATCGACTGTTTTGACATCGAAGTTGACGAGAAAGACCCTGAAACGCTGGCCAATATCATATGCGCGCTTGAGCCGAGCTTTGGTGCGATCAACCTGGAAGACATCAAGGCGCCTGATTGTTTTGTTGTTGAAAAAATCTGCCGTGAGCGGATGGGTATCCCGGTGTTTCACGATGACCAGCACGGTACAGCGATCGTAGTTGGTGCGGCAGCCACCAATGCAATGCATGTTGTCGGCAAGGCGTTTGAAGACATTAAGATCGTTAGCACGGGCGGCGGCGCGGCGGGCATTGCCTGCCTCAACATGCTGCTCAAGCTTGGTGTGAAGCGTGAGAATATCTGGCTTTGTGATGTTCACGGGCTGGTTTATGAGGGCCGCGAAGAAGACATGAACCCTCAGAAAGCCGCTTTCGCTCAACAGAGCGATAAGCGCAGTTTGGCAGAAGTTATCGACGGGGCTGATATGTTTCTCGGGCTTTCGGGCCCAAAGGTCATGAACCCCGATTTGGTAGCGAAGATGAGCAAACGCCCGATTGTTTTCGCGCTGGCTAACCCAACGCCAGAAATAATGCCCGATGAGGTGCGCTCTGTGGCGCCCGATGCCGTTATAGCGACTGGGCGCAGCGATTTCCCTAATCAAGTCAACAACGTGCTGTGCTTTCCCTTTATCTTTCGTGGCGCGCTTGACGTGGGGGCGAGCGAGATCAACGACGAAATGCAAGTCGCTTGCGTTGAAGGGATCGCCGCGCTGGCCCGCGCGACCACCAGCGCCGAGGCCGCGGCCGCTTATAAGGGGGAGCAAATGACGTTTGGGGCAAATTACCTAATCCCCAAGCCTTTTGACCCGCGCTTGTCTGCTGTTGTCAGTTCGGCAGTTGCGGAGGCAGCAATGAAGACGGGCGTTGCGACGCGTCCACTCGCGGATTTGGAAGCTTACAAAGAGAAGCTCAACCAATCGGTTTTCAAGTCGGCATTGCTGATGCGTCCTGTGTTTGAAGCCGCATCCAAAGCCTCGCGGCGGATCATATTTGCGGAGGGCGAAGACGAACGCGTGTTGCGTGCGGCGCAAGCCATCTTGGAGGAAACTACGGAACGGCCAATTTTGATCGGGCGACCTGATGTGATCGAACAGCGCTGCGAGCGTCACGGCATCACGATCAAACCGGGCCGAGACTTTGAGTTGGTAAACCCCGAGAATGACCCGCGCTACCGCGACTTTTGGGAAAGCTATCACCAGATCATGGCACGCAAAGGCGTGACGCCGGATTTAGCGCGCGCGATCATGCGGACCAACACCACCGCGATTGGGGCAACTGCGGTGCACCGTGGCGACGCTGACAGTCTGATCTGCGGAACCTTTGGCGAGTTTCGCTGGCATCTCAACTATGTCACGCAGATTTTGGGCGGCCAGAAGCACCACGCCCAAGGAGCGCTTTCACTGATGATCCTAGAAGACGGTCCGTTGTTTATTGCCGACACCCATGTGCACACGTTGCCGACACCTGAGGAGATCGCTGAAACGGCTATCGGGGCTGCACGCCATGCTGTGCGCTTCGGGGTTGAGCCAAAAGTTGCGTTTTGCTCGCAATCGCAATTTGGTAACCAGGCTGAGGGTTCGGGGAAGCGGTTGCGCGCCGCGATCGAGCTTCTCGACGCGGGAGAACATGATTTTGCCTATGAAGGCGAAATGAATGTTGATGCTGCGCTGGACCCTGAGTTGCGCGCGCGGCTTTTGCCGAAGAACCGGCTTAACGGGGCTGCCAACATTCTGATCTTCGGGCATGCCGATGCTGCCTCGGCAGCGCGCAATATTCTCAAAGTGAAGGGGGGCGGCCTTGAAGTTGGCCCGATCTTGATGGGGATGGGCAATCGAGCACATGTCGTCACGCCGGGCATATCTGCACGCGGATTGCTCAACATGGCTGCAATTGCTGGAACGCCTGTGGAGCACTACGGCTAGCTTCCCTGCTGCGCAGGGGGGGGCAATCTGCTTTGCAGTTTGGGGTTAGCAAATTTGCAATCCGTGAGATTTAGTTGCCTTCCACGCATATTTTTACGCGGTTTGCGAAAATTTGCATTCCGGTTATCTCGAGATATGCAAATTTCTTGCGGTAATCTGACGCGACGTCGGCCATGAGGCTTGCTCGGAGCGCCCCGTGAAGCGTAACCATGTGCAAAGCGGAGGAGAGAGAAAATGGGTTATAAAGAAGTTTACGCGACGTGGCAGGCCGACCCTGAAGCATTTTGGATGGAGGCGGCTGAAGCGATCGACTGGGATAAGAAGCCCAGCAAGGCGCTTTTTGAGAAAGGTAATAACCTCTATGAATGGTTCGCTGATGCCAAGTGCAACACGTGCTATAATGCTGTTGACCGCCACGTTGAAGCTGGCCGCGGCGAGCAAACGGCGATCATCTATGACAGCCCAATTACCCACACTAAACGAGAGATTTCTTATGTAGAGCTACGCAACCGTGTGGCCAACCTAGCCGGTGCGTTGCGCGCCAAGGGCATTGAGAAGGGCGATCGCGTCATCATCTATATGCCGATGGTGCCAGAAGCACTTGAGGCAATGCTCGCCTGTGCTCGCCTTGGAGCGGTACACTCTGTGGTGTTTGGCGGGTTTGCCGCCAACGAACTTGCGGTACGGATTGACGACGCCAAGCCGAAAGCCATTATTGCGGCCTCCTGTGGCCTCGAACCGGGCCGCGTTGTGCACTACAAGCCGCTGCTCGATGGTGCGATTGAGCTCGCCAAACACAAGCCCGACTTCACGGTTATCCTCCAGCGCGAGCAAGAAGTGGCCGAGCTTGTCGAAGGGCGTGACTACAATTGGCACGGCTTCCAATATGGCGTTGAACCTGCCGAATGTGTGCCCGTTGAGGGCAATCACCCAGCCTATATTCTCTATACATCGGGCACGACAGGCGCGCCCAAGGGCGTCATTCGCCACACGGCGGGCCAACTTGTGGCGCTGAACTGGACGATGAAGAACATCTATAACGTTGATCCAGGTGACGTGTTCTGGGCAGCCTCTGATGTTGGCTGGGTCGTTGGACACAGCTATATTTGCTATGCACCGCTTATCCACGGGAACACGACGATTGTGTTTGAAGGCAAGCCTGTCGGCACGCCTGATGCCGGCACTTTCTGGCGAGTGATCTCCGAGCACAATGTAAAGAGTTTCTTCACGGCGCCAACTGCGTTTCGCGCCGTAAAACGAGAAGACCCTGCTGGCGATTTTGTCAAAAAATATGACCTGAGCTGCCTTGAGCAAGTTTACCTTGCTGGTGAGCGTGCTGACCCTGACACTATCATCTGGGCGCAAAACCAATTGGGTGTGCCAGTGGTTGACCATTGGTGGCAAACAGAGACAGGGTTTGCGATTGCGGCAAATCCTTTGGGAATTGAGGAATTGCCAACAAAACTAGGCTCTCCGACAGTTCCGATGCCGGGCTTTGAAGTGACAATTCTGGATGATGCTGGCCACCCAGTAGAAGCTGGTACATTGGGAGCGATCGCGATCAAGCTACCATTGCCCCCAGGCACCTTGCCCAACCTTTGGAATGCGGAAGACCGCTTTCAGAAGAGCTATCTCAGTACTTTCCCCGGCTACTACGAAACCGGCGATGCTGGCATGATGGACGAAGATGGCTATGTCTATATCATGGCGCGCACCGATGACGTAATTAACGTGGCTGGGCACCGTCTTAGCACTGGCGGCATGGAAGAGGTCCTCGCGGGGCACCCCGATGTTGCTGAGTGCGCTGTGATCGGTGTGGCTGACCAGTTGAAAGGCCAATCACCTGTTGGCTTTCTGTGCCTCAATGCGGGGTGCACCAAGGCTCACGAGGACATTGTGAAAGAAGTCGTCAAGCTGGTGCGCGAAAAGATCGGGCCGGTTGCGGCATTTAAGCTCTCGGTTGTAGTTGATAGGTTGCCAAAGACACGTTCGGGCAAGATACTTAGGGGCACGATGGTGTCGATCGCCGATGGCACCGAATGGAAAATGCCCGCGACGATCGATGATCCGGTGATCTTGGACGAGATCACCGAAGCGCTCCAAACTCTTGGTTACGCGAAATAATGAATGGACCGCCTCGTGCGGGCCTTTTCATTTCCGCGTGCGGCGCTAACATCGCTCTTGTTTAGGCATGGAGAGCTTTATGGCGTCGTCACGGATATCTGGGTTTCACAAATTATCGCGGGCCCAACGGTTGCAAGAGCTTGTAAATCAAGGACTTATAAGCAAGCGTGACGCGGCTGAGCTAGACTTTGAAGCGGCGGCTTCGGGGGAGTTGGCGGATCATCTGAGCGAGAATGTGATCTCGGTGATGGCAATTCCGCTTGGGGTTGCGACCAATTTGATCGTTGATGGCGTTGATGTGCTGGTGCCGATGGCGACGGAAGAAAGCTCTGTCATCGCCGCTGTTGGCAACGGCGCGCGGGCCTGCCGGGCGACGGGCGGCGTCACAACTGAGGCAGATGATCCCTGCATGATCGCGCAGGTTCAGATCACCGGGCTTGCTGACTTGCCAGTTGCTCAGACTGCCGTTTCTGAGAAAAAGCGAGAAATATCAGAGATTTGCAACGCTTGTGATCCGATGCTGGTAAAGCTCGGGGGCGGGTTTCGCGACCTTGAGGTGCGCATTGCCGGGCCATTTCTGGTGGTGCATCTGATCGTTGATGTGCGCGATGCGATGGGGGCGAATGCGGTGAATACTATGGCCGAAACGCTTGCTCCCAAGCTGGCGGAATGGACGGGTGGCCGCGTCGGATTGCGGATTTTGAGCAACCTTGCTGACCGCCGTTTGGTGCGCGCGAGGGCGGTCTGGACAGCAGCGGAGATCGGCGGGGAAACAGTGCAAGGCATTGTTTCGGCTTATGAATTTTCAGTGCATGACCCTTACCGCGCGGCGACGCATAACAAGGGGATCATGAACGGCATTAGCGCGGTCGCACTGGCGACGGGCAACGACACACGCGCGCTTGAGGCTGGGGCGCATGCCTATGCCGCGACCAAGGGCCATGCGGGCAACTATGGTCCGCTGACGCGCTATGGCATCACAGAAGCGGGAGACCTTTGGGGCGAGATCGAAATGCCGATGCCCGTGGGCATTGTTGGCGGCGCAACCAAGGCCCACCCCACTGCACAAAAGTCGTTGAAAATCATGGGGGTAACAAGCGCTGACAGGCTTGCAAGGGTGGTGTCCTCAGTCGGCCTCATCCAGAATTTCTCGGCCCTCAGAGCGCTCGCAACCGAGGGTATCCAGCGCGGCCATATGGGGCTTCATGCGCGCAATGTGGCCCTCGTTGCGGGCGCTGAAGGGGCCGACATTGACCGTGTCGCGAAGGCGATGATCGAGCGGCTTGAGGTGCGCGAAGATGTGGCCCGTGCTTTGCTCGCAGAACCCAAAGGTTAGCAGCCAAAACACCCGTGCCTACACTATGCAGCTATGTATGCAGCTATCTGTGCATAACGCGTACATACGATTTGGCTTGAGCGAAAAGGTTAACGCCTGCGAAAATGGTCAACAAAGCCGTGGCCCTCAGGGCTGCAGAAACAGGAGCTGCACATCCGCGACGTTGGTGCCTGTCGCGCCAGTGATCAGCAAGTCGCCCGCCGCTTGCAGTGCCGCGTAACTGTCGTTGTTGGCGAGCAAGGCCTCGGCGTCTTGGCCCGCGGCCGCGATGCGCGCGAGAGTGCCGCCGTCAACCAGCCCGCCCGCCGCGTCTGTCGGGCCGTCGCGGCCATCGGTTCCGCCGCTGAGAAACACCCAGTTGCAAGCGAGGCCTTCTGTTGCCAGTTGGGCGACGCGCAGGGCAAGCTCTTGGTTGCGCCCGCCAAGGCCGCTGCCGCGCAGTTTGACGGTGGTCTCGCCACCAAAGATCAAAAGGGTGGGCTCGGACATTTCAAGCGCCGCTGCTGTCGAAAAGATGCGCTGGGCGGCCTCGGCAACATCGCCAACTAGTGGCGGCATTATGATGGTTGCGGCCAAGCCCGTTGCGGCGCGCAAAACGGCGTTGAGCGACTGGCTGTTGCCACCGATCAGGTGGTTGTCTGCGGGCGGTAGGTTTACGCTTTCTTGAGGGCTTGCGAGCAGGGTTTGAACTGAGTTTGGCAAGCGCCCCCAAAGGCCATGCTTGGTGAGCAGTTCAACTGCCGTTGCGCGACTGCCGATGGGCGCAACTGTCGGGCCACTGGCGATAGCGCGCAGGTCGTCGCCGACCACGTCGGAGAGGATGAGCGCGGTGACGGGGGCAGGGGCTGCGTGGCGCAAAAACCCGCCGCCTTTGAGCTCGGAGAGCTGTTGGCGGATGGTGTTGACCTCAACAATGTCGAGGCCACTTTCCAGCAAAAGCTGGTTGACGGATTGCTTGTCGGCGAGTGTGAGTGGTGCGGCGGGCGCTGGCAAAAGCGCCGATCCACCGCCAGAGATAAGCGCGATGATTTGATCACTTGCGCTTGCGCCATGCAGTAACTCAAGCACGCGGTTAGCGGCGAGTTGCCCCGCCGCGTCGGGCACAGGGTGTTGCGCTGTCATAACCTCGGCGCCTTGGACTGTCTGGGCATTGTCATGGTGGGTGACGGCGAGGGCAGAGCACGGCCCCTTCACGTGCTTCAGCGCCTCCGCGAGCATCGCAGGGGCGGCTTTGCCGACAGCGATAAGGCAGGTTTGGCCGCCGTCCTGCGGGGCGGGCAGGCCAAATTTGTCCACATGCACGCGCACGGCCAAGGCAGGGTCTGCGGCTTTCACGGCGTCGGCGAACAGCGCTTTGGCCGTTTCGCGCATCTGTTTTTCTGTCATCACTTTGCCCCTAAAGCGTTTCGAGTTTATGTTGGATCACAGCGTGAACTCGAAACGCGCGAAACACTGATATGTTGTGGGCGTTTCGACACGATTGCGTCAGGCGATCAGTTGACCATCGGCAATAGTTTGCAAGTATTCATCGGAGTAATCAACTTCGATCTCGATCCAGATGGGCAGGTGATCAGACATTTCATGGGTGCACCAGTCTTTGTAGGAACGCTCCCAATTGGCGTAGGGCTTGCCTGTGTCGGGCTTTTCGCGAATGGCCATTGCGGTGACTTCATAGGCGTCTTGCTCGCTTGGCATAAACACTGCTGAGCGCCAGTCAAACGCGCCGTGACGCAAGAGGCGGGCCTTGTCTTGCGGGCCTGTGAATGTGATCTGGTCGTAGGCTTTGCCGCCTGCGAGGTTGGTCGCGCCAAAGAGGGGCACATGATAGCCCTCATCGAGCAAGATCTGGAAGGAACGGTCGCTTGTGGCGTCTATGTTCATGTCGCCGAGGAAGATGTGCACTTCTTCGCTGTCCTTTGCGCGCTTTTTCAGGAGCTTGGCGATGGCCGATATTTCGTCGCGCCTGAGGGGGCGGTTTTCCTCCTCTTCGTAGACGATGTGGGTTGAGCAGAGGGTGAACTTGAACCAGCCCGCTTGGAACGCAGCAAAGAAGGGCGTGCGCCCGACTTGCTCGCCACCTGGGAGCATGTCATGCGGGAACACCAGCTCGCCAATCAGGTTGCGAAACTGCACGCGGTTTTTGTTGTACAAGAAAGCCATGCGCTCGTGGTTGCCACGGCCCGAGCCGGAGCTGTCGTTGATGAAAAAGTCCCAGTTTGAGCCGAGAAGCTTGCACAGGCGCTCAACGCTTTCGATGTCTTTGACTTCCTGCACTGCGCAGATGTCGAAGTGGTCGATTATTTCGGCGATGTAGTGAAAGCTTTCGCGCAGGCGGGGGCGGCCGCCGTCAAAGTGGCGGATGTTCCAAGAGCCGAGGATCAGCGAGTTGGGTTTGCGTGCGTCTTTGATTTGCTGGGCGAGGTCGCGGCGCAGGGCGAGCAAGTGGTCGCAGACCCAGCCTGCCTGACCGGGGGCCGAGCTGCCTTGGGGGTAGAGGATGTTGTTTTTCAGTCGTCCATAATAGGCCATTGATACTCCCTTAGGTTGATGAGGGGTAGCATAGCACAATTTTACGCTCAGAGCTTTTATGTTGCAGAGATTTTTCTGAAGGGCGGAAAAACGTGAGAGGTATGTCGAGGTGATCGTGTTACTGCGAATGGCGGAGCGGCCAAGGCCTTGGCCGCTTTCGGAGGTCGCATCGTAGCCTATGCATTCATACGAATTGCTCTCGGATCAGGCGCTCTTCGAGGCCGTGGCCGCGGTCAAACAGGATGCGGTGGCCGATGTCGGGGGCTGAGCGGATCTCGACAGTGGCCACGTCGCGCACCGAGCGCCCGTCGGCGTCGGCCATGACGGGGCGCTTGGCTGGGTCTGTGACTTCAAAGCGCACGGTGGCATTTTTGGGCAGCAATGCTCCGCGCCAGCGACGGGGGCGGAACGGGGCAATCGCCGTGAGGGCCAGAACGTCAGAGCCGATCGGCAGGATAGGGCCGTGAGCGGAGTAGTTGTAGGCGGTTGAGCCAGCGGGCGTCGACACCAGCGCGCCGTCGCAGACAAGCTCTTCCATGCGCAGCCGCCCGTCGATCTCTATCTTGAGTTTGGCGGCTTGCGGCCCCATCCGCAGCACCGAGACTTCGTTGATCGCCAGCGCTTCGTGGACGGTGCCGTCAACGCAGGTCGCGGTCATAGCGAGCGGGTTGATCACTTCTTCCTCGGCGGCAGCAAGCCGCTCTGGCAGGTCGCTCTCGTTGTACTCGTTCATCAGAAAGCCGACGGTGCCACGGTTCATCCCATACACTGGCGCGGGCAAGCCTTGGGTGCGGTGCAGAGTTTGCAGCATGAAACCGTCGCCGCCAAGCGCCACGATCACGTCAGCGGCCTCTTCAGAGACTTCGCCATAACGACTGGTCAGCGCCGCGCGGGCTGTCTGGGCGACAGCAGTGTCACTCGCCGTAAAAGCGATTTTGAGGGTCATTCAGTGAAGCCTTCAGTGAAGCCTTTTGTGCGGCCTTAAGTTTCCTATTGGCGGCTAGGGTAACCTATTGGGCCTGCTTGTCCACTGGAGAGGCGCAGGTTTGGCGCGCAGATCGCCGCAATGGTCGTAATTAGGGTTTCCGCAGGGGCTGGTTTCCAATAGGAAACGCGGGAACAGAACTTACACCAGAACGGGAGACGAGCATGTCTAACAAGGGCTTTTTCACGGAATCACTGGCGTCACGCGACCCAGAGATTTGGGGCAGCGTTACTGACGAGTTGGGCCGCCAACGCGACGAGATCGAGCTGATCGCCTCAGAGAACATCGTTTCGGCTGCCGTGATGGAGGCGCAGGGCACTGTGCTGACCAACAAATACGCCGAGGGCTATGCGGGCCGCCGCTATTATGGCGGTTGCCAATATGTTGACGTGGCCGAAACACTTGCGATTGAGCGCGCCAAAGAGTTGTTTGGTTGTGGCTTTGCCAACGTGCAGCCGAACTCGGGCTCACAGGCCAACCAAGGCGTTTTCCAAGCGCTGTTGCAGCCGGGCGATACGATCCTTGGCATGAGCCTTGATGCGGGCGGGCACCTGACGCATGGCGCGCGCCCCAACCAGTCAGGCAAGTGGTTTAACGCGGTTCAGTACGGCGTGCGCGAAAGCGACAACCTGTTGGACTACGACCAAGTTGAAGCGCTCGCCAAAGAGCACCAGCCGAAGATGATCATCGCGGGTGGCTCGGCCATCCCACGGGTTATCGACTTTGCTCGCATGCGCGAGATTGCTGATATGGTCGGCGCATATCTGCACGTCGATATGGCGCACTTCGCGGGCCTCGTCGCGGCTGGCGAGCACCCCTCGCCATTCCCGCACGCGCATGTTGCGACGACGACAACGCACAAAACCCTGCGCGGCCCACGCGGCGGCATGATCCTGACGAACGACGAGGCGCTGGCCAAGAAGTTCAACTCGGCGATCTTCCCCGGCATTCAGGGCGGCCCGCTGATGCACGTTATCGCAGCCAAGGCTGTGGCCTTTGGCGAAGCGCTGCGCCCTGACTTCAAGGACTACATCAAGCAGGTGAAGGCCAACGCCGTTGCGCTGGCCGACCAGCTTATCAAGGGTGGTCTGGACATCGTCACTGGCGGCACCGACACGCACCTGATGTTGGTTGATCTGCGCCCCAAAGGCGTGACCGGCAACATCGCTGACGCGGCGCTGGGCCGTGCGCATATCACCACCAACAAAAACGGCATTCCGTTTGACCCTGAAAAGCCGATGGTGACGTCAGGCCTGCGCCTTGGCACGCCTGCGGGCACAACGCGCGGCTTCGGCGAAGCCGAGTTCCGCCAGATCGCGGATTGGATCGTCGAAGTGGTTGACGGCATCGCGGCGAATGGCGCTGAAGGCAACGAAGCTGTTGAGGCCAAAGTGCGCGGCGAAGTGGCGGCGATGCTCAAGGACTTCCCGCTGTATCCTGAGCTTTGATAGCGCGACTATCGCTCGATTAAACCAACGCCCTCGCGTGCTTCGCGGGGGCGTTTTTTGGCCCGACTGGCGGCTGCACTGGCAAAAAGGAACCCGGGCCAAAAGAAAACCCGCTGCGGGCATTCCACAGCGGGCTCATGACGTTCGTATTTGTTTGGTTTAAGCTGCTGCGCGCTCGACGGCCTCTGGGCAGGCTTCGCGCAGGGCGGCCAGAATGCCGTGGACTGAACAGGACGCCGCAGTCTCTTCTGCGGAATAGTTCCAGCAGGTAGAGCAGGTTGCACTTTGTGAGGGCTCAAACGACGCACAGCCTGAGGCAACGGTGACATGCCCGCCTACGGGGCAGTCAATTGCATCCGATGATGCTGTGGGTTTTGCTGTAAGCTGCGCTGCGTTTACACAGACGTTGCATTTGCTTTGGAACTGATGGTGAGCTGAGCTGGCCATGATGTCTACCTTGCTAATAAAAAGCGTCTTACGGAACGCGAGAATTTTAAAAGCTATGGGTGCCTTGACTGTCTACCTGGCGGCGGCTGGGTCAATGTCTGGGTGCCTAAGCGTGTGTTCGATATTAACTCTGAAGCGCCGTTCCGAAAAGGCCAAAAATGTAGAATTACCCGTGAAAATGCCTTAAAAATAAGGGTTTATACCCGAGTGTTTTTGTTTTTATACCTGACAATTTTACTGTCAAAACCCTATTGATTCTATCAGGAAAGGCCTAGTGGCACGGCACGCGGCTTTGGCGAAGCTGTCGCTCAACATCTCAATCAAACACCGCGTCCGAACCGAGGGGGGGAAGCAAAGCGCCCGCCCCGTGGGGGCGGTTCGGGCGCTGCCAAATTTGCGATTTGTCATTCAGGGATTGGGTGCAATGGCGGAGAAAGGCACAGAGAAGGGCACAGAGAAGGGCACTGCAGGGCTTTTCATTTCTGTGGCTTTCGGCTTTTGATGGGGCAAACCAAGGAGGCCGATATGGCAAATGCGTTTTCTGATGAGATGATGGGCGAAGTGCGGGCAAGGTTTGCCCATGTGGAGGCTTGCCCGTTTGAGGGCGAACGGGTGTTTTTCGAGAACGCGGGTGGCGCTTTGACGCTGAACAGCGCGGTTGAGACCTCTGCCAAGTTTGCAGCTATTCCGGACAATCAAGGCCGTGCCAATGGGGCAAGTCAGGCATTGGTGGACATCATTGCCAAGGCCAAGGCCGACATGGCGCTGATGATGAACGCGAAGAGCGGAACATTCTTTGTTGGGGAGAGCGGCACGGAGCTGTTGTTTCGACTGATCATGAACGCCTGTCTGGCGCGGCGAGGGCAGGGCGTTGTGCTGAGTTCGACGCTCGAGCATCCGGCGTCACGCTCGGCGGCTGCGCGCTGGGCGGAGGAGGCGAAACTCACGCATGTTGTGATCGCGCATGACGACGCGACGGGGACGATTGCGGCGGAGGCTTACGCCGATGCCGTGACTGCGAACACGGTGGTGGCGACGATTGTGCACACCTCGCCTGTGACGGGGATGGGCGTTGATGTGGCGGCAGTTTCAGCCGCTATTCGCGCCAAGGCACCGGGCTGTCTGATTGTGGTTGATGGCATTCAGCACGCCGCCCACGGCGCGATTGATTTGGCGGCTTATGATGTCGATGGCTATGTGATTAGCCCGTATAAAATGTTCTCGCGGCATGGCTACGGGCTTGCCTGGATGTCACCAACCTTGGAAGCTGTCGCGCATAATGCGCTTGATGGCGGGCCGGAGCTGAACTGGGAAATGGGCACGCGCGACACGGGGGCTTATGCGACGTTGAGCGACGTTTGCGGCTATCTGGAGTGGCTTGGCGGTGAGGTGTCAGGTGCTGCGGATCGGCGCGCGAGGATCGTCGCGGCGGGCGAAGTGATCCACGATCAGGAAAAGGCGCTGACGGATGCGATGATCGACGGCCTCGGCAACCTTGCGGGATTGCGCGACATGGAGCGGGTCACGATCCTTGGCGGGCCAGATAACGCTGCGCGTGAGGGGCTTGTCTCACTGGTTGTTGAAGGCGTGGCGTCGGTTGACGTGGTTGAAGCGCTGAACAAGCAGGGCATTCGCACGCATCTGCGTAAGGCGGATCATTACTCGGGCAATATCCTTGAGCCTTT
>JADGEJ010000032.1 GCA_016744435.1 Lentibacter sp. | reverse complement strand
CGGCGCTCTGGGCGCACTTCAACCGGAACCTGGTATGTCGCACCACCGACGCGGCGCGAACGCACTTCGACGGATGGCTGGATGTTTTCCAGGGCCTCGTGGAACACTTCCACAGGGGCACGTTTGATTTTTGTCTCAACGCGATCAAGCGCGTTATAGACGATGCGTTCTGCGGTTGATTTCTTACCATCAACCATCAGGTTATTCATGAATTTCGACAAGATCATATCACCAAACTTAGCGTCTGGCAGGATTTGGCGTTTTTCAGCGGCGTGACGACGTGACATCTGCTGATCTCCTTATTTTGGACGCTTGGCGCCGTATTTCGAACGACGTTGTTTACGGTCTTTAACGCCTTGCGTATCAAGAACACCGCGCAGGATGTGGTAGCGAACACCTGGAAGATCTTTTACCCGGCCGCCACGGATCAGAACCACAGAGTGCTCCTGAAGGTTGTGGCTTTCGCCGCCGATGTAGCTGATCACTTCAAAGCCATTTGTGAGGCGCACTTTGGCAACCTTACGCATCGCTGAGTTTGGTTTCTTTGGCGTCGTTGTATAAACGCGTGTGCAAACGCCGCGCTTCTGAGGGTTGCCCTCAAGATGAAGCGACTTTGAGCGTTTAACTTTCGGCTTCCGCGGCTTGCGGATAAGCTGTTGGATCGTTGGCATAGGGCTCTTTTCCCGTTTCTCAACACATTCTTGCAAGGGTGTCCCCCCGCGGGTTCAGTTTTACGTGCATGGCGCGTCCACAATGCACAAAAACCGCAGCGTTCCCATTCCGAGGCAAACGTCGCGGTGAGTTTCCAGAGGGCCTTCGCAGCATTAGCTTGGGTCTTGACAACTTCGAGTTCTGTAAAAGGTTAAGGGAGTTACCCCGCACCCGATAGTGGGCGTATAGAAGGAGTCGCTGAGCTTGTCAACAAGGCCCCCGAGCTTGCTTCACTCTGCCTTCTGCGCGGCACATAGCGCCCGCCAAGCTTGCTCGAAGTGTTCCAAATCCACCCCAAAGTCGCGCAGCATAATTCTTGGCAGGCGCTCAAGGTGAAACCGGAACAGCTCAACGCTGCGCTGCTTAATTTCGCTATCGTTGCCTTCGT
This sequence comes from Lentibacter sp., assembly GCA_016744435.1. GTDB lineage: Bacteria > Pseudomonadota > Alphaproteobacteria > Rhodobacterales > Rhodobacteraceae > Lentibacter. The sequence continues at coordinate 40,448 of JADGEJ010000032.1, read as the reverse complement.
GCGCGCCCCGCACAAACATTGGCTTTTTGTTGAGTGTGAGAACAGGCATCGTCCGCCAAGTGCGCATGTGCGGATAGTTGAGCAAGCTGCGTTTGTGGCCCGGTGGCATGTAGAGCGCTAGAGCCGGCGTCCAAAGCCGTGCTTCTACAGGTTCATAGCCTATCGTGCCGTCGTTTTCGCAACGCATCAGAAAACCACGACTATAGTCCAACGCGACGCAGGTGTTATCACGGTAGATCGGTCGCAGCGCACGAAAGTTGCGCCTCAGCTCTTGCACGAAACCAGCTGCGACCGCGTCATCGTCATCCAGACGGAACTCGACAGTGACATCAGCGTCGTGGTCACGCTCCGCCAGCATCACTTCCTTACAGGTGTCCATATGGTTTTGCCCCTCTGGCAAAAACACTGGCTTCACTTGCGGGACATCGTCGATGAGGTTTAGCAGTTTGCTACGCCATGGGTCTGGCAGTTGATCGCCAAGCATCAAAATCAGGCTGAAGTCTTTGTCAATTTGCTGACGCAGGCTCGGCAACACAAGATGCTCCATAAAGAACATCCGCACGTCCAAACGGCGCGCGTTGTAGAGTTCTTCCCGCAGATCCTCGAGGCTGCGCCCCTTGTTTTTAAACGCCCCCACTTGGCTGGGATATGACCAGCGGCACAGCCCGACGACCTGTAGTTTGGCATTTCGCCTCATGCAGGCCTCCGTTTCAGTTGGCGCTCTCGCAACAGCATAAATACACCTGAGCCAATCACGATCGCCGCACCAAACAAAGTAATGTTCTGGGGCCAATCGCCAAATACGAACCAGCCAAGTAACAACGCCCAGATAAGTGACGTGTAACGGAATGTCGCGACAAAACTGATCTCACCAATCCGCATAACCATGATCGAAAACAGATATCCCCCGATGATCATCAGCGCTGCTCCTATAATCATCAACGCCGCAAAGCCCGTGACGGGCTCCCATCCTTGAGCAGGCGAACCCGCTGCAAAAAACAAGGTAACACCAAGGGCCGAGTAAAACGACACCGCCATTGAAGGCGTCGCCGGGCTAAGGCGTCGCGTCACCAAGTCTCGCAACGTGACAAAACCAACCGCGACCAGCGCATAAATCGAATAAATTGTGAACCCGTCCGAGCCCGGCCGAATGATCAGGAATACCCCGATCAGACCCACCAAAATCGCGGTCATTCGCCGCCAGCCAACCGGCTCGCCAAAAAAGAAAGCCGCCGCAAGCGTAACCGTCAATGGCAAAGCCTGTAAAATCGCTGCGATATTGGCCAAAGGCATGTTGAACAGTGCGGTCAGGAAGAAATACGCCGCGCCGATTTCAGCGATCGCTCGCAGTGCTACTTTACCGCGATCTTGTGCCGGGATGCCAAAATCAACCTCTCCTCGTGCAAACATGACCAATGCAATCAGCACAACTGTCAACACTCCACGCAATGTCAGTATCTGAAACAGCGGCAACTCTCCCGCGATCACTTTCATGAACGCGTCATTGAGCGTAAACGCCGCCATCGACGCTATCATTAACAGAGCACCTTTGAGGTTGTCTTGCCCGCTCACACTTACAAGCCCCTCAAGGTTTGTAAGCTAAAGCCGAAACGCTCAACAATTTGACGTTCGATATCTTCGGGCTTCATCTTGCCTGTAATACCAAGCTTGGCAGGGCTTGATTTGTTGTCGGAATGTATGGTGCGGATAAATCCTGGCGCAGAAATGTCAGAGTAGAGTGTATAGTGCTGACCAATCGCGCGATGATTGTAACGATATGGGTTGCGCCCATAGCCGACGGGGTGAAGTAACGTAAGCCCTACTGACAAGGGCGCGCGCTCAACAGTGTCGAGCACCAAATTATTGCCCTGCCCGCTCACTTCCACATAGAACCCATGGTTAAACGCGATCATCGTGGGTTGTTCCGGCTGCAACGAAAGCAGCGGTCCCGCCAAAAGCTTGAGACGGGCGACAAAATCACACGCGAGCGCATCATCATCATCAAGTCGGAACGACAGCCTGTGCGAATAGCCGTCTTTATGCGCGCTAGCGTAGGCCTGCTTACAAATCTGGTAGTGCCGCGCGGGAGCGGCAGCAAAGACCGAAATGTTGCCATGCGGCGCAACAAGCGCATCAAGACGCGCACGTGCGTCAGCTGGCAACAATGTCGACGTTAAAACCACGACTTTAAAGTCTTGATCGCTCTGTGCCACCAGTGACGGCAAGCAGAGCGTTTCAAACAGCTTAAAGCGCAGCGCCATCCGCTCTGCCGAAAACAAATGCGCGCCTATCGCTTCAACGCTACCGTGTGTCTCTGCGTAGTAGTCTTCAGTCAGCACTGAAAACCGCACAACGCCGACAACCTGAGGTGTTTGAATGTCCTTCTGCACTGCAGAGTCTCCTTTGGGAGCAGAAAACAGCGAAACCGCCCAAAAGGAAAGCGCTTAGGTGCAAAAGAAAAACCCCGCCACAAAGGACGGGGTTTTTGGTGATTGTCGGAAAAGTGGTGCGATTACTCGCGGCTTTCTTCCGGTGTGTCAACGATCACGTCAGAAACCGCAGGCTCGGCGAACACTTCTTCCGTCGGAGCGGCCAGTGCGGCGGCAGCTTCTGCCTCCTCGCGACGCGCTTCCAGCACAACGTTGTCACGCGACTGAGCAATGTTGCGCATAGTCTTCGTGGCACCGCCTGTACCCGCCGGAATGAGGCGGCCAACGATGACGTTTTCTTTGAGGCCAACCAGTTTGTCTTTCTTACCTTGCACAGAGGCTTCAGTAAGAACGCGCGTTGTCTCTTGGAAGGACGCCGCCGAGATGAACGAGCGAGTCTGAAGCGACGCTTTGGTGATCCCAAGCAGGATCGGTTCGCCTTTCGCAGCGCGTCCGCCACGTGATTCAGCCTTTGCGTTGGCCTCATCAAACTCGGCTTTGTCTACGTTCTCGCCTTTCAGCAAGGTCGTATCGCCACTGTCGAGAATCTCCCATTTCTGAAGCATTTGACGCACGATAACTTCGATGTGCTTATCGTTGATCTTAACGCCTTGGAGGCGATAAACATCTTGCACTTCGTCGATCATATAGTCGGCTAGCGCCTCGACACCCATGATAGAGAGGATGTCGTGTGGAGCTGGGTTACCGTCCATAATGTAGTCACCCTTCTGGACGAAGTCACCTTCCATGACCGGAATGTGCTTGCCCTTGGGCACCATGTACTCGACAGGCTCCATCGTATCGTCGGCAGGCTCAATGCTGATACGGCGCTTGTTCTTATAATCGCGGCCATAACGAACATAACCATCAATCTCTGCGATGATGGCGTTGTCTTTGGGACGACGCGCTTCAAAGAGTTCCGCAACCCGCGGCAGACCACCGGTAATGTCTTTCGTTTTCGCGCCCTCGCGAGGAATACGCGCAACAACATCACCAGCTTTGATCTCTTGGCCATCTTCGATCGACATGATCGCATCAACAGACATCGGATAGGTCACTGGATTGTCCGCTGAGTTGCGAACAGGCTCACCATCTTTGTCGACAAGAATGATCTCAGGTTTTAGCTCGTTGCCCTTTGGCGCTGCGCGCCAGTCGATCACGATTTTCTGTGTCATCCCTGTGGCTTCATCGGTCTCGTCGCGAACAGCGATGCCGCTCACGAGGTCAACAAACTTGGCCGTACCATCACGTTCAGCAATAATCGGAAGCGTATACGGATCCCATTCAAACAGCTTGTCGCCACGCAAGGTTTTTGCACCTTCCTTGACAAACAGCTTTGAGCCGTAAGACAGCTTGTGGCTTGCGCGTTCATCGTCATCATCACCCATGATAATGAGTTTCATGTTACGACCGACAACAAGCTGCTCACCCGCTTCGTTTTCAAGCAGTTGAGCGTTCTCAAAGACGATCTTGCCTTCTTGGCTTGCTTCAAGGAACGACTGTTGGCCACCCTGTGCAACACCACCAATGTGGAATGTCCGCATTGTAAGCTGCGTACCTGGCTCGCCGATCGACTGTGCGGCGATAATGCCAACAGCTTCACCTTGGTTCACCATGGTGCCGCGTGCGAGGTCACGCCCGTAGCACATGGCGCAGACGCCGTCTTCAGCTTCACACGTCAGCGGGCTGCGCATCCGCGTTGTTACAACACCGGCTGCGTCAATGGCATCTGCCATACGCTCGTCGATGATCGTGCCTGCAGTGACCAGAACTTCGTCTGTGCCCGGCTTGAGGATGTCATCGGCAGCCACACGGCCCAGAAGGCGTTCAGCGAGTGACGAAACAACTTCACCATCGTTCACAGCCGCAACAGCCGTGATCGCGCGCTCTGTTCCACAGTCATGCTCGCGCACGATGCAGTCTTGAGCAACGTCCACCAAACGACGTGTAAGGTAACCCGAGTTCGCCGTTTTCAAAGCCGTATCCGAGAGGCCCTTACGAGCACCGTGTGTAGAGTTAAAGTACTCAAGAACGGTCAGACCTTCTTTAAAGTTCGAGATGATCGGTGTTTCGATGATGTCGCCGTTCGGCTTGGCCATCAGGCCGCGCATCCCGCCGAGCTGTTTCATCTGCGTAACCGAGCCACGAGCACCTGAGTGCGCCATCATGTAGACTGAGTTAGGTTCCGAAACTGAGCCGTCATCGTCAGTTTGATCAGCCGAAATCGTGCTCATCATCGCGTCGGTGACTTTGTCGTTACACTTGCTCCATGCGTCCACAACTTTGTTGTATTTCTCGCCCTGTGTGATCAGGCCGTCGAGATACTGCTGTTCAAAGTCTTTTACTTGCTCACGTGTGCCATCAACGATCGGCCACTTGGTTTCAGGAACAACCATGTCGTCCTTACCGAACGAAATGCCCGCCTTGAAAGCTTCACGGAAACCCATTGTCATGATCTGATCACAGAAGATCACAGACTCTTTCTGGCCACAGTAGCGATAGACAGTATCAATGATTTGCTGAACTTCACGCTTCCGCAGCAGGCGGTTAACCAGCTCGAAAGGCGCTTTCGCGTTATGCGGCAAAAGCGAGCCGAGGCGAACGCGCCCAGGTGTCGTTTCAAAGCGCTGCATCACTTCGTTGCCTTCAGCGTCAAACTGCGGAAGGCGCGCAGTAATATTCGCGTGCAAGTGCACCTCGCCTGACTCAAGCGCATGCTGCACCTCATCAATCGAGCTGAAGACCATGCCCTCGCCCTTCATGCCCGCGCGCGAAATAGTCGTGTAGTAAAGACCCAGGATCATATCCTGTGAGGGAACAATGATCGGTGCGCCGTTTGCAGGCGACAGAACGTTGTTTGTCGACATCATAAGAACACGCGCTTCCAGCTGGGCTTCTAGGCTCAGCGGAACGTGAACGGCCATTTGGTCACCGTCAAAGTCAGCGTTGAAGGCCGAGCAAACCAGTGGGTGCAGCTGGATGGCTTTACCTTCGATAAGTACAGGTTCAAACGCTTGGATGCCGAGGCGGTGAAGCGTCGGAGCACGGTTAAGCATGACCGGGTGCTCGCGGATAACCTCGTCAAGGATATCCCAAACTTCGGGGCGCTCTTTTTCAACCAGTTTCTTGGCTTGCTTCACAGTCGCTGACAGGCCTTTGGCCTCCAAACGGCTGTAAATAAACGGCTTGAAAAGCTCCAAAGCCATCTTCTTGGGCAAGCCACACTGGTGTAGCTTCAACTCCGGCCCTGTCACGATGACAGAACGACCAGAGAAGTCGACGCGCTTACCCAAAAGGTTTTGGCGGAAACGGCCTTGCTTACCTTTTAGCATGTCTGAAAGTGATTTCAGCGGGCGCTTGTTGGCACCGGTGATAACGCGGCCACGACGGCCGTTGTCAAACAGTGCATCAACCGACTCTTGCAGCATCCGCTTTTCGTTGCGCACGATGATATCAGGCGCGCGCAGCTCGATAAGGCGCTTAAGACGGTTGTTACGGTTGATAACGCGGCGGTAAAGGTCGTTGAGATCAGAGGTCGCAAAGCGGCCTCCGTCAAGCGGCACCAGCGGGCGCAGCTCTGGCGGGATCACAGGCACAACTGTCATGATCATCCACTCAGGGCGGTTGCCTGATTCAAGGAAGCTCTCAACAACTTTAAGGCGCTTGATAATCTTCTTGGGCTTCAACTCGCCTGTCGCTTCGGCCAGGTCGGCGCGCAGCGTTTCAGCTTCGGCTTCAAGGTCGATCTGGCTGAGCATCTCGCGGATCGCTTCCGCGCCGATATTGGCGGTGAAGGCGTCCATGCCGTAGTGGTCTTGCGCATCCATGTGCTCTTCTTCAGTGAGCATCTGGCCATATGTCAGGTCTGTAAGGCCCGGCTCGATCACCACGTAGTTTTCAAAGTAAAGCACGCGCTCGAGATCACGCAGTGTCATATCGAGCATCAGGCCGATCCGTGACGGAAGCGACTTGAGGAACCAGATGTGCGCAACGGGCGCGGCCAGTTCAATGTGGCCCATACGCTCGCGACGCACTTTCTGAAGCGTAACTTCGACACCACATTTCTCGCAGACAACGCCGCGGTATTTCATGCGCTTATACTTGCCACAGAGACATTCGTAGTCTTTTACCGGGCCAAAGATACGCGCGCAGAAAAGACCGTCCCGTTCAGGCTTGAACGTACGGTAGTTGATGGTTTCTGGCTTTTTAATTTCCCCGAAAGACCACGACAGAATGCGCTCGGGTGAAGCAAGCGAGACTTTGATCTCGTCAAAAACCTTCGTTGGCGTCAGTGGGTTAAACGGGTTGTTTGTAAGTTCCTGGTTCATTTTGATATCCTCAAATTGGTTACGGAAGGGAGAAGGGAAATAAGAGCCAAAGCTCTTATTCGTCTTCCTCCGCATCCAGGAGTTCCATGTTCAGGCCAAGGCCGCGGACTTCTTTGACGAGAACGTTGAAGCTCTCTGGCACACCGGCCTCAAAGTTGTCTTCGCCCTTCACGATGCTTTCATAGACTTTCGTCCGGCCAGCCACGTCATCAGACTTGACTGTCAGCATCTCCTGCAAGGTGTATGCGGCGCCGTAAGCTTCGAGCGCCCAGACTTCCATCTCACCAAAGCGCTGGCCACCGAACTGGGCTTTACCGCCCAGAGGCTGCTGCGTAACGAGGCTGTATGGCCCTGTTGAACGCGCGTGGATTTTGTCGTCCACAAGGTGGTGCAGCTTCAGCAAGTACTTGATGCCAACCGTAACAGGGCGGGCAAACTGCTCGCCTGTGCGGCCGTCAAACAAGACAGACTGTCCCGATGTGTCAAAGCCCGCGCGGGTCAGCGCATCGTTCACATCTGCTTCTTTGGCGCCATCAAATACAGGCGTCGCGATCGGGACACCGCGTGTGACGTTACCTGCCGCTTCAAGCAGCAGCTTCTCGTCCATATCGGCAATGCCTTCGGCGTAAACATCTTCGCCGTAAGCATGCTTCATCGCGTCGCGCACTGGCGTCAGATCGCCGGAGCGGCGGAATTCACCCATCGCATCGTCGATTTTGAGACCAAGGCCGCGTGCAGCCCAACCCATGTGTGTTTCCAAAATCTGTCCAACGTTCATCCGTGACGGAACGCCAAGCGGGTTGAGGCAGAAATCAACGGGCGTACCGTCGGCCAAGAAAGGCATGTCCTCCATAGGAACAACCTTGGAAATAACACCTTTGTTGCCGTGACGGCCCGCCATTTTGTCACCTGGCTGAAGCTTACGCTTCACGGCGATGAAGACTTTAACCATCTTCATCACACCTGGTGGCAGGTCGTCGCCGCGGCGGACTTTCTCGACTTTGTCCTCAAAGCGGGCATCGAGAGTGCGCTTTTGCGCTTCGTATTGCTCGTTAAGCGCCTCGACAACTTGAGCTGACTGCTCGTCTTTCAGGGCGATCAACCACCAAGCTGAGCGCGGGTAAGTTTCCAGCGTTTCCGCGTCAACTTTAGAGCCCGCTTTGATACCTTTCGGGCCCTTGGCAACTTCTTTGCCGATGAGCATGTCGCCAAGACGCGCGTAGATGTTACGATCAAGGATCGCAAGTTCATCGTCACGGTCGCGTGCAAGGCGCTCAACTTCTTCACGCTCGATCTGCAGCGCGCGTTCGTCTTTTTCCACACCATGGCGGTTAAAGACACGCACTTCGACGATCGTGCCAAAGTCACCCGGCTTCACGCGCAGTGAAGTATCACGCACATCAGAAGCCTTTTCACCAAAGATAGCGCGCAGAAGCTTCTCTTCCGGCGTCATCGGGCTTTCGCCCTTCGGTGTAATCTTACCTACGAGAATATCGCCCGGCTCAACGTCGGCACCGATGTAAACGATGCCAGCCTCATCGAGGTTGCGCAGCGCTTCTTCACCAACGTTCGGAATGTCGCGCGTGATTTCCTCTGGGCCCAGCTTCGTATCACGCGCTGCCACTTCGAACTCTTCAATGTGGATACTTGTGAATACGTCGTCGCGCGAAATGCGCTCTGAGATCAGGATACTATCTTCGTAGTTGTAACCGTTCCAAGGCATAAACGCGACGACCACGTTTTTACCAAGTGCCAGCTCGCCGATGTCCGTTGAAGGACCGTCCGCGATGATCTCACCCTTCTGAACCGTGTCACCAACCTTCACCAGCGGGCGTTGGTTGATACATGTGTTCTGGTTTGAACGCTGGAACTTGCGCATCCGGTAAATATCAACGCCAGCATCACCCAACTCGAGGTCATGTGTGGCGCGGATAACGATACGCTGCGCGTCAATTTGGTCAACGATACCAGCGCGTTTCGCTTGAATGGCAGCGCCAGAGTCGATCGCGACTTTGCCTTCGATACCAGTGCCCACGAGTGGAGCCTCGGCTTGCAGCAAAGGCACAGCCTGACGTTGCATGTTCGAGCCCATAAGCGCTCGGTTCGCATCGTCGTTTTCGAGGAACGGGATCAGTGACGCAGCAACCGAGACCAGCTGCTTTGGCGAAACGTCGATCAGGTCGACGTTTTCGTTAGGCGCGAGTGTGTATTCACCGGCTTGGCGAGTAGACACCAAGTCATTCACAAACTTGCCGTCTTCATCAAGTGAAGCGTTCGCCTGAGCAACTACGTGGCGCTGCTCCTCAGTGGCTGACATGTAGCTCACTTCGTCGGTGACTTGTCCGTTTTCAACACGACGGTATGGCGTTTCGATGAAGCCATACTTGTTGACCCGCGCGAAAGTTGCGAGCGAGTTGATCAGGCCAATGTTCGGCCCTTCTGGCGTTTCAATCGGGCACATGCGGCCATAGTGTGTCGGGTGCACGTCGCGCACCTCAAAGCCCGCACGCTCACGTGTAAGCCCGCCTGGGCCAAGCGCTGAAAGGCGGCGCTTGTGCGTGACCTCTGAAAGCGGGTTGGTTTGGTCCATGAACTGCGACAGCTGGCTTGAGCCGAAGAATTCGCGAACCGCAGCCGCGGCGGGTTTGGCGTTGATCAGGTCTTGCGGCATGACCGTGTCGATCTCAACAGAGCTCATACGCTCTTTGATCGCACGTTCCATGCGCAGAAGGCCAACACGGTACTGGTTTTCCATGAGTTCACCAACCGAGCGCACACGGCGGTTGCCAAGGTGGTCGATGTCATCGATGTCGCCCTTGCCGTCACGCAACATGACCAAGGCCTTGATGCACGCAACAATGTCTTCGCGACGCAGAGTGCGCAGCGTGTCTTCGGCTTCAAGCGCGAGACGCATGTTCATTTTCACACGGCCAACAGCCGAAAGGTCATAGCGTTCGCTATCAAAGAACAGCGTGTCAAACAGCGCCGAGGCGGCGTCAACAGTGGGCGGCTCGCCCGGGCGCATCACACGGTAGATATCCATAAGCGCAGTTTCGCGGTTCATGTTCTTATCTATCGCAACTGTGTTGCGCATGTACGGGCCAACATTGACGTTGTCGATGTCGAGTATCGGAATGTCAGTGTGGCCTGAATCCAACAGCTCTTTGAGGTTGCCGCCGATGATCTCACCGTCTTTATCTCGCTCGTACACCAACTCGTCGCCAGCTTCGACATAGATCGCGCCGGTTTCTTCGTTGATGATATCTTTGGCAACATACTTGCCTTCGATGTGATCAAACGGAACCAGAAGGTCAGTCACATTGCCTTCGTCGATCAGTTTCTTCACAGCACGTGGCGTAACTTTCTTGCCCGCTTCTGCGATCACTTCACCGGTTTTGGCGTCGACAAGATCAAACGTGGGGCGGGTGCCGCGCACGCGCTCAGGGAAGAACTTGGTGACCCAGCCCTTTTTCTTCTTCAGCTTAAATTCAACCGTGTCGTAATACGCATCCATGATCGCTTCCTGATCAAGGCCCAGCGCGTAAAGCAACGTGGTGACAGGCAGCTTACGGCGACGGTCAATCCGAGCAAAGACGATGTCTTTTGCGTCGAATTCAAAGTCGAGCCATGAGCCACGGTAAGGAATAATACGGCAGGCAAACAGCAGCTTGCCCGAAGCATGTGTTTTGCCTTTGTCGTGGTCAAAGAAAACACCCGGTGAACGGTGCATCTGAGAAACGATTACGCGCTCCGTGCCGTTGACAACAAATGTGCCGTTCGGTGTCATCAGAGGCATATCACCCATGAACACGTCTTGCTCTTTGATGTCTTTAACAGACTTCGCGCCTGTGTCTTCGTCGATATCAAACACGATAAGGCGCAGCTTCACTTTCAGTGGCGCGCTATAAGTCATGTCGCGCTGCTGACATTCCTCAACATCGTACTTTGGCTCTTCCAGTTCGTAGTCAACGAACTCGAGGATGCTTGTCTCATGGAAATCCTTAATCGGGAAAACCGACTGGAAAACACCTTTAATGCCTTCGCCATCCAATGGCGTCAGCTGATCACCTGAATTCAGGAAAAGATCATATGAGGATTTCTGAACCTCAATCAGGTTCGGCATTTCCAGTACTTCACGGATTTTGCCAAAGTATTTGCGAAGACGTTTCTGGCCAAGGAAAGTTTGCGCCATGTTCGATATCACCTTTTCATTTCTCACCGAAAACAAGCACCGTTGGGCACCGGTCCTGCTTCCCTCGAGACAGCTACGCTTCTGGTCAATTCCCGGCCCTCATCCCAAGAGAGCCTCCCGACCGTTGAACCGCGCCTTAGAAAAAGCCTCGCTTGAGGCACTTTCTAAGACAGGTTCGGCTGGGCACGGATTTCTCCCTGCCCAGCCTGATATTAAGCAAGACCTACGCCTTGCTCAAAAGTCGCTTACTTGATTTCGACTTCCGCGCCAGCTGCTTCCAGCTTGGCTTTGACGTCATCAGCTTCAGCTTTGTCAACGCCTTCTTTGACGGCTTTGCCACCAGCTTCAACAAGCTCTTTAGCTTCCTTCAGGCCGAGGCCTGTGAGTGCGCGAACTTCTTTGATCACGTTGATCTTAGAAGCGCCTGCAGAGATCAGAACTACGTTGAATTCTGTTTGCTCTTCAGCAGCTGCGCCACCGGCGTCAGCAGGGCCCGCCATCATGACTGCGCCACCGGCTGCAGGCTCGATGCCGTACTCGTCTTTAAGGATAGTTTTCAGTTCTTGTGCTTCGAGAAGTGTCAAACCAACAATCTCTTCCGCGATTTTTTTCAGATCAGCCATTTTCAGGGCTCCGTTTCTTAAGGTTGTGTTCCAACGTGCGAAGTATACGCATGCCAGTTATTCAGTTGCTTACGCCGCTTTTTCTTCGATAGTCGAAATAATCGAGGCGATGTTAGATGCAGGTGCGCCAATTGCGCCAGCGATGTTAGAAGCAGGTGCGCCGAGCATGCCCGCGATCTGAGCAAGAAGCTCATCACGTGAAGGCAGTTTCGACACAGCTGTAACGCCAGCACGGTCAAGGATGTCGCCGTCCATCGCACCACCAAGGATAACGAACTTGTCGTTGCCCTTGGCGTAATCTTCGGCAACCCGGGCAGCAGCCACGGGGTCCTCAGAATATGTCAGAACGGTCATACCCGTCAGAAGCTCACCCATCTCAGCGATGGGTTTTCCTTCAAGGGCGATCTTGGCGAGCCTGTTCTTGGCGACACGTACAGATCCACCGGCTTCGCTTGCGCGGGCCCGTAGGTCTTGCATCTCAGCAACTGTAAGACCGGCGTAGTGTGCTACCACAACAACGCCAGAGCTTTCGAAGATCTGGCCGAGCTCGTCGACCAATTTCTCTTTTTGGGCTCTATCCACAGTTTCACTCCAAATATGGGGGTTGCCCCCCGGCTCAGTTCTGCCAGCCTTTTAAGGGCCAGCACTCATGTCCTATTACGGGGCAATGCCAAGACAACCCGAGGAAATTCCTCAAATAATCCGGTTTTTCCCGTCTCAGGCAGGAAATTAAGAAAGGCCAGACTGCCTATCACCCACCGTCTTGGACGAAACAAAACAGCGTACGACGAATCGCACGCTGGTTTGCAAGAGTGGATTTAGTGTGGATGAAAGGTAAATACAAGGGCCGATAGCAGTGCTAGCCGCCATCATCCGCGCGTTCTGACCATAGGTAAAACACCATATCATCTGGCGGCAGGCAAACTTCGTCGCTGCAGGCCTGTAAAGTCAATGTGGCCTTGCTTGGCCCCACCCTCTCATAGCCTAACGGAGCACTTATACTAAAGCCCGCCTCATACAGTGCAAGTGGCGCGTCAGAGAAGCCTAAGCTAACGGTCGCTGATGCGGGGAAAGCGCTCGCGGGCAGGCTCACTCCATCGACTTCAAGCGCCATTCCAATCAGATAATCATCCAGCGGTCTATGCGCGTTTATGTGCCAGCCATCTTTGATCCGGACCTCCAATTTCAAAACGCCCGCCGCCCTATCTGCGAGCGCCAGAACATGCACAGCCCCACCTGACGAAACCCGAAGTGGCCCCGAAGGCCCCGAGCGACTTGTTTCAAGTGCGGTTAGCAGCCCTGCCCGCCTGCGTGGCCTGTTGATCCCGTCAATCGCAACAGCTGCCGACAGCGCTTGCGCGGCCTCGCCTGTCCGAGCTTGCCGGCGGTCAACGCCTGCAAGCAGCTGCAAAGCAAGTGCATTGCCTGACGCCAACTCAGTGTCATCCAATGGACGGAAAACCCCAAGCCCTGTAGCCATTTGCGTCAGCCTCATAGCCTGCCCGTCATCTGCAAACCGCGACAGCTCACTCACCAACTCTTCAGCCCGCGCAAGCCAAGCTTCGTCACCACCATAGTCATAGAGCGCCAACATTGCGTCTCCGTATGCTGCGTAGTCTGTCAGCTGTGCCGCAGAGTCTGCTCTGCCTTCATAGACGATCCTGCGGAGGCCCTCGGCGCTACGCAGTTCATCTTCCAAATACCCCGCTGCTGTCACAGCCCTCTCCAAATACGCCGGGTTCTGCAAGACGGCGGAGGCTTCCGCCAACGTCGAGATCATCTCTGCATTCCACGACAGGATGATCTTTTCATCGCGAATGGGCCTTGGTCGCGCATCGCGCAAAACCCGTAGTTTATACAGATCATTCTCGTGAAATTCTGGGCTGGGTGGGAGGGCCACAGAACGGCCTTCAAATTCGCCCTCTTCTTCCAATCCGAGTATCCCAGCGATGACAGGCCCCACTTCGGTGCGATCCCATGTATAGAACCAGCCCTCCTTGCGCTCGCCGTCTTCGTTCAACGAGCTAGCATCTTCCGCTGCGAAGAAAGCTCCGCCGTCGGCGCGCAAGTCTCTCAGCACGTAGTCAATCGTGCGCTTCGCCCCGCGCGCGTAAGTTTCCCGCCCCGTCAAAGCATAGGCCCGCAGCAACACCCGCCCCATGAGCGCTTGATTGTAGAGCATTTTCTCAAAGTGAGGCACTTGCCACGCTGGGTCGGTAGCATACCGGTGGAAACCTCCGCCAATATGGTCGTGCACCCCGCCCGAAAGCATCCCGTCAAGTGTCAGGGTTACTGCATTTAGTAAAGCCTCGTTTCCGGTGCGCTGCGCCTGATCAAGAATAAACAGTAAGAAAACTTCGCGCGGAAACTTTGGAGCATTCCCAAAGCCACCATTGAACTCATCCAGATCGCCAATCGCAGCTAGCGCTGCATCTGTGATGTCTTCCTGTGACACCTCCCCCAAAACAGAGGCTTGATCAAGATAGTTGCGCATCAATGCCGCTGTCTCAAAGGCATATGCAACGATAGGTGCGCGATTGGTCTTCCAGCCATTGGCGACCTCTTCAAGCAGGCCAGAGAAAACATCTGGCGGGAAATAACCTCCGGCATGAAACGGCTCACCATCCGGTGTCAGAAAAACTGAATTCGGCCAGCCCGAAGATCCTTCGAGCAGCGTGGTCACCATGCCGAACTGCGCGTCCAAGTCAGGGCGGCGCTCACGGTCGATCTTGATTGCGACAAAGCTTTCATTCAGCAATGCAGCAATCGCCTCATCGTCGAAGCTTTCTTCGGACATCACATGACACCAGTGGCACGCCGCATATCCAACCGAGACAAAAATAGGCTTATCTTCAGCTCGCGCCTTGGCCAAAGCCGCATCTCCCCAAGGCAGCCAGTCAACAGGTTGCTCGGCATGCTGCTGCAAATAGAGCGAGTTTTCGCCAGCCAAACGGTTGCCAGCAGCAAGCGTTGAGGCGGCGAGACAGACGTAAAGCGTGAGGAACAATCGCATGCTTCATGCATAACCCGCGCATTTGCCTTCGACAATTAAACTTCACGTGAGTGACGTTACCAGCCCCTTACGCACACACGAAAAAGGGCGCCCCGAAGAGCGCCCTAAGACCTTGCTGAGAAGCTATGCTTACTCAGATACGGCGTTGTCGATGTTAAGGTTCACGCCAGGGCCCATTGTCGAGCTCAGAGTGATTTTCTTCATATACGTGCCTTTTGTGCCTGATGGCTTGGCTTTAGAAACCGCGGCCACAAAGGCGCGCACGTTTTCAACCAGTTTGGCTTCGTCAAACGAGGCTTTGCCGATACCAGCGTGGATAACACCGGCTTTTTCGACTTTAAACTGAACTTCACCGCCTTTGGCCGCTTTCACAGCGTCAGCAACATCCATAGTCACCGTGCCAACTTTAGGGTTTGGCATCAGGTTACGTGGGCCAAGAACTTTGCCCAAGCGGCCAACCACTGGCATCATGTCAGGTGTCGCGATGCAACGATCAAAGTCGATCTTGCCGCCCTGAACGATTTCCATCAGGTCTTCAGCGCCAACGATGTCAGCCCCGGCTGCTTGCGCTTCTTCGGCTTTCGGGCCGCGGGCAAAAACAGCAACGCGCACGTTTTTGCCCGTGCCGTTTGGCAGGCCAACTACGCCGCGAACCATTTGGTCAGCGTGGCGCGGGTCAACCCCGAGGTTCATCGCGATTTCGAGTGTTTCGTCGAACTTGGCGTTTGCGCTTGCCTTGATCAGGCTCACAGCTTCTTCAACGGTGACCATGTCTTTGCCCGCAAAGGCTTCACGTGCCGCTGTTGTGCGTTTTCCGAGTTTTGCCATCTTACTTAACCTCGATGCCCATAGAACGTGCTGAACCCATGATGATCTTCATCGCGGCTTCGACGTCGTTTGCGTTGAGGTCTTTCCACTTGGCCTCGGCGATTTCGCGAACTTGCTTGGCTGATACGGAACCAACAACTTCACGGCCAGGCAGCTTGGCGCCTGACTTCAGTTTTGCAGCTTTACGAAGGTAATAAGACGCAGGAGGCGTCTTGATGTCCATCGTGAAAGACTTGTCCTGGTAATATGTGATCACGGTCGGGCAAGGCGCTCCTGGCTCCATATCCTGTGTCTTCGCATTGAAGGCTTTACAGAATTCCATGATGTTGATGCCGCGCTGGCCCAGTGCAGGGCCGACGGGTGGGGATGGGTTGGCTTGACCTGCAGGAACCTGCAGTTTCATCGTGCCAGCGAGTTTCTTCGCCATGAGGCGTCTCCTTTTCCAACCCCCGCAAAACGCGTTTCACAGGGATAATGTTGTGTGGTCCGGTCTAGGTGCCGCGGCACCTTCGCCTCCCACGAGATTCGCTGAATTTACACCAGCAATGCGCGCACTTACACCGCGCTCAACAATTTGACAAGTATTTGAAGGCCCGCGGAACCATAATCACCCAATTACTTTTCGTGCCGTTTGGTTAAAAATCCCCAAACATCAGGTGCGCAGAGTTCGCCTTGCGTGCCCGAGAGGCATTTCTTATGAGCCCATGATCCGATAGAAAGCTCAGACGTCACGGAATAAATCCCCTCCGAGTAGCCCATCGTGACCTGCCTAAACTATCCCATAGAAGCTGCCCTGACACCAACAAAATTTGGCCAATCCGCTTCCTTGTGTTCCGAAATTTCTGGGGCCAGTAAATGTCCAAAAAACTGCAAAACTGGCGCCTGGTTCCAGTCTTTTAGAACCATCATTTGGCATGCCGCAACACCATTGGAACAGGTCGCCGTCGTCAAAAGGGTCACGCAAGCTTCTGGGTGCTCATCACCATTTACATCCGCATAAGCAACCGCAATACCACCAGCTGCAAGAAGCAATTCCTCGCGTTTCAGCTGAAGGTATTTGGACAAATAGGCCTGCTGCCGCTCTGGGAGGTTTGCGAAGGTTCTCAGTTCTTCCTGCTTAAAGTGTTCTTTAAACACTGAGCCACATGCGTCACCAGGCGTAGCAAGGCCAGCCCCTAAGAGCAGGAAGCGATACTCGAAATACTCCGCACCGCATTCCAAAGGTTGATCACGACTGCTTGGAAACCTGCGTAAACTCAAGTTCTACGGGGGTTTCGCGACCAAAGATGCTGACCATAACCTTGAGGCGCTGGTTCTCGTCATCGACTTCTTCGACCATGCCGTCGAAGTCTTCAAACGGCCCATCGTTGACTTTAACTTTCTCACCGATGTCAAAGCTGATGAGCAGCTTGGGCGCATCTTCGCCTTCTTGAACGCGGTTGAGGATTTGGTTCACTTCAGCATCACGCATTGGCATCGGGCGGCCTTGCGGGCCCAAGAAGCCAGTCACGCGATTGATTGAACTGATCAAGTGATAGCCGCGATCGCTCATTTCCATGTGAACGAGTACATAGCCCGGCATGAAGCGGCGCTCAGCAGTCACTTTCTTGCCGCGACGCACTTCGATGACTTCTTCCGTCGGCACCAGCACTTCGTCAATTTCGTCTGCCAAGTTGTGCTCTTCAGCTTGCTGCCGGATTTGCTCCGCAATCTTCTTCTCGTAGTTGCTGAGAACGCTTACCGAATACCATCGTTTCGCCATTGCTTTGCCCGTTCCTAACTGCGCCCACATTTGCAGGCTTATTCCAATCGCCCGACAGCAAACAGCGGCGGGCAACTCGATTCGTCGCTCGCCATGTCGGGGGTTGTTCGCGGAGTACCCTGCTAATGGCTTGGTTTCAAGCCCTCCCGCGCAATTTCGACGCTAGAAAGTTCAAACGAAAATAGCCCCGTAAAAGCGAGGGCGCCGAAGCAGATGAAAACGAATAGGGCTATTTGCTTGTTGTTAGCCGAAGATATTCAGCACAGCCTGCAGGCCATTGCGAATAAGAATATCAACCAGCGCAAAGAAGATCGCCGTGAGCATGGCCATGATGAACACCATAACCGTCGTCAAAAGCACTTCGCGGCGCGTGGGCCAAACAACTTTAGAAACTTCGGCACGTGTCTGTTGGATAAACTGAAGTGGGTTGGTGCGGGCCATGGTTTTGCTCTTCTTTCCTAGCGTCTTGCAAGCTCACATACGCAGGTCGCGGATCAATTTCAAGGCTGATTACTCAGCAGGCGTACGATGTGCTTGCAACCGATCGAATGGATCATCATCCAATGCATGAATACTGGTATCGTCTAAGTCTCGTGCAGAACGGCCCAAGTCAGGTGAATAGATACCATCAACCAACCGTTCGGGCATCCGGGCAAGAATCCCATCAAGCCGGTCAGCGGCGTTTTGCAAACGCACTAAGAGCCGCGCAGCGCGCTCCGGATATTTATTGCGCAAGTAGTTGCAAAAACCGGAAGAAATGTCGCTCATGCGCGCGCTGCCAAGCACCAGAAACAAGATCAGCGCCAACCAAACCATCACGAACAGTATCAATGGGATAAGCCAAGGCTTAAAGACAACAACCAGTCCTACGGCCACCAAGACCGCAAGTTTTGCGTATTGTGACCAGCCTGTTTGATCCTCTCTGGAAGAGCTTCCGGTGCCCCCAATCGGCTCGGGCTTCTGCAAAAGTTGTTTTACGGGTTTCTCCAAGGGCTTCTCTCGTGGCGGCTTTGAGGCACGCTTGCCCCACAACGGCATGGCAAACCTAGGCAATTTTACCCGAGGGCGCCTTAAGCGTGGCATCCCAACACCAAGTTTTCTCGGTCGCAAATCCTCAAGCTCGGGAAGTTCATCAACCTGCGGTTCAACATGCGTCAGCCCTTGCCCCAATTGCGGCCCTGAATGAGCTGGGATTGCATCACGTGTTGGTTTCAAGAATGAGCGACGCGGCCTGATTTCCCCGTTAGCCGTGTGGCCCACCACGTCTCCGGCTGATCCGGCCAGAGGCTTACTGTCAGCCGCACGCACAATACCAGCGCCGCCCGTCGCCTCAGATTGCGCGTGCTGACGTCGGTTTTCTGTCTCAACAAGTAGCCGCACAATATCCAGCGTTGCATCTTCATCAGATGTATCGCTGGGACGGCTCGTTGTTTGGCCAATCTCCGGTTCCATGCCCTTTTCCACCTATCCGCTCGTGGCTTCCCTATGGGGAGAAGTGGGCCCTCTTAAGGCACAAATAAGGCAATGACTTATATTTAATTTTTGCCGATCCGTTTCATCATCTGGCGGTCGTAAAATGCTGGCCAAATACGCACCACCCAGCTAGCGAGCCTAGCAATTCGCCCAACAAGAATAGTATTATGGTGCGCCTCATAGCCTTTAAGGATAACCGCTGCCGCGTCTTCAGCGCTCATATAGCCGATTCCGTCAGCGGATGCCCCTGGGCGCGTTAGCCCATCAATGCTACCCTCTTTGGCCTCAAGGTTTGTCGCCACAAAACTGGGGGCTGCGATCAAAACGCGCACGTTTTTAGGGGCCTCTTCACAGCGCAGCGACTTGAAAAAACCTTCAAGCGCATGCTTGCTTGCAGCATAGGCCGTTCGCCTCACGAGCGGTGCAAACCCCGCCACCGAGCTGATCGCTAGATGGGTGCCTCTTGCCTGCCGGACCGGTACAAGCATGTGTCGCGCCAAAGAAACGCTGGCAAAATAGTTAACGTCAAAAACCCTGCGGTGCTGCGGTTCCTGATCGTCCTCAAACTCGGCTAGGTGTGTCACGCCCTGCGCGTAAATCACCAAATCAACTACCGGAAAACGCGTTGTAATCGACGCACAAGCTGTTTCCAGCGCGGCTGGCTCGGTCATATCGCAGGCCACAGTTTCATCGGCATTTCCATCCGCAACCAGCCCCTCAAGCTCGGCAGATGGCAAGTCAAGCGCCACAACGTGAAAGCCGCGGGCTCGAAGCCCTGCCCCCAGCGCACGGCCCAAACCGCCCGCGCCACCAGCGATCAGGGCGACACGGCTCACAGCCCCTCCCCCTCACACCAGAGGTCAAATACTTCGGCACTGCTCAGCCTGGGCACATAGCCAAAATCAACTTTCAGCGCGGCATTCGTGAGCATCGGGCGGTACTGCAGAAACCGCACCTGCTCGGGGCCGTATCGGCTTATTCTCAAGGGCTTAGCCAACCGCAGCGCCGCTTTCAAAAGCCAGGCAGGCAAGCGCAACACCGGTTTTCCAAGCCGCGCTGCGATGGCTTCCATACTCATCTGCCCGTCGCCAGCGACATTGAAAATTCCGACAGGGCCTGTGCTGACGGCCCGTTCCAGCACCTGCGCGAGGTCTTTCATCCAGATGAAAACAAAACCGCCCGTTGCACCGCCAACTGTCAGGATACGCTTCTTACGAAACAGCGCGGTGATCTGATTGTCGGTGCCAATATCAAGAACGGTTCCAACGCGCAGAACCACTTGCTCAAGAATCGGGTGCTCTTTGCGTGCCTTCGCGAGCATCTCTTCCACCAGCCGCTTATGGTGCGCATAAGCGAAGGCCTCGTTGCCACGTAAGGGGGCCGTTTCGCTCAAGAAATCACGGTTCTCAGGGTGGTATCCATAGGCTGCACCCGACGATGTGACGACCAGCCGCCGTACGCCATGCGCCACGCAGGCCTTGAGCACATTTTCGCTCCCCGTCACGTCAACGCTGTATTCAAAGTCGCGAGTCGAGCCCTTGGGCGGCGTCACGATCGAGGCCAGATGCACCACCACATCTGGCTTTACTGCGCCGATCACTGCGTCAGCGTCGCCGCTTGTCACGTCAAGCCGTTCAAAACGCGCGCCTTCCGGCATACCGCCAAACGGGCGCAAATCTGTTAACATCAGATCATGCCCCGCGCTCGCGAGCGATCGTGCCAAAGCCTGGCCGACAAGCCCAGCGGCACCAGTGATCAGAACAAGGCTCATGCAGCGGATTTCCGGCTAATCAGGGTGGCCAATGTGATGCCAGAGATCGCATGCCATATGCCCCAGAGGGAAGCGACAACGGCCATACCGCCGAGGCCATTAAAGAAGCCGAAGATAAGCACCAGTCCGAGGCCCGAGTTCTGGATCCCTGTCTCGATCATCACGGCACGCCTGTCAGCGACTCTGAGGCCAAAGGCCCGCCCTGTCAGCCAACCGGTGCCGAGCGCCAAGGCGTTATGCAGGAAAACAAGCCCCGCGACGGCCCAAGCATAGCCCGTGAAAAACGCCCAGTTCGCCGCCAGAGCCACCACGATGAAGGCTACGAAAATAGCCATCGACAAGCTCTGCATCGGACGGCGCAGCTTTGCCGCCAGCTCTTCTTTGACGGTGTTCAGCCAGATGCCGAAAACAAGTGGCAATACCAGCATGAAGACAACCGTGATCGCGATTTGCACAGGGTCGATCTGCGTGGCTTGCAGCAACTCGCGACTCGGCCCATAAAGACTGCCCCAAAAGGCAATGTTGATCGGCGTCAGCACGATAGCTCCGACCGTCGCAAGCCCTGTCAGCGACACCGAAAGCGCCGTGTTTCCGCCTGCTCGATGGGTGATGAAATTGGATATATTCCCTCCGGGACATGCCGCTATCAGGATCAGCCCCAATGCCACAGAAGCGCGCGGCTCGACGGCCAAAACCATCAAGAATGTCACCATCGGCAGCAGCACAAACTGCGATAAAACCCCCGCTATCACTGGGCGGGGTGCGATAAAAACGCGCGCGAAATCAGCCAAACGCAAGTCGAGCGCGATGGAAAACATCACAATCGCCAAGATGCCATTGAGCAGCAAAAGTGAACTTGGGCTGAAATTTAACATGACCTCATCAATGCCGTTCATCCTGTGCCCTCCAGTGCTTTGATCTCTCGGTGCAATTCTTTTAGGTAGGTGGCTTTGTCCACGTAGTAGGCCATGCGCGGCAGTTTGATATAGTCCATCCCGCCAGTGACGCGCTCAAAGCCCGCTGCCTTGCGCGCCCTCAAGTCAGCCGCGGCTTCGCTGTCTTGGTGCGCCAGATAACGCGCAACCATTTCGGCCTGATCGGCCCGCCCCTGCCAGCCAAGGCCCGAGGCCTCTACCATGCCGAGCACGAAGACATCGTCACGCGATGGATGCATGCAGTTGAGGTAGAGATGCGGCGCATCGCCCTGCCAGTTGAGCAACTCACGGCTCAAAAACGGGTAGTGCAGCTTATAGCCCGTGGCGCAAAGCACCATGTCATAGTCTGCCTCTGTGCCATCTTTGAAGTGCACGGTTTTGCCCGCAAAGTGCGCCACGTCGGACTGCACTTTTATGTCGCCGTGACCCGCGTGAAACAGGATCAGTGAGTTCACAATCGGGTGGCTCTCGTATAGCTTGTAGTTGGGCTTGGGAAACCCATAGCGCTGCGGATCACCGACGAACCAGCTGAGCAACCATTTATCTATCGGGCGCTTGAGCCACATAGGCAGTTTGATCGCCCCGCCGACCGTATCAGCGGGCTTGCCGAACACATATTTCGGCACAAAGTAGTAGCCGCGCCTCAGCGATATGTCGCAACTCTGACCATGGTGGATCGCGTCAACCGCGATGTCACAGCCCGAGTTGCCGGCCCCCACGATGAGAACGCGCTTGCCGTCAAACTGCTTTGGATGGCGGTAGTCAGACGCGTGTATAAGCTCACCGTCAAAGCCGCCCTCAAAGCTTGGCATGTTGGGCTCCGACAGGGTTCCATTGGCCGCCAACACGCCCTTGAACAGCCCGCTGTGCTCTTGCCCGCCCTCGCGCCATGTGACGCGCCACGCCGCCCCCTCGGGCACAGCTAACAGCACTTCGGCGCCGAAAATATAGTGGCGATACAAGTCAAACTGGCGGGCAAAGTCGCGAAAATACGCGAACACCTCGAGGTGCGACGGATATTCCGCGACACTCTCTTTCATCGGGAACTCGTCAAACTGCGTCATGGTTTTTGACGAAATTAGATGCGCGGTTTCATACATCGTTGAGCGCGGGCTATCGATGTCCCATAAACCTCCGACATCTGAGTTAAGCTCAAACCCTTGAAACGACACGCCATTTTTGCTAAGCGCGCGGGCTGCTGCCAGCCCCATCGGGCCAGCACCGATGAGTGCGTATTTTTCTTGAGTATCCATTTAAGCATGCCAACGCAGCTTTGCCTAAAAATCAAGCAAAAGCTCAGGTTGGCGTTACGTCATCCAGTGATAACCTGTTAACAAAATGCACCCACCAGATAAGGCTCCCGCCATGGAAGACATGCTCGCCCGCCGCAAGCGCCTGCTTGGTCCCAACATATCGCTTTTCTACGACGCGCCTGTGCATATCGTGCGCGGTGAGGGCGTCTGGCTTTGGGACACTGACGGGGAGCGCTACTTGGATTGCTACAACAACGTGCCCCACGTTGGCCATTGCAACCCGCGCGCTGTTGTGGCGATCACCCGTCAGGCCAGCACGCTTAACACCCATACGCGCTACCTGCTCGAGGGCATTCTTGACTATGCCGAGCGCCTCACGGCGACGATGGACGGTAGCCTCAGCTCCGCGATCCTGACGTGCACCGGCTCGGAAGCCAACGACATTGCCCTGCGCATGGCCGAAGGCGTGACAGGCAAGCGCGGGATCATCGCCACCGACGCGACCTACTATGGCGACACGGCGCTTGTCAGCCAGCTGTCGCGCAGCAATGTGCCGCAAGTTGGCTTCGGGCTTGAGCAGTTCTTTCGCCACATCCCCGCGCCTGACAGCTACCGCAACCCCGACGAAGGCGGCTCAGCGTTTGCCAACCACCTGCGCGCGGCGATTGCCGACTTGGAAGAGGCCGGGCACGGCTTTGCGGCGCTGATCATCTGCCCGTTCTTTGTTAACGAGGGCTTCCCCAACTTGCCTGCGGGGTGGCTGGCCGAAGCCGCGCGCGTGGTGCGTGAGGCGGGTGGCCTGCTTATCGCCGACGAAGTGTAGCCCGGCTTTGGCCGCCTTGGAACGCACTTTTGGGGCCACCAGCGGCAGGACGTGGTGCCTGACATTGTGACCATGGGCAAACCGATGGCCAATGGCCACCCTGTGGGCGGCGTGGTGACAACCCAAGCCATCATGACGCGGTTTCGCGAGGCCTTTCGCTATTTCAACACCTTCGGAGGCAACCCCGTGTCATGCGCGGCGGCCATGGCCCTGCTGGAAGAAATGGAAGCCGAAGGCCTGCAAGCCCAGGCCACACGCGTTGGCGCTTACTGTCAGGATAAGTTGGTGAAGCTAGGCGAAAAGCATGCCTGTATCAGCGACATTCGCGGCGGTGGTATGATTTTTGGCGCCGAGCTGGTGACATCGCGCGACACCGAGGCGCCTGCGAGCGCGCTTTGTGCCAAGGTTGTCAATGAAATAGCGCGCCCGCGGCATTTTGCTTTCAAGCCTCGGGCGGCACAAGAACACGCTGAAAATTCGCCCGCCATTGCTGTTTGACGAGGCCCACGTTGACCTCCTGTTTGATACGTTGGATGCCGTGCTGGAAGCCTTGTAAAATAAGGTTGATGCCTCAAAAACACGTAATGGTCACTGCATTTTCAATTCAGCGAGAGCGCCGCTCTACTCTCTCCGCCGGTGCTCCATTTGCAGCTTGCGGCTCCACGGCTGGGGCGGGCCCGATACCTGCTTCCCGCATCTTCTTGGTGAAAAAACTATGGCGAGCACGCCCTGCGTGTTTTGAAGCATATAACGCCAGGTCGGCGTCGGCGAGCATTTCTGCTGCATCCGCGGTTTCATAGTTTTCCGACAGGACCGTGCCACAACTCGCCGAAATATTGCAGACATGGTCGCCAAATGGCATTGGCTTTTCAAGTTCAGAGATGATGCGTTCCGCGACTTTAACCAACTGGCCCCGGTCAGTTAGCCCGTCAAAAATGATAACAAACTCATCCCCGCCAACGCGTGCTACCGTGTCTTCAGCGCGCGTCGCATCGACCATGATACGCGCAACCTTTTGTAGCACGTGATCCCCCGCCGCGTGGCCCAAAGTGTCGTTCACGGCTTTGAAAAAATCCAAATCGATGTGCATCAATGCGAAATTGGTTTGCGTCAAAATCGCCCGATCCAAAACATGGTCCATCGCCCGGCGATTTTTCAGTCCGGTCAATGTGTCCGTATAGGCCTGCTCTTCTGCTGCAATCATCGCGCCTTGAAGCCGCAAATTAAGTTTTCGTGACGCTTCCATGGCGGCCGACTTCGCTTCCACGAGATAGAGCATTTCTACAGCCAAATCTGTAGCCGCAAAATCAGTGCTGGTCAGTGTATAGTCACGCATGGCATCCATCAGTGATATCCCGAAGGATAGGTTCACGATCGCGCCTTCACCGTCAGGCAGTGGCGCGAGTACGCCGCTCAAAGCCGTCTGTGGCGGCTCTCGAAATCTCACTTGAAGCTTTAAACCGGCACTCTTGAGCAGTTCTTCCATCGAGCCTACGGCACGTGGACGCCGCAACTCAAACAGTTCCATGAACCGTTGCCCGATGATCGGGCTGTCAGGCCTCAATTTCTGCATCGTTGGCCCGACATGGCAGATATGCCCCGTAGCGTTGAGACGCAGATGCATCGGGCAGAACGTATCAAGCAGTTGCGCCAACTCCTCCAACCGATCCTCCTCCTGCACATGACCCTCCAAAGCACTCATCCTGCGCGCGCCGCTAGCTCAAACCCGCGTCCAACTGCAAAGGCCGCTTCGATGACATGAATCTCAATTATTTCAGCTCCGGATCGGTTGGGCAGATGTTCCAAAAAGACCAAAACACCATAGTCATCAGCCATGGCCCTGAGTACGCCGATCAAAACAGCCCCAAAGCCAGTAATCGGCCCTTCAACTGTTAGGCTAAAGCGATCAATGGCATGCTCTCGCAACTCGAGTTTCGGCAATGTCAGATCCGCGACAGCAAGGCGCGAACGGTCTGGCAAATCATCCAATGAATGCAAAAATTCCACGAAATCCACCCCCCCGAACCGCAGCAGGCGGCGCACGGTTTCTGAGTTTTGGTTGCTCACCAGATAGGTCCCAATGTCTTCCAGTATCGTATCTTGCGGTGCACCAACGATTTCTGACAAAGCCCTTAAGACACTGAGCGAAGTTTCGTCTTCATAGATCAGCATGGCCTCAAACTCGGCAAACCCCAGCCCCGCATTCTCCATCGCGCCCACCCAGGCTGCTTCGCCGTAAGTATCGCGTGCAAAGCTCTGAATGGTTCTGTTAATCAACCCGTGCATTGTCCGTTTCCTCTATTTTCACGAGAGGATGCACCGCCGAGGTTAAGATGAAGTCAACATCTTCAATTGTATGGAACAAGCACGGTATCGCCGACTTTCAAATACGAGCGAGAGACGGATTCAAATGTAAACTTACCACTCATCACGCTGTCAAACATATCGCGCGGGTGTGACGTCGTGCGCTTGTCTGGCCCATAGGCGGATATGGATCGAAGGTTAGTTTCTGTACCTTCACGTGCAACCGCCCAGACAGCGGATCTTTCGCGGCTTACCAACACAGCTTCCGTGGCAGAGTAGCCCTGTGTGCCCGCCGGCAGGAACACGACAACACATGTCTGTTGCGTACCTGCCTTGCAGAGCTTTTCAACTTGGCGCAGCGCACGTATTGGCATGTCTTTCAACAGTGGCACAACACTGGATCCTTCTGGGCGCACAGCGATGCGCGCGACTAAATCTGCCTTCAAATCAACTATTTCGTTGGTGTCGAGATCACGGGTGTAAGCCCAGCTTGAATTGGCACTCTTTGCCCTTGTGATCATCGCACCAAGTGCTACATCATCCGCATCTTCCAAAGTCTCTAGAGCACGCAAACCAGGCAAGCCCCAGTCATGCGCCATCTCGAAGAGCGGTAGACCTTCTGCTTCTGCTTTTCCGTTAAGATAGCGCGCCAACTGGCTCTTGGCAGACCAGCCCTCAGCGTTGATCAAAGGTGTCAACCATAGCCCCGCACCGACACAAACCGCGATAGCTAGGCCTAAATTGCACTGCCTCAGCTTCCCCATCCAGCCGGCGCCACGCAATGCTGATACGGCGTAAGATACTGAGTACCCGACCAAAAACACCATAACATACGCCGCGATCACCCGCTCGGGTGTCCAGCCGTAAGTCGCCACCCGCAACCAAACAGCATAAAGCGCCAATGCCACAAGGCAGGGCAACAAAACCGCCAAAGCTCTCGCCGACACAACCATCAGCCGCACATCGGAGGCATTCTCGTTATCACGGTCAATCAAAGTAGTGATAAGGGTGATTGCGCCGAAGGCAACGCTCATCAGAACGGCAGCTGTTGAGAGGTCGCCAAACAAGTCAGACAGCCCACGAAACGGCAACGCACCTAGGAAGATAACAACAACAACCAGAACCAAAGGCACCAACATGCGCAACAAACGGTGCACGAGAACTGGCGAAACATAATCGCGCAGCTCATGTACTGTTGCCACGCCAAGCCCGAATACAGCCCCGATCAGCGTATAGCGGACAACGTCGATTTTTAGGATGTCGTCGATGATGCGGATCCCTACGAGCTTGAGCAACTCATCAGACAGATACAGCACCAGCAAAATAAGCCCGGCAAACAGCCAACCAGCAAAATAGCGGATGAAAATGCCCCATGCGGCATCAAACAGCCGCGCATATTGACGCCAACCGCCTCTTTCCTCAAGCTCGGCCGCGGCAAAAGGGATAGCGATAAACATCATCGCACCCATGGCCACAATGGTGTGCCCGACTGCATAGTAGTCACGAGGTGTCGCAAACCGAAGAATGCCCATTAAGGCAAGCGCGCCAGCCAGACAGGCCAAAAGCGCCGAGGGCAGCAGCGCACGCTGAGGCTTTTCGGGGCCAACCAGTGCCAATAGCGAGACGAAAAACGCCAGCACCATCGTCAGGGCGACGTGCAACCCCCAGCCTTTGCCGACAATCTGAGGGAGAAATTCAAAAAACGCCCATAGCGAGAGGCCGGCGACCCCTCCGATGGCAGCAAGCTCCAAGCGGTCTTTCATCATTAGCGACTCCCTCGTTTCAGCCTATGATACGCCTTGCTAACGCGAGTTTCACGCAGTTTTAGTACACTAGGTGAGGAGTTCTCACTCAATTTCCTCTGAGCAGACCAAAGGGGGCTCCTAAGGGTCTCCCGCCCCATTCCGGTGCATCGAAGATGCCCCGTCATGCGTTGGGCCCAGCCGGGTGGTCGGATCGCAGCTTTGCTGCGATCCGACCACCCGGCACCGCGACTTGGCGAAGCCAAGGCGCAGTCCCTCGGCGCGACTCAGAAGTCGGTGGGGGCTCCGCCTTCGGCCTTGCGGCGTGCGACAAAGGCTTCAAGCTCTTCGCGAATGGCAGGGTCCATTGCCGGGGCTTCAAAGCTGGCGATGATCTCTTTGTAAAGGTGGTGCGCGCGCTCCGGCGTCCAGACGGCCCCTGCAGCATCCCAGGCTTCAAAGTTGCGCCAGTCGCTCAGGAACGGCTGGTAAAACGCCGTAGTATACCTGTCTTGCGTGTGTTGCAGCCCAAAGAAGTGCCCGTGCTGGCCTACTTCGGCAATCGCATCAATCGCGATGTCATCAGGTGTCGTCGCAAAGGTCGCAGGCTCCATATAGCGTTGAATTTGCTGCAAAACCTCACAATCCATGACAAACTTCTCAGGACTGGCGATCAGCCCGCCTTCAAGCCAGCCAGCTGCGTGGTACACCATGTTGGTACCTGACTGTACAGCCGCCCAGAGGCTGTTGGAGGTTTCCCACATCGCCTGACCGTCCGGCACATTGGCCGCGCAGACCCCTGACGCACGCATCGGCAACCCGTAAAATCGCGCCAGCTGCCCAGTCATCTGCGTGGCGCGCATATACTCAGGCGTGCCAAAAGCGGGTGCGCCTGATTTCATGTCGACATTGCTGGTAAAGGTGCCAATCGCGCAAGCCGCGCCGGGGCGAATGTATTGCGCCAGCGCCACCGCAATCAGCCCTTCGGCGATCGACTGCGCCACAGCGCCTGCCATCGTCACAGGCGCCATCGCCCCCGCAAGCGTGAACGGCGTGACAATCAGGCCTTGGTTGCGCCGCGCCATGCGCATCCAGCCGTCCAGCATCGGCTCGTCGTGCTTAAGCGGCGATGTCGAGTTGATGTTGGTATACATCTTCGGGCTGGCTTCAAACTCTTCGTCGGTGTGCCCGCCCGCGATCCGCACCATTTCCATGCAGTCTTCGACTCGCTCCTTGCCCAAGCTGTAGGTGTGCACGACTTTGTCGGTCAGCGTCAGCTTGTCATAGAGCACATCAAGGTGTCGAATAGAGGCGTGTATGTCCTGCGGCTCAACAGGGTATCCGCCACAAAAGTGGATGCAGTTAAAATACTGGCTCAGCTTGATCAGGTCTTTGCACATTTCGCGCGTGCCCGTCATCTTGCGGCCTGTTTCCATCGTCCAATACGAGGGCGGCGATGAGACGTTGCCAAACAACAGGTTGTTGCCCCCCACAGGCAGCTGGCGCGCAGGGTTGCGCGGCGTCAGCGTCCACTCCGACGGCGCTTTGCCGATCAGCTCCATGACCATCTCACGGCCCATGCGCACATTGTCGCCGTCAATGGTCGCGCCCATTTCGCGGAACACTTCAAGCGCTTCGGCGTTGAGGATCTCGATGCCAATCTCTTCGAGAATGCGCATGGCCCCTACGTGGATCGCCTGCACGCCTTCCTCGTTCAGTGGCTCAACAGGCTTGTCGACATTCTTGATAATGCGCCAAGGCATTTGCTCGATGACAGTTGCGCCCCGCCGCTTGGCGGCACCTGCGCGGCCTCCGCTGCGTCCACCGCTTCTACCTGCTCGTGCCATGTCGTTCTCCCAGAGTGTTCGCTCCGATCAAACCGCGCGAGACACCGAGCCGCCTGTCATTTGGCGACACATCCTGTCGGAAACGGCCAATCAAGCGGTGTTAGAAGAGCGAGCCTTGGTCTGGCGGTTTGTTGGGCTTTGCGGCTTGTTTCGGCTTTGGTTTGCTGATGGGAGGCGGCGGTTGCCCGCCCTCCCCCAGCGCCAGACGCCCATCGGCAAACTCGATCTCAAGCGCTTTGGCCGCGCCAGCCGCCTTTTGCGTCGTTACGACAGCGCCATCGCCACGCACCACGGCATAGCCACGCGCGAGCGTTGCCTTATAGCTCAGCGTTTCGCGCAAACGGTCGGTTGCTTCCAAGCGGTCGCTGAGCGTTGCAAGCTGCGCGTGCCCGATCTCGCCCATGCGCTTGGTGAGGCGCGTAAGGTCTGCCCCTTTGCGGGCAATGTCGGCCTGCACCGCTTGCAGGTTGAGTCTAGCAGACATGTTTTCAAGCCGCTGCCGCTCGCCGCTGACAGAACGTGTGAGAAGCGACGGCTTGAGAGAGCCGGAAACGTCCGAAAGCGCCACACGCCGCGTTTGCACGCCATGACGCAGGGCCGCAGGCAAGCGCTCGCCTGCGCGATCCATCCGTTGGCGGGCAGGCTCAACAAGGCTTTCGGCCCGCGGAATGGCGCGTGCGAGGTCACGCAACCGTTGGCCGCGCCGCTCGACGCCGCTAGTCAGGGCCGTGCTCATCCGCGCACCTTGCTCATTGACCCATGCCAGAAGTTCAAGCCGCACGGGCACGGCCAGCTCGGCGGCCGCTGTCGGCGTCGGCGCGCGTTTGTCTGAGACAAAGTCAATCAGCGTTGTGTCTGTCTCGTGGCCCACGGCAGAGATCAGCGGAATGTCAGAGGCGGCCACAGCGCGCGCGACAACCTCCTCGTTAAAGCCCCACAAGTCTTCAACCGAGCCACCACCGCGCGCCACGATGAGCAAGTCGGGCCGTGGCAGCGCGCCGCCGGAACTAAGCGCGTTGAAACCGGCGATCGCACGGGCGACTTCTGCGGCAGATTTGTCGCCCTGCACGGCCACAGGCCAGACCAGAACCTTGCGAGGGAACCTGTCGCGCAGACGGTGCAGGATGTCGCGGATGACAGCGCCGGAGGGGGATGTCACCACCCCGATAACATGCGGCAGATACGGCAGCGGCTTTTTGCGCTCCGGCTCAAACAGCCCTTCGGCAGCGAGCATCTGCTTGCGCTTTTCCAGCATCGCCATGAGGGCGCCAACACCGGCTGGCCTGATCTCTTCAATCACGATCTGATAGCGCGACTGGCCTGCGAATGTCGTCAAGCGGCCGACGGCGACAACTTCCATGCCTTCTTCGGGCTGCACCTGTAGGCGGGTGGCGACACCTTTCCAAATGATGCCGTTGATGACGGCTTTGTCGTCTTTCAAGTCAAGGTAGAGATGGCCCGAACGCGGGCGCGATACGCGCCCCACTTCGCCGCGTAGGCGCACATGGGCGAACTCGCCTTCAATGAGGCGTTTGATGGCCCCCGAGATTTCGCTGATCGAAAATTCCGGTGCATTCGCGCCCTCAGACGGGTCATCTATCAGATCAGACATGGGAACTCGCTGGCCTCGCTTGTATCTACGCGCCTGCCAGCTTAGAACGCCCGCAACATAAGTCCAAGCAGGAGTTACGCCATGAACATCCTTATCCTCGGCAGCGGCGGGCGCGAACACGCGCTTGCATGGGCGACCATGCAGAACCCGAAATGCGACAAGCTTTACGTAGCCCCCGGCAACGCGGGCATGGCTGACCTCGCGACATGTGTGGCGCTGGACATCATGGACGGTGGCGCTGTCGTGGCCTTTGCCCGAGAGAACGCCATCGACTTCGTGATCGTTGGCCCCGAAGCCCCCTTGGCGGCAGGTGTTGCAGACCATTTGCGCGCGGCGGGCATTCTGGCGTTTGGCCCTTCAAAAGAAGCGGCGCAGCTTGAGGCGTCAAAGTCATTCACCAAGGCTGTGTGTGACGCGGCGAATGCCCCGACAGCGGCCTATGGCCACTTCACCGATAAGGCCGAAGCGATTGCTTATGTGAAAGCCCAAGGGGCGCCGATTGTGATCAAGGCCGACGGGTTAGCGGCGGGCAAAGGCGTTGTCGTCGCGATGGAACTCAGCGAAGCTTTGGCCGCCCTTGAAGATATGTTCGGCGGCGCACATGGCGACGCAGGCGCTGAAGTTGTTGTCGAAGAGTTTATGGACGGCGAAGAAGCGAGCTTTTTCGTGCTGTGCGATGGCGAAGACGCGCTGCCTTTTGGCACCGCGCAAGACCACAAGCGCGTCGGGGTCGGCGACACCGGGCCAAACACCGGCGGTATGGGGGCCTATTCGCCCGCACCCGTGATGGACGCGGATGTTGTAGCCAAAACCATGGACGAGATCGTGCTGCCGACTCTGCACGAAATGGCCCGCCGTGGCACGCCGTTTCAAGGTGTGCTGTTTGTTGGGTTGATGATCAAAGACGGTCAGCCACGGCTTGTCGAATACAACGTGCGCTTTGGCGACCCTGAGTGTCAGGTTTTGATGATGCGGCTGGGCGCGCAGGCGTTTGACCACATTCATGCGGCAGCGGACGGGCGGCTCGCGGAAGCACAGGTGCACTGGGCGGACGACCACGCCATGACGGTTGTCATGGCCGCGAATGGCTATCCGGGCTCATACGAAAAAGGCTCGGTGATTGGCGGACTGGAGACGATGGACGATGACAGCGGCCACATGTGCTTTCATGCGGGCACCACGGCAGTTGGCGATGACATCACTGCCACGGGCGGGCGTGTTCTGAGCGTGGCAGCGCGCGGCGCGAGTCTGAGTGAGGCACGCGAGGAAGCTTACAAGATGGTTGGCCAAGTTGACTGGCCTGAAGGCTTTTTCCGCTCTGACATTGGTTGGCGGGCTCTGTAAGAAGACTCGAATTTGCTCGTTGAACGTATAGCGTACTTGTTGCTCGGGCGTTTTGTGAAATCCGACCGACTGGGGGCTGGCCCCCAGACACAGGTTAGACTGGGGGCCAGCCCCCAGACCCCCGGGATGTTTTTTGAAAGAAAAAGGCAGCGCCGATGGGGCATTGGCGAGGGCACCCCCACAGGCCCGAAGGAGCCAAGCGGGATTTACCATGCGTTCAAGACTTAGGCAGTTGCCAACAGCCCTTTGTCTTTGGCCAGCTCGCGCATCCGCTCTTGCAGCTTTTCAAAGGCGCGCACTTCGATCTGGCGAATGCGCTCGCGCGACACGTCGTACTGGCCTGAAAGCTCTTCCAGCGTGATCGTTTTCTCGCTGAGGCGGCGCTGCTGGAGAATGTCTTTCTCACGATCGTTGAGCACACCCATCGCCTCAGCAAGCATCTCGCGACGCGCTTCAAGCTCGTCACGCGCCTCGTAGTCACCGGCCTGATCAGCGCTCTCGTCCTCAAGCCAATCCTGCCACTGCATGGTGCCTTCGCCCTCAGAGCCAACCGTGGCATTGAGCGACGCATCACCGCCTGACATGCGGCGGTTCATCGAGATCACTTCCTTCTCGGTGACGCCCAGATCATGAGCAATGCGCTCGACGTTTTCCGGGCGCAGATCGCCCTCTTCGAGCGCACCAATGCGGTTTTTGGCTTTGCGCAGGTTGAAGAACAGCTTCTTTTGCGCTGAGGTGGTGCCAAGCTTCACAAGGCTCCACGAGCGCAGCACATATTCCTGAATGCTGGCGCGGATCCACCACATCGCATAGGTCGCGAGGCGAAAGCCCTTCTCAGGGTCAAACCGCTTCACGGCTTGCATGAGGCCGACGTTCGCCTCGGAAATAACCTCAGCCTGCGGCAGGCCGTAGCCACGGTAGCCCATAGCGATTTTGGCCGCGAGGCGCAGGTGCGACGTGACCATACGGTGCGCCGCTTCCGTGTCTTCTTGCTCAACCCAAGCTTTGGCCAGCATGTATTCCTCTTCCGGCTCCAAGAGCGGAAACTTGCGGATTTCCTGCATATAGCGGTTCAGGCCGCCTTCTGGTGTTGGTGCTGGTAGGTTTTTATAGTTGCTCATGTTTTGTCCCCCTCCTGTAATGTAACAGGGCTTAACATCAATTTAGGAAGCCTTCGCCGCTGTTTCAAGGCCGTGGCACTGTTTTGTAAAGAAAGAGATAACGCTGCGTGCCCTGAATGTAAGGCTTGTTACAGCCGCCTCACGGCTTTGCGAACAGCGTTACAGGCGTGCGTGACAGATAGTTTGGCCACTGAGGCATGCGAACCCTTTGAGTTCTCGTTGCTCGAAATCAGCCATTCACATCGGCCTTGCCGTGCGGTGGCATTGCGGGCAAAGCAGCCTTCCACTCTTGGTGTCTCGAAGGTCTGCTCATTCAAAAGACTATAGTCCAGTTGTCATTTTCCAGAGAATTAGGCGGGCTCCCAATTGTAATAATTGTCGAGTTCGTCAGACTGATCCAGCGCAAAGCCGCAAGAGACGTAAAAGTCATTCGCCGGGCTGCCACGAAGTGCCATCAGGCGCACGGGCAGGCCCGCCTCGCGCGCCTGATCTTGAACCGAGTGAACAATGCGGCGTCCTAGCCCACCACCCTGATGCAAAGGGAGGATGTAGACGTGATCGAGATAGAAATGATCGGAGTGTTTACGCAAAACGTAGAAACCGATTAGATCATTTTCGGCGCGTATTATCTGCGTATCCTGAGGGACGTATGTCTCAAGGAAACGTTTGCGCGCCCGCTCCGGATCAAACCGCCCGATGGCTTCAAGGCTTGGCCTCATCGCCTCCACGCGGATCGCTGCGAGGCAGGACGGATCGACATTTTCCGCGTTGGAGATAGTTACTTGATGCACCTTTTAACTTTCCAATGTGTAAGCGGCATTCACAAGCCATTTCGCTGAAGCAGCCGTCGTGAGCATGCAACACACCACTCACAACAGGCCTAAGCCGTTATGCCCGTGGAATAGTGCTCACCACTAAAATTCAACGCAACAGAGCACGCGCAGCCGCTTGGCAGGTAGCTTTGCAGCAAAGCCGTCAAACCAGCGAGCAAGGCGCTCATAAACGCCGTATCGCGGTGAGGTTTGCGCAGGACGGCAACCTCAAGCAGCGCGTGGGTGTGGTGAAACGCATCAGCCGGGTAAGCGCGGCCCTTGCAGGCCCCTGCGCCGCTGTCGTGACGGCCAATCAATGCCTCGACCTCTGCCAGCAGCTTCGCCGCATCTATCTCAAGATCACTCGAATACTTCAAATCTGCATGGGGCATCTAGCCATCCTTCGCGCTCAGTTTTCTCAGGAGTTCACTCATGTCAGCCGGCAAGCTCGCCTCAAAGCGCAGCATTTCGCCAGACACAGGGTGCTCAAACCCCAGCGTTGCAGCGTGCAGTGCCTGACGGTTGAACGCCTTCACAACAGCCACAGCCGTCGCGCCAAAGGCCTTTTCGCTCAGCTTACGCCGCCCGCCATAAACAGGGTCGCCGACAAGCCCGTGGCCGACATGGGCCATATGCACGCGAATCTGGTGGGTGCGCCCCGTTTCAAGCCAGCAATCAACCAGCGAAACACACTCAGGGCTGCCGAACGCTTCAACCACATGCGCGCGTGTAATCGCATGCCGCCCGCCCGTAAAGAACACCGCCTGCTTTTGGCGGTCGTGCTTATGGCGCGCCAGCTGGGTGCTGACTTTCATCACACCGCCCTGCTCAAAGTTCACACCCTTAACGCCGCGCAGGCGCGGGTCTGACGCGTCAGGCACGCCATACACCACAGCGCGGTAGTGCCGCTCGACAGTGTGCTTCTCAAACTGTGCTGCAAGCCCGTGGTGGGCAGCATCTGTCTTGGCGACAACAAGCAAACCGCTGGTATCCTTGTCGATCCGGTGAACAATACCGGGGCGCGCGACGCCGCCAACGCCAGACAGACTGTCACCGCAATGGTGCATCAGCGCGTTCACCAGCGTGCCGTCCGGCGTGCCGGGGGCCGGATGCACAACCATGCCTGTCAGTTTGTTGATAACGATCAAGTCATTGTCTTCATAGATAACGTCCAGCGGGATATCTTGCGGCAGTATGTGGCTCTCTTGCGCCTCGGCAATGCTCACGCGCACGATGTCGCCCTCTTCCAGTCGCGTCCTGACGCCAGTGACAACCACACCGTTCACTTGCACCTCACCCGCTTCAAGCATACGCGCAAGCCGTGTGCGGCTAAGGCTGGCTTCTACTGGAACATCTCGCGAAAGCGCCTTATCAAGGCGCGCAGGCGGATCAGCCGAAATGCGAAACTCAAGTGAGGCGTCTGCCATGGATGAAACCCCTGATAGCTTTGACCCGGGCCTGCTGCGCTACCTGAAAACTCTGGTAACCGCGCTGACGGGTGTGATGATTGTCGGGCTTGTAGCGGTGATTTACCTGCTTGTCATCCGCTTGAATGCTGACGTGCCGCCACTGCCCTCACGCATAGTGCTGCCCGAAGGCGTCAAAGCGCAGGCCTTCACCCAAGGCGAGGGCTGGTTTGCCGTGGTGACGGAAGATCAGCGTATTTTGATTTATGGCCGCGACGGGGCCACGCTTTTGCAAGAAGTCGCGGTTATCGATGCTCAGTAGTTCCAGAAAGCTGTTTAAAACCCTGATCGCTGTATTCGTGATCTGTCTAACAGGTATAGGCGTCAGGAACGGCTCTGGCCTGTGTCTTCAAAAGGGGGCTGCCTTTCCCGACGACGAACTCCTTCTGGATCGGGCAGTGCAGAGTTTCATCAGCAACAGTCAGCTTGCATTTATGGCGCGTAGATTCGAGGACTTTGGCAGTAGTGACAGTGAGATCACACCGTTTGTAAACGCAGCCGACTATCTCGCGGCATATCCTGATTGCTGTGGCATTGTTCGAAACAGCCCAATTCCGCACGAAGTCAACGCCGCGGCTCTATATCTCATACAAGCGCCACATCTTGCGGACAAAATATTTGGCCGCGGCCGTTACGTGGGCTACGCACGTTTCGCTGCAATCAAACAGCATAACGGAGGTGCTGAAAACGTGCAGTCCCCAAGGCTCTCACTCTTTTGGCTCGACAATTGTGGCAGCAGCGTTTCTGTCCCCAGATCACGCCAAATAGGGTGATGACTTGAAAGACATTGCTAAAGGGAGTGAGTGGTACCACCTCTTGGTCTCGAACCAAGGACCTCCTGATCCACAATCAGGCGCTCTAACCAACTGAGCTAAGGCGGCACTGAGGGCGATTTAACTTTCCGGGCGCTCAAATGCAAGGGGCTTAGAAGTCGATTTCCCAACTTTGTTCGACAAGATCGACCCCAAAGCTGTGCACGGGCTTGGACGAAACAAGCCGCCAACCTGTTTTGATGTAAAGCGCGCAGGCGGCCTTGTGGCTCTCGTGAGTCCAGAGTTGCATGCGTTGGTAGCCTTTGTCTTTGGCATAGCCCATGCAGACATCAAGCAGCCGCCGCCCCAGCCCTTCGCCTCGCGCTTCGGGCGTTAGCAAAAACAGCCGCAGCTTGGCGGTGTTCGCATCAAGGCGCACACAAAAGATCGAGCCAAGGCGTTTGCCATTTTTCTCGGCAATCCACCCCCGCTCGCAAGTCGGGTCATGCGCAGCTATGAAATCGTCAAGTATGCCCGCAACCAAGGTTTCGAAACTCGCATCAAAGCCCTCGTCGCGCGCGTAAAGCCCACCGTGTTGTGCCGCCAACCAGCTCGCATCGCGCGCTTCGAATTCTCTCAGTGTAATCTCGACCATAGGCTAAGTCTGCCCCTCCCCCGCTTGCATCACAAGGCAAAATTCGCTAGCTCACCTGCACCATTGAGGAGAATGAACGTGGGTATCAACACAGAACGCGACATTGAAGCCAACATGCAAATCGGCCCAACCGACCAAGGCATGGTGCGTATTTTCATCGAAGCTGGCGGCGTCGAGGTTCCGATGGACTTCACAACTGAAGAAGCTGAAGAGATCGCCGAAGAAATTCTTGCAGCCGCGGCAGCTGTCAAAGCATAAGCGCCGTAAGCGCCTGCCTTGCCGTGTCGCCTATCGGCTCGGGGCGGCGGCTTTGCCTGCCAACATTCACATGTACAAAATGCCCCTCGGCACTGGCTGTTTCGTCATCATTGCGAAACAGGCCAACGTCGTAGCGCACTGACGAGCCGCCCAGTTTTGACACACGCAGCCCTGCGTGAATGACATCGGGAAAGGCCATCTCGCCATAATAGCGACAGCCCGTATCCACCACCAAAAACACAGTGCTCCCCGCCTTCAGATCCAGCAGGTTGTTGTCGATCAGATGCCCGTTCACTGCCGTATCAAACAGCTGGTAGTGAATGGCGTTGTTCATGTGCCCGTAGGCATCGTTATCAAGCCAGCGGGTCTGGATGGGGCGAAAAACCACATAGTCAGCGCGCGTTCCAACGTCAGCGCGGCTCACAGTGCGGCCTCATAAATCGCCTGCACATCGGCCAGCGTCACCTCGCGTGGGTTGTTCACCAACAGCCGCGTCTGGTTCATCGCGTCGCGCGCCAGAAGCGGCAAGTCATCGGCCGTTATGCCCACGCCGGAAAGCCCCTCAGGCAGCCCGCAGCGTTTTGACAAATCAGCCAGCTCTTGCGCAAAGGCAGCGGCCGCTTCCTGCGGGCCAAGGCCTGCGAGCTTGGGGAAGGTTATTGGCGCTAGCTCGGCATAAGCATTGGGCGCTGTGACCGCGTTAAACCGCAAAACATGTGGCAGAACCAATGCGTTAGACAGCCCGTGCGGCACTTTAAAGTGCCCGCCGATCGGGTAGGCAAGTGCATGCACAGCCGCCACAGGCGCGTTGGCAAAGGCCTGCCCCGCGAGCAGCGAGCCAAGCAGCATGTCGCCCCGCGCGCTCATGTCGTGCGGCTCCTTCACAGCGCGCTCCAAAGCGCCGCCCATAAGGCGCAGCGCCTCGCAGGCCAGCGCGCGGCTGATCGGGTTGTTGTTCGCGCTCGCCGAGGCATAGGCCTCGATCGCGTGCACCATCGCGTCGATGCCAGTCGCCGCTGTCACATGTGCCGGCAAGTCACGGGTTAGCTCAGGGTCAAGCAGTGCAATGTCGGGGATGATCAGCGGGCTGACCACGCCCATCTTCTCGCTCTTGCCTGTGGTGACAATCGAGATCGGGGTGACTTCGCTGCCCGTGCCAGCCGTTGTCGGCACCGCGATCAGCGGCAAGCGCGGCCCCTTGGCCATGCCCACGCCGTAAGCCTCGCTCAACGTCCCGCCATTGCAGGCCAAAAGCGCCGCCAGCTTGGCCACATCAATCGAAGAACCGCCACCAAGCCCAATAACGCCGCTCTGGCCTTTGGCTGCTTCAGCCGCCGCCAAAACGATGGCTTCAGGCGGATCAGCCACAACGTCGGAGAACACTTCAGCAGTAACATCCGCCTTCTTGAGCGCCTTAAGAGCCCGCTCAACGATCCCAGTTGCTAACATCCCTGGATCAGTGACAAGCAGCACACGCGCTCCGCAGAGATCAGCCGCTATGTTGCCCAGCTCATCAAGCAGCCCAGCACCCATCCGGATGCTCGGCGTCGTGTTAAAGGTAAATTCGCTCATGGCTTGGCTCCTGCTGCTCAGTCACACCAAAGTATGCTCGCTGCAAGCTAGACTGCAAAGCCATAAACGCCCACTCGCGGGGCGCGCGCCCGTTGGTGACGTAACGCTACATCGCGGGAATACAGCAAGTAGGTTTTCACATCCCAGCGCTTGACGTGATACTCTTTAGTATCATATAAGATGATACCATTAAGTATCCCTTTGTATAAAGGACACCACATGCAAGCCGCCTTTCGTGCCCTCGCCGATCCGACAAGACGTGACATCCTCACTGCTCTTTCGGGCGGCGAAATGACCGTACAGCAGCTCACCGAGCGTTTTCCGATGACGCGCGCCGCCGTAAAAAAGCACCTTGTTGTGTTGGAAGACGGCGGGTTGCTCAAATCCCGCAAGCAAGGCCGAGAAACCTTCAACAAGCTTCATCCAGAAGGCCTTAAACCTGTCACCGACTGGCTCGAGTACTTCGATCAATTCTGGGACACGCATCTCGCGTCCCTTCAATCTGCGCTCACCAAAAAGGACTAACCATGCAAACCTCAACGATCAACAAATCAGTTTACCTCACGGCCAGCCAAGCCGACGTTTGGGATCACCTCACCAAAGCCGATTTGCTTGGAAAATGGTTTCATCCCGCCAAAGAAGACCTCGCCCTAGGGCAAGAGTTTACGTTCGTGTCTGCCAATGATGGCAAACGCATGTGCTTTGGTTCGGTCGAGGAAGAAACTCCGAAAAGCTACCTCAAATGGGCGTTTTCTGTCGGACCACTCAACGGCGTCATGACAACCGTTGAGTGGCATCTCGAAGAAACGGCTGGCGGCACACGCCTTGGCCTCACTCACAGCGGCTTGCCAAGCGACGCCGCAGGCTACGGACTGCTTAAAGCCCTCGACAAAGGCTGGCACGGGTTTCTGGGAAATCTGCACAACCTCGACGAATGAGCTGATCAATGACTTGTAAGCCGCCGCGACACAGCCTACCTAGGAAGGCGGCGGCTTCTGCCCTTTTCGTTTTACGGTTGCATTCCGGTGGCCTTAAGCAAATCCGAGGGAGCTGGCTCTGTCATGGCCCTGGCTATGTTACCTGGCGCCCACCTGTACATACAGGTCCTCGGGAATGAGATAACCCAACGACTGCGGCGGTTCCGCCACCTACATCTTCCGCAGAGACATGAAAGCTTCAGGCGCAATTAGAGGCCTGCACGCTGGCCCACATCACCGGCCCACCAGCTGCGCTTACGCCACCCTCAGCAAATAGCCGAGCTGTGCCAAGCGCCACGGCGCCAGCGCCTCCGAACATCACCACCCATGAGGCAAAAATCAAAACTTGCAGCCCACCTACTTTGAAGAACAACGCAAATAATGACTTTGGTGGGGAAGCGGATGGTTTTATCATATTCCCAGACTGAAAGCGCTTTTGACCGGGAAGCAAGGCAAACTAGCCTAGGGTGTGAACCCAATTGACCTCCTTGCTGAGCAGGCGTTGTTGTGATTCATCTGTCGAAAACAGGTGTGACATGGCAAGATTTGATTTGAG
>JADGEJ010000031.1:40755-41770 GCA_016744435.1 Lentibacter sp. | reverse complement strand
TGCAACCCGTGACCGCAAGAACCGTAAGCGCAATTTCCGCGCGCTTTGGATCCAGCGGATCAACGCGGCTGTTCGCTCACACGACGAGGCGCTGACATACTCGCGCTTCATCAACGGCCTGTCACTTGCTGGCATCGAAGTTGACCGTAAGGTCCTTGCTGATCTTGCCGTGCACGAGCCAGAAGCATTTGGTGCGATTGTTGAGCAAGCACAGAGCGCTTTGGCGGCTTAAGCCAGACATCTGATAAGAATTTCAAAACGTCGCCGGGGAAATTCGGCGGCGTTTTTGCATGTGGTGGGGCTTGTTTTACTGGCATTTGACAAGTTTACGGCAGTGGGGTTGCAACCGCCCTAAAGCGCCGCGCAGCATGGTTAACGCGCAGTTTTTAACCGTGAAACGAAAGTGCCTACACTATGCAGCACTGTATGCAGCTATGTGTGCATAACGCGTACATACAGTTTTGTTGGAAAGTCCTAACAGAAATTAACTTAACGCCGCGCGCGGTGCTGACGTTCAGTTTGGTGTTGAGGGAGGTGTTGCGCCTTGGCTTCGCCAAGTCGCCCCGCCGGGTGGCGCTGTGGCAGCGACGCTGCCACAGCGCCACCCGGCTATGCCCAACTGCGGAGGTTGCATCTGTGATGCAAGTGACGTGGACGGGAGGCCTTGAGAAACGCAGACACCGAAAACGCCCCGCTTGCGGGAGTGCAAGCGAGGCGTAGAGCGCTCAAGGCGAGGGCCAGCTAGAGGTTGTTCTTGCAGCGAGTGCCGCCGTAAGCGCGCTTGAGGTGTGTCGGGTTGCCGACCAGCATCCATTGTGCGGGATAGCCGGGCGCTTGGACGCGGCTGTAAGTGCAGCCATTGGCTGTCGTCATCCATTGGTCGGTGTGTTGTGCTTCTGACGTGGTCGCGGTCATGGCGACGGCGAGCGCAGCGCAGGGGACGATTTTTGAAAGTAGTTTCATGGTACGTTCCTTTGTTGATGTTACATTGATTGAACAAGCTCACTTTGGCTTG
>JADGEJ010000031.1:0-40745 GCA_016744435.1 Lentibacter sp. | reverse complement strand
AGTTAGTGGTTGGTGTGAACTAATATTGTGTGTATATGAAATCTACCTTGAAGTGAGACTAATTATCTCCGGGTTGTTCCGTTATAGACTTGAGTTATAAATTTAGGTGGTACCGCGGAAATTATTTCGCCCTTGTTGATTTAACAAGGGCGTTTTGGCCGCTGTGAGCGGCGGCGTGCGGGCCGGATTGGGGCCAAACAGCGCCCTTTGCGCCAGCTTTTCGAAAAATTTGTTTAGAATATTTTCGGATGGGGCCGCTGTCTGCCGCCTCTGGCCTTGCTGCGCCTTGCGAAAATGCCGCTGGCAAGGTAATCCGCAAGGGAACGCCAAATGGGTGACTGAGATGAACGAACTACGAGACAAATACATCGCCGCGATTGCGAATGCGACTGACGAGAACGCGCTGGAAGAGTTGCGCGTGCAAGCTGTCGGCAAAAAGGGCGAGGTGAGCCTGCAGATGCGCGAGCTGGGCAAGATGACGCCAGAAGAGCGTCAGGTTGCTGGACCGAAGCTGAACGCTTTGAAAGACGAGATCAACTCGGCCTTGAGCGCCAAGAAGGCTGGCTTGGAAGACGCGGCCCTTGATGAGCGGTTGCGCAGTGAGTGGCTCGACGTGACGTTGCCGTCCCGCTCGCGAGGGCAGGGCAGCATTCACCCGATCAGCCAAGTGACCGAGGAAGTCACCGCGATCTTTGCTGACATGGGTTTTGGCGTGGCTGAAGGCCCGCGAATTGACACTGACTGGTATAACTTTGATGCGCTGAACATCCCCGGCCACCACCCCGCGCGCGCCGAGATGGACACGTTCTACATGCACCGTGACGAGGGTGACGAGCGCCCGCCGCATGTGTTGCGCACGCATACCAGCCCTGTGCAGATCCGCACGATGGAGAAGCAGGGCGCGCCGCTGCGCATCATCTGCCCCGGTGGTGTTTACCGCGCGGATTATGACCAGACGCACACGCCGATGTTCCACCAAGTGGAAGGCTTAGCGCTTGATAAAGATATCTCGATGGCCAACCTCAAGTGGGTGCTGGAAGAGTTCGTGAAGGCCTTCTTTGAAGTTGACGACGTTGAGCTGCGCTTCCGCGCCTCGCACTTCCCGTTTACCGAGCCGTCAGCCGAAGTTGACATCCGTTGCTCATGGGAAGGCGGCACGCTGAAAGTGGGCGAAGGCGACGACTGGCTGGAGATTTTGGGCAGTGGCATGGTGCACCCGAAGGTGCTGCAAGCTGGGGGCATTGACCCTGACATCTGGCAAGGCTTCGCGTTTGGCATGGGCATCGACCGGATCGCCATGCTGAAATACGGTATCCCTGATCTGCGGGCGTTCTTTGATAGCGATCTTAGGTGGCTGCGGCACTACGGGTTCGCGAGCTTGGATCAGCCGACGTTGCATGGTGGGTTGAGTAGGTGAGTGAGTGGCAAGTTGCTCTTTTTACTGCGTTGCTAGGGGGCTTGATTGGTGCGTGGTTAGCATATTTTTTCGGTCTTAGGCGTGACAAGGAAGAGCGACGGCGAGAACGAGTAGTTGCACACCTAATTGAAGCCTACCGAAACTTGGAGAATGCTGCGGGTAGACAAAAACTAAGCGACGAGCAAAAAGACAGGCTTGAAACCTCAGTTGCAGCAGTCTTCTTACTCGGATCGACGAAGGCGGCTATTGAAGCGAGAACGCTGGCTGAGGAAACCGCTAGCGGCATGGGGAACATGACGGCGCTCTTAAAGGTAATGAGAAACGACCTGCGCAAGGAACTCGGCTTAGAGCAGCACAATGTGGATGCTCTTTTCATGAGGATGTGGCGGGAAGAAGGAACGGAAGAATGAAATTCACACTCTCTTGGCTGAAAGATCATCTCGACACGCAAGCCAGCGTTGACGAGATTTGCGAAGTGCTGACAGACCTTGGGCTTGAGGTTGAGGAGGTTATCAACCCCGCTGACCGTCTCAAGAGCTTTACCCTTGGCAAAGTCACCCACGCCGAGCAGCACCCTGATGCTGACCGCCTGCGCGTTTGCACGGTGCAGACCGATGAGGGCGCAAAGCAGATCGTTTGTGGGGCGCCGAATGCGCGCACGGGCATCACCATTGTGCTGTGCAAACCGGGGGATTATGTGCCGGGCATCGACCTGACGCTGTCTGTTGGCAAAATCCGCGGTGTTGAGAGCCACGGCATGATGGCGTCTGAGCGCGAGCTTGAGCTGAGTGACGAGCATGACGGCATTATCGAGCTGCCGAGTGGCGAGGT
This sequence comes from Lentibacter sp., assembly GCA_016744435.1. Classification (GTDB taxonomy): domain Bacteria; phylum Pseudomonadota; class Alphaproteobacteria; order Rhodobacterales; family Rhodobacteraceae; genus Lentibacter. Next base: position 38,497 of record JADGEJ010000031.1, on the reverse strand, counting down.
TGGCGACAAGTTTGTTGACTGGCTGGCTCGACACGCGCCTGAAAAGGTTGACCCGGTTATCGACATTGCCATCACGCCGAACCGCCCCGATGCGCTGGGCGTGCGCGGTATTGCTATCGACCTCGCGGCAAGGGGCCTTGGGGTGCTGAAGCCGGTTGTCGAGCATAGGGTTGAGGGCGGCTTTGCCAGCCCTATCAACGTGAGCATCGACGAGGATGCGCGCGAGAACGGCTGCTTTGTCTTTGCTGGTCGTCTGATTAAGGGCGTAGCGAACGGGCCTTCCCCTGAGTGGTTGCAGCAACGCTTGAAGGCGATTGGCTTGCGCCCGATTTCCAAGCTTGTCGATGTGACGAACTTCTTCACATACGACAGAAACCGCCCGCTGCACGTGTTTGACGCGGGTAAGGTGACGGGCGATTTGCGCATTCACCGTGCGAGCGCTGGCGACAAGATCGTTGGCTTGGACGAGAAGGAATATACCTTCACGGGCGGTCAAGTTGTGATCTCTGACGACAGCGGCATCGAGAGCATCGCGGGCGTTATGGGCGGGCTGGAAACGGGCTGTACGGACGGCACGACAGATGTGTTTTTGGAAGCCGCGTATTGGGATCATATCCAGATCGCGATGACGGGCCGTGCGCTCAAGATCAACTCGGATGCGCGCTATCGTAATGAGCGGGGGATCGACCCTGCTTACAACATGCAAGCGATGGAAGATGCGACGGCTATGATCATCGAGCTGTGCGGTGGCGAGGCCTCTGACGTGGTTGTTGCGGGGCAAGTGCCTGACGTGAGCCGCGCCTACAAGCTTGATGCGGCGCGGGTGCAGAGCCTTGTCGGCATGGACATTCCGGAAGCAGAGCAGCGCCAGACGTTGACGGCGCTTGGCTTTACGCTTGAGGGCGACATGGCATGGGTGCCAAGCTGGCGGCCCGACGTGCAAGGCGAGGCTGACTTGGTGGAAGAAGTGGCGCGGATTGCGTCGCTGACCAAGCTTGTTGGCAAGCCCTTGAAGCGCGTGCATGCTGGTGTGCCAAAGGCCATTTTGCTGCCCAGCCAGAAGCGTGAGCAGGCCGCGCGCCGTATGTGCGCAGGCCTTGGCTACAACGAATGCGTGACCTACTCGTTCGTTGATCAGGCGAGCGCGGCGCTGTTTGGCGGTGGCGAAAACGCGACCAAGCTGGAGAATCCGATTTCATCAGAGATGAGCCACATGCGGCCTGACTTGCTCGTCGGCCTCTTGCAGGCCGCCTCGCGCAACCAAGCGCGCGGGTTTGCTGACTTGGCGTTGTTTGAAGTTGGCCCTGTTTTCCACGGCGGCGAGCCTGAGGAACAGGCGTTGCAAGTGTCTGGTTTGCTCGTAGGCAAGACCGGCCCCAAAGACGTGCACGGCGAGAGCCGCGTGGTTGATTTGTTTGACGCCAAGGCTGACGCCGAAGCTGTGCTGAGCGCGATCGGTGCGCCTGCCAAGGTGCAAGTGCTGCGCGACGGCCCTGCTTGGTGGCACCCGGGGCGCCATGGCAAGATCTGCCTTGGGCCAAAGAAAGTGCTAGGCATTTTTGGCGAGCTGCACCCGAAAGTGCTGCGCGAGATGGGCGTGAAAGGCCCAGCTGTTGCCTTTACTATCTGGCCTCAGGAAGTGCCCGCTGCGCGCAAGAAGAGCGCCACGCGACCCGCTTTGAAGGCGTCTGATTTGCAGGCCGTCGAGCGCGACTTTGCCTTTGTTGTTGATGCAGGCGTTGAGGCGCTGACGCTGGCCAACGCCGCGGCGGGGGCTGACAAGGCGCTGATCGCGGGTGTGCATGTCTTTGACGAATTCATCGCCGATGGCGCAGCGGGCGGATCACTTGGCGAAGGCAAGAAGTCACTCGCAATCACGGTGCGCTTGCAGCCGGTTGATACGACGCTGAAGGATGACGACATCGAAGCGGTCTCTAAGAAGATCGTTGAGAAAGTCAGTAAGGCGACAGGCGGCAGCCTGCGCGGCTAATATTGTGCATGAGTATTTGTGCAAAGGGAAAGCATGAAGGACGTGAGATGAAAGATAGCGCGGCGTTTTGGAACAAGGCGGCGGCGAAATATGCCAAGAGCGATATTGGTGATATGGCCGCGTATGAGCACACGCTGGAGCGCACCCGGAGCTTTTTGAGTGCGGGTGATCGCGTGCTTGAAGTGGGTTGCGGTACGGGCTCGACTGCGCTGTTGCTGGCGCCCTCAGTGGCGGAGCTGGTGGGCAGTGATATTTCGGAAGAGATGATCGCGATTGCGCGGGGGAAGGCCGAGGAGGCCGGAGTTGAGAACCTGAGTTTTGAGGTAAGCAGTGCAGAAGCGGTGAGTGCCAAGGGCGAGGCTTATGACGCTGTGCTTGGGTTTAATCTGGTCCATTTGCTGGATGACCCTGCGGCGCTGATTGAGAGCTTGCATGGTAGTCTGAAGGCGGGGGGGGTGTTCATTTCGAAGACGGTTTGTCTGGGGGACCCTTCGCTTGGTTTTAAGAGGTTTCTGTTTGGCATGCTTATTCCGGTGATGCAGATGTTTGGCAAAGCGCCGAATGTGCATTCTCTGACGCGCAGTGAGCTAGACGAGATGATCACAGCGGCTGGTTTTGAGATTGTGGAGGTTGGTAATTTTCCGGCGATGTCACGCTATGTTGTGGCGCGAAAGCTGGCTTAGGAGAGCATGATGCGAGTTTATCTTTCAGGTGAAATTCACACGGATTGGCGCGAGCAGATCATCGCGGCTTGTGCGGGACTTGATGTCGAGTTCAGCGCGCCTGTGACAGACCACGCGGCAAGCGACGACTGTGGCGTGACGATCTTGGGGAAAGAGCCTGACAAGTTTTGGCACGATCACAAGGGCGCTAAAGTAAACGCGATCCGCACGCGCCGCGCAATTGGCGAGGCTGACGTTGTCGTGGTGCGCTTTGGTGAGAAATACAAACAGTGGAACGCAGCTTTTGATGCGGGCTATGCGAGTGCTTTGGGCAAGAGCTTGATTATCTTGCAGCAGCCCGAGCACGACCATGCCTTGAAGGAAGTTGATGCGGCAGCCTTGGCGACGACACGCAGCCCGCAGGAAGTTGCGCAGATTTTGCGCTATGTCCTGAACGGCACTCTCCCGAGCGCAAGCTGATGCCGACGGCTCTTGTCACAGGTGCCGCTGGGTTTATTGGCTTTTTCACGAGCAAGAGGCTGTTGGCTGAGGGCTATGACGTGATCGGGCTTGATGCGATGACGGACTATTACGACGTGAGCCTCAAAGACGCGCGGTTGGCGCAGTTGCAGGCTCATGAGCGGTTTGAGTTTGTGCGCGCTCGCGTTGAAGACGAGGGCGTGCTCAGTGGCATTCTGGCGCGTGGTGTTGACTTGGTTGTGCACCTTGCCGCGCAGGCTGGTGTGCGCTTTTCGATCGACGCGCCGCGCAGCTACCTTGAGAGTAATATTGCGGGCACGTTCGAGCTGTTGGAAGCCGCAAGGCACCACCCGGTGAAGCACTTGATGATCGCCTCAACGTCGTCAGCTTACGGCGCGAACACCGAGTTTCCCTACTGCGAGACAATGCGCGCCGATCACCAAGTTTCCTTCTATGCTGCGACGAAAAAGGCCTGCGAGGCGATGTCGCATTCCTACGCGCACCTCTACGATATCCCGACAACGTGTTTTCGCTTTTTTACGGTTTACGGCCCGTGGGGGCGCCCCGACATGGCGCTGTTCAAGTTCACCAAGGCGATCTTGGAAGGCGAGGCGATCGACGTTTACAACCACGGCGACATGAAACGCGACTTCACTTATGTCGAAGACTTGGTCGAGCGGCTGGTGGGGCTGGTTGGCTGCGCGCCACAGCAAGGGCAGGGCGCAGAGCACGACAGCCTTTCGCCCGTCGCGCCTTGGCGGGTTGTGAACATTGGCAATGGCAGCCCTGTGGCGCTGATGGATTTCATTGCTGCGATTGAAGCCGCGACGGGCCTGTCAGCCCGCAAGAACATGCTGCCGATGCAGCCCGGTGATGTGCCTGCAACATGGGCCGACACGACGCTGCTTGAAGAGCTTCTGGGCGCGGGAACAAGCACAGATGTAAAGCAAGGCGTCGCGGCTTTCGTTGAATGGTATCGCGACTACTACGCAGTCTGACACTGCGGGGAAAACCGCAGAAACCTTCCCGTTAAAGTTTTATCTAAAATATTGCTTATGTGTTAACATGCTGCGGACTGCAGAAAGCAGCCTTAGGTGCCAATAAAATAACGAGGAACGGAAATGCTAAGCGAATTTAAAGACTTCATTGCCAAGGGCAATGTTATGGACATGGCAGTCGGTATCATCATCGGCGCGGCGTTTACCGCGATCGTTGGGTCACTGGTTGCTGATTTGATCAACCCGATCATCGGCCTTGTGATGGGCGGTACGGATTTGACGAATATGTATGCAGTGATGTCAGGCACGGCTGCGGAAGGTGCAACGCTTGAAGCCGCACGTGAAGGCGGAGCCAATGTGTTTGCCTATGGTAACTTCATCATGGCGATCATCAACTTCCTGATCATCGCATTCGTGGTGTTCATGCTGGTGCGCTACGTGAACAAAGCCAAAGACGCCGCCGCCGCTGAAGAGGAAGCCGTCGAAGAGGCCCCGGCAGGCCCAACCGAGCTTGACCTTCTGGCTGAAATTCGCGACGCGCTTGCCAAGAAGTAAGCCACTGCGACAAGACGAACAGAAGGCCTGCCCTTAGGGGTGGGCCTTTTGCATTTTGAGGCGTAGCCTGAGTTTGCGTGCGAAGTTTTTACGGGAGGGCGAGATATGCTCAAGAGACTAATTGCAGCCTTAATGTTCATCGGATTTGCCATTGCAGCGCAGGCTGAAACACTGCGCGTGCATTCGCCGGGAGACGGGTTCTTGAACCTGCGCACTGGGCCGGGCAGCGGCTATGCGATCATCACTCAGATGGACCATGGCAGCTATCTGGACACGTTGGAAAGCGCCGGCAAATGGGTGCGCGTGCGCCATGAAAGCGGCGCGACAGGCTGGGCCTTTCGCAAACACATGCGCAGCTTGCCCGCCCAAACCAACGAGCGGGTGATCAGCTCACCGGGTGATGGCTTTCTCAACTTGCGCAGCGGGCCGGGCACGGGCTTTGCCATCGTGCGGCAAATGTACAACGGCGAAAGTGTTTACATTGGCGAGCGCAAGGGCAACTGGGTGTTTGTGCAGCACGCGAGCGGCGCAACAGGCTGGGCATATTCCAAATACTTGCGCTAAATTGGGCGCAACACGCCAAGTGGTGAGTTTTGTATTTGACTCCGCCGCGCGCCTTGGCTAATTCGCCCTCACTGGTTGTGGATGGCGTGGTAGCTCAGCTGGTTAGAGCACAGCACTCATAATGCTGGGGTCGGTGGTTCAAGTCCACCTCACGCTACCACAACCAAGTATTGAAAAGGCCCTGAGTTTTTCTCAGGGCTTTTTTGTATTAGGGGGGATGCGCAGTTGATGATTGTAGGCCGGCTTTTCCTTCAGTCAGATATACCAATAGCAAACACGGTAAGCTTCCAGCAGGATCAGCGGCGTCAAACGACGTGGCGGTGAGCGGCAGGGCGATCAGGAACACCAGCCAACCTGTCCAGATGTCGAGATGGGTGATCTCTCCTAGAATTTTGGCGAGGCTGCCTTTTGCCAGCACACAGAACACAAGGTGCAGCGCCGCGTAACCAAACGCCGTGACGCCAAAGTAACGGCGGTTTTCCTTTGGCCACAGCGGGAACCCCTTGCCCTTGAAGATCATCCCAAGTGGCGTGGCGATCATCTAGATGATCATCATCCGCGCGGCAAACCCGCCCGTCGGGTGAAGCGCATGCCTGAAGGCCTTTGGATCAACCGAAGTGAAGGCCTCGTTGAGGAGGGCGAAGGCTGGCAGGGCGAACAGCACCCAGAGCCAGTAAGGGGAAAGGCGAGAAAGCATGGTGTTGATCCTGAAAATAGTCTTCACAGGTTTGACGTAACACTCCCGCCTTTCCGCCGCATTTATTTGATCGCCAGTTGCGGTGAGAGAACGTCGATGCCGAGTGCCTCGCCGACGGCGTAGTATGTCAACTGGCCCGCGTGCACGTTGAGGCCTGCGAGCAAGTGAGCGTCGTCAGCGCAGGCTTTCTTCCAGCCCTTGTCAGCGAGCGCGAGCATGAAAGGCAGCGTGGCGTTGCCAAGCGCGATGGTCGAGGTGCGTGCCACCGCGCCGGGCATGTTGGCGACGCAGTAATGCATGATGCCATCGACGTTATAGATCGGCTCGGCGTGGGTTGTGGCCTTTGACGTTTCAAAGCAACCGCCTTGGTCGATAGCGACATCCACCAGTGCTGCGCCGGGCTTCATCGTGCTCAGTTGCGCGCGTGAGATCAGCTTGGGAGCTGCCGCGCCGGGAATGAGCACCGCGCCGACGACAAGGTCAGCATCGCGGATCAGTTCGGCAGTTGCGCCTGCAGTTGAGTATTGGTTCTTGAACGTGCCACCAAAGACATCATCAAGGTAGCGCAGGCGCGGCAGCGAGCGGTCAAGCACCGTCACGTCGGCACCCATGCCCGCCGCGATTTTGGCCGCGTGGGTGCCCACGACTCCGCCGCCGATAACCACGACGCGCGCAGGGCTAACGCCCGGAACGCCGCCCATAAGCACACCGCGCCCGCCGTTGGCTTTTTGCAATGTCCAAGCGCCGACTTGCGGTGCGAGACGGCCCGCCACTTCTGACATGGGTGCGAGCAGGGGTAAGCCGCCTCTGTCGTCTGTCACGGTTTCGTAGGCGATTGCGGTGCAGCCTGAGGCGAGCAGGTCATGCGTTTGCTCAGGGTCGGGCGCGAGGTGCAGGTAAGTGAACAGAAGTTGGCCTTCGCGCAGCATCTTGCGCTCGCCAGCCTGAGGCTCTTTGACCTTCACGATCATATCGGCGCTCGCGAAGATCTCTTCTGCTGTGTCGATGATGGTTGCGCCAGCGGCGGTATAGTCAGCATCCGTAAAGCCCGCGCCAAGGCCCGCGCCTTTCTGGATGACAACACTGTGGCCGCGCGCCACCGCTTCGCCCGCCGCGTTGGGCGTTACGCCGACGCGAAATTCCTGTGGTTTGATCTCTGCTGGACATCCGATTTTCATGGCTTCTCTCCCTTAGCCTTGAGACTGATTTTGCCAGAATGTCGCAGCTTGTGCGCAAGGAGTGAGGGAAGTTGCCCAAATTTTCTGGACTTTGGCGAATAATTCGCTGATATTACGGTCATTCAAAGCAGGAACTTGCGCAAATGCCGGTTGATGAGACAGATCGAAGAATACTACGCGCCCTTCAGCGCAAGGGCCGCATTTCAAACGCTGATCTCAGCGAAGCCGTGAACCTGAGCCCAAGTGCCTGCCACAGGCGGGTGCAGCGGCTTGAGAAAGACGGCTTTATCCGCGACTACGTGGCGCTGCTTGATGCCCGCAAAATGAGCGTGCCGACGACAGTGTTTGTTGAGATCACCCTCTCAGGGCAGGCCGATGAAGTGCTTGATGCCTTTGAGAAAGCGGTTGCGCGCATCCCCGATGTTTTGGAGTGTCATCTGATGGCTGGCACGGCTGACTACCTGCTCAAAGTTGTTGCGGAGAACACCGAAGATTTCGCCCGCATTCACCGCCAGTATCTGGCCCGGTTACCCGGGGTGGCGCAAATGCAATCAAATTTCGCGCTGCGCACGGTGTTCAAGACAACGGCGCTGCCTGTTTAATTTTAGACAATTTCCAAGCACAAACTCCATAAGACTTCATACTTGCTTATCGCCTCTCCCCTAGCTTCGGTTCGGAGTTTGGAGTGGGCAAGTGACGTTAGTTTTTGAAGCCATTGATGACGAGTTTGGTGCGGCGACCGGGAGTAATGCCACTTCGGGTTCGACCAGCTCGCGGTTTGATGACCCCCCGAGTGGGTTTACGGATTTGGAAGTTGCGAGTGATGCGAGCGATCCTGACGCGCGTTTGTTTGAGCTCGGCGACAGCTATAGCCTGAGTTGGAACGATGCCAGTGGCCCGAGCTCTATCACGAACGCAGTTGTGGTCCGGTCTGATTCACTTGGCGGCACGGACGGTGTTATCGTGTTCGAAGGGGTGGACGACAACGGCGAGCTGGCACATATCATCTGGACGCCGGGGTTTGATCTTCAGCAATGGTATGATGACAACAACAGCGCGGGGGTGACCCCAGGCTTCTGGACGGTAGACAATAACGCGGCGCATTCGCACAACTTTGTTTGCTTTGAGGGCGGTACGCGAATTGCGACTGCGATGGGCGACATTGCGGCATGTGAGCTGTGGCGAGGCGACCATGTTTTAACTCATGACGGCGAGGCGACGCCAGTGCTCTGGGCTGGCCAAAGGCGCGTGCACGGGCGCGGGCCCAACGCCCCTGTGCTGTTCACGCCAGGCTCGATAGGCAACTACGCGCCGCTCAAGCTTTCGCCGCAACACCGTGTGCTCATTGCCTCCCCGCAGGCCGAGCTGATGTTCGGATCACACGAGGTGTTGGTTCCGGCTAAGGCTTTGGTTAATGGCCACGACATTTGCTATGCGCCCTGTGCGAGTGTGAGTTATGTGCATTTCCTGCTCAAAAGCCACGAGCTTGTCTTTGCCGAGGGGGCCAGCTGCGAAAGCTTGCTGCCGGGTGTTGAGGCGTTGAAGTATATGACGCTGCCACCAGAGCTTGACGCGAAAGGCTATCGCGCAGTGCGCCCTGTTTTGAGTTACACAGAAGCGCTGGCGCTGATGGGGGGGTGCCACCCTGTGAGGCAAACTGTCGGTGCCGAGTTTTAGCTAATTGCGCTTACTGTCCGGGCTGCTTACGCTGCACCAAAAGGGAGCAGGTACATGGCGTGGGATCACATTGTTATAGGCGCAGGCAGCGCGGGCTGTGTTATGGCGCGGCGGCTGGCAGATGCGGGCCGAAAAGTGCTGCTGCTTGAAGCGGGCGGGCGCGACAACTACCACTGGGTGCATATCCCGATGGGCTATCTTTACTGCATCGGCAACCCGCGCACTGACTGGTGTTTTAGCACCGAGCCGGAAGCGGGGCTGAACGGCCGTTCGCTGCTTTACCCGCGCGGCAAGGTGCTTGGCGGGTGTAGCTCGATCAACGGGATGCTCTACTTGCGCGGGCAGGCCGCCGACTATGACGGTTGGCGGCAGATGGGCCTTACCGGATGGGGCTGGGACGATGTGCTGCCGTATTTCAAGAAGTCGGAAGACTATCAGGAAGGCGCTGACGACATGCACGGTGAGGGCGGGCCTTGGCGCGTTGAGCAGCAACGGCTGCACTGGGACTTGCTCGACGACTGGCGCGACGGGGCTGTGGCTTGGGGCTTGCCTGCGGTTGACGACTTTAACCGCGGCACCAATGAAGGCGTTGGCTACTTCAGGGTGAACCAGCGCGGCGGTTGGCGTGTGAACACGGCGAAAGCGTTTTTGCGCGGTGCGCCTAAGGGCATGATTGAAACAGTGACGGGCGCGCATGTGCGGCGGCTGGTGCTGGAAGACGGGCGCGCTGTCGGGGTTGAATATGAGCGTGGCAGTGAAGTGACGACTGTGCGCTGCGGCGGTGAAGTTGTGCTGAGCGCGGGGGCAGTCGGCAGCCCGCAGATATTGCAACTTTCCGGCCTTGGACCTGCGGGCTTGCTGGCCGAGCATGGCATCGCTGTTGAGCAGGACTTGCAGGGTGTGGGCGCGAACTTGCAGGACCACTTGCAGCTCAGGACAATTTTCAAGCTGAAGAACGCGACGACGCTGAACACTTTGGCAGGCTCGGTCTGGGGCAAGGCCAAGATCGGGCTGGAGTATGTGCTTAAACGCAGCGGGCCGATGAGCATGGCGCCGAGCCAGCTTGGGGCGTTTGCCAAGAGCCGGCCAGACTTGGCGACGCCTGACTTGGAGTATCATGTGCAGCCGCTGTCGCTTGGGGCATTTGGCGAAGATTTGCACCCGTTTGATGCGATGACGACCAGCGTTTGCAACTTGCGGCCTGAGAGTGTTGGCCACGTGAGCATTGTCAGTGCCGACCCGAAAGATGCGCCGAAGATTGCGCCGAACTACCTGAGCACCGAGGGCGACCGCGCGGTTGCTATTGCCGCGATCAGGCAGGTGCGCGAGCTGATGTCGACCAAGGAACTGGCAAAGTATGAGCCGGAAGAGATGCTGCCCGGTGCGGGGCTGAGCAGTGACGGTGAGCTGGTGCAGGCGGCGGGCGACATTGGCACGACGATCTTTCACCCGACGAGCACCGTGCGGATGGGCCAAGAGCCGGACGCGCCCTTGGATGAGCAATGTCGTATGAAGGCTGTCGGCAACCTGCGGGTTGTGGACGCGAGCGTGATGCCGAAGATTATCAGCGGCAATACAAACTCGCCGACGATCATGATTGCCGAGAAGGTGGCGGATATGATGGTCCGCGGAGTTTAGTGCCTTTTGGCAGGCTGTAATTGAGTATTTTTACGAAGAGAAAACCGGAGGCAGGTATGGTTGAGATTGTGGTGAGTTATCACAGTGGGAGCGGGCATACGCGGCGGCTGGTTGAGGTGTTTTCAGACGCGTTGGGAGAGCTTGGCGCGTCTGTGCATCTGGCCAATGTGGAAAACTTCAAGGACGCTGACTGGGCGGCGATGAAGCGGGCGGATGCGCATGTGTTTGCAGCACCTACGTATATGGGCAGTGTTTCGGCGCCGTATAAGGCGTTTATGGATGCGAGCAGTGACATTTGGGGCAGCGCGGACGGCTGGCAAGGCAAGATCGCGGCAGGGATGACTGTTGCGACTTACCCGAGTGGTGACAAGCTGAACTCGCTGATGCAGATGGCTGTTTTTGCGGCGCAGCACGGGATGATCTGGGTTGGGCTTGATGACATTGGCGCGCCTGTGAGCCCCGAGCAGGTTGGCATCAACGAAGACGGGTTTTGCCTTGGGATGGGGGCATGTTCGGTGCGCGATAAGGCGCAAATGATAAGGGCGAGCGATGTGACCACCGCTCGCCGTTTTGCTTTGCGTATTTATGAGGCGACTGCGCGTTGGACGCAGGGCGCTTAGCTTTTTGCTTCGAGCTTGTCTTGGGTTTTGGTGTCAAAGTCGCCCGCATCATGGCGCTCGTGCAGTTGGGTTGAGAGCTCGCCAAAGGGGCGGTTGACGATGCGGCCACGGCTGACAGCAGGGCGCGCGTCGATGGCCTCGGCCCAGCGAACCACGTTTTTGTAACTCGCCACATCAAGGAATTCGGCGGCCTCATAGAGGCGGCCAAGCGCGAGTTGGCCATACCAAGCCCAGTTGGCCATGTCGGCGATGGTGTAGTCTTCGCCTGACAAGTAGGTGTTGTCGGCCAAGCGCTTGTCGAGCACGTCGAGCTCGCGCTTCACTTCCATGGTAAAGCGGTTGATCGGGTATTCGTATTTCTCCGGCGCATAGGCGTAGAAGTGGCCGAAGCCGCCGCCAAGGTAGGGCGCTGAGCCCATTTGCCAGAACAACCAGTTGAGGCATTCGCCACGGGCCGTTGCGTCAGTCGGGATGAAGGCGCCGAACTTTTCGGCCAGTTGCAGCATCATGCTGCCGCTTTCAAACATCCGGCGAGGCGGCGTTTCGGAGTGGTCCATCAGCGCGGGGATTTTGGAGTTGGGATTGATCTCAACGAAGCCTGACCCGAACTGATCGCCCTCGCTGATGTCGATCAGCCAAGCGTCATACTCAGCGCCTTCGTGGCCAGCCGCCAGAAGCTCTTCGAGCAGCACGGTTATCTTAACGCCATTGGGGGTGGCAAGGGAGTAAAGCTGCAAAGGGTGCTTGCCGACGGGCAGCTCTTTATCGTGCGTCGCGCCTGAGATGGGGCGGTTGATCGAGGCAAACCTGCCACCGCTCTCCGTGTTCCATGTCCAGACCTTGGGGGGAGTGTATGTGTCGCTCATGTTCTGCGTCCTGTTCCTGTGGGTTCAGTGAACGTAGTGTAAAATTTTGCGAATGACAGGGGAAAATACGTGGCAAATATGTGGCAAATACGCAGATGTGATGTGCGCGTTTGCTGGGGAGCGGGCAAAAATAAACCCCCGAAGCAAAGCAGCGGGGGTTCACATTGTGTTAAAAGCAAAGAAGGGTTGATTTACATCCCGTTCTCACGCTGGAGCTTCTTGCGCGCCAACTTGCGCTGACGGCGGATAGCTTCAGCTTTCTCGCGTGCTTTTTTCTCTGACGGTTTTTCGAATGCTTGACGAAGCTTCATCTCACGAAAAACGCCTTCACGCTGGAGCTTTTTCTTCAGGGCACGAAGCGCCTGATCGACGTTGTTATCACGAACACTAACCTGCATGTGGTTTTCACCACCTTTCTAGTTTGAAGTTGCAAGGATTTGCAGGAAGCTGGCATATAGCAAACCCCTTTGATTTTGTCTAGTATGGGCAGCAGGAGGCTCATATGGCTGATTTGAAAGACAAGCTCTTGGATGCGGCGCTGCTGCATGTGCCGTTTGACGGCTGGAGCGAGGCCAGCTTTGAGGCCGCGCTGGCTGAAGTTGTGGCTGATTCTGGCGTTGATCCGGCACTGGTGCATGGGCTGTGCCCGCGTGGTGCTGTTGACTTGGCTGTTGCCTACCACGAGCGCGGCGATGCGCGCATGCTTGAGCGTTTGCGTCAGGCTGACTTGAGCGAGCTAAAGTTTCGCGAGCGCATCATGGCGGCAGTACGCTACCGGCTTGAGGCTGTTGAAGACAAGGAGCTTGTGCGCCGCGGTATGACGTTGTTTGCGCTGCCTGCTTATGCGCCCGACGGTGCCCGCCTGATATGGAACACTTGCGACGCGATCTGGCGCGAGTTGGGTGACACCTCAGAAGACCTCAACTGGTACACCAAGCGCGCTACGTTGTCGGGGGTCTACTCCTCCACGGTGCTTTACTGGTTGGGTGATACGAGCGAGGGCCACGCCGCGACCCGGGAGTTTCTTGATCGGCGCATCGAGAACGTGATGCAGTTTGAGAAGGTCAAAGCCGGCCTGCGCGGCAACAAGCTGCTTGGCGGGCTGTTAGACAAAGTGACAGAGGCCGTGCGAGCGCCCAAAGGTGGCGCTGACATGCCGGGACATACACATAAATAAGGGCAGAAAAACATGCGAGTTATCGAGATCACCAAAGCCGGTGCGCCGGATGTGTTGCAACTGGCTGAGCGCGAAGTGCCAAAGCCCGCGCATGGCGAAATCCTGATCAAGGTTGCTTATGCAGGCGTAAACCGCCCTGACGCCTTGCAGCGTGCGGGTGCCTACGCCCCACCCAAAGGCGCGAGCGACTTGCCCGGGCTTGAGGCCAGCGGTGAAGTTGCTGCCCTTGGCGAGGGTGTAACCGAGTGGAAGCTGGGCGACCAAGTTTGCGCTCTGCTGCCCGGCGGTGGCTATGCCGAGTATGTCACCACGCCTGCAGCACATGCGCTGCCCGTGCCTGAAGGCCTCAGCCTCAAGCAAGCCGCATGTTTGCCCGAGACTTTCTTCACCGTCTGGACAAACGTGTTCATGCGCGGCGGTTTGCAAGCTGGCGAGCGTTTCTTGGTGCACGGCGGTTCCTCAGGCATCGGAACAACCGCGATCCAACTCGCAAACGCTTTTGGCGCCCGGGTGTTCACAACGGTGGGCAACGCTGACAAAGCGGAAGCCTGCCGCGCCTTGGGCGCTGAGAGGGTGATGAACTACCACGAAGAAGACTTCGTTGAAGTGCTAAAGGCCGAGGGCGGCGCAAACCTGATCCTCGACATGGTCGGCGGAGACTATATCCCGCGCAACATTCGCGCTCTCGCGGATGATGGCCGCATGGTGCACATCGCGTTTTTGACGGGCCCCAAGGCTGAACTTAACTTCGCCCAAATCATGGCGCGCCGGCTTACTGTGACAGGCAGCACCCTGCGCCCGCAATCGGACCTCGCCAAAACCCAGATCGCAAACGAGTTGCGCACTAAGGTTTGGCCGCTCCTTGCCGCAGGCACAGTCGCCCCGGTCATGGACGAAGAGTTCCCGCTCGCCGAGGCCGCCGCTGCCCACACTCGCATGGAAGGCAGCACACATATCGGCAAGATTGTCCTGAAAGTCGGTTAAGCTCTTTTTCTTTCCAGAAATATCCTAGGGGGAGGGCACAAAACTTGTTTTGTGACTGGGGGACTAGTCCCCCATCTTACAAACCTGTGCGCACGCAGTGCGCTCCGCTTAGTCAATCGGCTCAAACACCGCGTCTTTGAGTGAGCAGTCGCGCGAGACGTCGCGGCCGCAGGGCACTGGTGACAAGTCTTTGCTCAGGCAAACACGCACTTCCTGAATGTGGCCTGCCTTGCAAGTTACCGTCACCATGTCGCGCTTAAGCATTGGGTTGGCTTTCAGAAATGCGTCTTCCACAACAGAAGCGGGCAATTTGATCGCCTTGTCGAGTTTGCGAAACACTGGCGGGCGTACGACCGTTTCATAGGCTTCACGTGACAGATCGTAATAACCGGCCGCAGACAGCCCCGAGCAAACGCCATGCTTCTTCCACTGATACCAAGCCAGCCCTGAGGTTCCCATAATGTCGGCCATCGTACCTGTCAGGCTGCGCGGCGGTTGGCGCTCAACTGTGGGGCAAAACGACGGCCAGCCACGGTGATACTGCGGCCAGAGTCCATGCAGCACCCAGCCGTGGTCTTTGTCAGCGTCACACTGCGGCGAGCCTTTCGCGTCGCCTTCCAGCGAGCACCAGTTGGGCGACCAAGACAGCGCCAGGACGTAGTAGTCAAATTCGCCCGACTTTTCGCCTTTGGCCAGTGCCAAGCCAGCAAAAACCGATAGAACCACTGACAATATGATACGCATTCACTCTTCCCTTATCATCCACTCCGCAGTATATAGCAGCCAAGTTCCCCTACAACGGTAACCTGAGTCCCTCAAAAGGCTCGCCCAAATTAAGGGCACGGGAGAGTTGTATCCGGGGAGAGGATTTTTGAAGGAGACACATCATGTCTGACAAACCGATTATGGCAAAAGCCACTGCCGTCTGGCTGGTGGACAACACAACACTTCACTTCAAGCAGATCGCTGACTTTGTCGACATGCACGAGCTCGAAGTGCAGGGCATCGCTGACGGCGACGTGGCGACTGGCGTGAAGGGCTTTGACCCTGTTGCAAACAACCAGCTCACGCAGGAAGAGCTGGACCGCGCGCAAGAGAACCCGCTGCACAAGCTGAAGCTCAAGTTCTACGCCGCCGCTGTTGGCGAAGAAAAACGCCGCGGTCCGCGCTATACACCTCTGTCAAAACGCCAAGACCGTCCGGCCTCTATCCTTTGGTTGGTGAAGTTCCACCCCGAGCTGGCCGATGCGCAGATTTCCAAGCTTATCGGCACAACCAAGCCGACCATCCAAGCGATGCGTGAACGCACCCATTGGAACATTTCCAACATTGATCCGATCGACCCTGTCGCGCTGGGCCTGTGCAAACAGTCAGAGCTTGACGCCGCCGTTCAAAAAGCTGCCGCCAAGAAAGCCGCCAGTGGCGAAGTCATGAACGACGACGAGCGCCGCAAGCTTGTTGGCATCGAGCAGAGCCTTGGCATGGACGCCGAGCCGAAGATCCCGACAGCGATTGAAGGCCTTGAGACATTCTCGCTTGGTGGTAACGACATGCCGGAAAAAGAAGAGCCGATGCCAGACGCCGACAGCTTCTTCAACCTGCCCGACGACGACAGTAAGTAAACAACACCCTCACATCTGCGGCTTGTCTGCGGGTGTGAGGCTTTATGGCGCAAGCCGCAGAAGTGGCCTTGTTTGGCCGCTTGGTTGCCCAAGTTGATGGCTGCAAAGCCAAAGAGAAAATCTCGCTAAAGTAGTTTTTCTCAAGCCGGTCTAAAAAATATCATAAAAACAGTACCTTAAGATTTGTTCCGCACTTGGAAGCGAATTGCCTTCATTATGCAGGCAGTTGTTCTGCGCGCGCTCAAAACCACATAATCGCCCATTTTTGCTCCTAGAAGTGACGCCTTTCTAAGCGAAAACGTCCTCAACTAGGCGTAAAAAGTGCCGAATTTTTGAGGTGATACAGCGATGCCCATTGCAAACGAGCTAAACGTAAACACATCCGCAACCGCTATGGATATGGCGAATGCTATGTTCGGCAATGGTGTGACGATCCAGACCGCCTCCTATACGGGGGCTGGGGCTGCTTCAGGCACCTACACCGGGGGCGAAGCCACGCTCGGCAGCCTGACCCAGTCAGACACGGGTGTTATCCTGTCAACGGGCAATGCCGTAGACTTCACCAACAGCTCGGGCACGACAGACACCAACACGGCGGCAGGCACTACGACCAATCACAGCGGCGTGGGCGAAGTCGACGGCGACGCCGACTTGAACGCCGTCTCAGGCCAAGCGACGCAAGATGGAGCCTTCTTTGACGCGACATTCATTGCGACGGGTGACTTGCTCACCATGCAGTTTGTTTTTACGTCAGAAGAGTACCTCGAATATGTGAACGGCGGCGTGAACGACGCGATGGGCGTTTGGGTGAACGGCACTTATGTTCCGCTGACACTGGCTGACGGCTCAAACCAGAACGTCACCATCGACACGATCAACGACAATGTGACGTCAAACCTTTACGTCGACAACGCGGCGACTGACGACACCTACAACACTGAAATGGACGGCGGCACAGTTGTGCTGTCCCTCGTGGCGCCTGTCAATGCGGGCGCTTCAAACACCATCCGCATCGGCATCGCCGACGGGGGCGACTCTGCGTATGACTCCAACCTACTGATCATGGGTAACTCGATCCAGACAATCTCTATTGCGCAGTCAGACGAGCTGGTTCAGGGCGCAGGCACAACTCAAGTACATGACCTGTTGTCAAATGACATCAACGTTGATGGCAACGCGCTGACGATCACCCACATTAATAACGTGGCTGTTAATGTCGGCGACACTGTCACGCTGCCATCAGGCGAGCAGATCACGCTTAACGCCGACATGACAGTTAGCGTGCTGACAGACGCTGACATTGGCACCAACAACTTCACCTACTCGACTGTCGACAGCGCCGGAAACTCGTCATCCGGGCTTGCCACTATTGAGACGTCGGCAACACCACCGAACTTCATTGTCGAAGGCACGGCGGGCGCTGATGTGATCGACGTGGCCTATACGGGTGATCCCGAAGGCGACATGATCGACAGCACCGACCATTCGGATGCATCAAATGATGACTCCGTGCTTGCGGGCGCCGGAGACGACCGCGTGGAAGCGGGTGCTGGCGACGACACGGTTTACGGCTCAGACGGCGCAGACACTATTCTGGGCGGCGCAGGTGACGACACGCTTGACGGCGATGATGCCTTTGCGGGCGGCGCGGCCGATAGCATCGACGGCGGCGCGGGCAACGACCAGATCATTGGCGACTATGGCAATGACACGTTGAGCGGCGGTACAGGCAATGACACGATCTTCGCGGGAGACGACGAAGACCGGGTTCTTGGCGGCGCAGGCGACGACCAGCTCTACGGCGAAGCGGGAGCCGACTATATCAGCGGCGGCGACGGCAGCGACACTATCTTAGGTGGCAACGGTGGCGATGATATTGACGGTGGCAGCGGTGATGACACTGTCTTTGGCGAAGATGGCTTCGACAATATCGAAGGCGACGCGGGCAACGATTCGCTTTCTGGCGGTACGGGTAACGACAGCATTTGGGGCGGCACGGGCAACGACACGATTGATGGCGGTTCCGACGCTGACGCGCTCTACGGCGGCTCGGGTGATGACAGCATCATCGGCGGTTCGGGCGACGACTTTATCTCGCTCACGGGCGGTGCTGACGTTGTAAACGCAGGCGATGATGCAGATAATATTACGGTGGACGCAAGCAGCTATGCTGATGGCACCACGGTATCTGTCGATGGCGGCACAGGTGGGACGGACAACGACTCGCTTAACCTGACCAGCTTTACTTACTACACCTCGCTAACCCAGACGACAGACCCAGACGGCGACAGCACCTCAGGCACGGTTGTTGTGCAAGATGCTTCTGGCAACCTGGTTACCTTTAATTTCAGCGAGATTGAGAACCTCTATCTGCCGCCTATCGCGCCAAACTACATCGTCGAAGGCACCAGCGGCGACGACACGATTACCATTGGATATGTGGGCGACCCTGAAGGCGACATTATTGAAGGTAACGATCATTCTGACGGCTCAAACGACGACAGCGTTCAAGCAGGGGCCGGTAATGACGAAGTTGATTCTTACAGCGGCAACGACACCATCGACGGTGGCAGCGGCAACGACCACCTTGATGGCGGCATTGACGACGACAGCATTCTTGGCGGCACCGGTAACGACAGTCTGTACGGGCGCAGTGGCGACGACACTCTGAGAGGTGGCGACAACGCTGACTCCGTCGTTGGCGGCTCGGGGAACGATTCCATGGCTGGCGATGCGGGCCAAGACACGATGTATGGCGAAACGGGCAATGATACGCTTGATGGCGGCACCGGTAACGATATCGTTTCGGGCGGCGCGGGCGATGACAGCCTGCTCGGCGGCACTGGCAACGACACTGTGTCCGGCGGTGACGGCGACGACACAGTGCGCGGCGGCATGGGCGAGGACACCATTATCGGCGGCGCTGGCAACGACAGCATCGACGGCAACGAAAACAATGACAGCATCGAAGGCGGCGACGGCTCTGACACCCTTCGTGGCGAGCTCGGCGACGACTTTGTTTCTGGTGGCGCAGGCGACGACACACTTGAAGGCAACGAGGGCGCTGACACGCTTTCTGGCGGCGCTGGCAACGACTGGG
Source organism: Lentibacter sp. (assembly GCA_016744435.1). Taxonomy (GTDB): domain Bacteria; phylum Pseudomonadota; class Alphaproteobacteria; order Rhodobacterales; family Rhodobacteraceae; genus Lentibacter. The sequence continues at coordinate 19,689 of JADGEJ010000031.1, read as the reverse complement.
TACGCGGCAGCTATGGCAACGACAGCATCACGTCTGATGCGGGCAATGACTATCTCTGGGGCGGCTATGGCGACGACACCATCAGCTATACTGATGGTTTCGGCAACGACACCATCGAAGGCGAAGAAGCGTTCGAGACAACTGGCGACACCATTGATCTGAGCGGTGTTACAGCCAACCTGACGGTTGATCTGACCTCGGCCAACCCCGAAACAGGCACGTTCACTGACGGCACGGACACTGTAACCTTTGTCGAGATCGAGAACATCATTCTCGGCGGTGGTGACGATACGCTCGTGCTTGGCACGGGCGGCGGGCACGACACTGTGCAAGGCTTTACTATTCCGACAGACGTAGGCGGCGGGACCTATGTGGGCAACGATGTGCTCGACATCAGCACGCTGCTCGACACCAATGGCGCCCCAGTAAACACCGACGACGTAACACTGAGCACCGACGGCAACGGCGACGTTGTGCTGACCTTCCCAAGCGGCGAAAGCCTCACGCTTGTGGGCGTCACCGAAGCGCAGATCACCGATCCTGATGTGCTGGAAGCCATGGGCATTCCGCAACCAAACTACATTGTTGAAGGCACAGCGGCAGGCGAGCTGATTGACGGAACGTATGTCACCGACCTTGAGGGTGATGTGATTGATGGCAATGACAACCAGACCAACGGTCATGAAGATAGCGTTCAGGCCGGCGCGGGCGATGATACTGTCTTTAGCTACGCTGGTAACGACACGGTTGATGGCGGTAGCGGCAACGACAGCATAGACGCGGGCGACGGCGACGACCAAGTTATTGGCGGCGCCGGAAGCGACACGCTGCAAGGCTGGTTCGGCGATGACAGCCTGATCGGCGGTGCAGGCGGCGACAGCCTGATGGGCTGGACAGGCGACGATACGCTGGTTGGCGGCGCTGGCAACGATACAATCGAAGGCGGAGACGACCAAGATGTGATCATCCTCGAAGACGGCTTTGGCGACGACACCATCGACGGCGGCGACGGCGGCGCGACAGATATTGACACGCTCGACATGAGCGCAGTTACGACTGACACGACCGTTGATCTGACGGACTCAAACCCAGAGATGGGCACAGTTACCTCAGGCGCAGACACCGCAACATTCGGCGACATCGAAAACATCGTGCTCGGCGCGGGCACTGACACTGTTGTGCTGGCAGACGGCTCTGGCAGCGACACAGTTGAAGGCTTTGAAGCCCCGACAGACAACGGCGACGGCACCTACACAGGCAACGACCAACTTGACGTAAGCGGCATGACAGACACTGACGGCAACCCTGTTAACGTGCTTGATGTGACAGTCAGCGACACCAACGGTGACGGCACAGGCGACGCTATCCTGACATTCCCGAACGGCGAGAGCATTACGCTGACTGGCGTGAGCCCAACCGCTGTTGACAGCGACGCAGAGCTGGAAGCACTCGGCATCCCCGGAACCAACTATGTCGTGGAAGGCACTGGCGCAGGCGAGCTGATCAACGGCAGCTACACCGATGATCCGAACGGCGACATGATCGACAACAACGATATGGACGACGGTTCTAACCGTGACTCTATCGTTGCGGGAGACGGTAGCGATACAGTCCGCGCTGGCGCTGGCAATGACACCATCCACGGCGACGCTGGAAATGACTGGCTCGACGGTGATGCAGGTAACGACGAAATTTACGGTGGCACGGGCCACGACGTTATCATCGGCGACACGGGTGACGACACCATGTACGGCGAAGCTGGCGGCGACACGTTTGTGCTGTCTGGCGAGTTCGGCCAAGACACGATCGTTGGCGGTGAAGACGGCAACAACGACGCAATGAACATGCCTTCAACAGGCAATGCCAACATTGTCTTCACAGGCGATGAGGCGGGCACAGCGACTGTAGGAGCTAACACCGCGACCTTCTCTGAGATCGAAGATTTTGATCTCGGAAGTGGTGACGATACGGTTGATATTTCGGCAAGCAGTGAGGGTGTTCGCATCTGGGCTGACGATGGCGATGACAGCCTGATCGGCGGCACAGGTGACGACAACTTGCACGGTGAAGGCGGCGACGACACGTTCTCACTCAACGATGGTTTCGGCGATGACGTGATCACTGGCGGCGAAACTGGCGAGACGGGTGGCGACACGCTTGATCTGAGCGCTGTGACTACGGACACCACTGTTGACCTGACATCAGCCAACCCGGAAGCGGGCAGCGTGACGTCGGGCGCAGACACAGCGACATTCAGCGAGATCGAGAACATCCTTCTGGGCGCGGGCACGGACACTGTTGTGCTGGCTGACGGCTCGGGTAGCGACACTGTTGCAGGCTTTGAAACGCCAACAGACAACGGCGATGGCACATACTCAGGCAATGACCAACTTGACGTAAGTGGGATGACAGACGCTGGCGGCGACCCGGTCAATGTGCATGACGTGACAGTGAGCGACACCAACGGTGACGGCACAGGCGACGCTATCCTGACATTCCCGAACGGTGAGAGCATCACGCTTGTGGGCGTCGCGCCGACAGACGTGGACAGCTACAATGCGCTGACGGCTCTTGGCATCCCCGGCACTGACGAGATTGTCAGCGGGACGGGCGGTGGTGATTACATCAGCGCAACCTACACCGGCGATCCTGACGGTGACATGGTTGACGCTGGCGACAATTCAGCTGGCAACAACGATGATGTTATCGACGCGGGCGCAGGCAACGATACTATCTATTCGGAACTTGGCAACGACACTGTCGATGCGGGGGCTGGCAACGACACAGTTCAGGGCGACGAGGGCGACGACTCTCTCTCTGGTGGCGTGGGTGACGACTTCCTTCATGGGGGCGAAGACAACGACACGCTCCTAGGGGAAGACGGTGACGATCTGCTCTATGGTGGAACCGGAAACGACTCTATTTCTGGTGGCACGGGGAATGACACGCTTGCTGGCGGAGGAGGTAACAACACCCTCTCTGGTGGTGCTGGCAACGATAGTATTGAGGTTGGATCTGGCGATACGGCTCAAGGCGATGACGGCGACGATTTCTTTGAGGTCGAGGCTGCTCTGCTTGACGGCACTGCGATCAACATTGTTGGTGGCGAAGGCGGCGAGACCAATGGCGACACGCTCGACTTTGGCGGCCAGATTGGCTGGGGTGACATCATCTACACCAACACTGACCCCGGCGTTGGCGGCGGAATGTCGGGCTCGGCGACATTGTCAGACGGAACGCTCGTAACGTTTGACGAGATCGAAAACGTCATCATCTGCTTTACCGAAGGCACACGCATTGCCACGCCACGCGGCGTGCGCGAGATCGAAGACCTTGCCATCGGTGACTTGGTTGTCACCCGCGACCACGGCTTGCAGCCAGTGCGCTGGGTTGGCAAACGCACAGTTCCGGCGATCGGCAGCTTGGCTCCGATCCGCTTTGACACCGGCGTGTTGGGCAACGAGCGCCCGCTCTATGTGTCACCGCAACACCGGATGCTGGTGCAGGGCCCTGAAGCCTCGCTGCTGTTTGGCGAAAGCGAAGTTTTGGCCACGGCCAAGCACCTTGTGAATGGTGGCAGCATTGCTCAAGCACAGGGTGGCGAAGTGACTTATGTGCACATCCTGTTTGACCAGCACGAGGTTATCTATGCCGAAGGCTCTGCAAGCGAGAGTTTCTTCCCCGGCGGAACAGGCCTTGACGCTGTTGAAGAAGCTGCGCGCGAAGAACTGTTTAGCCTGTTCCCGGAACTTCGCAGCCACGAAGGTGTCTATGGCGACACCGCGCGGATGTGTCTGAAGTCGCACGAAAGCCGCCTGCTCCGGCTTTCCTGATCCGAGCTGCTCTGGATCAAAGAAGGCCGCCTTGAGAGATCAGGGCGGCCTTTTTTTGTTATGGATCAGAGCTTACTTGAAACGCTTGATCTCACCTGACTTCAGGCGTGAAACATAGCTTTCGAGCTCACGCTTCACGAGTGGCATCAGGAAGTAGAGACCAAGGATGTTGACCACAGCCATGGTTCTGTCGCAAACTTTATCTGGGAGTGCAAAACAGCCTGTCAGCGGACACACTTATGCTGCGAGGGCGGCGAATTGCTGGAAGCCTGTTTTCCCATTCGCGGCGATTTGATCTTTGCGTATCATGTGCGCGGTTTCGATCCCAGCCAACGTCGCAGTTGCTGAGTAAAACGCTTTGAAGCCTAGGATTAATGGGTCCTGACCCTAGATCTCTTTGCGAGCGTTGAGCGCAGCCGAGATGGTGCCATCATCAAGATAGTCAAGCTCTCCGCCAATCGGCACGCCTTGCGCAAGCGTTGTCAGCTTAACGCGGCCTTCAAGCTGATCGGCGATGTAATGCGCTGTGGTTTGGCCATCAATCGTGGCGCTGACCGCGAGGATCACCTCGGTGATGCCCTCATTCTCGATCCGGCTTTCCAGCATCGGGATGCGCAGGTCTTCCGGGCCAACTGAGTCGAGCGCCGAAAGCGTGCCGCCAAGTACGTGGTAGCGCCCCTTGAACACGTTTGTGCGCTCCATCGCCCAGAGATCTGCAACGTCTTCGACTACGCAAATCTCGCCTGTGGCGCGCTTGTTAGACAGGCAGATGTCGCAAACATCGGTGGTGCCGATATTGCCGCAGCGCACGCACTCACGCGCGGTTACGGCGACGGTTTGCATGAGGTCAGCCAAAGGAGTGAGTTGCAAGGCGCGTTTGCGAATGAGGTGCAACACCGCGCGCCGGGCCGAGCGCGGGCCAAGGCCGGGCAGCTTTGACATCATCTCGATGAGAGCGTCGATATCGCGGGTGGAGTTGTTCATTTGAGCGCGGTGCTTTCTACGAGGGCGGGGCGAGGGGCCAGCCCCTCGCGCTCCCCGGGATATTTTTGGAAAGAGGAAGCTTAGAACGGCAGTTTCATATCCGCGGGCAGGCCAAGGCTTTCGGTGATGCGTGTCATCTCGTCCTGCGCTTTTTGGCTGGCTTTGGCCTGCGCATCTTTAATGGCGGCGAGGATCAGGTCTTCGACGACTTCTTTTTCGTCGGGCTGAAAAATCGACGGATCAATGTCGAGCCCCTTGAGCTCGCCTTTGGCGGAGCAGGTGGCTTTCACGAGGCCAGCGCCACTTTCTCCGGTGACCATGAGGTTGTGCAGCTCGTTCTGCATCTGCTCCATTTGCTTTTGCATCTGTTGCGCTTTTTTCATCATGCCGGCCATATCGCCGAGGTTGCCTAGTCCTTTGAGCATCGCTGTCTCCTTGAGTGTCCGTGTTGCAGCTTAGATAGGCTGTGCGGCTGGCTAGGGCAAGCTACCAGCCGAACTCAGAGTAATGCTGGCCTTGTTTGATGCACTCAAGTGCCGCGCGGATGTAGGGAATTGTTGTTTCGGGCAAGGCACTGCGCGGCTGCCATGTGAGAGCGGCGCATTTGTCGGGCTCCATGTTTGTTGGCGTGCCTTGCCAGCGTGACGGCGTGAAGAACAGCGAGACGCGCTCACTGTCGGAGTTGCGGTGCATGATGTGCGACAGGGTCAGATTTTCTGGCGCGATTTGCAAGCCAGCTTCTTCATGTGCCTCACGCGTCATGGCTTCGCGGAACGTCTCTTTGCCGTCAACGTGACCCGCGACAAGGCCCCAGTGCCCGTCCATATAGCCGGTGTTCTGGCGCAGGAGCATCAAAAGCTCGCCGTCGCGTTCGAGCACTAGATGGGCTTCGGCGATGAACTTGAAACGTTCGGTGTTCATCTTGATGGTCATGAATTCGCCCTGCCTTTGAACGTATAAAAAACAGCTGCGATTGAGAGAACAGCTGACAGAACGATATAGAGGCTTGGTGATCCCATGCAGCCTTCAGCGACAACGAAGGCACTTACATCGCTTTGGTCAGGGAGCGTGATTGCGCTGATGTAAAATGACCAGAGCAGCACGACAATCGCGGTGCCCATAGCATGGCGAAAGATGACTGCGACAGCGAGGGCTGCGAGAAGAAACAGGCCTATGGGGGAGGCGAAGTGAAAGAGAGCCTCGTCCAAAAGAGTTTGCGGTGTGCCGTCCCAGTTGGGGCGTTCCTTGTCACAGACCTCAGCCAAAGCGGGGCTTGCAAGAAAGGTGAGGATCAGTCCTCCTCGAAGGGGTCCCATTCATCCTCCACTTCTGGCAGCGCGTCGACTTGGGCTTCCGCGGCGATATCTTCTTCCGTTCGGATGCTGATGATCTTGGCGCTTGGGAAGGCGTCAAACACTGCACTGACCAGAGGGTGAGCGCGGGCTTCTGACTGGAGAGCATTCTGGGCCGCGTCGCGCTTTTCTTTGATGCTCTCGCCGCCGCCCTCGTTGGCGACGATCACGGCCCAGCGGTTGCCTGTCCAGCCTTGAAGGCGTTGCCCGAGGCGCTGGGCAAGATCAGCAGGCGCGTTTGGTCCGGGCTCAAACGTGATACGGCCGGGCTGATAGGAGACAAGGCGCAGGTCAGCCTCGACGTCCATCAGCAGTTTGCCGTCGCGGTTGGCGCGGATCAGCTCGACGACGTGGTCAAACGTCGGATAATGCGCGAGGGCTTCTTCGGGGGCTTGCGCTAGTGCCGTGGCGCCGCCGCCGTTGGAACCGCCGATCGAGGAGTGAGCAATAGTCGTTGCGCCTTGGCCCGCGCTTGGCACTGGTGCACCTCCACCTGTGGGTGGCGGCGGCGGCGGTGTGTCGCCCAGTTTGCGCACCAGCTCGTCGGGCGTGGGCAGGTCGGCAACATGGGTCATCCGGATGATCGCCATTTCGGCGGCCATCATGGTGTTGGGCGCGTGGGAAACTTCCTCAAGCGATTTCAAGAGCATCTGCCACATGCGCGCCAACACACGGAGACCGAGGCTGTCGGCATAGCCTTGGCCACGGGCGCGCTCGTCGGGCGAGACTGTCGGGTCATTTGCCACATCAGGGGTGATTTTGACGACAGAGACCCAGTGAGTGAGTTCGGCCAAGTCGCGCAGCACTGCCAGCGGGTCAGCGCCATCGGCATATTGCGCCGCGAGCTCTGTCAGCGCACTTGAGGCGTCGCCACGCATGATCATCTCAAACAGGTCCATCACGCGGCCACGGTCAGCCAAGCCAAGCATGGCGCGAACTTGCTCTGCGGTGGTTTCGCCCGCTCCGTGGCTGATGGCTTGATCAAGCAGAGAAGTGGCGTCGCGTGCCGAGCCTTCGGCGGCGCGGGTGATCAGCGCGAGCGCATCATCGGCGATCTCGGCTTTCTCGGCGTCGGCAATGCGGCGCAGCAGGGCGATCTGGTCTTCCGGCTCGATGCGGCGCAAGTCAAAGCGTTGGCAACGGCTCAGGACTGTCACAGGCACCTTGCGGATTTCGGTTGTCGCGAAGATGAACTTCACGTGTTCGGGCGGCTCTTCAAGCGTCTTCAAAAGCGCGTTGAAGGCGTTGTTGGAGAGCATGTGAACTTCATCGATGATGTAGATCTTGTAGCGCGCCGAGGCAGCTCGGTAGGCGACAGAGTCGATGATCTCGCGAATGTCACCAACACCGGTGCGCGATGCGGCGTCCATTTCCATCACGTCGACATGGCGGCCTTCCATGATGGCGGTGCAGTGCTCACACACACCGCAAGGCTCGGTTGTTGGGCCGCCGTTGCCGTCAGGGCCGATGCAGTTCATGCCTTTGGCGATGATCCGCGCGGTTGTGGTTTTGCCGGTGCCGCGGATGCCTGTCATGATGAAGGCCTGCGCTATGCGGTCTGCCTCAAAGGCGTTCTTGAGCGTGCGCACCATGGCCTCTTGGCCGACGAGATCAGCGAAAGTTTCGGGGCGGTATTTGCGCGCGAGAACTTGATAGGCGGGTGTGGGTGTTTCGCTCATGGCTGCTTTCTCGGATTCGACATCTTGGGCAGAGTAAGGCCAGCTAGGCGGCGCGTCTAGCGGATTGCTTGCTGCAACGTCGTATCCGCGCCGCGCGGCGGGCTGATGCGCCTTTTGCACGCGAAAGCTTGGCAGGCGTTGCGAAATGCGCCAAGCTATGTAGGACTTTTCTGGGTGGGGAAACAACATGAGACTTCGAGGTGTGCGCGGCAGCCGAAATGTAGAAGACCGCCGCCGTGTGAGCGGCAAGGGCGCAGGCATTGGAGGTGTTGGCTTGCTGGTTGTGCTGGCGGTTGGGTATTTTGCCGGTATCGACGTGACCCCGCTTCTGGAGGGGCAAGGCGGCCTTGGGCAGCAGAGTTCGGCATCGCGGGAGTTGAGCCCTGCCGAGCAGCGAGAGGGCAGGTTTGCCACTCAGGTTTTGGGCACAACCGAGCAAGTTTGGGGGCAGTTGTTCCCCAAGATTGCGGGCAAGCCCTATGTGCCGCCAGTCATGGTGTTGTACTCGGGAACAACGCAAAGCCCCTGCGGCAGTGCAAGTGGTGCGACAGGCCCATTCTACTGTCCTGCAGACAAAAAGGCCTATCTCGACACCGCGTTTTTCACCACGATGCGTCAACAGCTTGGCGCGGGCGGTGACTTTGCAGCGGCCTATGTGATTGCGCATGAAGTGGCGCACCATGTTCAAAACGAACTCGGCATCTTGCCACAGGTAAATTACCAACGTCGGGCCGTTGGGCAAGCCGAGGCCAATGCGCTGACTGTGCGGCTTGAGCTTCAGGCGGATTGCCTCAGTGGTGTTTGGGCCCGCTCGGTAAAGGGCCTGATGGAGAACGGGGACCTCAATGAGGCGCTCAACGCGGCGAAGCAGATCGGCGATGACACTTTGCAACGTAACGCGGGGAGGGTGCCGCAGCCTCACACCTTTACGCATGGCACAAGCGAGCAGCGTCAACGCTGGTTTGCACGGGGCTTTGACAGCGGAGACCCGAACACCTGCGACACTTTTGGCGCAAAGCGGCTTTGAGCATGAACACGTTTTCTCTCTCGGCGCTCTCGGTTGGTGGCGGTACGGTTGCCATTGCCTCTCTGCCGGGGCGTAGCGGCGCTTACAAAGACGATATGGAAGCGTTTGACGCTTTCAAGCCGAGCCTCGTTTTGACGATGGTGACACAGGCTGAGCTTGCGGAAAATGGCGTGCCGACGTTTGGCATTGATGTGCAGGGGCAAGGCAGCCGGTGGGTTCACCTGCCAGTTACTGACTTTGGTGCGCCTGCTCGTGACGTGGAAGGCCTGTGGCCCTCTGCGAGTGCTGCCGCGCGCTCGGCGCTGGCCGGAGGCGGGCGCGTTTTAGTGCATTGCAAGGGAGGCTGCGGGCGCTCGGGCATGGCAGTATTGCGGCTGATGGTCGAGCTGGGAGAGGACGTAACCCAAGCGCTGCACCGCCTGCGCGCAGTACGGCCCTGTGCTGTTGAAACCGAGGCACAGATGGCTTGGGCGCAGGCCGGAGCACCCCAGAAGTGATTCGTAGGTGGCGCTACGTCACGTAAGCAAAAACACGTACTCTGCACATAGGTTTACCAATTTTCATGCTGCAATGCACTGAAAACACTTGCCTATCCACAAGATCAACTTGATTGGTAAGTCTTTTTGACCAATCCTGTGAAATTTTCGTTGTATTCCACATCGACTTGCTTAGTAATTGGCGATGGAGGGGGCCTGCCTGTTTTGGCCTGACCCAAAAAAACCATACGAAACTTGGAGGATAAATATGGATCGTCGTAAATTTCTAAAAGGTGCTGCTATTGGCGCGGGCGCTTCTGCACTTGCAACGCCTGCGCTTTCGCAAGGCGGCAAGCAACTTACAATCGTATCAACATGGCCACGGGATTTCCCGGGTCTTGGTGTTTCTGCGCAGCGTCTTGCAGCTCGCATCGCACAACTTGGCGATGGCGCTTTCAACGTTGAATACTTCGCAGCCGGCGAACGCGTTGGCGCGTTTGACAGCTTTGACGAAGTTGCCTCAGGCAACAGCCAAGCCTACATCGCGGCTGACTACTACTGGGGCGGCAAGCACCCGGGCTTTAGCTATTTCACATCTGTTCCGTTTGGCATGACCACTCCTGAGTGGAACGCTTGGGTTAAGTTCGGCGGCGGCCAAGAGCTGTGGGACGAAATGTCAGGCGAATTTGGCCTCAAAGCCTTCGCTTGTGGCTCAACCGGCACGCAAGCTGGTGGCTGGTTCAACAAAGAGATGGAAAGCCCAGACGACTTTAAGGGCCTCAAAATGCGTATGCCGGGCCTTGGTGGTCAGGTTATCTCGAAAATGGGCGCATCTTCTGTGTCGCTTCCAGGCGGTCAGATCTATGAAAACCTCGTTTCAGGCGCGATCGACGCGACCGAGTGGGTTGGCCCATATAACGACTACTTCATGAAGTTCTATGAAGCCGCGAAATACTACTACACGGCTGGTATGCACGAGCCAGGTGGTGGTCTTGCGTTCGGTATGAACAAAGAATGGTTCGAGAGCCTTTCAGACTATGAAAAAGCCGTTATCGAAGCCGCATGTATGGAAGAGCACGCAGCCTCGCACGAAGAAAACATCGCGAAAAACGGTGAGTTCCTTGCGAAGCTTGTGAACGACCACGGTGTTCAGGTTCGTGCCTTCAACGACGATATCTGGGATGCCTTCGGTGAAGGTGCGGCAGAAGTGTTTGCAGAAACGCGCGATCACTCACCGCTTGCAAGCAAGATCGACGACAGCTTCCAAGCTGCTCTGCGCGAAATGGGTGCGTTTATGGCGAACTTCGAAGGTGGCTACGTGAACCAACGTAACCGCGTTCTGGAAATCGGCTAAGTTACCAGCAAGCAAGTTGAGCGGGGCCTTTTTAGGCTCCGCTCTTTTCTATACCTACAAGAAATTACGGCGCGGCTGTGTTTCGGGCAAAAGCCCTTGAGACGTGGCCGTGTTTTCGGGGAGTGAGAGCACATGACAGAGGCAGTTCAAATTACGCGCGAGGGCGATCCTGCGCCAGTCGCACGCATGTTCGGATGGGGCATGCTCGGCCTTCTCGCCGCTTTCCTGATCAACAACATTCTCAACATCGGCTGGCAGGTTCCTAACCTCGCTGATGTTTTGGCTGGCAAGGCGGGTGGGGCTGCGTGGCAATCTCTCGTCGTATACGCGGCCTGTATCGCCCTCTCCATCATCTTTGTTTTGAGAACACCAACCCGCGCTTTGCGCTGGGATGCGATGAAAATTAGCGCCTTCAATAGCTACATCATTCGCGCCTGTTTCTGGATTGTGTTGCTGATTGGGATAGCTGATGCCTCTATCGCTTTGGCGCGCATCGAAGGCCTTTATGACGGGTTCCTCAACGAGCAAACCGTGCGCAACATGACGCGCTCCCAGTTTGTCGGGCCGCGCATTCACTATCCTCTTATCCTACTCGGCATGCTGATCGCGCTCTGGCATAAAGGCATCGGGTTTCATTGGCTGGCGCTTCTGATCGTTGCCGCAGAATTGGCGATCGTGATCTCTCGCTTTGTGTTTTCCTACGAGCAAGCGATGATGGGTGACTTGGTGCGCTACTGGTATGCGGCGCTGTTTTTGTTCGCCAGTGCCTATACGCTGTTTGAAGACGGCCATGTGCGCGTAGACGTTTTCTATGCGGGTTTTGGGCGCACCAAAAAGGGCTTTGTCAACGCATGGGGCAGTATCTTTCTGGGGATGGCAACCATGTGGGTGATCATCTGGATTGGCCTCAACGGCAAACAGTCGATCATCAACTCACCCGTGATGAACCTTGAAGTCACGCAGTCAGGCCCGACAGGCATGTTTGTGAAATATCAGATGGCGGCCTTCCTCGGCATTTTCGCGATCACTATGCTCATCCAGTTTGTGAGCTACTTCCTTGAATCGGTGGCAGACAAGCGGGACGAACCCGGCCACCGCGACATCACCCCAACAGGCCACTGAGGAGAGCGGACCCATGGAACTTTTCTTTCTCGCCGTTCTCGTTGTCACTATGGCTATCGCTTTGGGCTCTGGTTTTCCGGTGGCTTTCGCACTGCCCGGCTCAGCGATCATCACCATCACTTTGGCAGCCATTTCGGGTTACTTGTTTTCCGGTGACACAAGCGCCTTCTTCCACTCAGGTGGGCCGCAACAATGGCTCTCTGCTGGGGTAACCAACCTCAGGGGGGTCTTCTGGGAAGTCGAGCGAGATACGCTGATTGCGATTCCGCTGTTTATCTTCATGGGGATCATGCTCCAGCGCTCCAAGATCGCGGAAGACTTGCTTGTTACCATGGCGCAGCTGTTTGGCCCTGTGCCGGGCGGCCTTGGCATTTCGGTTGTTTTTGTGGGTGCGCTTTTGGCCGCGACCACGGGCATCGTTGGCGCGACGGTTGTGGCGATGGGCCTTATCAGCCTGCCCGCAATGCTGCGTAACAACTACTCGCAATCTCTGGCGACAGGCACGATCGCGGCCTCGGGCACTTTGGGCCAGATCATCCCGCCATCGATTGTTCTAATCATCCTCGCTGACCAATTGGCCAGCGCCACAGACCAAGCCAGCACAGCGCGTAAAGCACTGCACAAAGCCTCAACAGGTGAGTTGTCGATGCCGTCGTCGTTTGACGTGTCTTCGACCTCGGCAGGCGAGATGTTCCTCGGTGCGCTTGTGCCCGGTATCCTCTTGGTGCTGATCTACATGCTCTACATCCTCACCTACGCGTTCTTTAAGCCAGATGCCGCGCCTGCCGTGAAAGTCGAAGGCAAGTTTGACCGCAAGTTCTGGGGCACAGTCGCGCTGACGCTCATTCCGCCGCTGACGCTGATTTTCCTTGTGCTTGGCTCGATCATCTCTGGTGTTGCGACTGTGAACCAAGCAGGCGCAATCGGCGCCGCGGGCGCTATGGTTATGGCCGGCTATCGGCTGCATGAAGGCGACAAAAAGCTCAGGTTTATTCCAGCGATCATGGCCTTGGCTGCTCTGGTTATCTTGAGTCTCTTGCTGTCGAAGTTCGACATGAACCTGAAGGCGATTGATTCAGCAAACGATGTGCTTGGTATCCGACTTGGTGTTGCGGCAACAGCGCTGCTGATTGCCGCTATCGCATGGAGCGGCTGGCGGGTGTTCCGCACTGATGGCACGCTTGATGGCGTCATGCTTGAAACCGCCAAGACGACATCACTGGTGTTTATCATCCTTCTCGGTGCGGCCATGCTGACAGCAGCCTTCCGGGCCTTTGGCGGTGAAGAGCTTGTGCGCGAGTTCCTGTTGTCGCTGCCCGGTGGATTCTGGACCCAGTTCATCATCGTGATGCTGGTTATCTTCGTCCTCGGCTTCTTCCTTGATTTCATCGAGATCGCCGTGGTTGTTGTGCCGATCGTTGCGCCTATTTTGCTGGCTGACCCAAGCGCCAATATCACCGCTGTTTGGCTTGGTGTTATGATCGGGCTGAACATCCAGACCAGCTTCCTGACACCGCCGTTCGGCTTTGCGCTCTTTTACTTGCGTGGGGTCGCGCCTGCCGTTGTGAAAACCGTGCAGATGTATAAAGGCGTGATTGCCTTTATCACATTGCAGCTGATCGCGCTGGCGGTTGTTGGCGTCTACCCACCGCTGGTCAACTACCTGCCAAACCGTGCGTCGTTCCTGTCGGATAACGCTCCGCCGCCGCGCAACCCGAAGATACAGTATTGCATGGAGCAATATGTTGGCGAGCAGCTTGAGGGCAGCTCAAGCGCACTCACGAGCGCGATTGCCAAGGCGCAGGGTCTGGACATTTCAATGCTGCCAAAGGGGTTGAACAAAGACTTGTCCGAAGGCTTTGCCGCAGGCCCCGCAGCGCTTGAAAACCTCTCAGCTGCCTTTGCCGCTGAAGAGGCCGTGAATGGTGCCGCAGATGCCTACCGTCCGCAGCAGCAGAAAGTGCGTAAGCTTGAGAAAGAGATCCGCAAAATCGAGGCTGAAGCAAAGGAGCTGAAAGTCCTTGCCAGCCGGATGAAGACCGAAGAACAAGCCCCGCGCCGAGCCCGGTTTGAGGCGCGCCGCGACGCAATGCTGGCGGAGATCGAGCACCTTCAGAGCGAGATCCCCGAGAGCTGGAAAGACGTGCACAGCGCCTTTGCCAAGCTGACGAAGGCCGAACAGAAAGCCCGCACGCAGTATCGCCGTAATGCAGACAATGCCTGGGACGCTCCAAGCGCTGTTATGGCAACGCTTGAAGCCAACCAAGCCTACGGCGCTTTGGAGGGCGAACTCGCCGAATTGCGCAGCTATATTGAAACAGTTGCAGAGGGCGATGAAGCGGCAGAAGACACCGTGAAAGCGCTGGAAGACAAGCTGAGCGATGTCGAAGGTGCGGGCGATGTCAAATCTGCTTTGGGCAAGGCGCGCCGTGCGCTGAAGCCAAAGAAGTTTGACCGCGAAAAGGCGCTCGCAGCCTATGACAAAGCGGCCAGTGAGTATGCAGAGCAGAAGCAATGGCGCGCAGATGCAGAAGGATTAAAGCCATCACTGGCGGCTTATCTCGACAGTATCAAGCGCACTCTGGGCATGCGCTCGCAACCGCGTCTGGAACGTGATCAAGCGCTCTACATGGCCGCTTGTAGCGCCAAGCACCGTGACATTTCGCTGAACTTCTAAGGCGAACAAACGAACGTAAAAAGCGCCCGTGAGTTTTGGCTCGCGGGCGCTATTCTTTTGCAGCGTTAACTTTTCCCGAACCGCGAAAAAACGGCGGTGCCTACAGTATGCAGCACTCTATGCAGCAATGTGTGCATAACGTGTGCATACAGTTTTTGGCGTCGCGCGATCTTGCCAAGTGTTAACCCGCCGCCCGTTGCGCCACCTAGAGCGCGGCGCGCTTCCGGGCGGGAATGGGTGATTGTCCAGACAGGGCCAGATTTTTGGGTGGTGATCGTCATGTCGCTCTCCCTATTGCAGGGGCAGCATAACCTCGTAAGTCTCTTCGCTCCATCCGTGTTGTGAGCAGCGTGAGCGAATGAAAACAGACTTAACACCATCGGCCAGCATCACGTTTTGAAGCGAGCGGGTAAACGGCTGTTCGTTGACATGCGGGTGCATCAACTCGCGATATCCGATCTGGTTTCCTGCCGCGTCGGTTATCTCCCAACCATCGGCGTAGTGGTCCCAGCCCGTGTCAGCGTGTTTGAGCGTAACATCAAAACGCCACCCCATGCCCGCGCGCGAAGCTGTTACAGCTTCGATCGTGGGGCCTTCGGCGAAAGCGGCGCCAGCGCAAAGCGCAAGAACAAGAGCGAGTGTTTTATTCATACCTTTCGATTAGCAGAGCAAAGCTTGGGTGACACGACACTTTTTTGTGTGGAACAGTGAGAAACAGTGAGAAACAGTGAGAAACGCCGTGAATTTCAAGAAATCGGTTGAGAAATTGCTTGATTGGTAATAATCTTTTACCAATTATGGAGAGCCGCTATGCAGATGCCAGAAGCCAACCCAGCAACACTTGCCAAAAAGCAAAAGCTCAAAGAGCGGCTTGAGGGCGTGTTGGGCAAGCGCGGGGTTATTGCGGATGAGCGCGAGCTTAAGGCCTACGAGTGCGACGCGCTCACAGCCTACCGTTGCCCGCCGATGCTGGCCATTCTGCCCAGCAGCACCGGGGAAGTCGCCGCCGCGCTGAAAATCTGCCACGAGATGGATGTGCCTGTCGTGCCACGTGGTGCGGGCACCTCGCTTGCCGGCGGGGCGATGCCCACAGCTGACAGCGTTATTCTAGGCGTCGCGCGCATGAACGCGGTGCTGGAAACAAGCTATGAAGACCGCATTGTGAAGGTCCAGACAGGCCGCACCAACTTGTCGGTAACGGGCGCGGTTGAGGCCGATGGTTTCTTTTACGCGCCTGACCCGTCAAGCCAGCTTGCTTGTGCGATTGCTGGTAACATCGCGATGAACTCGGGCGGGGCGCATTGCCTCAAATACGGCGTGACGACAAACAACCTGATGGGCGTGACCATGGTGTTGATGGATGGCGAAGTTGTCGAGATCGGCGGAGGCCACCTTGACGCTGGCGGGCTTGATCTGCTCGGCCTCATTTGCGGCAGTGAAGGCCAGCTTGGGGTGGTGACGGAAGCGACATTGCGTATTTTCCATAAGCCCGAAGGCGCGCTGCCAGTGCTTGTCGGGTTTGACAGTAACGAGGTGGCGGGCGCTTGTGTGAGTGACATTATCAAAGCAGGCATCTTGCCTGTGGCGATCGAGTTTATGGACAGTGTCTTGATTGCGGTATGCGAAGACTACGCCAAGGCGGGATACCCCGAATGCGAGGCGCTGCTGATTGTCGAAGTCGAAGGCAGCGAAGCCGAGATCGAGTATCAGCTTAGCCTCATCCGCGAGATTGCTCAGCGCCACAACCCTGTCGAGTTTCGCCGCGCGACAAGCGCTGAGGAGGCGGGGCGGATCTGGGCGGGGCGCAAAGCGGCGTTCAGCGCGATTGGCAAGATCAGCGACTACATGTGCCTTGACGGGACGATCCCCGTCAGCCAGCTGCCCTATGTTTTGAAGCGCATTGGCGAGATGTCAAAGCACTACGGCCTTGAGGTGGGCAACGTCTTTCACGCGGGCGACGGCAACATGCACCCCCTCATCATGTATGACGCCAACAAGCCGGGTGACTTGGAGACATGCGAGGCGTTTGGCGCTGACGTGCTCAAGCTTTGCGTTGAAGTTGGTGGCTGCCTCACTGGTGAGCACGGTGTTGGCGTTGAGAAGCGCGACTTGATGGTTGAGCAGTTTGCGCCTGACGATCTGGACATGCAGATGGCTATGAAAGATGTGTTTGATCCGAAATGGCTGTTGAACGCCGCGAAAGTTTTCCCGCTCGCGTCAAGCGAAGCACGGCGCATAGCTGCGGAGTAGAGATATGAGCTATCATCCGAAAAGCGAGGCCGAGTTGGCCGAAATAGTGGCGGGCCTTGATGCACCTGTGCACTTGCAAGGCGGTGGCACGCGGCCCATCGGGCGCTGCGGCGGCGACGTGTTGAGCCTCGCGGGGCTGAGTGGTGTGAGCCTTTATGAGCCGGGTGCACTGACACTGGTTGCGGGGGCGGGCACGCCCGTGAGCGAGGTGGAACTATTGCTCGCCAAGGAAGGTCAGCGGCTTGCGTTTGAGCCGATGGACCACCGCGCGTTGTTTGGCACCAAGGGCGAGCCAACACTTGGCGGACTGGTGTCTGCCAACGTGAGCGGGCCACGGCGGATTGCGGTTGGCGCCTGCCGCGACTTTACCCTCGGGGTGCGGTTTGTTGACGGCACGGGGCGCGTGTTGAAAAACGGCGGGCGGGTGATGAAAAACGTGACTGGATATGACCTCGTCAAGCTCATGTCTGGCAGCTTTGGTACGCTGGGTGCGCTGACAGAAGTGAGCCTCAAGGTTTTGCCTGTTCCCGAAACAGAGGCTACACTGGTGATCCACAATCAAGGCGCAGCCCGCGCGGTTGAGGCAATGTCGGCAGCACTTGGCTCGCCTTATGAAGTGACGGGGGCCGCGCATGCGGATGGTGCAACCTGCTTGCGGCTTGAGGGCTTTGCAGCCTCGGTTGATTACCGCTTTGACGCGCTGACCAAGTCTCTGGCGCGCTTTGGAGAGATCACGCGACTGGAGGCAGAAGCCTCGGCGGAAAACTGGGCCGGCATACGCGATGTACGCGCATTCGCTGTGCGTTCGTTCGTGGCGAAGCTGTCTATTCAACCAAGCGCTTTGCCTGCGCTTTACGCGGCTGTTTCCGAGCGGTTTGAGGTAGAGAAGCTGCTCGACTGGGGCGGTGGACTTGTTTGGATCGCGGCAGACATAGACGAGCAAACCGCCGTCACTTTGCAGGCCTTCTTGCAGGATTATTGCCTCGAAAACGGCGGCCATGCGACTTTGATCAAAGCGCCTGAGGGGGCTTACGAGCATGTCTCGGCCTTCCAGCCCGAAGCGGCTGGCGTGGCGCGGTTGAGCGCGGCTTTGCGCGACAAGTTTGATCCGAAGGCCTTGTTCAACACAGGTCTCATGACGAAACGTGAGGTGCGCTGATGAGCTTCTTGCAGGCATATATTCTGGTGTTCGTCGGCGGGCCGTTGCTGATGCTTTTGCTTACGCGGCGTGAGGCGTCGATGTTGTCGTTCGTGCTGGGCGTGGGCGTCGTCGCGGCGGCGCTGGCCTCGGTGATCTTTTCCAAGAGTTCACCGGGCTTGGGAAGCCTCGGAATGCTCTGGCTGGCCTGGATCGGCACTGTCTCGCTGTGTGTGCGTGCAATCATGCGACGGGCAAAAACAAAACGCGCAATGGCGCTGACAAAAGCGATCGGGGCGATGGCAACGGTGATCCCGTGGCTGGGCCTCGCGGCGGCAGATTGGATGGCAGGCTGATGCAAACCAACTTTACCAACGAGCAGCTTAAAGATGCAGGCACAGCTCGCGCCAACGAGATATTGCGCAACTGCGTGCACTGCGGGTTTTGCACCGCGACTTGCCCGACTTACCAGATACTGGGCGACGAGCTTGATAGCCCGCGCGGGCGCATCTACATGATCAAGGATATGTTGGAGCACGAGCGCGTGCCCGACAAGCAAACCGTGCTGCACGTTGACCGTTGCCTGAGCTGTCTGGCCTGCATGACAACCTGCCCGAGCGGCGTGCATTACATGCACCTCGTCGACCACGCGCGCGCCTATATTGAGGACAACTACAAGAGGCCTGTCACAGACCGTGCCTTGCGGTGGGTGCTGGCGAAAATCCTGCCCTACCCGGGGCGCTTCAGGCTGGCACTGCTTGGTGCCAAGATCGCCCGGCCGTTTAAACGGCTGGTGCCCGATGCGCGCCTTCGCGCGATGCTTGAGATGGCGCCGAAGAGCATTCCGCCAGTGAGCCGCAATGATGATCCGCAGGCATTTGCGCCCGTGGGCGAGAAGAAGCTGCGGGTTGCGCTGATGACGGGCTGTGCGCAAAAGGCGCTTAACACCGACATTAACGACGCGACTATTCGGCTGCTGCGCCGCTTTGGCTGTGAGGTTGTCGTGGCCGAGGGCGCAGGCTGTTGCGGGGCGTTGACGCACCACATGGGCAAGGCGGGCGAGAGCCACGCGACAGCGGAGAAAAATATCGACGCATGGATGAATGAGGCGCGCGGCGAGGGGCTCGACAGTATCGTGATAAACACCTCGGGCTGCGGCACGACGGTAAAGGACTACGGCCATATGTTCCGCGAGACGGGCCATGCCGAAGACGCAGCGCAAGTGGCTGACTTGGCGCAAGATGTGAGCGAGCTTCTGATGCAGCTTGATCTGCCAGAGGGCGCGGCCAAGGGCCTGCGCGTAGCCTATCATGCGGCGTGCAGTTTGCAGCATGGCCAGCAGATCAAAACCTTCCCCAAAGACCTGCTCAAGCGAGTTGGCTTTGACGTGGTTGAGCCCGCTGACAGCCACCTGTGCTGCGGGAGCGCGGGCACATACAACCTGATGCAGCCCGAGCTTTCAGGCGAGTTGAAGAAACGCAAGGTCGAGACACTGGAAGCGCGCGCGCCAGACGTTATCGCAGCGGGCAACATCGGCTGCATGATGCAGATCGGCGGCGCAACTGATGTGCCCATCGTGCACACTGTCGAGTTACTGGACTGGGCCACAGGTGGGCCAAAACCACGCGCGCTTGAAGGCTAGGGTCAGGACCCATTAATCCTGCACCTCTGGCGTCAAATCCGCGAAATATCAGGGGTTTGGTGCGCGCCGGGCATAGTGGTTCTATTCCCAAGCGCGACATGCCGCTGAGATGATGCGGATTTGGCGTCCTTCGGATTTGGCAGATATTTCGCCTG
>JADGEJ010000030.1 GCA_016744435.1 Lentibacter sp. | reverse complement strand
TCGCGGGTCTTGCGTTCGGCTTCTTCGGCCTTCGCACGAGTGCGTTCTTCGCGCTCTTTTTCTTCACGCTCTTTAGCTTCGGCTTCTTGTCGACGGCGCGCTCTGTCTTCTTCGCGTTGCTTTTCGTCTGCTGCACGTTTTTCAGCTTCTTCGACTTCGCGAGCTTTCGCGATTTGCAATGCCTTCAGACGGCGTTCCATTTCCGCATCGGTAATGCCGCCTGGACGATTCTGTGACTTCGGAGATGACGCGGGTGCAGCCGAGCCTTTAGCCGGAGACGTAAGATTCGGCTTTGGGACGACAACGCGCTTGCGTTTCGTTTCAACCACAACGTTCTTCGTGCGGCCATGGCTAAAGCTCTGCTTGACGTTGCCTGCCCGAGGGCCGCTACGAACGCCGAGTGTTTTTTTGCCGTCGCTATCGCTCATATGGTTTACTCATCCTTTCATGCGCTTTTCAGCGCTCGGGGCCCGCAGGCCCTCCAGTCTTGTCGCTTCCTCTATAACACGTGAGGCCAAACCTCCAGCATCTAAGGCAGCATGAACTGCGAAATCTCGCCCGAAAGCACCACCAAGTTCTTCTTTAGTGAGGCATTCGGAGTATTTGCCATTTTCTCTGAGGCGGATTCGCGATTTTTCTCTTGGTGAACCATCGCTTGCTTGCAGCAATACAACTGCTCGCTCGCTGTTCACCCAATCTTTTACTTTCGTTGACCCCGTTATCGCGTTGCCCGACTTTCTGGCCAAGGCGATGAGGCTAATCAGTCGCGCACAAAGCGCTTTTTCGACTTGGTCAAGAAGCTCCCCTGGAGTCTTGACGGGGGCCTTGGCAGCGCGCGCGAACAAGGCTTTTGAAACAGCCTTCTCTAGCACGCTGCGTTCTGATGTAACCCAGATGCCGCGACCGGGAAGCTTGCCTAGAACATCAAATACCAATGTCCCGTCAGGCCCGACAACGAAACGCACCATTTGAGATTTAGGGCAAAGATCAGCCGTTACAATGCATTTGCGCATTGTCGCGTCAGCCTTGGCTTGTGTCTCGGTCACGTGCGCTGTCATTCTGGCTTAGGTGCTCCTTAGTCTGTGGCTTCGTCGCCGTCGCCTTCGACGGTTTCGGCTTCGATCTCGGCAGGGTCAACCCAGCCAAGCTGAATGCGTGCTGTCATGACAAGGTCTTGCGCTTCTTCAAGTGTCATTTCGAAAGGCTCCAAAATGCCATCGTCTTTTACGCGTTCGCCTTCGTTGGTTGTCCAACCGCCTGCAAGCTCCCAGTCAGCGCATGTTGCGAAGTCTTCAAGTGTTTTCACGTCGTCCTTTGCCAGCGCTTCAAGCATTTGTGGGGTCAGACCACCGAACTCGACGAGGCTATCTTGAATGCCCAATGCACGGGCATTTTCAAGTGCGGCTTTTGCGGCAGCCTCAAGAACATCACGTGCTCGAGCTTGAAGCTCACCTGCTGTGCCTTCGTCCACACCATCAATAACCAGAAGCTCTTCTGCCTCAACATAGGCTACTTCTTCTAGCGTGGTGAAGCCTTCTGACACCAGCAATTGCGCGAAGAACTCGTCAAGATCGAGCTTGGCCATGAACAGCCCAGTGCGCTCTTCGAACTCTTTCTGACGGCGTTCTGATTCTTCAGCTTCTGTCATGATCTCGATTTCGAGAGCAGTAAGCTGGCTCGCGAGGCGCACGTTTTGGCCGCGACGGCCAATGGCGAGGCTGAGTTGCTCGTCAGGCACAACCACTTCAATGCGCTCGGCTTCTTCGTCGAGAACAACTTTTGTCACTTCCGCGGGCTGCAGGGCGTTCACGAGGAATGTCGGGACATCTTCGTTCCATGGGATGATGTCGATCTTCTCCCCTTGAAGCTCGTTTACAACGGCCTGAACACGGCTGCCGCGCATACCAACACAGGCGCCAACAGGGTCGATACTACCATCATAGGAGATAACCGCGATCTTGGCGCGTGAACCTGGGTCACGAGCGACAGCTTTGATCTCGATAATGCCTTCGTAGATTTCCGGCACTTCCATTTTGAACAACTCAGACATGAACTCAGGCGAGGTGCGCGACAGGAAAATCTGTGGCCCACGCTGCTCGCGGCGTACGTCTTTGATGAAGCAGCGAATACGGTCATTCGGGCGATAGCTCTCGCGGCCGATTTTTTCGTTGCGACGCAAGATACCTTCTCCGCTGCCCACATCGACAATAACGTTGCCATACTCTTCGCGTTTGACAACACCGTTGATGATCGTACCGGCGCGGTCCTTGAATTGTTCGAACTGGCGCTCACGCTCGGCTTCGCGAATCTTCTGCAAGATAACTTGTTTGGCGCTTTGTGCCGCAATACGGCCCATCTCGACCGGCGGCACTTCTTCGGTGAACTGCTGGCCGATTTCAGGGCTTTCCATGTATTGCTTGGCTTGCTCTACAGTGAATTCAGCCTGATAGTTTTCAAGCTCTTCATCCGTCACAACCGTGCGCACGCGGGTGAATGTGGCTTTGCCTGTCTTGCGGTCAATCGCAACGCGAATGTCCATCTCAGCGCCGTAACGGCTCTTGGCTGCACGCGCGAGACTTTCTTCCATCGCCTCAATGACGAGGCCCGGCTCGATCATTTTTTCGCGGGCCACCGCCTCTGCTGTTTGCAAAAGCTCAAGCTGGTTGGCTGATGTAATTGCCATGTCTTAGTCCTCCTCAGAACCAGAAGATTGTTCAATGTCTACTTGCCCGCCATCCGCAAAGTTGCCGGCGGCTTTTCGTTGTCTCAACATCGCTTTGATGAGCTCGTCGGTCATGATCAGCTTCGCTTCCACAAGCCAATCAAATTGCAGTCCAATAGTGCCTTCTTGAATGTTCAACAGCACCTCTTCGCCCTCAACGCCAGCCAGTTCGCCGCGAAAGCGCTTCTGACCGTCTATCATTTCGGCAGTCTCGAGTTTGACTTCATAGCCTTCGAATGTCTCAAAGTCTTTGAGGCGTGTCAGAGGACGGTCGATTCCGGGGCTAGAAACTTCAAGATGATAAGCTTCGATAATGGGGTCTTCTACGTCAAGTACAGCACTCACAGCGCTTGAAATCGCGCCGCAATCATCAACTTCGATGCCGCCTTCGGGCCGTTCAGCCATGATCTGTAGCGTTGGCGTTTCACCACTCATCAAGCGCAGGCGCACAAGCTCATAACCGAGGTCTTCCACCACGGGCGTGACGATCTCGGCCATGCGGCGATCAAGAGCTGTTTTAGCGATCAGATTTTTCATAGTCTTAAGATTCACAGTGCTCAAACAAAAAAGCGGGCCCGCGGCCCGCTGAAACTTTCGGTGGTGAGAAGGTTGCCCAACTCTCCGCTATTGGCTTGTCTATAAGGAGAGTCGCAATAGAGCGCAAGGCCCGAATCTCAGCCTAACCAACAAGTTCGTCCATGACACTCACAAGTTCAGCAGCGATTCGGGGTTCGGACAACGCGTGTCCTGAATAGGGGACCATGCGCAATGCGGCACGGCCCCATTTTTCGGACAGTTCATACGCAGACGCTGGCGGGCAGATCATGTCAAAGCGGCCCTGAACAATTGCCCCCGGAATCTGTGAAATAGCGGCGATTTCACTTAGTATGAAACCGTCGGTGTTGAGAAATAGCTTGTTTTGAAAGTAGTGGTTTTCGAGTCGTGCAAAGGCTCGACTGAAACTGCTGTGCGGTGCATATAGTTTGCCCGTTGAGTCTATCGAAGCCAGCGCGTTCTCCCAGGCTGTCCAGATTTGAGCACATTCGGCTGCTGCTTTCTGGTCTTCTCCGAACAGTCGCCTGTGATAGGCAGCGATCATGTCGTGATGCTCTTCAGTTGGGATGGGCTGAAGAAAACCACGCCACGCCTCTGGCCAGAAAGCGCCCGCGCCGCCTCCGTAGAACCAATCAAGCTCGCTTTGTCGGCCTAAAAACACGCCTCGCAGCGTGATGAACTCGGCGCGGCTTGGGTGGGTGATTGCATAGACAAGCGAGAGTGTCGCCCCCCAAGAGCCGCCAAAAACGATCCAGCGGTCAATACCTAGTTGTTTGCGTATTGTTTCAATGTCACCAACAAGGTGCCATGTTGTGTTGTTGTCCACCGAAGCAAAAGGCCTTGAGCGGCCGCAGCCGCGTTGATCAAAAAGGATAATCCGGTAGTGCTTAGGGTTGAAAAACCGGCGCATAGCTGGGCTTGAGCCGCCTCCAGGCCCACCGTGCAGTACGACAACAGGTTGGCCATTTGGGTTGCCCGATTGCTCGACATAGAGCGAATGCCCTTCACCTGCGTCGATCATACGCTTATCAAAGGGCTCAATCAGCGGGTAAAGTTGCGGCGACGTTGATTTATGATCTAGAGATTCGTGCATACCGTAACATTCCCGAAACTGGGCGCTATTCCAAGGGCAACATCGTGCAACAGCAAACCAATACAGTCGATCTGGCTGAGCTCGCAAAATTTGAAGCAATGGCCGCAGAGTGGTGGGATCCGAATGGGAAGTTCCGCCCGCTGCATCTGATGAACTCGTGTCGCCTTGATTATATCACAAAACAGATCGCCTCGGAGTTCAACCGCAACCTTGATGGGGTTAAGCCTTTCAACGGGCTGCGCATTCTAGATATCGGCTGCGGCGGAGGCTTGCTAAGCGAACCGCTCACGCGCCTAGGAGCAACGGTTGTAGGGGCTGATGCAGCCGAGAAAAATATCAGTGTTGCTGCGCTGCATGCTGAACAACAAGACCTCACGATTGACTACCGAGCGACGACAGCGGAAGCACTCGCTGAAGCTGGTGAGGCATTTGACGCTGTCGTGAACATGGAAGTCGTGGAACATGTCGCTGATCCTCAGGAATATTTGAATGAAGTAGCAAGCTTGCTAAGGCCTAGTGGCTTGCACATTTGTTCGACGATCAACCGCAATGCAAAAAGCTTTGCGATGGCAATTGTTGGCGCGGAGTATGTTATGCGCTGGCTTCCCAAAGGCACACATGAATGGAACAAGTTCATTACGCCTGACGAGCTGTGTAATTATATTGCGAAAGCGGGGCTCACGCCTGTTGATCGCAAGGGCTTCGTGTTCAACCCAGTTAGCTGGAGTTGGCGCATCTCCGACCGTGACCTTAGCGTTAACTATGTCACCGCGAGCAAGAAGGCTTAGCTGCGCTCAAGTTTTACACGTAACTCGCGCAGTATCGGCAAAGTTGTACGAACGTTGTCGGACCCGATTTCTTGAACGAGAGTTGAGATCATGGGTTCGATGGCGGTAATGGCTGCCGCTCGAGCTTTTCTCCCTGCTGGGCTTATCGCGACAAGTTTGCGGCGTGCATCGTCCCAGTCGGGGCGGATATGGATGTAGCCCGCCCATTCAAGCTTAGAGAGTGTGTTGGTCATCGCACCTCTTGTTACATGAAAAGCGCTCGCCAATTGGGCAGGCGTTTTCTCAGTATTGGTATGTTCGAGGTGCGTAAGCACGGAAAAGTGGGAAATTTCCATGCCACTTGGAAGCACTTTTGACAGCCGATTGCGCAGCAGTTGCTCGGCGACCAATATCTCGCTGAACAGAGCTATCGCGAGTGAATTCTGCTGGTCACTCATTTAGAAACCTCAAAAGCACGGTCCTGTCTAAGCGAGTTTATACGAGATCGCGCCTTTGCGACCTCTGCTGCATCAAAGTCGAAATAACTTATTCCAACTTCCGTGCCGCCATCGGCCAATACCTCGCCCCACGGAGAAACAGCCAGAGAGTGGCCAAATGTGCGCCGTTCAACACCGTTTTTTGTATAGTGAACACCAGTTTGTGCCGGCGCGATAACATAGGCGCCATTTTCTATCGCGCGGGCCCGCAACAGAGCCTCCCAATGAGCTTCGCCCGTGGTTTGCGCGAAGGCAGCTGGGACAGTTAGAATTTCTGCCCCTTCCTGCGCCAGAGTGCGGTAAAGGCTTGGATAGCGAAGATCATAGCAAATCGTCATGCCGATTGTGGCAAAGTCGGTTTGTGCTAGTACAGCTTTGTTTCCAGGGCGATAAGTGTCTGACTCTCGGTAGCTTTCGGTCTCGGAAATATCGACATCAAACATGTGAATTTTGTCATAGCGCGCTGCGATGTTCCCATCAGGAGCTATCAGAAATGACCTGTTTGCTAGCCGTTCTTGAGTGTCGTCACAGTGCAGGCCCAAAGATCCGATCAGTAGCCATATTTTCTTTCCTGCAGCTAGAGTCTGCATGGCCTTGAGAAACGGATCATCCGCTTCGTGGACTAAGACTTCAAACTGCTCGGAGCGGCTTGAAGCGATGCAATTCGACACCTCAGGAGTCAGTATAAAGTCAGCGCCATTGTCTGCAGCTTCAGATACAAGCCGTAGGGCGCTCTGGAGGTTTTGGTCAGGGTCTTCACCGGAGTTGAGTTGAATGAGCGCGGTTTTCATGGTGCTCAAAGCCCTAAAAGCGTGTCGAGTTTGCCTGTCTGTTCAAGTGCAAAGAGATCATCGCAGCCACCAATGAGTGTGCCCTCGACAAAAATTTGGGGAACTGTGCGTGCGCCGCCAGCACGTTTGATCATCTCGGGTTTCAGATCGGGATCAGTCAGGATGTTGTATTCTGCGAATTTGACTGACTTGCTGTTTAGCAACCGCTTGGCAGCATGACAGAAGCCGCACAGCGGCGAAGAGTATATTTCGACTTGTTTCATCGTGACCTCGGCTCATTACAATATGTATGACCTAGTCATTCTTTGACGTGCGCGCCAGAAAAACCGCCGAAACGCTTCCAACATCTTGCGTCAAGCAAGCCTCTGTGGCCGCGGCAAGGGTTGCTCCGGTTGTCATTACGTCATCCACCAGAACAATATTTCGCCCTTTCGCGATTTTGGCCTTCGTCGGGGACATGCGCATGGCACCTTTCAGGCAAGATTGCCTTTCTTCATAGTCGAGCCCAACCAAGCTGGGGGTGCGTTTGATTCGCTTGAGAAGCTCGGGTTGATGCTCAAACTTTCCTACGTCGGACAGGGCCTTTGAGAGCAAGGCCGACTGGTTGTATTTGCGCTTAAGAAGTCGCGTCCAGTGTAGGGGGATTGGCATGATGATAGGATTTTCCGGCAATATAGGGCGCAAAGCCGCGTGCAACCAGCCGCCCGCCGCAGTAGCGATTTCGGCACGGTCAGAATACTTTAGATCCCAAATCAAGCGACGTGCGTTCTGTTCATATACAAGACAAGCGCGGGCTGCACTCCAGGGCCTCGGTGTTGTGAGGCAGTCATCACAGGTTTCGTCTTCAAGCGATTGTCCGGGTAGCGGTGTTCCGCAACTGTTGCATGTGAGGCCGGCAATGAATGGTGAATGGAGCCAACATTTACCACACAGCCCAGAGGTTCCCTCAACGGTAGTTCCACAAAGTAAGCAACTTGTCGGATAGAGTGTTTGAACAACTGTTTGTATACTTGATCGCCAACTCATATTTGTAGCCCATGCAGTTAAACCAACATACCGATCGAGAAGCGCTGAAGCAGAAACGCGCGCGAGCGCAGCTTGCTGAGGCAGATTTTGTCAGCTTGTCAGCCTTCGACGAGGTTCAGTATCGGTTAGACTTGGTTAACAGAACGTTTAAAACGCCTGTTCTGGCCGGTTGGCAAGGTGGTCTCTGGGGGGGCGCTCTCGGAGCGTTTGACAGATTGGAAGACGCCGAAACACTCGATTTTGGTGGAAAGCAGCACGATCTGATTGTGCATGGCATGGCGCTTCACTGGTCAAACGACATTGTGGGACAGCTTATCCAGTGCCGTAATGCACTCGTGCCTGACGGGCTATTTTTAGGTTGTATGTTTGGCGGAGAGACGCTGCATGAGTTGCGAAGTTCACTTGCTGAGGCAGAAATTGCCCTTTATGGCGGCCTTTCACCCCGTGTTGCGATGATGACGGAGATAAGAGATGCGGGCCAACTCCTGCAAAGGTCAGGCTTTGCGTTGCCAGTTGTCGATAAGATCGAGTTGAAGGCCAGTTATCGGGACGTCTTTCACTTGATGCATGATCTACGTCGCATGGGAGAGACCAACGCACTCAATTTGAGGAAGCGGAGCCCCGATACGAAGCGCTTGTTCAAGCTTGCAGATGAAATTTACAAAAAGAATTTCGGCGAAGCGGGCGGCAGGATCGTGGCGACTTTTGAAATTTTGTTTATGACGGGCTGGAAGGCGCATGAAAGTCAGCAACAGCCTTTGAGGCCGGGCTCGGCTAAGACGTCTTTAGCCGAAGCGCTTTCGACGACAGAATACCCACTGAAAGACCGATGACGTTTTAGGGAAGACAATGAAAAATACTGAAGACAAAGCGGCAAACACCACCCAACCTGAAGGCCATCCAACCGTTCTGAAGCCAAAGATCGGGGTATTGATAGCCAACTTGGGTACGCCTGATGGTTATGACTATTGGTCGATGAGGCGCTATCTTAATGAGTTCTTGTCAGACAAGCGTGTGATCGACTACCCGCGTTGGAAGTGGCAGCCTCTTTTGCAGCTTATCATCTTGACCAAACGTCCGTTCAGCAGTGGCGCGGCGTATAAGTCGATCTGGAATGAAGAAGCGGGTGAAAGCCCGTTGATGACGATAACCCGAGAGCAAAGCGAAGCCATTTCTGAACTCGTACAGAAAGAACTGGGCGGAGAAGTACTGGTTGATTTCTGTATGCGTTACGGCAACCCTTCGACAGAAAGCAAAGTTTCTGAGATGGTTGAAAAGGGCTGTGATAAGGTATTGTTCTTTTCGCTGTATCCGCAGTACGCGGGCGCAACGATGGGCACAGCGAACGATGAGTTTTTTCGTGCTTTGATGAAGCAAGCTGGGCAGCCGGCCAGCCGAACTGTTGCGCCGTACTTCGATAATGAGCGGTATATTGAAGTGCTAGCAAGCTCGATCGAGGCGCATGTTGGCGCTATGGAAAGCAAACCTGAGACGCTGGTTGTATCCTATCATGGCATGCCAGAGCGTTACTTGTTGCAGGGCGACCCTTACCATTGCCAATGTCAAAGAACGACGCGCCTTCTACGTGAACGGCTGAATTGGAGCGATATCGAAATTGTCACAACGTTCCAGTCGGTTTTTGGGCCGGAAGAGTGGCTCAAGCCATATACCGTGAAGGAAGTCGCGAGGCTGGTAACCGAAGAAGGTAAGCGCAAGATTGCGGTGGTCGCTCCAGCGTTCTCAGCAGATTGCATAGAGACGCTCGAAGAAATCAACGAAGAGATATGTGAAGCGTTTGAAGAGGCCGGTGGGGAAGAGTTTAGCTATATACCGTGCCTGAATGCCGATGCAGCGCATGTGCGGTTTCTGACTGATGTCATCAAGGACAATATTCAAGGCTGGGCATAAAAAAACGGCAGTCAAGAGACCGCCGTTTTTTATTTTTTCGAAGCGTAGAGCTTAGCTTGCGGCTGCAGCAGCTACGGCAACGAGGATAAGAAGTGGGATAACCATGCCACCTGAAGAGCTTGCAGCTGCTTCAACGATAACTGGTGCTTCGATCATTGGGTCGGCCATTGAGCCGGCTTGAGCAGTAGACGCGGCGGCAACGAATGCGGCGGCAACAACGAGATTTTTCATTTTCTTCCTCCAGAAGCGGGCGCGCCTACGGCGCCCAAAAGACTTGATATGTATTTTCTGTTAACCAGCATATTTCTTTGAATGCAAATTGAATGATAAGCTAGCTAGCGTATGTTCGCCACTTTATCGTCAAATAAGCAACACTTGAGTGCCAACTTTTGCGAGAGCGAACAGCTCAGAAATATGCTCATTGTAGAGACCGATGCAGCCATTGGATGATCTCCGGCCGATCTTGCGCGTGTCATGCGTGCCGTGGATTCGGTAGTAAGTCCAAGACAAATAGAGTGCATGCGTGCCCAAGGGGTTGTCAGGGCCGGGGCCAACAAAGTCAGGCCACTCCGGATTTCGCTTGCGCATCGACGGTGTTGGGCGCCAGCTTGGCCCTTCAACCTTGCGAACGACCTTCGTACGGCCAAGGCGTGTCAGCTCTTCCGTCAGCGGCACGCTAGTTGGATATAGTTTGTAAGTTGCTTGGTCTTCAGACCAGTAATGTAAGGCGCGAGACGTTGTATCGACCAGAACAGCACCGCCCTTGAGGTTGGCAAAGTAGGGTTGCCACTTAAGCGAGCGGAAACTGGAGATATTGCGGCGCACGACTTCACTGATGTCGCGTTCAACTTCTACAGTGCCTGCGCCGTCAACTGTTGTGCTCTGAGCAAGCGCAGGGCTCGCCAGTAAAGATGCGCAACCGCCGACAAACCCACGGCGGCTTAGGGAAAATTTGGAATCAGACATGAGTTGAGCTCCGATCTCTATTTGTTCGCGCCTTAATATTGCGGTTTGGCCTCACTCGCAAATCAAACTGAGTAAATAAGCCGAGAGTTGCTTAACTGAGTTTGATTGATCACAGTTTGAGGGTTAAACCCGACGTAACTAGAATTTTTGTTCGAAAGGCGTGCAATGCGTTTTCTTGGTAGTTTTCTTGCAGTAGCCATTTTACTTTCAGCCTGCACCACAACGACGACACCGCAGTTGGCTGCTGATGGTAAACCTCTCCCCAAGCTTTACAGAATTTCGAAGAGTGGCTCTTCGAAAATTCAATTCCGTATACTCGATTCGGTGAACTCCTTGCGCAAGGCGGCTGGGCTTGGTGAAGTTCAGATGAATGCGCAGCTCAATGCAGCAGCTGCGACGCATTCTCGTGACATGTCTGGGCAGAACAGGCCTTGGCACTTTGGGTCAGACGGGTCTTCTCCGCTCGATCGCGTGCGTCGCGTTGGGTATACTGGTGATATGCTGGGTGAGAATATCTCTGAAACTTATGAGACAGAGCTTGAAACACTGGGCGCCTGGATGGACAAGCCAGACACGCGATCAGTTATTCTTGACGATCGCGCCTCAAACCTTGGCTTTTCCTGGTTCCAAGAAAGCAGTGGGAAAATTTGGTGGACGCTGCTTATGGGCAGTTAAGGCTGCTCATTTTCTGAGCGTAATTGGCGTCCCGTCTGTCACCATAGAATAGACCTCTTCCATTTCGCGGTCCTTGACGGCGATGCAACCAGCTGTCCAGTCACGCTTGCCGTTGCGGTATTTCTTTGGTCGCCCGTGAATGAAAATATCGCCGCCGGGGCTTTTGCCCATAGAACGCGCTTTCGCGATATCGGCCGGATTGGGATATGAAATACCGATTGAAAGGTGAAATTCGCTGTTAGGGTTTCGCCGATCGATTAAATATCTGCCTTCCGGTGTGCGCCCATCGCCCTCTACAAATTTATGCCCGTCTGGAGCAAAGCCAAGTCCAACTCGGTAGGTTTTGATGACTTTTTGGCCGCTGAGTAAGTGCATGCGACGTTTTGATTTTTCAACTAAGACATGGGTAATCTCAGGGCCATTATAGCTCCGAAACTTACTACATCCTGCTGATAGACCGAATGTTACAACGATCAGAAGGAGGGAAATGACCCGCATTTGGCTGCTCTTATCTGCCTATGTTATGGATGCGTTCTAGCAGAATCGGCTTTGTAAACCAGCAATTTTCACAGTCTCAGTTCACTTTTTGTTGAAGAAATACCGATTTTGAAGCAGCATAACTGGCCAAGATCGCGTCAATATCAACGTCTTGTGCGGACCCCTGTGCAGACTTCGTTTCACCTTCTTGGCAAAGAACTGAGAATTCCGCAAACCCGAGGTTCAACGCGCTCCCTTTTAGAAAGTGGAGACTACTCTCAAGTTCAGACAGAGTTTTGTCAGGGAGTTTGTCGAGCTCTTCCTCAACCTCACTGAGAAATACCTCAACAATTTCTTCGAAGTCCTCTGCTCCAATATCATTCTTCAGTTCTTCAACTTTGGTCCAGTTAATCACAGTCGGCCTCGCTTCGTTTGCCTAAGTCTAGCGCTGTCTCGTTAACAGTTTCCGAAGAAGTGCCTAAAACTGATAGGGAAAACTACACGTGGAATTAAGCTTGCTTGGATATGTCTTGCAGGAATCCGTGTCGCCGGCCTGTTCGGGGAGAGAAAATGCAAAGTAGTAGGCAAAACCAAGAAATCTCTGAAAGAGAAAAGCTTCTCGTGTTGGTTGTTGATGACAGCAAACTTCAGCGGAGTATTCTGCGTGTGCAGCTCAAAAAGTGGGGTTACCAAGTTGAGGAGGTGGCCTCTGGTAAAGAGGCTGTTGCATTCTGCGAGGCGCAAACCCCTGATTTAGTTATCAGTGACTGGATGATGCCGGAGATGGATGGCATTGAATTCTGCAAGCGCTTTAAAGCGATGCAGAGTGAAAAGTTTGGCTATTTCATCCTACTGACTTCCAAGAGTGAAACAGTCGAGATCGCTCAGGGGCTTGATAACGGCGCTGATGATTTCCTCACCAAGCCTGTGAGTTCGGCTGAGCTGCGCGCACGGCTTGTTGCAGGAGAGCGAATCTTGGATATGGAGCGTGAGCTTAAGCGTAAGAATCAGCTTATCAACACCACTCTTGACGAACTCAAGGCGCTTTACACCACGATCGACAACGATCTGATTGAAGCAAAACAGTTGCAGCAATCATTGGTACGTGAGCGTTATAAAGACTTTGGGCGTGCGCAAATTTCACTTCTGTTGCAATCTAGCGGCCATGTTGGCGGTGATCTGGTTGGGTTCTTCCCGATCAACGAAGATGAAGTTGGCCTTTTTGCAATCGACGTTTCGGGACATGGTATCAGTTCGGCTCTGATGACAGCGCGGTTGGCTGGCTACATGTCGTCGGCATCTAAAGACCAAAACATCGCTATCGAAAGAGGCTCCGGTGACGGCTATGTACCGCTACCGCCAGCCGAAGTGATCGCTTCACTCAATAACCTGGTTTTGCGTGAGATGACGACAGAGCACTATTTCACGCTCATATATGCCACGGCCAACCTTAAGACTGGTAGGGTTAGTATGTCTCAAGCTGGGCACCCTCATCCGCTTGTGCAGCGGGCAGATGGTTCTGTTGAAAGCCTTGGAACTGGGGGCCTGCCTGTCGGTCTGATTCCTGATGCACAATACGACGAGTTCGAATTAGCCCTCGAGCGAGGAGACAGGCTTTTGCTGTTCTCAGATGGCGTGTCAGAGTGCATGAATGAGTCTGGTGAGTTGTTTGACGATGATGGAGTTATTGAGTTTTTGAAGGACTGGAAAACCAAAAAAGGTCAGCAGCTTCTCGATAGCCTCATTTTCTCACTTGATCGGTTTGCTGGCGGTGAAGACTTCGATGATGATATATCGGCAATTGTCTGGGAGCATCAAGGCTAACCTATGCGATGCCTTGCACCTAAGCTCCACGAGGATTAGGTGCAGCGTCTAAGCGCTGATAGGGTTAGATTTATGACAAACACATCGAACGTAGCATGGGATGAACAGGTTCTCCCTTTTGAGCTCCGCACTTCTGATATCCGTGGCCGCGTTGTGCGGCTTGATAAGACGGTCAATGACATCCTCAGTCAACATGACTACCCTCCCCAAGTTGAATCACTTATCTCGGAGATGGTTATCATCACGGCTCTCTTGGGAAGTATGGTTGAGCCAAAGTGGAAGCTATCGCTGCAGGTCCAAACTGATGGCCCGGTGCGGATGATCGCGACAGATTACTATGCCGCCGAAGATGGAGAAACAGCAGCGCAAATCAGGGCTTATGCCAGTTATGACAAAGCGCGCATTACCGATGGCGCGCCGTTTGAGCAGCTTGGTGAAGGGTACTTTGCGGTGCTGGTTGACCAGGGCCAAGGCAGCAAACCTTATCAGGCGTTAGCCCCTCTCTCAGGAAGTTCGATCGCTGAAGCTGCCGAAGGATACTTTCTAGCGTCAGAACAACTCGATACCAAGATCGTTGTTGAGCATGGCGAGACATATACGCCGAATGAAGGTTCGCACTGGCGGGCCGCTGGGATTGTTTTGCAGCACCTTCCGCGCTCGCGAAAGGAAATGTCAAAATCTGAAGAGATAGATGAACGCACCCATGCGCGCCGTACAGACGAGGACTGGCTGCGCGTCAACACCTTGCTAGGGACAGTCGAGAACCTTGAACTTCTTGGGCCCTTTGTAACTCCGCCGGATTTGATCTGGCGTTTGTTTAACGAAGAAGAACCGGCAGTTTATGAGCCAAGGTTGGTCAAATTTGGCTGCACTTGTTCAGAAGAGCGCGTGCGTCAAAGCCTGTCGATCTACGGCGTGAAAGACATTGAGAAAATGACAACGAATGAGGGAACGGTCACGGCTGATTGCCAGTTTTGCAACCGCCACTTTGTGCTCGATCCGTCGACTGTCGGCAAAGACGGGAGCTAGGTTTTGGTAAGGGGGCAGCTTGAGCAACTCACAGCCGCGTTGGCGCGCGTGGCTGAACCTTCGTCTGATTTTGATCTAAATTTCCAGACACCCTCGAAGTTTGATTCGCCAAGGCCGGCGGCAGTTTTGATAGCGTTTCGTGAACAAGAAGGGGTTTTGAACCTCATCCTCACTAAGCGCGCCAATGGTTTGCGCCACCATCCTGGGCAGATAGCCTTTCCGGGTGGTAAGATCGAACCAAGCGACGGCTCACCAGAAGAAGCGAGTTTGCGAGAAGCAGAGGAAGAGATAGGGCTTCCCGCAAAAAATGTAGAAGTTGTCGGCCGCCTCCCCGTGCATACAACAGTCACTGGGTTTACGGTGCAGCCCATTCTCGGGTTGGTGCACACATCGTTCAACCCAGTGTTGGATACCGGTGAAGTAGCCGAACTGCTTTTTGCTCCCTTCGCCCATGTGATGGATTCCAGCAAGTATATGATCGAAGGCCGAAACTATGCTGGGCAGTTTCGCAAATATTACACGATCCCATATGGACCTTATTACATTTGGGGCGCGACAGCGCGCATGATGTTTGGTTTGGCCCGGCGGACGACGATTTGAAACGCCTCACCGACAATTGGATGAATAACTCAACCGCACAGGCGTTTCTTCAAGCGGCTGAAGCGGCAGGTTTTGGAGCTTACTTTGTCGGAGGTTGTGTACGCAACGCGCTGCTCGGGCTGCCAGTGAATGACTTGGACTTGGCTACAAATGCACGGCCTGAGCAAGTGATCGCTTTGGCTCAGTCGTTGCATTTTAAGCCCATCCCAACGGGTATCGAGCACGGCACGATCACTGTGGTCAACGGGCAAGAAACGCTTGAAATTACGACATTTCGCAAGGATGTGGAAACTGACGGG
This sequence comes from Lentibacter sp., assembly GCA_016744435.1. Classification (GTDB taxonomy): domain Bacteria; phylum Pseudomonadota; class Alphaproteobacteria; order Rhodobacterales; family Rhodobacteraceae; genus Lentibacter. The sequence goes on along the minus strand of JADGEJ010000030.1, from coordinate 30,524 downwards.
CGTCATGCTGTTGTCGCCTTTGCGAACACCTTAGTAGATGACGCCAAGCGGCGCGATTTTCGCATGAACGCACTCTATGCTGACAGGCGCGGGAATGTCATTGATCCGGTAGGTGGGCTTGAAGACATCGAAGCTAAGCGTATCCGCTTTGTCGGCGCCGCTGACGCTCGTATTCGCGAAGACTACCTTAGAATTATCCGGTTGTTTCGCTTTGCCGCGCAACTTGGGTTTGGAGCCAAAGGCATTGATCCCGACGCAATTGCTGCCTCGCGGCTGTTGGCCGGCGGGCTTTCACATGTGTCGATCGAGAGACAAACATCTGAGTTTATGAAACTTCTCTCAGCTTTAGACCCATCTGATGTTTTGCACTGCATGCACGACGCGGGCGTGCTTGAACAAATAGTGCCAGACGTTCAGTTTGAGGCCTTGCTTCATTTCATTGAGAATGAAGAGGTTGCATTGCCGTTAGGGCGACTTGCGGCAGCAACCCATGCTCAGAAAGAGGTGTCGCTTCGTCTTTCAAAACGAGATGCTGGGGTGGTGCAAAAGGCGAAGGATTTGCTGCTGACCGACCAATGTCTGAGAGAATTTGCTTACCGCAATGGCGCTGACTTAGCGGAGCTTGCTTTGCGCGTTGCCAGTGCAAAACAAGGGGTGGCTTGTAGCAGTGCTCAGCTTGCCAAGATCAAGCTCGCGGCAGAACAAAGCTTTCCCGTTTCGGCACAAGACTTGATGCCAAAACTTGCCGGCAAGGCATTGGGCGACATGCACAAAAAGCTGGAGCTTGACTGGATCAATTCTGGTTTTCAGATGAGTCGGACTGAACTGTTGCAGCGCGCCCTAAACGAGAAATGAAGCCAGTACTTCATCGTCGGTAATATCGCGCATTTGAAAGCCGATGGCCTCGGCCTGAAGGTTCAGCCGCGCAAAGTTTGTTTCATCATCGGTCTCTATCCCGATCAGAACTGTTCCGTAGTTTCGCGCCGATTTCTTGAGATACTCAAAACGCGTGATGTCGTCATGTGGCCCGAGAAAACCAAGGAAGTCGCGTAGCGCGCCCGGGCGCTGGGGCATTCGCAAAATAAAGTACTTCTTGAGGCCTGAGTAGCGCTGCGCTCTCTCTTTCACTTCAGGCAAGCGCTCAAAGTCAAAGTTGCCGCCAGAGGTGATGCAGACGACAGTTTTGCCTTTTATCTGTCTCTTCATATCTTTCAGAGCGTCGATGGCCAACGCACCAGCAGGCTCAAGTACGACACCTTCAATGTTGAGCATTTCAATCAATGTTGTGCAAAGCCTGTCTTCGCTGATGCTGAGGTGTTGCTGGTCTTGGTAGTCTTTCAAGATATCAAAGGTCGCTTGGCCGATCTGAGCCACGGCTGCTCCATCGACGAAAGTATCAACGCGGGGCAGTTTGGCTGGCTTTCCAGCTTGGAAAGCAGCAGCCAAGCAAGCGCCACCGGCAGGCTCGACGAAACAGTAAGACGTCTCGTTTTGGTAGTAGGATGTCACGCCCGCAGACAGCCCGCCGCCACCGACGGGCAGAATGATCAGGTTTGGCAACACATCGAGTTGAGCGGTGATTTCGGCAGCGACGGTTGACTGGCCTTCAATCACATCTTGCGCATCAAACGGCGGTAAGAAAACTGCTGATTGTTCAGCACAGTACTCCTGCGCCGCCTGCAGTGTTTCATCAAAGAAGTCGCCGATGAGCTCAATCTCGATGAGCTCTCCGCCGAACACGCGTGTTTTCATGATCTTCTGATCAGGTGTGGTGACGGGCATAAAGATACGCCCTTTCACACCCAAGTACTTGCACATGAAGGCCACGCCCTGAGCGTGGTTTCCCGCGCTGGCACACACAAAAGAAGGCAACTCACTGTGCGCACCAATAGCCTTGGTCATAGCGTTAAACGCGCCGCGGATCTTGTAGGAACGGACTGGCGTTAAGTCTTCTCGCTTGAGGTATATCTCGGCCTCATAGGCTTCCGATAAATGCGCGTTGCGTTGCAAGGGCGTTGCCTCGAACACATCGCGCAGCTGAGCGGCGATAGCGTGGGATGTTTTTTGAAACTCTCTCATGAGGTTTTAATCTAGAACCTTAGCCTGTCTGGCAAGGGGCTTCGGCTTGCGGAGCCTCGCAAAAAGAGCTAACCCGCGAGCAACAATTATGAGGATAGAACGATGTCAGCTCCCAAGAAAGTTGTCCTTGCGTACTCCGGCGGCTTGGACACCTCCATCATCCTGAAGTGGCTCGAAACCGAGTATGGCTGTGAAGTGGTGACATTCACCGCCGATCTGGGCCAGGGCGAAGAGCTTGAGCCAGCCCGTAAAAAGGCCGAGATGATGGGTGTCAAAGAGATCTACATTGAAGATGTGCGCGAAGAATTTGTGCGCGACTTTGTGTTCCCGATGTTCCGCGCCAATGCGGTTTATGAGGGGCTTTACCTGCTCGGCACCTCAATCGCACGGCCGCTTATTTCAAAGCGCTTGGTTGAGATCGCTGAAGAGGTTGGTGCCGACGCTGTCGCCCACGGCGCGACGGGCAAAGGCAACGACCAAGTGCGCTTTGAGCTGGCCTGCTATGCGCTCAACCCAGACATCAAAGTTATCGCGCCTTGGCGTGAGTGGGATTTGACGAGCCGCACCAAGCTGATTGATTTCGCCGAGAAAAACCAGATCCCGATTGCGAAAGACAAGCAGGGTGAAGCGCCTTTCTCTGTTGACGCAAACCTGCTGCACACCTCCTCAGAAGGCAAGGTTCTCGAAGACCCGGCGGTTGAAGCGCCAGAGTATGTTTACCAGCGCACAGTGAGCCCTGAGGATGCGCCGAACGAGGCTGAGTTCATCGAGGTTGGCTTTGAGCGCGGCGACGCTGTGAGCATCAATGGCGAGGCGATGAGCCCCGCGACGATCCTCACCAAACTCAACGAGCTGGGCGGCAAGCACGGCATCGGGCGCCTGGACTTTGTCGAGAACCGCTTTGTTGGTATGAAGTCGCGTGGCATCTACGAAACGCCGGGCGGCACTGTACTGCTTGAAGCGCATCGCGGCATCGAGCAGATCACCCTCGACAGTGGCGCTGGGCACCTCAAAGACAGCCTCATGCCGCGCTATGCCGAGCTGATTTATAATGGCTTCTGGTATTCTCCCGAGCGCGAAATGCTGCAAGCGGCGATTGATAAAAGCCAAGAGCACGTCACGGGCACTGTGAAGCTCAAACTCTACAAAGGCAGCGCGACATGCGTTGGCCGTTGGTCTGATCACTCGCTTTATTCCGAGGCGCATGTGACGTTTGAAGACGATGCGGGCGCTTACGACCAGAAAGATGCGGCGGGCTTCATTCAGCTCAATGCTCTGCGCCTCAAGCTTTTGGCTGCCCGTAACCGCCGCCTTAAGTAAAAATATCCAATAAAAACAAGCGGGTCTGTGCAGTATAGCGCAGGCCCGTTTTGCTTTTGTTACCCCTGCGTTTTGGCCCGCTAATCTTTTTGAGCCCGTCAAAACCGCCGTGCCTACAGTATGCAGCACCCTGTGCATAACGCGTGCATACGATTTTGGCGAAAGCCTTAACGCAAATTAATTAATGCACCGCGCGTTGCTTGCCGCTTGGTTAGGCTTTTCGCGGTGTTTGGCAGGCTGATATACTGAGTGCAGGTCAAAGGAGTGAGCACCATGGACGAGATCGCAGCAGGCATTGAGCAGGGGCTGAACGGCAAGAGCTTTGATGGCTCGCTGAAGTTTGATTGCGGCAATGACGGCGTTGTCATTTTGGCTGACGGCGCTGTGCTGACCGCCGATCAAGACACCGACTGCACGCTGAAGCTAAGTCGCGACAACCTCGTGAAGCTGCTCAAGGGCAAGCTTAACCCAATGACCGGTGTGATGACGGGCAAGCTCAAGATATCAGGCGACATGCCAACAGCGCTGCGGCTGGCCAAACTTTTGTAACTATGCTTCGCTCTGGTAACGCAACGTATCAGGCTGATTTCGCCTATCGGGCTTGCGAGTAATTGCGCCCTTCAGGTACGGATAAAGCAGATATTCGGCCCACAACATATCAGTGTTTCGCGCGTTTCAGTTCACACTGTGATCCAACGTAAACTCGAAACGCTTTAGGAAAGATCATAGACATGTTTGACTACCAGCTAGACGGCACGATTGCCACGATCACGATGAACGACAGCAAGGCAAATGCTGTCTCATCGGGGTTTCTTGAGGGTATGAACGCCGCGCTTGATCGTGCTGAAGCTGACAAGGCTAGCGCGCTTATCTTGACGGGGCGCGAAGGCATGTTCTCGGCTGGGTTTGACTTGAAGGAGCTGCAAAAAGGCGGCGAGCATCAGAGTGTTCTTATCAAGGGCGGATTTGAGCTTTTGGTGCGACTTTATGAGTTTAAGAAGCCGCTTCTCGCCGCCTGCGACGGCCACGCTATTGGCATGGGGGCCTTCTTGCTCATGGCCTGTGATACGCGGGTAGGCACGCAGGGCAGCCACAAGTTTAGCCTGCCGGAAACAGCTATCGGCATGGACTTGAACGCGCTGCTTGTAGCCCTTGCGAAGGCGCGGATCACCAAGCGTTTTCTCACACGGGTTGCTATCCAGTCAGAGAACCTTGGGCCTGATCTGGCGGTGGAAGCTGGCTTGCTTGATGTTGTGGTTGAGCCTGCCGCGCTTGTGGCCACAACGCGGGGCATTGCCGAGCAGTTGGCGAAGCTTTCAAGCGCTTATGGGCGTAACAAGGCGTATGTTCGCAGTGACACGCTCGCAGAAATGCGCGCCTACCTTGAGCAGATTTCTTAAGCGGTTAGCGCTTTTGCTTGGGCGAATGTGAGCAGGCGTTTTCCCTGCTCGTCCCACAGGCGCATGCGGGCGCTGGCGAAGCTTTCCGTAATCGTCATCCGGTTGATCTGCGCAAGTTCTTCGTTGTCACGCAGCACTTCGGGCAGGCGGTAGAACGGGATGCGCGCGTAGAGGTGGTGCACGTGGTGGATGCCGATATTGGCGCTGAACCAGTTGAGCCAGTTCGGCAGCACGTAATAGGAGCTGCCGTGCAGCGCTGAGTCGTGCAACTGCCAGTCTTCGTTCTGGTCCCAGGTTGTTTCTTCAAACTGGTGCTGGACATAGAACAGCCACATGCCGAGCGTAGCCGCCATGATTGTGGATGGCAGGAAGATAAACAGGATCGGAGCCCAGCCGCCGAATGCGTACATCGTCCCGAGGATAGCGAAGATGGCGAGGTTGGTTCCCATGGCGCTGATCCAGTATTTCTTGTCATTCGTCAGGCCAACGGGGAAGCGTTGCTGGATGAGGAAGAGATAGCTTGGCACGAAAGCAAACAGAAAGACGGGGTTGCGATAGGCGCGATACTGAAGCTTCCAGAGCGGCGAGCGCGCATTGTATTCGTCAACCGTGAGCGTGACGATGTCACCGATGCCGCGCTTGGCGAGGTTGCCGTGCGTGCTGTGGTGGATCGAATGCGTGCGGCGCCAGAGCGCGTAAGGCGTGACCGTGGCAACACCGAGAACACGCCCGACCCAGTCACTCAGATCGCGGTTTTTGAACAGCGAGCCATGGCCGCAGTCATGCTGGATTGTGAACAGGCGCAAGAGGAACATAGCTGTCGGGACAGACAGCAAAAGTGTGAGCCAAACGCTGACAGAGAGCGCGGCCCAAGCGAGGGCCCAAAGCGCAAGGAAGGGCACAACCGTGACTGCCAGCTCGAGAAAGCTGCGCGTTGTGTCGGGGTCGCGATATTTGGCGAGGATTCTTACCCATGCTTGGGCTGATTTGGCTTGGGCTGATTTAGCGTCTGGCTTCTCGGTCGGAAAATCTGGTGTGATGTTCATGCGTCTTTGTAGCTTTTTGTTGTTTGAATGACAGATAGAGCAACCGAGATGTGTGACAAGGGGAATAGCGTGTTTTCTGTCGCAATTGGGCCAAAAGGTAGCGGTTTAACGGTGAGTTTTTGGTTAATTCAGCTCATATGCTATTCCGCTCAGGCCTTGCGACCAAAGTTGCATCAGCTTGATGGGCAAGCTCAATTCGCCTGATGCGCGCTCAATGTCGTGGGCGAGCGCTGCCTTTGACTGGAAAATGCCACCAATTGCGAAGGGCAGAGAGCCGTCAGCAATCGCGATGAGGGTGCTGCTTTGAGTGGTCAAAACAGCGTCGATTGTTGCGCTGTCTGTGAACACGGCGTCAGACTGTTTGATCAAGCTTTTGAGCTTCGGGGCGAACTCGGCAAGGGCTGAATCGTCAGGCGCAAAGAGGGTGAGGTGTTCGCCGAAGCTCGAGAGCCTGCCAAGCGGGGCTTGAGCGGGCATCGGATCATCAGAGCCGAAGATCCAAGTGCTGATTGCTCCGCGCCCTTGGTCGGAGGGGCGCACAAGCAGTGTGGGCTCGATGCCAAGCGCTGGGAGTGCAAGCAAAACACCTTGGAAGGTTGTCACCGTAGACTTGCCACGTCTTTCCTGAAGAATGATGTTGCTTTGCCGAAATCTTTGGTCGCCGAAGCTTCCGGAAATGCTGATGCCCTCTCCGCTGAAGTGGCCCTTTGGAAGCAACATGGTTTTTTCATGGTGAGACAAGCTCGGCGTTTGAAGGCCGTTGTATCTGAGGCCGTCGATGGCTCCGCAAAGCAAGGGCATGATCTGGTCAGCGCTGTGTTTTTTGTATCGTTTCATTTGCAAAACATAGAGGCCACACAGGCCTAAGGCGGGGATCACGTAGAAAGTGAAGCCGTCGAATTTGGCGTTGATCATCCAAAAGTAGATGATGATCATAACAACTGCCCCCAAACCCAACTCAAGTTTGAAACGCATTTTCTGGGCGGTGATCGCCTCTACGGCGGCGGAAAAGTCGTTAGTTAGGCTGTCAGTTTGCATGTCGAAAGGGCCTCATAAATTGGCATGGCACTGGTGAGGAGTTCGTTTTGCTGCGGTGAGTCTAACGAGGGCAACGGGCCTTCGGGGCCGGCAAAGCCTGTGGAGTCGTGCACCGCGTTATACCAGTGCGGCGCCCAAGCGCCGTCAGAGGCGTGACCGCCTTTGGGCCAGTGCAACATGGCCTCGTCAAATGCGATGTCGAGCTTGCCGCAGAGCGCGCGCAGCATGGCGGCGGGGTTGTTGCGAATGTCAGCACTGTCGATGACCAGCGGGTTTTGCCCGGCAGCACGCAGCATTTTGTAAAGCTCAAGCTGTTGCGAAAAGCCGATGTCGGCAAGCCCGAAGCCCTCATACTTGGCCCCAAAGCTGGCAATAACGCGGGCGGGGTGGCGGATGAGGAAGACGTTTTGCACGCCAAACATCCAGTCGCGCGGCACTGAAGGCAGCATGTGTTGGCACATATGCTTTTGGTAGAAATGCTGAGACTTGGGCTGTGTTAGAGACTGAACGACTGATTCAGCGTCTTGCGGCTGGCTGGCGAGCACGTCTTCGCGCATCGGGTGCTCAAGGCCCGTTTCGGCGAGGTAGTGCGCATAGAACGGTTCGTCGACCACGGCGCAATCATCGCGATTGCCGAAAGCATACATCATCGCGGTGGAGAGGTTGCGCGGGCCTGACCACATGGCAATAGAAGTCATGTGCTGGCCTCGATCAGCTCTTTGTAGAGAGTGCGGATGCGCAGGGTGATTGGCCCCATTTCGCCTTCGCCAATTGCGCGGCCATCTATCTCGCTCACCGGAGTTTGCGCGCCGAATGTGCCTGTGAGGAAGGCCTCGTCAGCGCCGTAGGTGTCAACCAGAGAATAGTTGCGCTCAAAAATCGGGATGCCGTCAGCGCGGCAAACATCTATCACTTTCTGGCGGGTGATGCCGTTCATGCAATAGTCGCCTGTGCTTGTCCAAACGGCGCCTTTGCGGACGATGAAAAAGTTGCAGGCGTTGGTGGTGTTCACAAAGCCATGCACATCAAGCATCAAGGCCTCGTCAGCGCCTGCTTTCTCGGCGGCGATGCAGGCGAGGATGCAGTTAAGCTTGGAATGCGAGTTTAGCTTCGGGTCTTGCGTCATCGGCAAACCGCGGATGTGTGGCACTGTCGCCAGCTTGATAGGACGTGGGATTTTCGGCTGAGAGTGCTCCATTATGATGGTCACTGTAGGGCCTTGCTGGCTGAGCGAGGGGTGTTGGAACGGGCGTGTTTTGACACCGCGCGTGACCATAAGGCGCGCATGCGCATCTGTTGTCATCTCATTCGCTGTTTGTGTCTCTAACAAGGCGGAAAAGAGCTGTTCTTTGGTCATGCCAATGTTGAGATCAATCGCCTTTGCGGCCTCAAAAAGCCTGTCAAAGTGCTCGCTCCAGAAGGCCCAGTTGCCGTTGTAAAGGCGCAGACCTTCCCAAACACCGTCGCCAAGCATAAAGCCGCTGTCATAAACGCTCACCAGTGCCTCGGCCTTGGGAACACAGCGGCCATTAAGCCAGATCAGGATTTTCTCATTGCGCGCGTCTTCTTCGGCGGCGTGGGTTGTGATTTTGTCAGACATGTCGGCTCCTCACGTTTTGGGAACGAGTAGTAACCTCTCTGTGAGGCCTGTCTACAGGCGAGTTTTATGGCGCTAGGGTGGAGCCAAGCGAAATGAAGGAGAACGCGTGATGATGTGCTGTGTGAGAGAAACGAAAGCCTGGGTATTGGGCGTGCTGATCGGATTGGCCGTTCTGCTGCAGGCGGGGTTGGCCCATGCGGGGCCGCGTGAAGAACTTGTTGTCGCGGGCGGCTGCTTTTGGTGTGTCGAGAAAGACTTTGAGAGCGTTCCCGGCGTTATCAGCGCGGTTTCGGGCTTTAGTGGCGGCAAGTCGACCAACCCGACATACAAGAGCCACGCGGGGCACTATGAGGTGGTGAAGATCACTTTTGATGCAGGGAAGATCAGCCGCGATAAAGTGCTGAACATGTTTATGCGCTCGATTGACCCGACGGACCCGGGCGGGCAGTTTTGTGACAGGGGCTCGGCCTATAAAACGGCGTTGTTTTATAAAGGCGCTGCGCAGAAAGCTTCGGCTCAGAAGGCCGTAGCGGAAGCGGGCAAGGACTTGGGGCGCAAGATTGTCACCAAGGTTTTGCCGCTGAAGGGGTTTTACGCGGCGGAAGCCTACCATCAGGATTACTACAAGAGCAGCAAGGTGGTGCTGACGCGGGCCGGACCGAAGAGCAAGGCGGCCGCGTATAAGTTTTATCGCAAGGCCTGTGGGCGCGACAAGAAAGTGAAAGCTCTCTGGGGAAGTGCGGCTCCGTTTGCAGGCTAAAGGATTGCGCCTTGGCTTCGCCAAGTCGCGGTGATGAGGGGGCCTTGCCCCCTCAAACTCCCCCAGGATATTTCTGGAAAGAAAAAGAGCTAGGTTTGAAAACTTAGGAATGTGTCGACTTCGGCGCGGGAGGGGATTGCTTCGGCTGCCCCTCTTTTTTTGACCTTGAGGGCGGCGGCGGCTGAGGCGAGGCGGAGGGCTTCTTGTAAAGGCTGACCTTCATGGAGGGCGGCGGCGAGATAGCCTGCGTGGGTGTCGCCCGCGCCTGTTGTGTCGAGGGCTTTGACGGGGAATGCAGGGAAGCGCTGTTCGCCCTCAGGGGTTATGGCGCGGCCGCCGTTTGCGCCTTCGGTGATGACGATTGTTTGCGGGTTGAGCTGCTGAGGTGTGAGGCCTGTGGCGTCTGAGAGTTGCTGCATTTCGACTGTGTTGAGGATGAGGATGTCTGTCAGTGGAAGGAGGGATTGCGTTGCTTCGGCGTTGAAGGGGGCGGCGGAGTAGGCAACTGTCACGTTCTTCGCGCGAGCGATTGTGGCTGCCTCAAACTGTAAGTTGGTCTCGTTTTGGAGCAGCAGCATGTCGCCTTTTCTGGCAGTCTCAAGTGCCTTATTTAGCCTTGTTAGAGACTGTTTCATGTTTGCGCCTGCAAAAACCACGATGGCGTTCTCTGCGTTTGGATCAACGTTGATGATGGCGTGGGCAGTGGGGGCTTTGACTGTCGCGATGTGAGCAGTGTCGACGCCTAAGGCTGCCAAGCGCTCTGTGGCCCAGCTGCCGTCAGGCCCGATGGAGCCTATGTGCACGACGGGCGCGCCGGCTTGGGCGGCGGCGACAGATTGGTTCGCGCCTTTGCCGCCGAGGCCTGTGCTGTGGGCGATTGCGAGGAGTGTTTCGCCCGGCTGCGGCAGGTGGGGCACTTCATAGAAGTGGTCTAGGTTGATCGAGCCGAGGCAGAAGATTGTCACGCGGTGCTACCCCACTTTACAGGCCGCCAGAACCGCCATGTTTACGATGTCGTTGACTGTCGAAACCGTCGAGCAGATTTGGATGCTTTCATCAATGCCAGCGAGGATGGGGCCGATGACAGTTGCGCCGGCCATTTCTTGCATGAGCTTGGTTGAGATCGAGGCCGAGTGGCGCGCGGGCACAACCAAGATGTTGGCTGGGCCAGTGAGGCGCGAGAACGGGTAGCTCTTTTGCGCTGTTGCGTTGAGGGCGACATCAACTGTCATCTCGCCTTCGAACTCGAAGTCGACGCCGCGTTGCTCCAAAACAGTTGGCGCGAGGTGCATCTTTTCGGCGCGCTCTGAACGTGGGTAGCCAAACGTTGAGAAGCTCACGAAAGCGACGCGCGGCTCAAGGCCCAAGTGGCGGGCAACGTCAGCAGAGCGCTCGGCGATTGTCGCGAGGTCTTGCTCGTCGGGCCACTCGTGCACCAGCGTGTCACCGACGATAACGATGCGGCCTTTGTGCAAGAGAGCTGTGACGCCAACGGCGCCGTGTTGGGCGTCGGCGTCAAACACCATGTTGATGCGCTGCATAACGTGGGCTGACTTGCGGGTTGCGCCTGTGACAAGCCCGTCGCCGTGGCCGTGGGCCAGCATGAGTGCCGCGAAAACGTGGCGGTCGCGCGCGGCGAGGCGGTGCGTGTCGTGCTTGTCAAAGCCCTGTCGCTGGAGGCGCTCGTAGAGGAAGGCTTTGTATTCGTCCAAGTGCGGCGTGTTGGCGGCGTTGACGATCTCGAGTTCGCCCACTGCGTCGGCCATGCCTTCAGCGGTGAGCTTATCTTTGATATCCTCCTCGCGGCCCACAACAACGGCTTGGCCCATGCCTGAGCGGGTGTATTGCACGGCGGCGCGCAGCACGCGAGGGTCGTCGCCCTCAGCGAAGATCATGCGGGCTTGGTTTTGGCGCGCGCGCGCGTTGAGGCTGCGCAGGATGCTGGCTGTCGGATCCATCCGCGATTTGAGCGAAAGCTCGTAAGCTTCCATGTCGATGATCGGGCGGCGGGCGACGCCTGTGTCCATGCCGGCCTTCGCAACGGCGGGCGGGATGACGTAGATCAGGCGAGGATCAAACGGTGTCGGGATGATGTAGTCGCGGCCAAACGTGAGTTTGGTGCCGTAGGCCATGGCAACTTCGTCAGGCACGTCTTCGCGGGCCAGCTTGGCGAGGGCTTCGGCGCAGGCTATCTTCATTTCGTCGTTGATCGCGCGTGCGTGAATGTCGAGTGCGCCGCGGAACAGGTAGGGGAAGCCGAGCACGTTGTTGACTTGGTTGGGGTAGTCAGAGCGCCCTGTCGCGACGATCACGTCTTCGCGCACGGCGTGGGCCTCTTCGGGGGTGATCTCCGGATCAGGGTTGGCCATCGCGAAGATGACAGCGTTTTTGCCCATCGAGGCGACCATGTCTTGCGTGACGGCGCCTTTGGCAGAGACGCCGAGGAAGACGTCAGCGCCATCCATGGCCTCGGCCAAGGTCCGGCTTTCGGTGTTGGCGGCGTGGGCCGACTTCCACTGGTTCATGCCCTGCTCACGGCCTTGGTAGATCACGCCTTTGGTGTCACACAGGATGCAGTTGTCGTGCTTGGCACCCATGACTTTGATCAGCTCGATACAAGCGATGCCAGCCGCGCCAGCACCGTTCACCACGATCTTAACATCTTCGATCTTCTTGCCGGAAATTTGCAAGGCGTTAAGTAGACCAGCGGCGCAGATCACGGCTGTTCCGTGCTGGTCGTCGTGGAAGACGGGAATGTCCATCTGCTCTTTGAGCGTTTGCTCGATGATAAAACACTCAGGCGCTTTGATGTCTTCGAGGTTGATGCCACCGAAGGTTGGCCCCATCAGGCGCACAGCGTTGATAAACTCATCAGGGTCTTCTGTGTCGAGCTCAAGGTCGATGCTGTTAACATCAGCGAAGCGCTTGAACAGAACAGACTTGCCCTCCATCACTGGCTTGCTGCCAAGTGCGCCCAAGTTGCCGAGGCCAAGTACCGCTGTACCATTTGAAATAACGGCCACAAGGTTGCCCTTGTTGGTGTAGTCGTAGGCCAGCGCAGGGTTTGCCGCGATGTCTTCGCATGGCACAGCCACGCCCGGAGAATAGGCCAGCGACAGGTCGCGCTGCGTTGTCATTGGGACAGTCGCTGTCACCTCCCATTTGCCGGGTGTTGGCTCAAGGTGAAAGGCAAGTGCGTCTTCGCGGGAGATTTTTTGTTTCGACATTATGGGCCCGATTCAAGAAGGAGTTGCGCCGCTATAACGTGGTGGGCAGATTCTCTCAACCGAAACACGACTTTGCACTTTCGCGGGCTTCGCTGACTGGTTAGTTTGGCCAGAACCATTCGGGGGAATGTTACTGTGAGCACCGTCAAGCCAGCTGCCAAGTCAACTGCCAAGTCAGCTGTGACGCCAATGATGGCGCAGTATCTTGAGATCAAGGGGAACTACCCCGAGGCGCTCCTGTTTTACCGGATGGGCGACTTTTATGAGATGTTCTTTGACGACGCCGTCGCGGCGGCTGAGGCACTCGATATTGCGCTCACAAAACGCGGCAAGCACGAGGGCCACGACATTGCCATGTGCGGCGTGCCTCACCATGCGGCGGAGAATTACCTGCTGACGCTTATTCGCAAGGGCTTTCGCGTGGCCGTGTGCGAGCAGCTTGAAAGCCCTGCTGAGGCAAAGAAGCGCGGCTATAAGTCAGTTGTGCGGCGCGATGTTGTGCGGCTTGTCACGCCCGGAACGCTGACGGAAGAAAGCCTGCTTGAGGCACGGCGGCACAACTACTTGGCAGCCTATGTCGAGATTCGCGATACTGCGGGACTGGCGTGGATCGACATGTCGACAGGCGACTTTCGGGTGATGGAAGCCACGCGGGTGCGGCTTGGGCCTGAGCTTGCGCGGCTTGCGCCGAGCGAGATCATCTTTGCCGATGCGCAATTTGGTGAGCTCGCCGAGATTGCCGAAGAGCAGGGCGTTGCTGTGACAGAGCTTGGCAAAGCTTCGTTTGATAGTGAAGGCGCGACCAAGCGGTTGTGCGACTTTTTCGGCGTGAAGACGCTTGACGCTTTCGGGCAGTTCTCGCGTGCGGAAGTGTCGGCGCTTGGCGCTGTGCTTGACTACTTAGAGATAACCCAAAAGGGCAAGCTGCCCCTGTTGCAAGCGCCGGTGCGTGAGGCGGCTGGTGGCGCGATGCAGATTGATGCCGCGACACGGCGCAACCTTGAGCTAACGCGCTCGATGCAAGGGGCGCGGGCGGGCTCACTGCTGGGGGCGATTGACAGGACTTTGACAGCATCAGGAGGGCGGCTGCTTGAGCGGCGGGTTTCCTCGCCGTCTTGTGACGTCGGCAAGATCGGGCAACGGCTAGACGCTGTTTCGTTTGCACACGGCGACACTGGGTTTTTGAGTGTCACACGCGAGCACTTGCGCCATGTGCCGGATATGGAACGCGCACTGTCACGGCTTGGCCTTGAGCGGGGTGGGCCGCGTGACCTAACCGCGATTAGGAATGGCTTGAAGAAAGCTGCCGAAATAGGCTCTAATATGGCGCAACTTGAGCTGCCTGAGGTGCTGAAGGCGGCATCTGAAAAGCTTGCTGGCCATGAAAACCTGAGCGCGCTTCTCGACCAGGCACTTGTCGCTGAGCCGCCACTTTTGGCGCGCGACGGTGGCTATGTCGCTGAGGGCTATGACGCCGAGCTTGACGAGTGCCGTGCGCTGCGTGACGAAGGGCGTAGCGTGATCGCCAAGATGCAGCAAGACTATGTGGCTGAGACGGGCATCAGTGCGCTCAAGATCAAACACAACAATGTGCTGGGTTACTTCGTCGAGGTGACGGCGACGCATGCTGAAAAGATGCTGTCTGAGACACATAGCGAGATGTTCAAACACCGCCAGACCACGGCCAACCAAGTGCGGTTTACCACGGTTGAGCTGAGCGAAATGGAAACGCGGATTCTGAACGCGGGCGGGCGTGCCAACGAGATTGAGGTGCGCATTTTCGGCGAGCTGCGCGGGGCCATCTTGGCGGCGCAGGAAGCTGTCTTTGGGGCGACTGGCGCGCTTGCAGAGTTTGATGTGGCGCTGGGCTTGGCAACCATCGCGCGCGAGGAAGACTGGGCGCGACCCAGTGTTGACAACAGCCGCGCGCTGGTGATCGAAAAGGGCCGCCACCCCGTTGTTGAGCAAGCGCTGCGCAAGCAAGGCGGCGAGGGCTTTGTGCCGAACGACTGCGCGTTGGCAGAGGACGATCAGCTTTGGCTCCTCACCGGGCCGAACATGGCTGGTAAGTCAACATTCTTGCGGCAGAACGCGCTTATTGCCGTGCTGGCACAGATGGGCAGTTATGTGCCTGCTGCGCGCGCGCAGGTGGGCATTGTGAGCCAGTTGTTCAGCCGCGTTGGCGCGAGCGATGACTTGGCGCGCGGGCAGTCAACCTTCATGGTCGAAATGGTTGAGACTGCCGCGATTCTGAACCAAGCGGATGATCGCGCCTTGGTGATCCTCGACGAGATCGGCCGTGGCACTGCGACATATGACGGCCTCTCGATCGCTTGGGCGACGCTTGAGCATTTGCACGAAAGCAACCACTGCCGAGCGTTGTTTGCGACGCACTACCACGAGATGACGCAGCTGTCAGACAAGCTTGAGCGCTGCTCGAACGCGACTGTTGTTGTGAAAGAGTGGGAGGGCGAAATTATCTTCCTGCATGAGGTGCGCAAGGGCACTGCCGACCGCTCTTATGGTGTGCAAGTTGCCAAGCTCGCTGGGCTTCCCGATAGCGTTATTGCGCGGGCGCGAGTTGTGCTTGAGGCGCTTGAAAAGGGTGAACGCGAGGGGCAGGCGAAAGCCGTTATCGACGACTTGCCGCTGTTCTCGGCAGCGCCTGCACCTGCGCCTGTTGCTGTGAAAGACAGCGCTGTTGAAGACGCGCTTGCTGAAGTTTTCCCAGACAACCTAACGCCGCGCGAGGCGCTTCAGGTTTTGTATGACTTGAAGGCCAAGCTAAGCGGCGAAGCTGGCGATTAGTAGACTTTGCCATGCAAGTGGTCGTAGCGGCCCCACGCGCATTCGTAGTATTTTTTGCCAGACGTGGCTGTGTGAAAATAGATATAGCCACCATTGCTTTTCAGTCGCGGGCGTATGCTTTTGTAGATGCTGATAGAGTTGCTGTCACTGAGCCAATAGTTGGCTCCGCAAACGTTAACCTTGTAGACACCCTGATCTCTTTTGATGGCAATCGCGGTGTTTCCGTCGCTTAAGATCGGGCCTCCAACGAGCTCGGTCGCATAGGAGGCTGACGCTGTCACAACAATTGCCGTTGCGGCGGCGAATATTTTTGAGAACTTCATATTGGGTTCCTCTGAGTTGGTGACGAGCCGTTTAGCTCATACCTCGTATTGTAAATCTGGTATGTGTTTTTGGCACTGACCTAGATCAAACTTGAAGCCTGTGGATCAGGTGATCTGCTTCATGTCGGCAAACAGAGCTTCTGACATGGCAAGCGCGTGTTCGATGCGTTGTTTGGGCATGTCGGGGTGCTCGACTTTGATCAGTGTTTCAAAGCAGATGAAGTAGGGCAGGAAGCCGTTTGCTTCGGTATCTGTCAGTTCAAAGCGTTTTACGTAGTGTTCAAACGCAGCAGCGTCGACGCCGAAGCGGCGCGCACCTGACGGCACCATGCCGCGCCGCGCCATGTGGACGAGCGCGCGGGCGATGTCTTTGTAGAGCGGGGCAAAGTTGGTGCCGCCAAGGTCCAAGCCAGTCACTGTTCCGGCGTGATAATGCAGATTGTTGAGGTGAAAGTCGCCATGCGCGAGGGCGACGCGCCACTCGGGCAAGTCAATCTGGCCATAGAGTTTTTTCATCTTCTGCAGCACGCGGGCTTCGGCTTTCTGCAAGGCCTCGTGCGGTTGCTTGGCGGCTGCGGCTTCGGCCCATGTGCGCCACGGGCGGCGGTTGGGTTTGCGCAGCTCGACGGTGGGCTGCGTGTACTTATGAAGCCAGTCTGCGGCAAGGTTTATGCGCCCGACACGCGCGGCTGGCTCAAGCGACCAAAGATGGTAAAGCAGGCCACGTCCGGGGGCAAAAGCAGTCACTGTTACGCCTTGATCGGACTCAAAGTGCAGCGGCTGTGACACCGTCAAAGGCGGCTCGCGCATATAGGCCCAAGCGCGGGTGAGCTCGGCGAACTCTTTACTGGCAGTTTCAAGGTTGGCCTCATCAAGCACGATTCGAAAGACGGCTTTCGCGCCTTGCCAGCGGCCTTTGAAAAGCGCGTGTTTACCGGGCACAATGTGCAGAGCAGCTTCAACCAAGGCATCATACCCGCCCAAAGCACTTTCAAGCCGCGCCCAAGCAGCTTTGGTTTCTTTCGGGAACAGCTCGATATTGCTTTGTTCGATCTTTGACATGAGAGCAGCCTAAGCGCGCGTGGTTCTGAATTGAACCCATTTGTTTGGGCGCGTATGGTGTTTGAAACCAGCCTGGAGAGACGGATGAGCGAGACAGACGTAGCAGAGATGAGCTTTGAGGCCGCGATGGCGGAACTTGAGAAAGTCGTGGGGCAGCTTGAGCGCGGAGACGTGCCGCTGGAAGACTCGATCAAGCTTTATGAGCGTGGCGCCAAGCTGAAGGCGCATTGTGGTGCCAAGCTGAAGGAAGCCGAAGAGAAGATCGCCGTGATCACGCTGGATGGCGACGGCAATGCAGCAGGCCTTAAGCCACTTGATGTTGATTGAGCCGCTCGCATTTGAGCCCTCGCTAGAGCGCGCGATAGAGGCGACACGCGAGACAGCTTGGGACAGGTTTCGCGCGCCAGAATCGCGGGCCGAGGCCGCGCTTGTGTTTGCGATGTTCTATGCTCTGGAGGGCGGCAAGGCGTTGCGAGCCTTTCTTGTGATCGAATCAGCGCGCTTGCATGGGCAGACGATGACAGCGGCAGCACAAGCGGCGCTGGCTGTGGAGTGTATCCACGCCTATTCGCTTATTCATGATGATTTGCCCTGCATGGATGACGACGACTTGCGCCGCGGCAAGCCTACGGTGCACCGCAAGTGGAACGAGCATACGGCTGTTTTGGCGGGCGATGCCTTGCAAGCCAAAGCGTTTGAGCTTTTGGCCACGCCCGAGCTTGGCGGTAATGCGTTGGAGCTTGTGCGCGGGCTTGCGGTTGCTTCGGGCCACGAGGGCATGGTTGGCGGGCAGATGATGGACATTGCCGCGGAAACCGCCGAAGCGCCCCTGACACTTGAGCAGATCAAAGCGGTGCAACACGGTAAAACCGGCGCGCTTATCAGGTGGTCGGCGAGTGCGGGTGCTGTCATGGCGGGGGCGAGTTCGGCAGAGTTAGAGACGTATGGTGAGGCTTTGGGCCTCGCTTTCCAGATCGCTGATGACATCCTCGATGTTGAGGGTAGCGCCGCCGAGACGGGCAAGGCCGTGGGCAAGGACGCGGACGCAGGCAAGGCGACGTTTGTGTCACTGCTTGGGCTTGATGCGGCAAAACGCCAAGCGTCAGACCTTGTGGAACAGGCCTGTGAGGCCTTATCTTCTTATGGAGCCGACGCCGAATGCTTGCGAGAGGCCGCGCGCTTCGTTATTGCGCGGCGAAAGTAGTTTACCCCGAAAGGGAGCCGAATGAGCCACCGCCCTGATACACCGCTGCTCGACACTGTCGCGACGCCAGCTGACATGAAGCAGCTGAGCGATGCGCAATTGGTGCAGCTTTCCAGCGAGCTGCGCGCCGAAACCATCAGCGCTGTGTCTGAGACGGGCGGGCATCTTGGTGCTGGCTTAGGGGTTGTCGAGATCACGGTGGCGCTGCACGCGATTTTTGATGCGCCCAAAGACAAGATCATCTGGGATGTGTCGCACCAAAGCTACCCTCACAAGATCCTGACTGGTCGTCGCGAGCGCATTCGCACCCTGCGGCAACGTGGCGGTTTGAGCGGTTTTACCAAGCGCAGCGAGAGCCCGTTTGACCCGTTCGGCGCGGCGCATTCTTCGACCTCGATCAGCGCAGCGCTTGGCTTTGCCGTGGCGCGCGACTTGGGCGGCAACTGCCCCGAGGGGCTGGGCGACGCGATCGCGGTGATCGGCGATGGAGCAATGAGCGCTGGCATGGCCTTTGAGGCGATGAACAACGCGGGCCATTTGGGTAAGCGCTTGATTGTAATTCTCAACGACAACGACATGAGCATTGCGCCGCCAGTTGGGGCTTTCTCAAACTACCTGAGCCGTCTTTACGCGGAAGAGCCGTTTCAGGAGTTCAAGGCCGCCGCCAAGGGTGCGGTGAGCTTGATGCCACCGTTTTTCAAAGAAGGCGCCAAGCGCGCTAAGGAGATGATCAAAGGCATGGCTGTGGGCGGCACGCTTTTTGAAGAGCTTGGGTTTAGCTATGTCGGGCCGATTGATGGCCACGATATGGAGCAGTTGCTCAACGTGTTGCGCACTGTTAAGGCGCGCGCAACTGGCCCGATCATCATCCATGCGCTGACGAAAAAGGGCAAAGGCTATGCCCCTGCCGAGGCACGCGACGACAAGGGCCATGCGACTGCGAAGTTTGATGTGGTGACCGGAAAGCAGCAGAAAGCGCCAAGCAATGCGCCGAGCTACACTGGTGTTTTTGGCGATACGCTGGTTGAGCTGGCAGCGGCTGATGACAAGATTTGTGCGATCACGGCTGCGATGCCGTCAGGCACGGGCCTTGACTTAATGGCCGAGCGTTACCCTAGCCGCTGCTTTGATGTGAGCATCGCCGAGCAGCACGGCGTGACGTTCTGCGCGGGGCTTGCTGCGGGCGGCATGAAGCCGTTTTGCGCGATGTATTCAACCTTCCTGCAGCGCGGTTACGACCAAGTTGTGCACGACGTTGCTTTGCAAAACCTGCCCGTGCGCTTTGTGGTTGATCGGGCTGGTTTGGTGGGCGCTGACGGGGCGACTCACGCAGGCAGCTTTGACGTGGCCTTCCTTGCGAACCTGCCAAATATGGTGGTTATGGCGGCGGCTGACGAGGCCGAGTTGAAGCATATGGTGGCCACTGCTGCTGCGCATGACAGCGGGCCCATCGCTTTCCGCTTCCCGCGTGGTGAGGGCGTTGGTGTCGAGATGCCAGCCGTGGGAGAAGTGCTTGAGATCGGCCGTGGCCGCGTCTTGCGAGAGGGCAAGCGCGTTGCTCTGCTTTCTTTCGGAACACGTTTGGCCGAGGCTGAAAAAGCCGCAGAAGTTTTGGCTTCAAAAGGCATTGAGCCAACGGTTGCTGACGCGCGTTTTGCCAAACCGCTTGATCGCGAGATGATCCTTGGCTTGGCTGCAGAGCATGAAGTTTTGATAACCCTCGAAGAGGGCGCTGTCGGCGGCTTTGGCTCGCATGTGGCGCAGCTTTTGGCCGACGAGGGCGTGTTCGACACGGGCCTCAAGTTCCGCTCGATGGTGCTGCCTGACTGGTTTATCGACCAAGGCTCACCTGCCGAAATGTATGAAGAAGCGGGCCTGCAAGCAGAGCATATCGTCGCGAAAGTCCTCGATGTTTTGGACGTTGCGCAGATTGGTGACAAGCGGGCCTAACGCAGCGCTTTGAGCCCATCTCGATAACTCGGGTAGAGCAACTTCACGCCCAACTCTTGTTTGATTTTCTCGTTAGAGACGCGCTTGTTCTCAGCATAGAAACTGCGCGCCATTGGCGTGAGATCAGCGTCTTCAAAGGCGACTTCTGGAGGCGGTTCGACACCCAACAACTCGGCGGCATAAGTGAGTACGTCCTGCGGCGGCGCTGGGTCATCGTCGCAGACGTTGTAGGCCGAACCGGGGTTGGGCCGTGCCATTGAGGCTTCCAAGACTTGCGCGATATCTTCAACATGGGTGCGCGAGAAGACTTGCCCTTGTTTGACGATCCGGCGCGCTGTGCCGCTTTGCACTTTGGCGAAGGGCCCGCGCTTGGGGCCGTAGATGCCGGCGAGACGGAAAATGTGAAGCGGCAAGCCAGTGGCGCGCCATTCGGCCTCAGCGGCAACGCGCATTTCACCGCGGCTGGTTGAGGGGATTAGCGGTGTGTCTTCTGTGATCCAGCCACCTGCATGGTCGCCATAAACACCCGTGGTAGAGAGATAGCCTGCCCAAGCGAGGTTTGGCGCTAGTTGGCCAATGTTAGAGCCTAAATCTGCCAAGAAAGGATCACCGTTCTCATTGGGTGCAGCTGACATCAGAAGATGTGTGGCGTCAACGAGCGCATCTGAGATGTCGCCCGGCCACAGCAGAGGAGTGACGCCTTGTTCGGTGATTTCAACAAAGTTTTCTTGGCTGCGTGTGGTGCCGGAAACGGCCCAGCCTTGCGGCAAGAGCCGTTTGGCCAGCGCTTGGGCGGAATAGCCATAGCCGATGATGAGCAGCTTGTTCATGGGGTAGCTTTCTGAGCGCGCAGGTTGCGAAACAGAGCGACTGAGTAGAGCACGAGCGCCGCCCAGATCATCGGGAAAGCTATCATCCGGGCTTGGCCGAAGGGCTCGTCAAAGACGAAGACTCCAATGAGGAAGATCATCGTTGGCGCGATGTATTGCAGCACTGCGATTGTGCTAAGGCGCAGAAGCTTCGCGCCGTTTGCGTAGATGATCAGCGGAACGGCTGTGACGATACCGCAGCCTAAGAGAAGCCAGGTGTCGTATGACGTGGCTGCGAAATGGTTGCTTGGCCCGAGCCACGCCAGATAAGCGAGTGCTGGTGGTGTGAGGATGAGGACCTCAAGCAAGAAGCCTTGGTTGGGGCCGATGGGCAGAGACTTCTTGAAAAACGCATAAAGCCCCCATGTGAGGAACATGCCGATCGCAGCCCACGGTAAGCTGCCTGTGTCTAACGTGAGCACAACAACCGCGGCAGCGGCAAGTGCGATGGCGGCGAGCTGGAGTTTGGTGAGGCGCTCGCCGAGCAACACGGCTCCGAGGAAGACGGAAAATAGCGGGTTGATATAGTAACCAAGCGCCGCATCAAGCGCGTGGCCTGATGTGATCGACCAGACGTATATCCCCCAATTGAGCGAGATAAGCGCGGCGGTGATACACCCCATCAAAAGCGTTTTAGGCGATGTTAGAGCCTGTTTTATGCTATCTGTGCGGCCAAGGAAGAAGAGCAAAGCTCCGGCGATCGGAACTGACCAAATCACCCTATGCGCGACAACTTCAGCGGGCGGAATGTGACTGAGCAACTTCATGTAAAGCGGTAGAAACCCCCAGAGCACATAGGCTGTGACGGCGAAGGCAAGGCCTTGTGGTGTGTCTTCATTTTGAGCCATGAGTGCCCCTTTCAGAAGAGAGCTTAGGCGGATGTATGGGCGCGCGAAACCCGTTTTTTGATCAAATATCGTTTGTAAGACTTCACAAATGAAAATGACGGAAGGTAGTGCTTGCAAGCTGTGCTGCTTTGGGCAGGCTGAGGGGAGCAAAAGGAGAAAAATAATGCACCCTACCATTCAGCGCATGACCGAAATAGTGGCCTCTGGCGATGATAGCAAGATTGTAATGATACTGGCCGACGATGTGCAGTTTATGCCGCCGACCTACTACAAAACATGGGTGGGCGCTGAGCCTGTCGCGGCCATTCTCGGCCATGTCGGGCAGATTTTTCAGGAGTTTGAGTATCGCCGCATTATGGGGGAAGGCAACGATTGGGCGCTAGAGTTTGAGTGCAAGATCGGCGAGCTTGACGCGGTCGGCGTCGACCTGATCACGCTTGGCACTGACGGGAAAATCGCCAAGTTTGAAGTTGTCATGCGCCCCTACAAAAGTATCGGTGCGCTGCGCGAGGCGATGAACGCGCGGGTTATGAAAGACGCGCGGTTCTTGAAGTTTAAAGATGCTTTGAGTTGAGGAGATAGGAATGAATAAAGAATTTTCCGTTATGATGGCGCGCTACAATGCGTGGCAAAATGATAGCCTTTTGGCCAGTGTAGAGACGCTTTCTGATGAGGCGCGACGCAAAGACAGGGGCGCTTTCTTTGGTTCGATTGAGGCAACCTTTGCGCATTTGCTCTTGGGCGATAAGCTTTGGATGGGCCGCTTCTCGGGGGAGAGTGCGCCCGCAATTGGCAGTCTTGATGGAGAGATCGAAGATTGGGCCGCTTTTGTTGTTCAGAGACGGGCCTTTGATCGGGAAATTTTGACTTGGGCGAAACAGCTTGAGGCGAAATGGTTTGTTGGTGACATGAAGTGGAGTTCAATCGCGGCAGGAAAAGACTTCACCACTCCCAAAACCACAGCGGTTGTGCATTTCTTCAACCACCAGACACACCATCGCGGGCAAATCCACGCGATGGTGACGGCGGCTGGTGCTAAGACGACCGACACTGACCTGCCGTTTATGCCTGAACCCTAGGCTTTCACGCGCTCTGACTTGGGGTCATACATCGGACGGAGCGAGGCTTTTGCTTTCACGCGGGTGCCTTTGACGTCGATCTCGTAGGAGCTTGCCAGCACGTCGGCCGGCTTCTCGCCTTTGGACGGCACATAACCGAGGCCGACAGCGGCGCCGAGGGTATGGCCGTAGCTGCCCGAAGACAAGTAACCGACGATTTCGCCATCACGGATGATCGGCTCGTTGTGATAGAGCAGCGGTTCACTGTCTTCCAAAAGGAACTGCACCATGCGGGCGTGCGGCCCACTTTCTTTGCGGGCAGCGACGGCGGCTTTGCCGATAAAGTCAGGCTTGTTGAGGTCAACCGCGAAGCTGAGGCCTGCGTCGACAACATTGTCTTCGGCGGTGATGTCGTGGCCAAAGTGACGGAAGGCCTTTTCGATGCGGCAACTGTCCATCACGTGCATGCCACAGAGCTTGAGGCCCATGTTTTGGCCTGCCGTGTGCAGGGTTTCAAACGCATGCGCGGCCATGTCGGAGCTGACGTAGATCTCCCAGCCAAGCTCGCCAACATAGGACACCCGGTGCGCGCGGGCGAGGCCCATGCCGAGCTCGATCTCTTGGGCGGTGCCGAAGGGGTTTACCTCGTTTGAAAAGTCATTCGGCGAGACGGCTTGCATGAGCTGGCGCGCGTTCGGCCCCATGACGGCGAGCACGCCTTCACCAGCTGTAACATCTGTGATTATCGCCATGTTAGAGCCTATGTTGCGGCGCAACCACGTCTCGTCAGCAAGGCGTGTGGCGGCTGGTGTGACGACGAGGTAGGCTGTTTCTGTCAGGCGGGTGACGGTGACGTCGGCCTCGATGCCGCCGTTCTTGTTGAGAAACTGCGTGTAGACGATCTTGCCGTTTGGCACCGACATATTTGCGCCGCAGACAAGGTTGAGGAAGGCCTCTGCATCCGGCCCTTCGACGCGGAGTTTGCCGAAGCTCGACATATCATACATGCCAACATTGTCGCGAATGGCGGCGTGTTCGCGGGCGCGGTTTTCAAACCAGTTCTGCCGCTTCCATGTGTAGTCATACTCGGGTTTCTGGCCTTCGTCGGCAAACCAGTTGGCGCGCTCCCATCCGGCGATTTCGCCCATGACGCCCCCATTGGAGAGGAGTTGGTCGTGAAACGGCGAGCGGCGAATACCGCGCGCAGTGGCCTTCTGGCGGAAGGGGAAGTGATCGGCGTAGAGCAGGCCAAGCGTCTCTTTGGAGCGTTCGAACAAGTAGTGCTTGTTGCCTTGGAAAGGTTGCATGCGCGAAATGTCGACATCGCCCAGATCAAACGGTTTCTCGCCCGTGTCCATCCAGGCCGCTAGCGCCATGCCAGCGCCGCCGGCTGACTGGATGCCGATCGAGTTAAAGCCAGTAGCGACCCAGACATTGTCCATCTCTGGTGCAAGACCAAGGTGGTAGGCGTCGTCAGGCGTAAAGCTTTCTGGGCCGTTGAAGAAGGTGTGAATGCCAGCCTCGGCGAGCATGGGCATTCGGTTGATCGCCTGTTCAAGGATCGGCTCGAAGTGGTCAAAGTCTTCTTGCAATTGGTCGAACTCAAAGCTGTCGGAAATGCCGCCCATGCCCCAAGGCTTTGAGACTGGCTCAAAGGCCCCGAGCATCATTTTGCCCGCGTCTTCCTTGTAGTAGGCGCATTCGTCAGGAACACGCAGCACGGGCATTTGGGTGAGGCCTTTGATGGCCTCGGTGACGATGTAGAAATGCTCGCAGGCGTGCAGTGGCACGTTGGTGCCCGTCATGCGGCCAACCTCGTGGCCCCACATGCCCGCGCAGTTGACAACGTGGTCGCAAGCGATGTGGCCTGATGAGCCGTCTTCGCCTTGCCAGTTGACACCCGTGATGCGGCGGCCGTCTTTGGCGACGCCTGTGGCTTTGACGCGCTCTTGCACCACAGCGCCGCCTTGGCGCGCGCCTTTGGCCAGAGCGAGGGCGATATTGGCAGGGTCGCCCTGACCGTCAAGCGGCAGGTAGACGCCGCCTGTAACCCCGTTGATGTTGAGATGCTCATAGCGCTGTTTGATCTCGCTTGGGGATATCTCTTCGATCTCAACACCAAAAGCGCGCGCCATGCCTGCGGAGCGGTGTAGCTCTTCGAGGCGCTCATCTGTCAGCGCGGCGGTGATGCTACCGACGCGCTTGAAGCCTGTGGCGATGCCTGTTTCAGTCTCTAAGTTGCCGTAAAGCTCTTGGGAATACTTCGCGAGCTTGGTCATGTTGGCAGTTGCACGAAGCTGCGCGATGAGGCCAGCGGCGTGCCATGTGGTGCCGGATGTGAGCTGTTTGCGCTCGAGTAGCACAACGTCTTTCCAGCCGAGCTTGGTGAGGTGATAGGCGACGGAACATCCAATAATGCCACCACCGATGATGACGACACGGGCATGAGACGGGAGGTTTGGCATTGGTTTTATCCTGTTTGGGGAGGGGCTTTGGCGCAAGGCTGGGGGCGCTGCCCCCAGACCCCCGGGATATTTCTGGAAAGAAAAAAGTTAGATGATTGTGTGGCCTGCGGCTTTGAGTTGTTTGGCGAGTTCGGCGATATGTTCGGGGCCGACTTCGCAACAACCACCGACTATGGTTGCGCCTTGAGAGACCCAGTGCATGACGAATTTGGCGTAGTCTTTTGGGCCGAGGTCTTGGCGCTGTTCCAGTGCGTCGACAGTTGGGGCCGCAGTAAGAAAGCCGTCTGAGATATATGTGAAGCCGTTGGCGTAGGCGCCGAAGGGTTTGCCCAGAGTTGCGAGGATGGGCATGCCTTGGGTGATTGCCTCTGGGCGAGAACAGTTGAGCAGGAGCGCGTCGGGCGAGAACTCTTGAAGGAGTGGGGCGATGTCGGCGAGCGGCTCACCTGAGCGCAGTTTGGTTCCGTCGTTGTCGTCAACCGAGAGTGACAGCCAGACGGGTTTGTTTGTGTCGGCACAGCCCATGAGAGCGCCGCGCGCGTTCTGGAGAGAAGACACTGTTTCGATAATAAAGAGGTCAGCCAGGGGCTCCATGCGCTTTGCGTTGGCGCGAAAGGTTGCGGCGGCTTCTTCAAGCGGGAGTTCGATGTCGGGGCGGTATGTTGCACCGAGGGGGCCGAGGGCGGCGGCGATACGACCGGAGCCATGCGCGTCGCGTGCGGCCGCGGCTTGTTTCATCGCAATATCTAGCAGCTGCAAGTGGTCGTGTTTCAGGCCGACGCGCTCAAGCCTGTCGACGTAGACGGCGTAGCTGTTGGCCGTGGCGATTGTTGCGCCAGCGTGAAAGTAGTCAGCGTGGACGTCGCCGACGATGTCGGGTTTTTCCATCATCACCGAGGTTGACCAAAGCGGCGTTGGCCTGTCGCCTGCTCGCTTGACAATTTCTTGGCCGACGGAGCCGTCGAGGAGGGTGATCTCTGTCATGAGAGAGCCTTTATGGCGAGGCGCACGATGATCTTGTGCGGGATGTAGACGAGGGCGAGGTAGGCGCGCCCTGTCCAGTGGTTGAACCAGATGGACGTGGTGAGCCGTGTGCCTTGTGCTGTGCGCTCGGTGAGGATGGTGAAGGTGAGGTGTTTGTCGTCGATGCCGACCTCGTAAGCTTCAGGTGATTCTTGCAAGACAGGGAGGGCGAGCATCAACTCTTCCTCACGGCCTTCGATCTTGGTTTTAAGACCGAGGAGATTTACCACTTTGTTGCGCGCGCTTAACGCCCAGCCAACCCAAGCGGGCAGGCGGCGAAAGCCAGTTTCATAGGCATTGCGGGCTGTTGTGATCTCTGGATCAGTCGGGCCTGCGAAGCTGTCTTGCCAGTCGGGGGGTGAGCTGGGTCTGATCATGCGCGGATACGCTCGTTGGCCGGATCCCAGAGCGGTTGGTCTTCTTCAACACGGGCTTTGACGCGGGTGCCGTAGATGTCGACTTCAAGCTCGGTGCCAGCGGTGGCAAGATCGGCTCTGATCATGCCCAAAGCGATAGATTTTCCTACGCGATAGCCCCAGCCGCCTGAGGTGGTTTCGCCCACGATTTCGTCACCTGCGTAGATGCAGGACATGTAGGGCGCGTCGGCTTCGCCTGCCTCAACTGTGAGGGTAACAAAACGCTTTTTGCTGCCTTGTTGACGCTCTGATTGCAGGGCGGCTTTGCCGGGGAAGTCTTGCGGTTTGTCGAGTTTGACGAAGCGGTCTAGCCCATCTTCGAACAGAGAGTAGTCGGTTGAGAGGTCTCCCTTCCAAGCGCGGTAGCCTTTTTCGAGACGCAGGGAGTTGAGCGCATACATGCCAAAGGGCTTGGCACCTGCCGCGATCACCGCATCGTAGATGTCGGGCATGTTCTCGTTGAGAGCGTGCACTTCCCAGCCGAGCTCACCAGCAAACGACACGCGGATAAGGTAGGCGTTTTTGCCAGCCACTTTTGCCGCTTGGTGCGTCAGCCAGCCTGTCGAGAGGTCAGCGTCTGTCAGTCTGCTGAGCAGGTTGCGCGCTTCTGGGCCAGTGACGATCAATGTGTCGCGCGTTGTTGTGACGTCTTCAACCGAGACAGTTGAAGGCATTGTGGTCATGAGAATGTCGCGGTCATGCCACTGGGCTGTCGCGGCTGTGATCATGACGAAGGCGTCGTCTTCAAGACGCATGCAGGACATCTCTGTCAGGATGCGGCCGCGGTTGTCGGAGATGTAGACGAGGTTCATCCGGCCAACCTTGGGCAAGCCGCCAGTGACGAGGCAGCGCAGTGTTTCTGCCGCGCCTTCGCCCTTCACCATGAAACGCGAGAAGCCCGGCAAGTCGAGAACGCCGACGTGGTCGCGCACCGCTTCGCATTCCTCTTTGATGCGTTGCTCCCATGGGCCAGAGCGGCCCCAAGTGTGGGTTGCGTCAAGCGATGTGTCGTCGCCCTCTTGCGCATACCAGTTGGCGCGCTCCCAGCCGTTGTAGGCGCCCATGACGCCACCAAGCGCTTTGACTTTGTCATGCACAGGCGACAGCTTTTTGTCGCGCGCGACGGGCCACTCGTGTTGCGGGAAGTGCATGGCGTATTCATTGCCGTAAACTTCGCGGCCCTTTTGGTTGCAGTAGTCTTGATCAGTGTAGTCGGTGTAGCGGCGCGGATCGACTGCCCACATGTCCCATTCTGTTGCGCCATCGACGATCCACTCGGCGAGGACTTTGCCAGCGCCGCCGCCTTGGGCGATGCCGAAGGTGAAGACGCAGTTCTCAAAGGCGTTCTTCACGCCGGGCATAGGGCCGATAAGTGGCAAGCCATCGGGCGCATAGGGGATCGGGCCGTTGATAACGCTGCTGATGCCCGAAGTTGCCATCAGCGGCACGCGTTCCATGGCGTCGGTGACGATGTCCTCAATACGATCAAGGTCTTCCTGCCAAAGCTGGAAGGAGAAGTCGTCTGGCATCGCGTCACTGGCTTCTGTCCAGTGCGCCTTGCAGTTGGGCTCGTATGGGCCGAGGTTGTAGCCGCCCTTTTCCTGCCGCAGGTAGTAAGACACGTCGACGTCGCGGATGAGCGGCAGCTTGGTGCCGTGCTCTTTTGACCACGCCTCAACTTCGGGGATCTGCTCGGTCAGCAAATATTGGTGCTCCATCACCATCATCGGAACGGTGCGGCCACCATAGGGCTTAAACCACTCACCAACGCGCTGGGCGTAGTAGCCCGCAGCGTTGACGACGTAGTCACATTCGATATCGCCTTTTTCGGTGTGGACGACCCAGCTATCATCCGGCTGTTGCGTGACGCCTGTTGCGGGGCAGAAGCGGAGAATATTCGCGCCCATGTCACGCGCGCCTTTGGCAAGCGCTTGGGTGAGCTGAGCTGGGTCAATGTCGCCATCTGACGGATCAAAGAGAACGCCGAGCAAGTCGTGCGTTTCAAGGAAAGGGTAGCGTTCCTTCGCTTGCTCAGGTGTCCACATTTCCATCTCGATGCCTTGGTAGCGGCCCATCGACATGGCGCGCTGAAACTCCTGCATGCGCTCCTTTGTGTGCGCGAGGCGGATCGAGCCTGTTTGGTGGTAGTTCATCGGATAGTCGACTTCTTCACCAAGGCGCGCGTAAAGCTCGGTTGAGTAACGCTGCATGTTCATGATCGACCATGAGGTTGAGAACGTCGGCACGTTGCCAGCGGCGTGCCATGTCGAGCCAGCGGTTAGCTCGTTCTTTTCGAGTAACACGCAGTCTGTCCAACCCTTTTGGGCGAGGTGATAGAGTGATGAGCAACCGACGACACCGCCGCCGATAACCACAACGCGAGCTTTGGTCGGAAGATCAGACATAGAGGTTACTCCCAGACAAGGCGCGCTGCTAAGCTGCCGAAGATGATGGATGTGAGTTTGTTGAGGGCGCTGCCAAAGCGGGCGAGCGTGTCGCGCGCAAGGCCAGCGAAGGCACCGTATGCGGCGGTAATGATGAAGCCATTGAAGTTGAAGATCAGCCCGAGGATGAGCATTTGCTGCCATGCTGGCCCTGCGTGTGGGCGGATAAACTGCGGGAAGAACGCAAGGAAAAACAACGCAACCTTCGGGTTGAGGATGTTGGTGACAATGCCGCGCTTCAAGGCTGGAAAGTGGCCGCTTTCGCCCTGCTGCTGCGGGGTGTTGCCGCTGTTCCATGACATGAAGGCGAGAAAGAGCAGATAGGCCGCGCCGAGATAGCGGATTATGTCGTAGGCATGTGGAATGGCCTTGAGGGCAGCGGTGATGCCAAGCACTGCCAAGATCATGTGGGTGAGGCCTCCGAGAGTTATCCCGAGCGCTGCTGTGATGCCTGTCTTTGGCCCGCCCGATATTCCCGAGGCCATTGCAAATGCGACGTCAGCACCTGGCGTCAGGTTGAGCAAGACGCCCGCGCTGATAAAGGCGATAATTAGGCCGGTATCCATGCTCAAAAACGTCTCTAACATAGCCTAATCCTTCTGCGGCAGGCCATCGGCGATTGTGTAGTAGTCGCCCTTGTCTGCGGTGAAGATGTGCTTTTCGAGGGTCACGCCCGTCGGTTTGGAAAGGCTGCCAAGCGAGAAGCTGGTGGTGTCTTCGTCATGGGCCTCCCAAAACAGGAAGCTGCCGCATTCGGGGCAGAAGCCACGGCGCGCGCTGGGGCTAGACGCAAACCATTTGACGGGGCCTGAAATGATCAGTTCTGAGCGCGGTACATAGGCCGACGACCAGACACCGCCTGACTGCGCGCGGCACTGGCTGCAGTGGCACATGCTTGGGCCTTTTGGTGTGGCCGATGTTTTATAGGTGCATGCGCCGCAAAGGCAGGAACCCTGTGTCATGATACTCTCCCTGATGATGTGCCAAGGGCGATGCCGTAGAGGATAAAGCAGATGCCCATGATACGGCGGAACCAGGCGCCCATAACTGCGCCCAGAGCGAGCTTTCCAAGCCCTGCGCCAAGCGCCGTATAGGTGCAATAGCTCAGCGTTGTCAGCGTCAGCGCCGTAGGAAAGATTACCCACATTTGCGCAGAAATGGCTGTGTTAGGGTCTACAAACTGGCTGAAAGCGGCCAAGTAACCCGCGACAGACTTCGGGTTGATCGTGGCGATGGCCAAGGCCCGCCAATAGACAGAACGGCCTGTCTGTGCCTCGGTTCTGATCGGCCGATGCGCGGTGAGTATGGCGCGCAAGCCGAGGTAGATCAGGAAAGCCGCACCGAGAAACTTTAGCGCCTGAAAGGCTGCCGGAGAGGCCGCGATCAACGCCGTGACACCAAGCGCTGAGAGCGTTAGAAACAGCGTCGCCTGTGTGAGGATGCCCGCGACCGCTGGGAGCGTTCGCAAGAATCCAAGCTGCATGCCCGTTTGGATACAGTTCACAGCATTTGGCCCCGGCGTGGTGACGAACACCACCCAGAACAGGGCGAATATGGTCCAGGCTTCAAAATTCATCTCAATAC
>JADGEJ010000059.1 GCA_016744435.1 Lentibacter sp. | reverse complement strand
CCGTTCTTGCTTGGCATCGAGCCCGCAACCACAACCGAGCCTGAAGGCACTTCGCCATACATGACTTCGCCTGTTTCGCGATCCAAAATCTTGGTCGACTGGCCGATGAACACGCCCATGCCCAGCACCGAGCCTTCGCGCACGATGCAGCCTTCAACAACCTCAGAGCGCGCTCCGATAAAGCAGTTGTCTTCAATGATCGTCGGGCCAGCCTGCATCGGCTCCAGCACGCCGCCAATGCCAACGCCGCCCGAAAGGTGCACATTTTTGCCGATCTGCGCGCAAGAGCCAACGGTGGCCCATGTGTCAACCATCGTGCCGCTGTCGACATATGCACCGATGTTCACAAACGATGGCATAAGCACAACGCCGGGCGCGATGTAGGCTGACTTGCGTACGACGCAGTTTGGCACCGCGCGGAAGCCTGCGGCTTTCCACTGGTTTTCGCCCCAACCCGCGAACTTGCTGTCGACTTTGTCCCACCAACCGCCAGCTTGCGGGCCACCTTCCTGGATCTCCATGTCTTTGATACGGAAGCCCAAAAGCACAGCTTTCTTGGCCCATTGGTTCACGTGCCAGCTGTTGTCGGCTTGCTTTTCCGCAACCCGCAAGCTGCCGCTATCAAGCGCATTCAACGTGTCTTCGATCGCCTCACGGGCCTCGCCTGTTGTGGTGGGGCTGATGCTGTCACGGGCGTCCCATGCGGCTTCGATCGCTGTTTCAAGCTGCGCGTTTGACATGTTCTGTCTCCTCAGTCGCAAATGTCCAAATTCGCCCACGGCTATACGCGGCTTCGCGCGCCTTCGCAATGCGCCGCAACGGCAATGTTGACACAGAGGCGGCAGGCCACGCACGATCACCCCAACCAAAAGGGGTGCACCCATGAGCTTTGATTTCATAATCGTCGGGGGCGGCTCGGCAGGGAGCACCTTAGCCGCGCGCCTGAGCGAAGACCCCAAGGTAAGCGTCTGCCTGCTCGAGGCGGGTGGCAAGGGAGACAGCCTGCTTGTGCGCGCGCCCGCAGCCGTTGTTGCGATGCTTCCAGGCTTTCCCGTCAAAATCAACAACTGGGCCTTTGAAACCGTGCCTCAGGCAGGCCTCAAGGGCCGCCGCGGTTATCAACCACGTGGCAAAACCCTCGGTGGATCATCGGCGATCAACGCCATGCTCTATGTGCGTGGCCAACGCGAAGACTACGACGGCTGGGAAGCAGAGGGCTGCACAGGCTGGGGCTGGGATGCTGTTCTGCCCTACTTCAAGCGCTCGGAAAACAACGTCGAGGGCGCTAATGCAAACCACGGCGCCGACGGCCCCTTGCAAGTTTCCAACGCCAAGGCCCCCCGCCCGATCTCGCGCGCGTTTGTCAAAGCCAGCGAAGAGGTTCAGCAACGCTCGGTGAGCGACTTTAACACCGGCGACAACGAAGGCGCGGGCCTCTACCAGACCACGCTGTTTCACACCCCCGAACGCAACGGCGAGCGCTGCTCGGCGGCGGCGGCCTACTTGCACCCCGTGATCGGCCGGCCCAACCTAACGGTCATCACAAAAGCACAAGCGACCAAAGTGATTTTTGAAGGCAAGCGCGCCGTAGGTGTCGAGTATATGCAAGGCAAAGAGGCCAAGACTGCGCATGCCGCAAAAGAAGTGATCCTCTGCGGCGGGGCTTTCAACTCACCGCAGCTGTTGCAGCTCTCGGGCGTTGGCCGCGCTGAAGACATCACCCCGCATGGCATCAACATGGTGCACGAGCTGCAAGGCGTCGGGCAAAACCTGCAGGATCATATCGACTTTATCCTGTCCTACAAAACAAAGGATACCGACAATTTCGGCCTTGGCCTGCGCGCCACCGCCAAGCTCATTCGCGAAAGCCTCAAATGGCGCAAAACCGGCAACTCTATGATTGCCTCAACCATGGCTGAAGCCGGCAGTTTCTTCAAAACTGACGCGAGCCTCACGCGCCCTGATGTGCAAACCCACTTCTGCATTGCCATCGTCGATGATCACGCGCGCAAGCTGCATCTGGGGCATGGCTACTCCTGCCACGTTTGCGTTTTGCGGCCCCATTCGCGCGGCACAGTCACGCTCACAAGCGCCGACCCGACAGCTGCGCCAAAGATAGACCCGCAGTTTTTGTCAGACGATCGCGACATGCAAACCCTGATCAAAGGCGCGAAGATGACACGGCAGGTTATGGAGGCTCCCGCGCTGGTCAAATTCAAGCATAAAGAGCTGAATGGCGTCCACGATGCCATGACTGATGCCGAGTGGGAGGAGCACATCCGCGCGCGGGCCGACACTGTCTATCACCCCGTTGGCACCTGCAAGATGGGTGTTGATGCAGCCTCGGTTGTCAGCCCCGAACTCAAGGTGCACGGCCTCACGGGCTTGCGTGTCTGTGACGCTTCGGTGATGCCCACGGTTGTTTCGGGCAACACCAACGCGCCAACGATCATGATCGCAGAAAAATGCGCTGACATGATTACGGCTGACTACGCCTGAAACACGCGCCGCGCGGGCGCGGGGTGGGCGGGTGGGAGCGCCCGCGCTCTAGCCTAAAGGATCAGGCGCAACATTGGCCCCGCAAAGCAAGACGGCAACCCGCTCACCCTTCGCTGGCTTGTAGGCTCCGCTCATCAGGGCCGCCAAGGCCGTGGCTCCTGCTGGCTCAACCAGCAAACGGCGCTCTTGCCAGAGGGCTTTTTGCGCGGCAAGAATGGCCTCGTCTCTCACCAGAACGCTCTCTGCTTTGTGCTCGACAGCCAAGTCATAACATATCTGCCCAATCTTGCGCGCGCCGAGCGCATTGGCCGCAACACCAGAGACCGACACATCGCAAGGCGCACCCGCCGCGAGCGCCGCATTCAAGGCGCAAGAGGTCTCCGGCTCCACCGCCACAACCTTGCGCGCACCCTCCAGCCAGCCAAGCGCTCCTGCGATCAGCCCGCCTCCGCCAACAGCGATCAGCACTGTATCGGCCTCAAGCCCCTGCGCCTCCCACTCGGCCATGCAGGTGCCTTGCCCCGCCACCGTACCGGGCGCATCATAAGCGTGGATCTGCATGGCGCCCGACGCGTCTTCATACTCCGCCGCCGCTTCAGCGGCATTGGCGTATTCGCCCTGAACAACTGTCAACTGCGCGCCTGTGCGTTTAATCAGTGCGATCTTCGCTGGCCCCGCTATTTCGGGCACGAAAATATGCGCCGCATGCCCGAGTTGGTGCGCCGCATAAGCCACCGCTGCACCGTGATTGCCGCCCGACGCGGCGACAATGCCCGCCTGCGGCACCGGACCAGACAAAAGCGTGTTAAACGCCCCGCGCGCTTTAAACGTGCCTGTGTGCTGGAGCTGTTCAAGCTTGAACTCGATCTCGTAGGGCAGGCCAAACCCGCCGCAGCGCATAACGGGCGTGCGCACAACATGGCCTTCAATCCGCGCTGCCGCTGCTTTGATCTGATCTCTCCAAGACATGCCTGTCGCTCCCGTTACTGGCTATTGAAGCAGAAACCCTATAGGCGTGAGAAAAACGTGCAAGCAGGGAATGCGTAACATGAATGACCACCGCCTAAGCCCATTTCGCGACGCCCATACCGACCGCGACGCCGCAGAACTGATCCCCGATACGCCGCAAACCCGTGCGCCTGCGTATAAACTGGCTTTTGCCGATGAAGACTTCATGTGCCGCGACGAGTTGCGCCCTGTGCGGCTCCAGCTTGAACTGCTCAAGCCGCAGATGATCCTGGATGAACGCGGCATCGAGAGCACTGTCGTCTTGTTTGGCGGCGCGCGCATTCCGGAGCCCGCTAAGAAAGACACAGCACGGACCAAGACATTAGCCGACCTGTCGAGTTTTTACGACGAAGCGCGCGAATTTTCGCGGCTGATGACTGTGAAGTCACTGGAAAGCTACGGCAAGGAAGACGTTATCGTCACGGGTGGCGGGCCGGGTGTTATGGAAGCCGGCAACCGCGGCGCCATGGATGCGGGCGGCGCCTCTATTGGGCTCAACATCGTGCTGCCACACGAGCAGGCCCCGAACGAGTATGTGACGCCAGACCTGTGCTTTAACTTCCACTACTTCGCGATCCGTAAGATGCACTTCCTGATGCGCGCTCGCGCGATCTGCGTCTTCCCCGGCGGCTTTGGGACTTTGGACGAGACCTTTGAAGCCCTGACGCTCATTCAGACCGGGCGCATGAAGCGCGTGCCGTTTTTGCTGTTTGGCAAAGAGTTCTGGCACAAGATCATCAACTGGGACGCCTTGTCGGAAGCGGGCACGATCTCGGCGGAAGATCTGGACTTGTTCCGCTTTGTGGACACCGCACAAGAGGCTATGGAGTTGATCGAAAACTGGGAACCTGCGGAGTGCCGTGAGGACATGCCAGGCCGCTAGGGTTTGCGCCGCGCTTTCACGCGTCGCGGTGGCGAGGGGGACTTTGTCCCCCTCGCGCTCCCCCTAGGATATTTCTGGAAAGAAAAAGGCGTTAGGCGAGCGCTGTCGCTGGTCGGAGATAACCCGTTGTGAGGCCAGCGAAGTTTTTGATCACGGCATTGCGGCGCTTGAGGGTTGCTGGGTGCTCCGCGTCAAGCACACCGAGGCGCACGAGGATGGAAGCGATAGCGCATTCTGCACCGCGGGTTGAACCGTCGGTTATCTTCAGTGCGATGCCCAGTTTCTTTTCTGGGACAATCGCAACGAAGAACGCCTCGGCCCCGGTTTTGAGAGCCACACGCCCATCCATGGCTTGCATGAGCTCGGTGCAAGCACGGCCGTCGCCTGCAACCAGTTCCGGGTAGGTGACCATAGCTTGGCGCAGGGTATGAGCTGCGCGCTGGCGACTGTCTCCGCTGTCAGTGGCGCTGGCGAAAAATGCCATGGCGCGTGCGATACCGTGCAGGCTGGCCGCGAAATTGGGCGCTGAGCAGCCGTCGATCACATGACCAGCGCTGACCTCTTGCGTGACGCTTTCAAAAGCCTCAAGACCCGCTTTTTGCACCGGATGGGCGGCGTTGACATAGTCGGGGTCAGACGCACTGCCGAGGTGCTGGGACAGTGTCAAAAAGCCCGCGTGTTTGCCCGAACAGTTGTTGTGATAGCGACAGGGCGCGCTGTCAGTTTTGAACATCTTGGCAAGATCGCGATCATCGCGCGGAGCTTGCGGCCCACAGCGGAGGTCATCGTTGCCAAGCCCAAGGTCTTTCAGCCACGTCTGCACGCGGTCGGTGTGCATTGGCTGGCCTTGGTGTGAAGCGCAGGACAGGGCAAGCTGCTCGCCTGTCAGCCCGAAGGCCTTGGCAGCACCGCTTTCAACCAAAGGCAGGGCTTGCAGCATCTTGGAGGACGAGCGCGGCAGCACAATTGCGCTCGGATCACCCCAGCTTTCAACGATCTCGCCATCCGGCCCGCAGACAACGGCGTGGCCCGTATGAACACTTTCGAGGAACTCTCCTCGCCAGATTTCAGCCAGTGCTATAGGTGCGTTCATGTCATCCTCCCGAAAACTTGTGCGAATTTCCGCCAATTGCTCTTTCGTATGTGGCAGTTTTCAGGGTAATGTAGCAATGTCGAGTAGAAATCGGCCCTGACCTGATAAAAGCGGCAAACGCAGCGGGAACAAAAACAGGGGCGAATAATTGAGGTTAAGGACAGCTGGAGGCTGGACATATGGTATTACAATTTGCGCAAAAATTGGCTTTTGCGGCGCTTGTATTGGGCGCGGCAAGCACTGCACAGGCGCAGCAAACAAGCAGCAACCAAGTGGCAACCAAAACAGCATGGGCCGTGTTTGAAGACGCGAACCCGAAAGAATGCTGGGCTGTTTCCGCACCCAAAGAAACCGTCAACACAAAGGACGGGCGCGTTGTTTCTGTAAAACGAAGCGACATCCTTTTGATGGCATTCTACCGCCCCGGCAAGCTGAGCGGTGGGCAACTCGCCTTCACTGGCGGCTACTCGTTCGCGGGCGGCTCAACTGTCAACCTCAACATCGGTGGCACGAGCTTCGAGCTGTTCACAGAAGGTGAGTGGGCTTGGGCGGCGTCAACAGCGGAAGATGCCAAGATCATCACCGCATTAAAGCGTGGCGCGAGCGCGGTGATGACAGCCCGTTCCGCGCGTGGCACCAAAACTCAGGACACCTTCTCGCTGTCAGGCTTCACCGCCGCTGTGGAAGATGCCGAAAAGCGCTGTAAGTAAGCCTTTCCAACTGTCCTTCCAAACATTCTGGCCAAACATTCTGGCTCGGCCTGAAGGCCGATCCGGTTTGTCCCCGCGCCTGATTGGCTTTTACGCGTACCTGCTGGCAAATGCGGCAAGTTCTGCGCGGGATTTGACGTGCACGATATGCTTGCCCTGCGCACCGTCGAACGCCAACAAAAGCTTGGGGCGCATCTCACGATGCATCCACCACATCACCTTGAATAGCTGAAGCGTGACGCGCCTCCAGCGGCATTGCCAACAACCATCACACGGCGCATGCCAGCCAATCCGCTTTGAGCACCTGCTTCCATGGCCCCAGCATACGCCGGATTACCCAAAGAAATAGCATCAGCCCCAAAGCGCGACTAACGCGTCGCCTGACTGGCCCTATAGCTATTCTAACACTGGCCCTATCAGACTCAGGCAAAATGCAGCTTTCCTGCGAATATGATTTGATCAAATCACCCACTCAGATCGCCCACAGAACTGCGCGATTTCCTTACCGGAGGCACCCGAACATGGACGGCAACCTTTCTGCAAATGACATCAGTCACATCGTTGACGCTGACCGCGCCCACGTTTGGCACCACCTCACGCAGCATAAGCCCTTTGAAACGGGTGAACCCCGGATCATCATCGAGGGTAAAGGCATGCGTGTCTGGGACCAAAAGGGTAAGGAATATCTGGATGGTGTTTCAGGGGGAGTCTGGACAGTCAACGTCGGTTATGGCCGCGAGAGTATCGCCAATGTGGTGCGTGATCAGTTGATCAAAATGCCCTACTTCTCCGGGTCTGCAGGCTCTGTTCCCGGCGCTCTGTTTGCCGAAAAGCTGATCAGCAAAATGCCCGGCATGACGCGGGTGTATCAAACGAATTCAGGGTCTGAGGCCAACGAGAAAGCCTTCAAGATGGTGCGGCAGATTTCGCACAAAAACCACGGCGGCAAGAAGTACAAGATCCTCTACCGTGACCGCGACTATCACGGAAGCACGCTCGCCACGATGTCGGCTGGTGGCCAAGACGAGCGCAACGCGCAGTACGGCCCCTTCGCTCCGGGCTTTGTTCGTGTGCCGCATTGCATGGAATACCGCGCGCAGTGGAATTTGACTGGAGAGGCCTACGCCGAGGCGAGCGTGAAAGCGATCGAAGAGGTGATCTTGGCAGAAGGCGCCGAAACCATCGGCTCACTCTGCCTTGAGCCCGTGACAGCAGGCGGCGGTGTTATCCCCGCGCCCGAGGGCTACTGGCCGCGCATCCAGGAGCTGTGCCGCAAGTATGACATCCTGCTGCACATCGACGAAGTCGTCTGCGGCGTGGGCCGCACGGGAACCGAGTGGTTTGGCTACCAGCACTACGGCATCGAGCCCGACTTTGTGACCATGGCCAAAGGCGTCGCCTCAGGCTACGCGGCCATCGCCTGCTGCGTCACCAACGAGCGTGTGTTTGACATGTTCAAAGACAACTCCGACGACCCGATGAGCTACTTCCGCGACATCTCGACATTCGGCGGATGCACAGCAGGGCCAGCAGCAGCACTGGAATGTATGCGTATTATTGAAGACGAGGGCCTGCTGGCCAACACCGCCAAGATGGGCGAGCGCATGATGGGCAACCTGCAAGCGCTGTCCGAGAGCCACGCCGTGATCGGCGATGTGCGCGGACTTGGCCTGTTCGTTGGCGCCGAGCTTGTAACCGACCGCACAAGCAAAGAACCCGCCAGCGAGAAACAAATCGCCCAAGTGGTTGCAGAATGTGGCGCAATGGGCGTAATCATCGGTGCGACAAACCGCTCCGTGCCGGGCTTTAACAACACGCTCTGCTTCTCTCCGGCGCTGATCTCAACTGCGGACGACATCGACAACATCACCGAGACTGTCGGCAAAGCATTAGGAAAAGTCTTTGGCTGATTTGACCAACGATCTGGGCCAGCCTGTCGGTTGGCCCATCGACACCAAGCTCCCCCGCCCGCGCCCTGAACGAGTCACGCTTCAGGGCCAATACTGCTCGCTCGTGCCGCTCAGTGTCGCAGCGCATGGCGACGCACTTTGGGAGGCCTTCTCGCACGACAAAACCGGAGCCAACTGGACATACCTCCCCGTCGGCCCCTTTGCGCAAAAAGCTGGCTTCCTTGAGTTTCTGCAAGCCGCCGAAGCCAGCGAAGACCCGCTCTACTACACGGTTCTTGACACATCAGGCCGCGCCGTTGGCCACGCCACGCTCCTGCGGATCGACGAGATAAAAGGCGTGATCGAAGTCGGCTTCATCCACTTCTCACCGCTGATGCAGCGCACACCCGTCAGCACCGAAGCGATGTATCTGATGATGGGTTACGTTTTCGACACGCTCGGCTACCGCCGCTACGAGTGGAAATGCGACGCGCTCAACGCGCCCTCACGGGCCGCCGCCGCGCGCCTTGGTTTCATGTTTGAGGGCATCTTCAGGCAAGCAACAACCTACAAGGGCCGCAACCGCGACACGGCGTGGCTCTCCATACTGGACAACGAATGGCCCCCACAGAAAGCCCGGTTCGAGCGCTGGCTAACTCCGTCGAATTTCGACACCGGCGGCGTGCAAAAAACCAGCCTTTAGCCTCGAATTTGCTTCGCAAATCCGACCAAAACTACGCTTAAAGCGGGGGGCCAGCCCCCCGCACCCCCCGGGATATTTCTGGAAAGAAAAAGTTAGATGTTGCGTACTGCACCTTTGGCTGCGCTTGTTGCGAGAGCTGCGTAGGCTCTGAGCGCGCCGGATACCTTGCGTTTGCGTGGCTTCTCTGGCTTCCAACCTTTGGCTTCCATAGCTTCACGGCGCGCGGCCAAGGTAGCCTCGTCAACATCTAGGTGGATAGAGCGGTTGGGAATGTCGATCACGATCGTATCGCCCTGCTCCACAAGCCCGATAGTGCCGCCTTCTGCCGCTTCTGGCGAGCAGTGACCGATAGACAGCCCTGAGGTGCCGCCCGAAAAGCGACCGTCTGTTAGCAAGGCGCATTTCTTGCCGAGGCCTTTTGATTTTAGGTAACTCGTCGGGTAGAGCATCTCTTGCATCCCCGGGCCGCCACGCGGGCCTTCGTAGCGGATGACGACAACGTCGCCTTCTTTAACCTTGCCTGTGAGGATGTCGCTCACGGCTTGGTCTTGGCTTTCGCAAACATAGGCCGGCCCTGAGAAGTTCAGGTTGCTCGCATCAACGCCAGCCGTCTTAACGATACAGCCATCAAGCGCGATGTTGCC
>JADGEJ010000058.1 GCA_016744435.1 Lentibacter sp. | reverse complement strand
AAACTGAACTAGACCTTATTGTCGCCCAGTCAATTGAAGGCGAAGGCCATCAAAAAATTTGGAATTCTAAACTACTAGGATCAGGGTCTGGCTACCAACACGAGCACGTCGAAATGCTCATGTCTCACTTCGGCACCGAACAACGATGGTCCTTCTGGCGCGACTGGTATCAAGGCTTCCTCGACGGCAAACCCCTCGACTGGGAACTCCAACGCCGCGTCGCCCTCATCCCCGATGCCGACTGGGAGCAAGGCCCCGAGCACATCGCCGAGAAGATCGAAGTCATCCGCGCGAAGTATCTCGCCGAGCAACTCCCTCTCGCCGAAGAAGTTGAATTTGATGAAGGGCTAGCTAAGTTCACGCTTCGCCCTACCCCAGTCGTTGAGCAGAACTTGCTTAAAACCAATCTGACACTTATCGAAGACTCTCTCGAAGATGCTTTGGGTGGCAACGGCCTGCTCGAAGGTGGATGGGAGCATACGAAGCTAACCAAGACATTGACCAAATACCAAGACGACCCTCAACGCGTCGAAATGGACTGTATGTCTGTCCACAAACGCATTGGCGGAAAGCTTGGTGGGGAGTTGCCTGAGTCCGACGAAATCTTGGCTCTTCAAGACACGTTGCTTAACACCGCCTTAGACGTACGCGCACAGCACCCAGAAGTCGCCGACGCCAGAGCCAAACGCAGTGCTCAAATCGTAAAAGAAGCATCTCCTGACGAGCTAAACACACTCAGTGAAACCATAGACACCGTAAGGGCAATTTCTGACGAGAACTTAGGGGGCCAGATCGCCGACGATCTACAGGAAGTTCTCGACAGCGCCGCCACAGGGACACCAGAACAACCAACAGATGCCGTGATACGTTCAAGCACTCGACTGGCGAAAATGTGGTTGATCTCGAAGAAACTTGCGAAAGGCACTGCCATTGTTGCTGCTGGGGTCGCCGCGACAGCAGCAGGAATTGTGGCTATAGATCAAGCCATTCCTATTCTTCACAAAGCGTGGCCGATCCTTGCAAAGCTTTTAGGATTATAGCCCCCAGCGCGGAATCAAGGCCGCAGGCCGCCGCGCTTATCGGCGGGCCGCCCCACGGCACGGCGATTTGGTTGAGCCAAGCGCAACTTTCAGAGGGCATACGGGCTTGGCTGAGATAAAGTGCTTTCTAACCAGCCGATCATCGCCGCACCACGGCCCGCCGATGCGCGGCTTGATCTCAAACAACCTCCCCCACCGCACGCCGCGTTAAGTTAATCCGCGTTAACAATTGCCCGCCAAACTGTGCATACGCGTTATGCACACATAGCTGCATACATTGCTGCATACTGTAGGCACTTGGCCCTCTTGTGGCGCGCATCAGCGTTAACCACAAAGTTCGCAGGGGTTATCAGGGCTTAGCAGCCATGTGCTAATATGGCGCAATGCATTGTTTTATAACCCATTTCAGCACACAAGCCCAAGGCCACCCAACCAAGCCAGCCAAAGCCACGCCGTGCCGCCCGAAGCCCCACCAACCTGCCGCATTGAAAACCAGCCCAACTTCCGGCATTATCACGCCAAAGGGCAACAAAGCCCCAAACGAGAGCAGTATCATGAACAAGTTTTTAGCCCTTCTGGCCCTGTCCTTCCTCGTCGCTTGCGGCGGTGGTGGCTACAAATCAGCGTCCAATGCGAGCCGCACACCCTCGGCAACCTTCGCCTCCGGCCCGATCTCAAAGGCCTGCATGGCCTCTGACAGAAAAGCCCGCTCGCGCCAGCTCTGCGGCTGTATCCAAGGCGTTGCCAACCTCACGATGTCAACGCGCGATCAGTCGATGGCGGCTTCGTTTTACAACGACCCGCAAAAATCCCAAGACATTCGCCAGTCTGACAACCCGAACCACGAGCGCTTTTGGTTGAAATACAAAGACTACGGCCAGACGGCCAAAGAGATCTGCGGCTAACCAGCCAGTTTCGCCAAAGCCTCTGCCGCAGCCGCCGAGGGTGTCAACTCCCCGGCCTCAACGGCGCTGGCCAGCCTGTCCATCACAGCGGGCATGTCGCCCTGCGTGAGCGTCGCCAAAAGCCCTTGGCGCACGTCCTGCACAAACCAGTAACGCGCCTGCGCCGCGCGTGTACTCTCAAAATGCCCGTTGGCGCGACGCCATGTCAAAAGCTCTTGCAAGGTGTCCCACGCTGTCGCGATGCCTTCTTCTTCAAGCGCTGAAACAGTCATCGCTTTGGGGTAACTCTCTGGGTCTTGCGGGCGTTTTCTCAAAAGCCGCAAGGCTCCGGCATAGTCGGCACAGGTGCGCATCGCGGCTGACTTCAAGTCGCCATCGGCCTTGTTCACAAAGATCAGGTCAGCCATCTCCATGATGCCGCGCTTCACGCCTTGCAACTCGTCGCCCCCCGCAGGGGCAAGCAACAACACAAACACATCGGCCATTTCAGCCACCATCGTTTCCGACTGGCCCACGCCAACCGTTTCGATCATCACCACGTCGTAGCCCGCCGCCTCACAGAGCGCGACAGCCTCGCGTGAGCGCCGCGCCACGCCGCCAAGTTGCGACTGGCTCGGAGAGGGGCGGATAAACGCATTTGGATCACGGCTCAGAAGTTCCATGCGCGTCTTGTCGCCCAAGATAGATCCGCCCGAGCGGGTAGACGAAGGATCAACCGCCAGAACAGCCACCTTCAGCCCCTCCGCAGTGAGCATCCGGCCGAAGCTTTCGATGAAGGTTGACTTGCCTACTCCGGGCGTTCCGGACAGGCCAATGCGCACAGCCTCACGGCCTGCGCCCTTGACCAGTTCAAGCAGCTCTCGCGCTTGCGCACGGTGGTCTTCGCGGCCACTTTCAACCAGCGTGATAGCCCGCGCCAGAGCCCGCCTGTCACCCGCGATAATCTTCTCACTCATCGTCTGCATATCCATGCGGCCAGTAATGCCCTCTTTGCCGCTTGATTGTCCAGCCCGTGGCATGCTCCAAATGGGCGCATGACAGAGCTGCCCATTTCCCAAGCGCTTCCCGCGCTCATTGCTGCTTTCAAAAGCGGCACGCGCGCGGTGCTTGAGGCCCCTCCCGGCGCAGGCAAAACCACAGTTGTTCCGCTCGCATTGCGGGAAGCTGGCGTTGTTAAGGGCCGTATTCTGATGCTCGAGCCGCGCCGCCTTGCCGCGCGCGCTGCCGCCGAGCGAATGGCCTCAACCTTAGGCGAAGACGTTGGCCAAACCGTCGGCTACCGCGTTCGGGGCGAAAGCCGTGTTGGCAACACCACTCAGATCGAAGTGCTCACCGAGGGCATTCTCACCCGCATGTTGCAAAGCGACCCCGAGCTCAAAGGCGTCGGTATGATCATCTTTGATGAGTTTCATGAACGGTCTTTGAATGCCGACCTTGGCTTAGCGCTATGCCTCGAAATATCCGACGCATTGCGCGACGATCTCAAGCTGCTGGTGATGTCGGCCACGCTTGACACCGCCCCCGTCGCCGCTCTCATGGGCGGGGCCGCGACTGTGCGCTCCGAGGGCCGCGCCTTTCCGGTTGAAACGCGCTGGCTCAACAAGCCCCTGCCCAAGGGCGCACGCATCGCCGAGGCCGCCGCCGAGCACACGCTCAAAGCCCTGAAAGAAACCCAAGGCGGCGTGCTTGTGTTCCTCCCCGGTGAAGGCGAAATCCGCCGTGCGGCCGCTGCCCTCAAAGCGCGCCTGCCACAAGACTGCGCAGTACACATGCTCTTCGGCGCGCTGCCCTTCAAAGACCAGCAAGCCGCCATTCGCCCCGCCAAACAGGGCCGCAAAGTTGTGCTGGCAACTTCGATCGCAGAAACCTCGCTCACCATTCAAGATGTGCGCGTG
Source organism: Lentibacter sp. (assembly GCA_016744435.1). Lineage (GTDB taxonomy): Bacteria > Pseudomonadota > Alphaproteobacteria > Rhodobacterales > Rhodobacteraceae > Lentibacter. The sequence continues at coordinate 5,824 of JADGEJ010000058.1, read as the reverse complement.
GTTGTCGACGCAGGGCTCGCGCGGCGCGCACGCTATGACGCGGGCTCAGGCTTGTCGCGGCTGGTGACAGAAAAGGTCAGCCGTGCCGAGGCCACCCAGCGCCAAGGCCGCGCAGGGCGCGTGGCGGAAGGCACCTGCTATCGCCTTTGGACAAAGGGCGAAGAAGGTGCGCTGCCCGCCTATGCCCCTGCCGAAATCGAAGTTGCAGACTTGGCCCCCTTCGCGCTGGAACTGGCCGTCTGGGGCACTGCCGACTTGCCCCTGCTCACGCTACCGCCCGAAGGCACGCTCACCGAAGCGCGCTCATTGCTGCAAGCGCTCGGCGCTCTGTACGAGGGGCGCATCACGGCCCATGGCCGCGCGTTGGCTGCGCTGCCCGTGCACCCGCGCCTTGGGCACATGCTGCTCACCGCAGGCAAGCCCGCTGCCACGCTTGCCGCTCTGTTGTCAGAGCGCGACATCCTCACAGGCGCCCCCAGCGACTTGGCACTGCGCCTGCGCGCAATGGAAAATCCACGCGCCGTGCCCCATCAGTTGCACCACGCCTCACTGGCCCGTGTCCGCCAAGAAGCCAAGCGCCTCGCCCGCCGCGCACCCGATGCTTCGCAAAGCTTCAGCGCCGCGCAAATGGCCGCGCTCGCCTACCCCGACCGCGTAGCCCTGCGCCGTACGGGCGATGCGCCACGCTACTTGCTGTCTGGCGGCAAAGGCGCGGTTCTCTCAAACGAAGACACCCTCGCGGGCCAGCGCCTGCTGGTTGTGACAAACACCGACGGCCACCCCCGCGAGGCCCGCATCCGCCAAGCTATTGCCCTGTCAGAAGACGAGCTTCGCGAGGTGTTTTCCAACGAGATCAGCTGGCAGAAAACCTGCACATGGTCGCGGCGTGACCGCCGCGTAGTGGCCTCGGAAGATGAGCGTTTTGGTCAACTCACCCTGCAAAGTCGCGCGTGGCAGAACGCCCCGCCCGAAGCTATCAGCGCCGCGATGTGCGAAGGCATCCGCGAGCTCGGCCTCATGCCGAGTAAGGCCGTCGAGCGCCTGCGCGCCCGTGTGGCTTTGGTCTGTGCGGCGGGCCATGCGCTGCCGGACATGTCCGAGGCAGCTCTGCTCTCCAGCCTTTCAGACTGGCTCGCGCCTTACCTGACTGGCATAAAGACCGCCGACCACTGGAAGGGTTTTGACATCCGCGATGCGCTGTTTGCCCAGCTAGACTACACGCAGCAACAACTGCTTGCCCGCGAAACGCCTGCGCATTTCACCACGCCTCTGGGCCGCCAGATCCCCATCGACTATTCCGGCGAGCACCCCGAGATTTCGCTGCGCATTCAGGAAATGTTCGGCCAGCGGACCCACCCCAATGTCGCAGGCAAGCCGTTGCGTGTGACACTCCTGTCGCCCGCCCAGCGCCCTGTGCAAACGACAATGGACATTCCCAACTTCTGGGACACATCCTACGCCGACGTACGCAAAGACATGCGCGGCCGCTACCCGCGCCACCCTTGGCCAGAAGACCCCCGCGAAGCCGACCCGACCCTGCGTGTTAAACGCCGCTCTTAGCGACTTTCTTGCCTTGCCTTTGCAATTTTGCGCGCAGTGCCCTATGTAGAGGGCAATAAGAATAAAAGATGTGGCAGAGTTAGATATTTAGATGATGGATGCGATCACCAAAGCGTGGACCGAACTGGTCCAGCCTATTTTGCGACGCCCCCGACGGCTGCAAGTGGCTGCGCTTTGTTACAAGCAAACCAGCGAAACGAAAGAAGTGCTGCTGATCACATCACGAGGCACTGGCCGCTGGATCATCCCCAAAGGCTGGCCGATGAACGGCAAAGACGCTAGCGAGGCCGCGCTCCAAGAAGCGTGGGAAGAGGCTGGCGTGCGCAAAGGCACTGTCACCGGCGAAGCACTTGGCTACTACAACTACGACAAAGAACTGAAGACAGGCCTGCCAGTGCCCGTTGAAACGCTGGTTTTCCCCGTCAAAGTAAAAGAGCTGCGTGACGACTTCCCCGAAGCCGATGAACGCACACGAAAATGGGTTAGCCCCGAAGACGCCGCAAACATGGTTCAAGAGCCAGCGCTGCAAGACATGTTGCGCAGTCTGTAATCGCGCAGCCTCTAACAAAATCGGCCCTGCCACAACGAATCTGTTGAAATACGCCCCAAGCCTGTCTAACCGTGCGGGCATATTCAGGGGGCCAGTCCATGACCAAACTCACGCCAGACGCCGATCACCTCGAAACACTCGACCGTGCCTTGCACCGCCTGTCCCACCTGGAAGGTGCAACGCAATACGTTTCACGTCCGATGGTCGGGCCGGGTATCGCTCTGGCGTTTATCGTTTTGGCGGGCCTTTCTGCCGCTATTTTCTTTGGCGAAGAGCCCAAGAACTATGTTGTTATCGTCGCTGCAGTCTTTGGCGCCTACATGGCGCTCAACATCGGCGCCAATGACGTCGCCAACAACATGGGCCCAGCCGTGGGGGCCAACGCGCTCACACTCGGCGGCGCCATCGCGATTGCCGTGGTGTTTGAAAGCGCCGGCGCGCTGCTCGCGGGCGGCGACGTTGTTTCGACCATTTCCAAGGGCATCATCGCGCCCGACGCTATGGCCTCAGCCGATATTTTCATCTGGGCGATGATGGCGGCGCTTATTTCCGCAGCGCTTTGGGTGAACCTCGCCACATGGGTTGGCGCGCCTGTGTCAACCACGCACTCTGTTGTCGGGGGCGTCATGGGCGCAGGCATCGCCGCCGCTGGCTTTGCCGCCGTGAACTGGCCAACCATGAGCAAGATCGCCGCCAGCTGGGTGATCTCTCCGGTGCTTGGCGGGGCCGTTGCTGCAGCCTTCCTGGCGCTGATCAAATCGCGCGTCATCTACCAAGATGACAAAATCGCCGCGGCCAAGAAATGGGTGCCTATTCTTGTTGGCATCATGGCAGGCACCTTCGCCAGCTACCTTGCTCTCAAGGGCCTGAAACGGGTGATGAAAATCGACCTCCAGACAGCCCTACTGATTGGCACAGCTCTCGGTGTCGCGGCATGGATCATCACGATCCCGCTGATTCGCAGGCAGGCTGAAGGGCTGGAAAACCGCAACAAATCTCTCAAGAAACTGTTCGGCATTCCGCTGGTTATTTCGGCCGCGCTGCTCAGCTTTGCCCATGGTGCCAATGACGTCGCCAACGCGGTTGGCCCGCTTGCTGCCATCGTCCATGCCGCCGAGTTCGGCACGTTTTCCGCCAAGGTTGCCATCCCGCTCTGGGTGATGGTCATCGGCGCGTTCGGCATCAGCTTTGGCCTGTTTCTCTTCGGCCCAAAACTCATCCGCATGGTTGGCTCCCAGATCACCAAGCTCAACCCGATGCGCGCCTACTGCGTGTCGCTCTCCGCCGCGATCACCGTGATCGTCGCGAGCTGGCTTGGCCTGCCCGTGTCGTCAACGCACATCGCTGTCGGCGCTATTTTCGGTGTCGGCTTTTACCGCGAATGGGACGCCGCCAAGCGCATGCGCGCCAACGCGGAAACCCTGTCGCCTGACGCGCGCATCGCCCCCGAAGAGCGCCGCCGCCGCAAACTCGTGCGCCGCAGCCACTTCATGACAATCATCGCGGCTTGGGTTATCACAGTGCCCGCCGCCGCGATCATGTCAGCGCTGATCTTCTACATTCTGAATGCGATTGTGGCGTAGCTTCTGCCTTAAGCCTGCAGTAACATTCCTCAACGGGTTAATTTGAATTCGCAATAAGGACACCGGCTACAAGGTGAGATAACATGAAACTGGAACTCTGGTTGGCTTTTGTAGCGACTTATACAGTAATTTCCATTGTCCCCGGGCCCAGTGTTTTGATGGTTACCGGGCAAGCCCTAGCGCATGGAACAAGAGCGGCGTTCTTGTGTATTTTAGGGGAGTTGCTCGGAGGTGTTGTTCTTGTAGGTCTGTCCTTGTTTGGGGTCGGCGCGATACTGGCCGCATCGTCTGAATTGTTCCAGATTGTCAAATGGGCTGGCGTTTTCTACATGGCGTATCTTGGCATCGGTCAGATAGTCCAAGCTCACCAAGGGCACGTTGATCTCCCGCAAAAATCAACCCGCCAAATCGGAGCTTCAAGCGCAAAGGCTGGCTTTTTTACTGCGGTTTTGAACCCCAAAGCGATCATCTTTTATGTCGCGTTCCTGTCTCAATTTCTTGATCCGGCCGCCAACATCTATTCGCAGTTCGCAATTGTTGTGGCAACGTCGACTGTCATTGTTGGAGTTGTTCTTGGCGGATATGCCTTACTTGCGGCGCAAGCACGAAAGACGTTTCAAAGTGCAAAGGCGCGGCGGCGTTTCGGCTATACTGGTGGCGGCTTTCTGATCGGCGGAAGCCTGTTCATGGCAACGACCCGCTAGAAGCGAAATCCGATAGGGAGCCCTGCTCCGCCCGTAGCCCCTCCCTAACGGGAGAGGCCATGCAAGCAGCTTACAACGACACCTGCGGTCAGGCTCAAACCCCCAAGCACCAGCGCATGACGGCCTTCTGCGCGTGCAGGCGGTTTTCGGCCTCATCAAAGATAACCGAAGCTGGCCCGTCCATCACGGCACTTGTCACCTCTTCTTCGCGGTGCGCGGGCAGGCAGTGCATGAACAGCGCGTCGGGTTTGGCGGCGGCCATCAGCTCTTCGTTGACCTGATAGGGGCGCAGCATATTGTGCCGCCGTTCTTTGGCGCTCTGGCTGTCATGCATGCTCACCCATGTGTCGGCCACGATCAGATCGGCGCCTTCCACGGCCTTGGCAGGATCCCGCTCGATCGTCACCGTGCTGCCCGCCTTGCGCGCCAGCCCGACAAACTCTGCCTCTGGGTCAAGCTGCGCGGGGCCGGTGAACGTGAGGTCAAAGCCAAACTGCCCGGCAGCGTGTAAAAGCGAGGCGCAAACATTGTTGCCGTCGCCCGCCCAGACAACTTTCTTGCCAGCAATCGGCCCGCGATGCTCTTCGTAAGTCAGCACATCAGCCATGATCTGGCAGGGGTGCGTGCGGTCTGTCAGCCCGTTGATGACGGGCACATCAGCCGCCTCGGCCATCTCGTGCAAGACGCTCTCATCAAACGTGCGGATCATGATCATGTCGACGTAGCGGCTCAGAACGCGGGCAGTGTCAGCAATCGTTTCGCCGTGGCCGAGCTGCATGTCACTGCCCGACAGTACCATCGACTGCCCGCCCATCTGACGCACTCCGACGTCAAAGCTGACGCGGGTTCGCGTCGATGGCTTCTCAAAAATCAGCGCAACCATGCGGCCCGCAAGCGGCTGCTCGTCGTCAGCTTGCCCTTTGGGGCGGCCTTGCCGCGCGTCTTTCATCTGGCGAGCATGGTCGATCATGCCGCGCAACTCGTCAGCTTGAGTGGTGTGAATGTCTAGAAAATGGTTCATCAGTTTAATCCTTATCGCTTACCAAAGCCGTGGCAGCTTTATCGAGACGCACAACCGCCTCGGAAATTTCGTCGTCGCTAATGTTCAAAGGAGGCAACAAGCGCACAGTATTGTCCGCTGCTGGCACCGCGATCACCTCGCAGCCGTAGCCTGCATTGACCACATCAATTGGCGCGACTTTGCACTTCAAGCCCATCATCAGGCCCACACCGCGCACGCTTTCAAACACGTCAGGGTGCGCCGCAACCAGCCCTTCCAGCTTCTGGCGCAAAAACCCGGCGCGCTTGCCTACCTCGGCGAGGAACTCGGGCTCAGCCACAATATCAAGCACTTTGCAGCCCACGGCACAGCCCAAAGGGTTGCCGCCGTAAGTGCTGCCATGGGTGCCAGCAACCATGCCGCTCGC
>JADGEJ010000029.1 GCA_016744435.1 Lentibacter sp. | reverse complement strand
CCCGACGTCGCGCTGCTGGCCGCATGGCAATACAAGGCACTGGGAGATGTCGCAGACCGGATCGAAGCCGCAGGCATCCCGGTTGTTGTGCTTGACTACAATGCCCAGACTTTGGAAAAACACGTCCAGTCCACCCAGCTATTGGGTCAGATCATGGGGGCCGAAGATCGTGCCACCACACTGGCCGGCGAATATGCCGCAGCCGTGGGTGATGTGGAAAAACGTCTGGCAGCATTGCCCGAAGGGTCAGCGCCCAGAGTCTATGTGGAGCTGGGTCGTAAAGGTAAAGACACGATCGACAACTCATATTCCGGCACCCAATGGGGCAGCGTGATCGACCAGTTGAAAGCCACCAACATTGCCAATGGCCAAATCAGCAACTGGGGCAAGCTCAGCCCGGAATACGTGCTGGCGCAAAACCCGCAGGTGATCCTGCTGGCAGGGTCCGGCTGGGCAGGTCGTGACCAGGCGGTGGTCATGGGGCCGGGTGTCGACAGCGCGCTGACCCATGAGCGGATGCAGGCCTATCTGGGGCGCCCGGGCTGGGATGGTCTGGATGCGGTGAAGGACGGCAAAGTCTTTGGCATTTATCACGGCGGCAACCGCACCTTGTACGACTATGCGTTCCTGCAGTTCCTGGCCAAAGCGATGTATCCGGAGGCCTTCGCCGATGTTGATCCGCAAGCGGCGCTTGATCGGTTCTTTGCCACCTATATGCCGGTCAAGTTCAAGGGTACCTATATGACCCAGCTGCCCAAAACCGACAACTGATGGCAGGCACTCATATGGCTGATACGACAGAAACGAAGGGGGCGGCAAACGCCGCCCCCGACGCCCATCTTCTATGCGGGGGGTATCGCAATCTGGCCCGCGGCAGGGTGCTTCGTCTTGGCGGGACGATTGCGCTGCTTGCCATTCTGATTGTGGCCGACATCCTTATCGGTCCTGCTATGCTGTCCGTGGGAGATGTGCTGCGCACTCTGTTCACACCAGCGCAGGCTGACCCGATGACCAACGTGATCGTGCATGATATCCGTTTGCCGATGACCTGCATGGCTGTTCTTGTGGGGATGTCACTAGGCACAGCGGGCGTGCACATGCAGACGATTCTGGGAAACCCTTTGGCAAGCCCGTACACTCTTGGGTTTTCAGCCGCCGCCGGATTTGGCGCGGCACTGGTCATTCTGACCGGTGTGTCCTTGCCATTTGTGCCTTGGCTGACAATTCCGCTGGCCGCTTTTGCCATGTGCGCCGCCGCGGCGGCCCTTGTTTTTGCCTTCGCGCGAATGCGCGGGATGAGTCCGGAAATCATGGTGCTGGCCGGTATCGCCACGCTGTTCATGTTCCAGTCGGCCCAATCCTTGGTGCAATATCTGGCATCGCCCGAAGTGCTGCAATCCATTGTGTTTTGGTTGTTCGGGTCCCTGCTCAAGGCCAGTTGGGCGAATGTGCCCATTGTTGCCGTGATCTTTGCAGTATGCAGCTTTGCTGTATTGCCCAATCTCTGGCAGTTGACGGCGCTGCGCCTTGGCGATGCCCGCGCGGCAGCCATCGGCGTGAATGTTCAGGGGCTTAGGATCAAACTGTTCGGCCTGGTTGCCCTGCTGACCTCTGGCGCGGTGGCCTTTGTTGGCACGATCGGATTTGTTGGTCTGGTCGCCCCCCACATCGCGCGCATGCTGGTGGGGGAGGATCAACGCCTTTTGCTGCCCATGTCGGCGCTGATGGGGGCCATCACCATGACTGGGGCTTCGGTATTGTCCAAGCTGGTTTCCCCCGGTGGTGTGATCCCGATCGGCATCGTAACCGCCCTGATCGGTGTGCCGTTCCTGTTCTTCCTCATATTGCGCAGCCAAAGGAGGAACTGGTGAGCTTTCTGATCTCTGATTTAAACGCATCCTATGGTGCCACTCCGGTGATCCGGTCGCTGAGCGATCAATGGCCCAAGGGGCAGATCACGGCCCTGATTGGCTGCAACGGGGCCGGGAAATCGACGTTCCTGAAAGCGCTGGCCGGGCTGACGCCGTCCACGGGGGAACTGCATTTGAACGGCACTCTGATGACGCCGGCTGATCGGCGGCGCCACATTGCCTATATGCCACAAGACACCAGCGCTACGTCCTCGCTGACTGTCCTTGAAGTCGTGCTTTTGGGACGGCTGGGCACGTTGGGGATGCGCGTGCCATCATCCCTTGTCGACGAGGCCATGTCGGCCTTGTCAGTCTTTGGCCTGACGTCCCTGCACACCCGGCGTCTTGATGAAATCAGCGGCGGGCAACGTCAGTTGGTTTTCCTGTCGCAGGCCTTGTTCCGTGAACCCCGAATTCTCCTGTTGGATGAACCAACAGCAGCATTGGATCTGCGCCATCAGTTGCTGGTTCTAGAACGCCTCCGAAAACACGCTGGGCAGAATGGAACTGTCGTGGGTGTCGCCATGCACGATCTGAATCTGGCAGCACAGTTTGCCGATCGGTTGATCGGACTTCAGGGCGGCAAGAAGATCACAGCTGGCCCGGCAGAACAGGTTTTGACGCCGACAAACCTGAAGATCATGTACGGCATTGACGCAGATGTAAGTCGAGGCACGTTTGGACAGTTGCAGGTGTTCCCGTTGCGGGCGGCAGAAAGGTAGCTTGGTCTTTGCGACCGAATTGATGCGGGACTTGCCTGTCATTCAGCCCCACCTTGCAAGCTCTGTACTTCTGTAGTGAAAACGCTGTCCGCAATAGTGGAGAATTACACAACTTCGCGGCCTCTCCGCCCCCACTCGTGGAGCAATGATAAACCGCAGAACAGATCAGGCGGGAGCTGATAGAAACCGTACACGCTCGTTTTGGGTCAGGACCCTAGAGACGCACTAAAAACGCCAGATGACGGATACGAGATACCTCGCGCAGCCCCAATGCCGCACGAGGTATCCCTTTCTTTAGGGCACCAATACTATTTTCCCCACAGGCCCTTTGGCCAGCGCGCGGTGTGCGGCGGGGGCTTGGGAGAGTGGGAAAGTCTCGGCGACTAGAATATCCAAGGTTCCGGCCTTGAACATCTCCGTTAACGCGGCCAAATCAGCCATGTTTCTCGCAACGGTGATCTGCTCGACATGTTTACCACTTTCAGCGGCAATCTTGACGGCATCATCGCTTGGCGGGATCAAGCAAATCACCCGCCCGCCTGACTTCACCACCGCCAAAGAGCGCTCGGCTTGTGCGCCAGCTTGAGGGTCAAAAACCACATCGACCTCATCAACAACTTTGGTGAAGTCAGTCGCCGTGTAGTCAATCACCTCGTCTGCTCCCAATGCCGATACCTTTTCCATCTTCGCAGGGCTTGCAGTTGCAATCACATAAGCGCCTTGGGCTTTGGCGACCTGAACTGCCAAATGCCCGACGCCTCCGGCCCCGGAATGCACCAGCACCCGCTGCCCTGCGGTGACTTGGCCGTGGTGGATAATGCCTTGCAACGCAGTTAACCCGGCCAGTGGCAAAGCACCGGCAGAGGCATCGGACATATCCGCTGGCGTGCTGATCATGTCGCTTGCTGTGACGAGCACATATTCGGCATAGGTGTTTGCAGGCGCGGGAAAGTTGGGCATTCCCAAAACCCGTTCCCCTAGCGAGAACTGAGAAGCACCCGCCCCCAAGGCTTCAACGGTTCCGGCCAGATCCCAACCAACGGTGAAAGGGAGCTCCGAGATTAGTTTGAAGTCTCCGGCGCGCACCATTGCATCCACCGGATTGATCCCCGCCGCCGCGAGCTTGACCAGTATTTCCCCTGATCCCGGGACGGGCTTTGGGCGGTCCTGAATTTGAAGGACATCAGGGCTTCCATACTCTGATTGAATAATTATACGCATTTCACGTTCCTGTTTTGATCGTTTCGAAGATGCGTAATAAGTTTGCGAAACTACCCAATGTAAAGTATGCACTATTTTGTATAGTAGTTACCTGAAAGGTAATATTATGAAAGATAACGATAATAATGCTTATAACGCTTATGAGAGCACTTGCGCTTCGCATGCTGTGCTTGAGACACTATCCAAAAAGTGGGTATACCTTGTCATTTCAGCGCTCCGTCACGACCGAATGCGCAATGCGGATTTGGCACGTAAGCTTAATGGCATTTCGCCCAAAATGCTGTCTCAGACATTGCGAATGCTGGAGCATGACGGGCTGGTTAATCGCGAAGTATTTGCCGAAGTTCCGCCCCGCGTTGAATACGAATTAACGCCCTTAGGACATGAGCTTGGCGTATTAATGGATAGCATCCGGCTCTGGGCAGAAACCCATGCACCCGAAATTATCGCCGCACGGGCAAGGTAGCGTGGTCAGGCGTCTACCCAACGTCAGAAGCTTGAACCTCTGCTTCCGATGTGTTGATCAACCGCTTCAGGAATACGATGCGGCTAGAACCTAGAAATAGAATGGGCCCTGAAAGTTAAGGGCGTTTTCCATTTCGGTATTGAGAGGGCGGCATTCCATGCGCTTTGTGAAACTGCTCAATGAAATACGACACGCCCTCGTAACCAACCTCAAAGGCGATTTGGGTGATGCTGAGTTCCGTGTGCTTAAGCAGGTCACATGACTTTTCTAGCTTTCGCTGGATTTTCCATTGGGCATATGAAGTGCCATAAATTTGACGGAAATCACGATTGAAGGACGCAATGGATCGACCGGAAAGGGCCGCAAGCTCCGTACTCGAAAGGTTTTGGTTTTCGTGCGTACGCATCACATTCCGTACATTTCTTCGGGTAGGGGTTTTAGGCGCATGAAGGGCTGCGACCAAATCACCTTCGTGCAGTGCATCAAGCAGGAACATCAGCTCTGACATCTTGGAATGAACCAGCTCATCGTTGACGCTGAGCCGTTCGTAAATCTGCACCATATTTTCCATAAAAGAGGTCAAGCTGGGATGTGAAGCGATGCGTTCGGCCCTTGGGGCCGTAGTTAATTGTGCTGTTAGTCGGTGTTTGGTTAATTCCTGCAGAAACTGATCGCTACAGAATATGAGGATGGCCTGAAGCGGGCCATCTTGTGAGACAAAGTCGGACTGCAGCCGAACGTCTTTTGGGATTGCGATCAGATCTCCGGCACATAGCGTAATGACCTCGCCGTCTTTATCGCAAAACCGTTCCCTTCCCTTAATCAGGTAGCAAATGAATGACTGGGTTGAGATAAAATCCAGTTCTCGCAGATCTTCATGTACCGTCTTGTGCATGATGCTGCCATGAGGGCCACGCAGAACAACGCGATTGAATGAAAAAGCGTCCAATGCTTGCGGAAGCACCGTCACGTGATTGCCTTTGGGCATGCTATCTTACTCTCATTACCTGCGACAATCTGCCAAAGGGTATTGATTGTTTTGTTATACTCATGATCCAAATACGCAAGCCCATTCGCCGTTATACCTGGATGATGATCCCTGCACTTATCTTGAAAGGATAAAAAAATGAGCGTTTGGGTGACATTGGAAATGCAAGTGAAGGACGGGCAATACGAAACCCTTGAACCTTTTTTGACGGAAAAACTACCTCTGGTTCGAGGCTTTGAAGGCGCTCTGAGCGTCACCGTTTATTTTGAGCCTACGACCAACAAAATGCTGATCGTTGAAGAGTGGAAGTCCAAAGATCACCACGCGGCATATATGGGCGCAATCTCCGAGAATGGCGTGTTGGAGCAGTTGGCATCATTCATGGCAGCCTTACCAACAGTCACATATTACGCAAGGCTCGCGATATGATGTTCTCCGAAGCCTTAGAACTTAATCGGCGGCAGATATTGGTCGGGGTCGCGGCGGGGGGGGGGCGTCAGCATGTTTCCCATGCCCGCGGCTGCGTCAAACGCCAGTTCTATACGATACAAGGTTGCGCCCCGCCGCTCTGACTATTGGGTCAGCGTTGTGACCGGAAAACCAAACACGCCTGACGTTGCGCAACAAGCGAGCGCTAAAGATTTGGAGATCGTTCACGCTTACCGAACAGCGTTGAACGCTCCGGTCAAGTGTTCCAGTGCATTGATGTAAGGAGCTGGCCCGAAGCTGGCTCTTGCTATGCCGAGTTGTGCAAGCTCTTTGAGGGGAGGCATGTCTCCCATTATCATTACATTAACGGGCAGCTTGGCCGCTTTGCAGACTTCGGAGATAAGGGCAGGTTGCGTCAACCCCGGAACGAAAAAGCCGCTTGCTCCGGCCTCTGCATAGGCGGCGCAGCGTTCTATCGCGCTCTCCACTAGGCCCGCGTGTTGGCTTGGGTCTGACTGCAAAAAGAGATCGGTGCGCGCGTTTATGAACAGCGGCAAGCCAGCGTCGTCGGCTGTTTGGCGTATGGTTTTGATCCTCGCTGCTTGGTCAGGTATTTGGTGAATGCCCGTGCTGCCGATGACTTGGTCTTCAAAGTTAAGCCCGACGGCCCCGGCGGCGATGAGCTGTTTGATATTGTCTGCCAGCTCGCTGTGCTCGGTGGCGTAACCGCCTTCGAAGTCGACTGTTAAAGGCAATGTCACGGTGGCTGAAATCCGGCGGATGATTTGCAGCACGAACGCCAACGGGATCTGCTCGCCGTCAGCATAGCCTTGCGCGGCAGCAAGAGACCAGCTGCCTGTGGCGATGGCTGCGGTGCCTGCATCAGAAAGCGCCTTTGCGCCGCCAGCGTCCCAGATGTTGTATAAAACCAGAGGCTCTCCGGCGGTATGGAGTGCGTGAAAGTGGCGGGCTTTTTCAACTTGGGTCATGGGGTGTTTCCTTTGGGGTGAGAGGCTTGATTGCCTTATGCTTTCGCAGTGCCGAGGGCGGCCTGCCATAGAGCGTTAAAAATGCTGAGCGCATGCTGCGCTGGCTGGGAAAGCCAGCTTGCAGCGCGATTTGTGAGAGTGGAAGGGGCGTCGTGTTGAGAAGGCGCTTGGCTTTTTGGACACGCAGCGTTTTGGACACCTGCGTTGGCGAGGCGCCTATGTGTTCCGCAAACAGCCGCGATACGTGACGCTCGCTGACGCCGAGCCGCAGCGCGAGGGCACAGACCGTGCCGGTGTTGAGCGCGCCGTCGTTGATCAGATCAAGCGCGCGGTTCACCGTGGTCTGGGTGCCTTTCCAGGCCGGGCTGAACGGCGTTGTTTCGGGGCGGCACCGTAAGCAAGGGCGGTAGCCTGCGGTTTCGGCGGCGGCGGCTGTCGGGTAAAGGGTGATGTTTTTTTGCAGTGGCACGCGTGCTTTGCACACGGGGCGGCAGTAAATTCCGGTGGTGCGAACACCGCTGAAGACCACACCATCAAGGGCAGGATCGCGGCGCTGAAGGGCCGCATAGACTTGGTCAGATGGCATGCTGTTGTTCATTAGGCAATACTACGTCGGGCAAAATTAGGACACCAGAGAGCACGCGATGACCACGTCCGATATAGGTCGTTTGCTGTTCATTCGATGCTTCTTATCAGGGTTGAGGTGTCCCTAAATCGTTGAGGATATTCGTTGCCGGTAATGCGTACCGCCGAGCGGGGCTTATCCACAGATGCGCCACAATGCCCAGTCTGCTTCCGACAGGCCGTGCAGCGGCAAGCGTTTGGCTGAGGGAGTGCAACGCTGACACCAATTTGAATAGCACCGACAAGCACGAGTCGCTATCTATCAACTCCAAGCTGTCTGTTTGATCGGCAGCGTTTGCCAAAGCGGGTCATCTTGTGGGATCGCAATGGATGTGAGGCCAAGCTCCCCCATCAAGCGCATGAGCTGGTGGGCAGGTTGTGCTAAACAGTCTTTCTTGCTTGATCTTATTTTCAGCTCAGTTTCCTTACCTGATGTCGCAAGTAACGCATCCATGTCTTCTGGCACCTCTGTAGCTTTTTGACTTACACCCACCAATTCCGGCAGGCCTGTGCGAATACGGTGAAAGAAGCCCGACATAATCTGCTCGGCGGTATCTGCACAAAGGCCGACAGACACCTCCAAACCGGCGCGCCTGAGCCTTGCAAATCCCCCGCCGTTTACGCGAGGATCAGGGTCCTGAATTGCGCACACCACGCGGGATACACCGGCCTCGACAATCGCGTCGGCACATGGCGGCGTCTTGCCCCAATGGCAGCACGGCTCAAGTGTCACGTAGAGCGTGGCACCGTTGGCTTCAGATCCTGCAAGCTCAAGGGCCTTGCGCTCGGCATGGGGCCGACCGCCGGGATGCGTCGCGGCTTCAGCAAGAAAACCATCATTCTTCACAATCACGCAGCCGACAGGCGGGTTTGGCCAAACATGACCACGCACCCCTGCAGCAAGGTGCAGGGCCCGTCGCATCCAAAGAAGGTCAGAGCTGCGTTGGGTTCGGTGCATCGCCATAGACTTCACCGGGGTCGAAGACCTTCTGGTTTTCCAGAAATGTCAGGGGTTGGCCCGCGTTTTCAGCGACGGGCACTGAGCGGTAGAAACAGGATCGATAGCCGACGTGACAAGACGCACCAGAACCTGCCACATCTACTTTCAACCAGATTGCATCCTGATCGTCGTCGACCCGTGCATCAATTACCTTTTGAACAAGACCCGAGGTGGCACCCTTGTGCCAGAGAACCTGACGTGCCCGGCTAAAGTAGTGCGCCTCACCTGTTTCAATTGTTAGCCGCAGCGCCTCTTCGTTCATCCAGCCCAACATTAGCACTTCACCTGTTTGCGCGTCGCTTGTGATGCACGGCAGCAAGCCATCAACACCAAACTTTGGCGCAAAATCCTTACCTTCTTCGACTTGCTCCACGGAATGGCGAGACTGAAACTCAACTGTGGTCATGGGTTCTTCCTTGTGACATGTTACTTTATAACATAAGGATATTTCGCGTAAGATGTTGGGAGTGTAAAGAGGGAAAAATGACGACGGACACTGAAGATACCCGCATACCGGTAACCCTGCTGACAGGCTTTTTGGGCGCGGGAAAGACGACTCTGTTGAACCACCTGATCCGTGACCCCGACGCTGGCCGGATTGCCGTCATCATGAACGAGTTTGGGGATGTGGGGCTCGATCATGATCTGATCGAAGAAACCACAGAAGAAACCATTCTTATGCAGTCAGGGTGTGTCTGTTGCTCGATCCGGGGCGATCTGCTGGAAGCGTTGGGAAAGCTGGTTGCGCGCCGGAACAATGGCTCGTTGGCGTTTGATCGCGTTGTCATCGAAACAACCGGAATAGCTGACCCTGGCCCTATTTTACACAGCTTGGTCGTTGACCGCCTTGTCGGGCCGTCCTTTCGAATGGACGGCGTTGTAACGCTGGCCGATGCCGCGACAGGACCACATACACTTCAAAAGCAGTCTGAGGCGGTCAATCAGATTGCGATGTCGGACCTCATCATTCTGAGCAAGACAGACATGGTTGCGGCGACTGACCTCGCGCGGTTTGAAGCACAAATTGCCGAGATCAATAGATCGGCGCGACGTGTTCGCGCAGATCATGGGCATGTACCACCCGGCACCTTGTTTGGGTTGTCGGCTATGCGTCCTACTGTAACATCTGAAGAGGTGTCAAATTGGCTGGGAATGGGCGCGCCTCAACCTGATCCTCTGGAAGGGCTTTCGGGGTTTGCCTCAAAGGAAGTTCGACCCGCACCTTTACCCTTCACCCAGAACCCGCCGCACGCGCATCACAACCACAAGATCAATTCGGCATCAATTGAAGTGCACGAGCCGATCCCCGCTAATGTGTTTGACTTTTGGCTTGACACACTGATGGCCCTGAAAGGGCCAAACATACTACGCATGAAGGGGATATTGCATGTCGAGGGCATTGGCCGACCGTTCGTTTTCCATGGGGTGCAGCACATTTTCGACGCACCCGTGCCATTGGAATCATGGACTGGAAAGGGCACGACAAGCCGGGTTGTGGTTATCGCGCGCGACATGAGTGAAGAAGACCTCGCTGCCAGCCTCGAGCTCCTGCGTATGCGGCCCAAGGAGATTGACGCAGCAACGGAGGGCATGATGGTCCAAACCGCAGAGATGCCGTTCTGATTATGCTACGATTGTTCAACTCCATGGGCCGTCAGGTCGAGCCCTTTGCCCCGCATGATCCGTACAATGTGCGGAGGTATGTTTGCGGCCCAACAGTGTATTCCTTTGCGCACATAGGTAAGGCCAGATGTCTGGTGCAGTAATGCCGAACCGTCAGCGCCGGCCCATGATCCGCACCCTTCACGACATGCAGGCCCGATAGATTTACATCGGTCAGGATATTCTGCACAGTCCGAGCAAGATCAATTTGGCCTTCATCGACCAATTGTATGGTCAGCGCGGCGGTGAACATTTTGGTGATGCTGGCAATCGGGAAGCGGATGTCGGGGGTGGCCGCTCCCGCTGCCCCGGTGAGACTGACCTGACCATCGCCGCTTTGCACCCGCAGAAGGATCGCATGGGTGTGGGCTTTGGCGCACTCGACATTGATCAGGCTTTGAAGCCGGTCATTCAGTGTCATTGGTCAAGTCTTCCTAACCGCAGTTCAAGACGGTGCGCACTCAAACACAAGCTCCCGACCAATCGCGATAAACCATGCAATCGCGCCAAGACCGAAAACCGCGCCAGCAGCTCTTGCAGGTGAACTGGCCTTGCAGACAACAGTGAGCGGCTCGGCTTTTTGACCCGCCATTTCGTCCACGACGGTGCGATCTGGGGTGTGACCCAAGCTTTCTGGGACATTGTCATGGCGAGTTCAGCAACATCTTGCACGCCTTTCTCGCAGAGGGCCGGCAGCTGAGTATTCTGTTCCAAACAGAAGGCTGACAAGGTAGTGTTAAAGAAACAGCCAAGGAACGCCGCGATGAAGCTTTTGCACCTGTCACCAAGTCTGCTTTTAGCCCTAACCTTGATGTCGCCCGCGCAGGCCCAGTCTGCACATGAAGCTCCGCTCTGCGAGGCGGCAAAAGCAAACCGCGTTGTCGAGCTTGTCTACGACAAAGACGTCAGCAAAGGCTGCCTGCCGCGGCTTGTTGATGTGCACCAAGTCGCGATCGGCAACAACGGCACGCTCTATATGCACGGGTGGCAAACACGAGGCTGCACCAAGTCTCGCGACTACGCCTCAGAGCGCATCTTCAGGTTTGACAAGATCAAGTCGGTGACGCCCGTTGAGGGCAGCTTTGGTGAGAAGTCTCGGCTTATCAAAGAAGAAGGCTGGGATGGCTGCATCGGTTCTAACTGCTTCATCAAAGAGACAACCTGCCAGTAAAGCAGGCAGGTGTCATCCTTTGAAGCGGCATTAATCAGCCTTAGCTTTCAATGCGGCCTCGCGCATTTGGCTAAGCGTCACACGTGGCGTGAGCGCTTCGGGCGAGACGTTCAAGTCAAGCACAGCGCCAGTGTCTGAGGCGAGGGCGCGCTCAAAGGCCGCCGCAAAGTCGGCCGTTTTCTCAACGCGCTCACCGTGAAAGCCATAGGCCCGTGCCAGTGCCGCAAAGTCGGGGCTGATCATGTCAGTGCCAGAAACGCGCGCAGGGTAGTGGCGCTCTTGGTGCGCACGGATCGTGCCGTAGATGCCGTTGTTCACGATCAGCACAATCGGCGCGGCGCCCGCTTGCGCCGCGGTGGCCAGTTCCTGACAGTTCATCTGAAAGTCGCCATCCCCTGCAAAACAAACGACGCGTCGCTCGGGGTGTGCCACTTTGGCGGCAATCGCCGCTGGCAGGCCATAGCCCATAGCGCCAGACTGTGGCGCCAGTAGTTTGGCGTTCGGCCCGAACAGATAAAACTTGTTGGGCCAGACAGCAAAGTTGCCCGCGCCATTGGTGAGGATAGCATCGTCGGGCAGCACGGCGCGCAAGTGCTCTGTCACCCGTGCCATGTCAACAGGCGAGGGCTGTTCAGGGGCTTTCAGGCTGATCTCAAAGTCAGCACGGCAAGCCTCGCGCCATTCTGCCCAATCGCCATCAATAGGCTCTAATACAGCCGAAAACGCATTTGGCCCCGCGATGATGCCAAGCTCGGGGCGGTATATCTTGCCGATCTCGTCGGAAGACGCATGTACATGCACGATCTTTTGCTTGGCTTCGGGCACGTCAAACAGCGTGTAGCCGTCTGTTGTCATTTCGCCAAAGCGCACGTTCACCGCCAGCACAACGTCAGCCGCGCCGATGATGCGTTTGACATGTGGTGGCATGCCAACACCGGCCTCGCCTGCGTAGACGCCAGAGAAGTTGTCAAACTGGTCTTGGTAGCGGAATGCCGCCAGCACAGGGATGTCTGATGCCTCAGCAAAAGCCTGCATCGCGGCGCGCCCACTGGCGCTCCAGTTGCAGCCGCCGAGCAGGATAACGGGGCGCGCAGCCTCGCTCAGCAAGGCCAGCGTCACGTCTGTCGCGCGCTGCGATGGGGCGGGTTCGGCGATGTCGGCAGGCCCGCTGATCGGGGCCGTCTCTGTCAGGCTTGTCAGCATGTCTTCAGGCAGCGCAATAACAACAGGGCCGGGCCGCCCGCTCACAGCCATCGTCCAGGCGCGGCTGATGATCTCGGGAATGCGGCTGACTTCGTCGATCTCGACAGCCCATTTCGCCATACTGCCAAAAACGGCGCGATAGTCGAGCTCCTGAAAGGCCTCGCGCCCCTTCATATCGGTGCCGACTTGGCCAACAAACACCAGCATTGGCGCAGAGTCCTGCATCGCCGTGTGAATGCCGATCGAAGCATTCGTCGCCCCCGGCCCACGCGTCACCATGCAAATGCCGGGGCTGCCTGTGAGCTTGCCATAAGCCGCCGCCATGAACGCCGCGCCGCCTTCGTTGCGGCAAAGAACAAAGTCGAGTTTGCCCTCGGTGTCGTGCAATGCGTCAAGCACAGCAAGATAGCTTTCGCCGGGCACACCAAAGCTTTTGCTTGCGCCTAGGTTCATGAGGCATTCGACCAGAAGCTGCCCGCCATTACGTGTCATTAAGTTGCTCTCTCTCGTGCTGTTTCACCATGCACCAAAGCCAAAAAGCCGAGGCTTGGCAACCGCTCATTCACCCCTCGTTGAGCACCTCGGCCAAAACGCTGACGGCCAGCTTGCGCGCGTCCCGCACCGAGGGGATAAGCCCGATTGGCCCGCGCACCCTTGCGAGAGCTTGGGCGCTGACACCCAGCAATGTCAGCTCGTTTTTGCGCGCTTCACTGGCGCGTAGGCTGCCCTGCGCGCCGATGTAGAAGGCTTCACTGCTCAAAGCGTCGGCGATGATCGGCGGCTCCCACTCGTGATCGTGAAAAAACAAGACAACGGCTGAGTGCACGTCCGGGCGCACGTCGTTTGGCAGCTTCGGCGAAGTCAGGTGCCGCGTCGCGCAGCCTGCGGCTTGGGCAATGGCCAGCGTTTCTTCGTCGGGCGACAGCAGCAGTGTCGGGTAGCCAGCGCTTTGCACCAGCCCCGCAAAGGTGATCGCTTCTGGCCCCTTGCCAAACACGTAGAACGCCAACTCCGGCTCGATTGCGACAGTGAAGACATCACCCGTCCAGCCTGTTGCACCCGTGGGCACAGCACAGAGCGCACTGTTGCGCCTGTCTACCTCAAGCGCACAGGCCTGCCGCGCTTGGTGGTGCGCGAGAAGCTCGGCCAGAACGGTTTTGTCCGGTGCGGGCACCAGCAAGACCTCAAGCCCGCCACCGCAGGGTAGGGTAATGTCGGCAAACGGCGAGCCTTTGCCATAGACCACGCTAAAAGGCTTGCCCGAAAGCTGCGCCTTCTCGGCCTGCAGCGCGATGTCGGCCTCGACACAGCCAGAGCTGAGCGTGCCAATGCGCCGGCCACCATCCATCACCGCCATCATCGCACCAAGCGGGCGGTATGACGGCCCGTCGATCCGTGTAATCACGGCCAGCACACCGTCGCCTTCGCTCAACTGGCGGATTGGCTCGATCACCGAGCTAGCATCAAGGGCGGGAACGCTCATGCGCGCATCCTTTCATCATTCAGGTGGTGAGCCTATCATCTGCGCCGCGCTTCGCAAGATAGACAGTCAACCGTAGGGCTGCTTTAATAGCCCCTGACATACTCGAACAGAAAGCCCGCCATGGCCGCCCTTCCTTCTTCCATCGACGACACCATCGCGCTGCTTGCCAAACAAAACTATGTCTGTGGCCGCGCGCTTGGCACAGTTGCGTTTCTCTCGCTCAAACTTGGCAAACCTCTGTTCTTGGAGGGCGAAGCCGGCACAGGCAAAACAGAAATCGCCAAGGCGCTCGCCCAAGCTCTGGGCCGCCGCCTCATTCGCCTGCAATGTTACGAAGGGCTTGATGTATCGTCCGCTCTTTACGAGTGGAACTTCGCCGCGCAGATGGTCGCCATTCGCACATCAGAAGCCGCGGGCGAGGCTGACCGAACCTCGCTTCAAGCCGAGCTCTTCTCGCCTGACTACCTGATCAAACGGCCCTTGCTCGAAGCGCTTGAGCCGCACCCCGAAGGACCGCCAGTTTTGCTGATCGACGAGCTTGACCGCACAGATGAGCCGTTCGAAGCCTTCCTGCTTGAGGCATTGTCAGACTTCCAAGTCACTATCCCCGAGTTAGGCACTATTAAGGCGCAAGAGCCTCCGATTGTGATCCTCACTTCCAACCGCACCCGCGAGGTGCACGACGCGCTGAAGCGCCGTTGCCTCTACCACTGGGTCGACTATCCGCTGTTTGAGCGCGAGGTTGAAATCCTCAAGGCGCGCCTTCCCGAATGCAGCGAAAAGCTCACCCGCGAAGTCGTGGCTTTCGTGCAGGCCTTGCGTGGTGAAGACCTGTTCAAAAATCCGGGCGTTGCCGAAACCATCGACTGGGCGCGCTGCCTGATTGCACTGGATTCAGTCTCTATTACACCTGAAGTCGTCTCTAATACGCTCGGCGCACTGCTTAAGTATCAGGATGATATCGCCAGGATAACAGGCTCTGAAACAGCGCGTTTGCTCGACGAAGCCCGCGCGCAGCTGTTGTCTGAATAGTGCAGGCGCTTCCCGAAACCGAAGGCAAGCTGGCTGAGAACATTATCCACTTTGCCCGCGCTTTGCGCAAAGCCGGCATCAAGACTGGCCCTGCGCAAGTGCTCTCGGCTATCGAGGCGGTGCAGGCTGCGGGCTTCACCCAGCGGGAAGACTTTTACAACACGCTCAAGGCGACGCTTGTCTGCCGCCCTGAGCAGTTTGAAACCTTCCATCAGGTCTTCACCCTGTTCTGGCGCGACCCGGAGTTCCTGCAAAAAATGGTGCGTTCTATGTTGCCGCTTTTGCAGACAATGGGCGACGATGCGCCTGATGCAAAAGCCGCGCAGCGCCGTGCGGAAGAGGCGCTTGATGAAGGCGGGCATGAGCCGCATGAAGACACGCCTGAGCGCGACATGCTTGAGATGGATGCGCAGATGAGCCTGTCGCAGACCGAAGTGCTGCGCAGTCTCGACTTTGAGCAAATGAGCAATGCCGAGCAGGCTGCGGCCATTGCTGCGATCAGCAAGTTGAGGCTGCCCGCGAAGCCCGTTAAAACCCGCCGCTATGCGTCGTCGCACATCGGCCACCAGCCCGACGCGCGCCGTCTGCTACGAGACGCCCTGAAAAGGGGCGGCGAGTTTGGCGCGCTGCCCAAGAAGGCCCCGCGCACCCGCCCGCTTAACTTGGTGGTGCTCTGCGACATCTCCGGCTCAATGGCCACTTATGCGCGGATGATGATGCACTTTTTGCACACGCTCGTTTGGGCGCCGCACTCGGGCTGGGGCCATGTGCACGGCTTCACCATGGGCACGCAACTCACGAACATCACCCGCGCCTTGCACCAACGCGATGTTGATGACGCGCTCAAAGCTGTCGGCCATGACGCGCCCGACTGGCAAGGCGGCACGCGGCTTGGCGAGGCCTTGCGCGCTTTCAACCGCGACTACTCGCGCCGCGTGTTGGGGCAGGGCGCTGTCGTGCTGTTGATCACTGACGGGCTGGAAACCGGCGGTGTTGAAACCCTGCAAAAAGAGGCTGAGCGCCTGTCGCTGTCGTGCAAACGACTTGTCTGGCTCAACCCGCTTTTGCGCTTTGATGGCTTTGCGCCCAAGGCGGCTGGCGTGCGCACTCTGGTGCCATTGGTTGACAGTTTTCACGCCTGTCACAATGTCGACAGCTTGGCGGGCCTGTCTGAGGCGTTAAGCACACAATCTCGAAAGCCTGAGTTTATCGCTCAACTTTAAGGCGAAAACAATAACTTGCTAAGAATCGATGGACGCTTACACTCGAAGGTCTTGATTTAGATTTTTCGGGGAGGAGAAATTTAGATGGATATGACGGGAGAGCATACCATTAGCGCACCACGTGAAGCCGTCTGGGCAGCGCTCAACGATGTCGACGTGCTCAAGCTCTGTATCCCGGGGTGCGAAGAGATCGAACAAACATCTCCAACCACGATGGAAGCCAAAGTCGTGCAAAAGATCGGCCCCGTGAAGGCCAAGTTCGCGGGGGCTATCGAGCTTCTCAACATCGAGGCGCCCGCCAGCTACACCATTCAGGGCGAAGGCAACGGCGGCGTTGCGGGCTTTGCCAAGGGCGGCGCTGATGTTTCGCTTGAGGAAACGGATGATGGCACCATCCTGCGCTATGAGGCGCATGCCCAGATCGGCGGCAAACTGGCCCGCCTCGGCAGCCGCCTTATTGACGCGACAGCCAAGAAGCTGGCTGGCAAGTTTTTTGACAATTTCCAAGAACACTTAAACGGACCTGAACAGCCAGAGGAGGGCTAGTTCAGGAACGCCACGAAATGGCCGGCGGGGAGGCTGGCTTAAAGGGAGGACTATATGACCAAGATTAATATGACAGTGAACGGCAAGGCCGTCACACGGGAGGTCTCGGGCGAAACGCTGTTGTCGGAGTTTCTGCGCGAAGACCTGCGCCTGACAGGCACGCACATCGGCTGTGACACATCACAATGCGGCGCTTGTGTCGTGCACATTGATGGCAAGGCGGTGAAGTCTTGCACCACACTTGCAGCCGCCATTGATGGTGCGGAAGTAACGACGATTGAGGGCCTCGCGGATGGCGATCTGCACCCGATGCAGGCCTCTTTCAAAGAACACCACGGGCTGCAATGCGGCTTCTGCACACCGGGCATGATCATGTCAGGCGTTGATATGGTGAACCGCTACAAAGCCGAGGGCCGAGACGTAACAGCCGAGGCCGTGCGCCACGAGCTGGAAGGCAATATCTGCCGCTGCACGGGCTACCACAACATCGTCAAGGCTGTGCAAGACGCAGCCACAAAAATGTAATTTGACAAGGGAGGACTAAAGAGATGGCTAATGGAGCTACTGGAATTGGCGCCCGCGTCAAACGCAAAGAAGACAAACGCTTCATCACGGGTAAAGGCAAATACACCGATGATGTGCGGATGGAAAATCAGGCCTACGCGGCCTTCGTGCGCAGCCCGCACGCGCATGCAAACGTTAAAAGCATCGACAAGTCGGCAGCGCTGGCGATGGAGGGCGTCGTTGACGTGCTCGACGGCCACCAGCTGACAGGCGACGAGATCGGCAACATCATCTGTGGCTGGGCCGTGAACTCGAAAGATGGCTCGCCGATGAACATGGGCGCATGGTCAGCGCTCGCGACACAAAAAGTGCGCTATGTTGGCGACGCTGTTGCAGTTGTCATCGCTGACACACAGCAGCTTGCCCGCATCGCAGCCGAGGCTGTCGAGGTCGAGTATGAAGAACTGCCCGTCGCCGCCCGTGCTGACAAAGCACTAGAGGCAGGCGCGCCAGAAATTCACGACAACGCACCGGGCAACCTGATCTACGATTGGGAGATCGGCGATGAGACCAAGGCCGACGCAGGCCTCGCTGCGGCCAGTCACATCACCGAGATGGAGATCACCAACAACCGCCTCTCGCCCAACCCGATGGAGCCGCGCTCGGCGGTGGCAACATATGACGAGGCCGAAGAGCACTACACGCTCTACACCACCTCGCAAAACCCGCATGTCGCACGGCTTGTTCTCAGCGCGTTTTACAACGTTGCCCCCGAGCACAAATTGCGTGTGATCGCGCCTGATGTGGGCGGCGGCTTTGGCGCCAAGATCTACATCTACCCCGAAGAGATCACCTGTCTCTGGGCGTCGATGAAAACCAACCGCTCGGTCAAATGGACGTCAGACCGCTCGGAGGCTTTCATCACCGATGCCCATGGCCGTGACCACATTTCAACAGCCAAGATGGGCTTTGATGAGAACGGCAAGATCACTGGCTTCAAAGTCGACACAATCGCCAACCTCGGCGCTTACATGTCGCTGTTCTCAAGCTCGGTTCCGACCTATCTTTATGCCACGCTGCTCTCTGGGCAGTATGACATCCAGAACCTCCACGCCAACGTGCGCGCCGTCTACACCAACACTGTTCCGGTTGACGCTTACCGCGGCGCGGGGCGGCCTGAGGCGTGCTACCTGATCGAGCGGATGATGGAGACAGCAGCGCGCGAGCTTGGCATGAAACCAGCCGAACTCAGGGCAAAGAACTTTGTTCGCCAGTTCCCGCATGAGACGCCTGTTATCATGACATATGACTCAGGCGACTTTGACGCCAACCTCGCCCAAGCCGAAGCGGCCGCCGATGTGGCTGGCTTCCCGGCACGGCAGGGAGAAGCGGCCAAACGCGGTAAAATGCGAGGTCTTGGTTACTCCTGTTATATCGAGGCTTGCGGCATCGCGCCCTCGGCGGCAGTTGGCGGCCTCGGCGCTGGCGTTGGCCTTTGGGAAAGTGCCGAAGTGCGGGTAAACCCAGTTGGCACCATCGAGATCCTGACAGGCTCGCACAGCCACGGCCAAGGCCACGAGACGACGTTTGCCCAAATCGTGTCTGAGCGGTTTGACTTGCCGATCGAAAATGTCGCGATCGTGCATGGCGACACCGACAAAGTGCAGTTCGGCATGGGCACCTATGGCTCACGCTCTGGCGCTGTCGGCATGTCGGCTATCGTGAAGGCGATGGACAAAGTCGAAGCCAAGGTTCGCAAGATCGCGGCGCACCAGCTTGAAGCCTCGGAAGATGATATCGTCATCGAAGGCGGCGAAGTGAAAGTTGCTGGCACCGACAAGGCGCTGGGCTGGCACGAGATCGGCCTTGCCGCCTACACGGCGCACAACCTGCCACCCGAGATGGAGCCAGGCCTCAAGGAAAGCGCGTTCTACGATCCGTCGAACTTCACCTTCCCCGCTGGCTGCTACATCTGCGAGGTTGAGGTTGACCCTGACACTGGCAAAACCGAGGTGGTGCAGTTCACCGCGTCTGATGACTTCGGCACCATCATCAACCCGATGATCGTTGAAGGCCAAGTGCACGGTGGCCTTGCGCAGGGGATCGGCCAAGCGATGATGGAGCAGGTGATCTACGACGACGATGGCCAGCTCATCACCGGCTCGTATATGGATTATACGATGCCGCGCGCCGCTGACTTGCCGTTCTACTCAGTGCATCATGCAAGCACGACATGCCCGGGCAACCCGCTCGGCATGAAGGGCTGCGGCGAGGCAGGGGCCATCGGCTCTCCACCTGCTGTGATCAACGCGATCACCGATGCGATTGGCAACAACAACCTCAGCATGCCTGCGACACCGCAGAATGTCTGGAACGCCCTGCAAGCCGCTTCGGCTGCGCAGGCGGCAGAGTAAGGGAGGACAAAATATGTATCCGACAAAATACACCAAAGCCGCCAGCATTGACGACGCCGTAAAGGCGCTGGGCGCAGACGACGAAGCAACGATCTTGGCGGGCGGGCAAACCCTGATCGCGACGATGAAGCAACACCTCGCAGCGCCGAGCGAACTTGTTGATGTGCGCGGGATTGACGGCATGGTCGGCATCTCGCTTGAGGGCGACACGCTGGTTATCGGCGCAGCGACCACCCACGCAGACGTGGCGGGCAGCGCAGATGTGCAAAAGCACTCGCCAGCACTGGCAAGCCTGGCGGCGGGGATCGGCGACCCAGCTGTGCGCCACGTCGGCACGATCGGCGGATCGGTTGCCAACAACGATCCGGCGGCCGACTATCCGGCAGCCTTGCTCGCGCTTGGCGCAACCGTGGTGACAAACCAACGCGAGATGGCAGCTGATGCTTTCTTTGATGGGCTGTTTGGAACGGCACTTGAAGAAGGTGAGATCATCACAGCTGTGAAGTTCCCCAAGGCTCAAGCGGCAGCCTATGCGAAGTTCCCGCAGCCTGCCTCTCTCTTCGCACTGGTTGGTGTGTTTGTTGCCAAAGGCGCTGACGGCGTTCGGGTGTCAGTCACAGGCGCGGGCGACGAAGGTGTGTTCCGCTCGGAGCCGCTTGAGGCAGCGCTGGGTGCGGATTGGTCAGAAGCCGCCGCGAAAGGAGCTGACGTGGGGACAGATGGCTTGATGTCCGACATCCACGGCTCTGCTGGCTACCGTGCGAACCTGATCAAAGTCATGGCGGCACGGGCAGTAGCCTCGGCCTAAGAAGTTGTCGCCGCGTTTTGACGCGCGGCGATATCACGACCAAGCCTATCCAAGCCTCCCGCCACAAACCGTGCATCAAAGATGCCCTAACTTGTGTTGGGCATAGCCGGGTGGCGCTGTGTCAGCAAAGCTGACACAGCGCCACCCGGCGGGGCGACTTGGCGAAGCCAAGGCGCAAAACCTACCCCGCAGCGCACGCTGCATTAAGTTAATTTGCCTTAACTTTTGGCGCGAAAACGTATGCACGCGTTATGCACAGGTTGCTGCATAGATAGCTGCATACCGTAGGCACGGCTGTTTTCGCCCCGCAGAATCCCGTTAACCCCACCGTTCGGAGCCCAAAAACGACAGGTATTGGACATTTCTGTCTAGATCGAAATACTTCCCCTTCCTACGCTGATATCGGATCGAAATCTGCGTGGGAGAAGCTGTCATGAAATCGCATGACAGAGTTGTCGTCATCGGTGGCGGAGTCGTCGGATCCTCAGTGCTTTACCATCTCGCAAAACTCGGCTGGTCAGATGTTTGCCTGATCGAGCGTTCAGTTCTGACAGCGGGGTCAAGCTGGCACGCCGCTGGCGGCATTCACGCACTCAACGCTGACCCCAACATCGCGGCCCTTCAAGCCTATACGATTGACCTGCTTCCAGAAATCGAGAAGGAAAGCGGCCAGAATATTGGCCTGCACATGACAGGTGGCCTCACCATGGCGGCCATGTTTGTCCGGCACGGTTATGCCGTCGCCGAAGCCGATATTCGCGCGCGGGTGCTCTATTATCAGCAGATCGGTTATTATGCGCTCGACCTATCTGAGACGCTGGAGGAAAGGCTGACACGTGTTGAGGGCTACCTTTACTGTTTCTCTGGAGCGCACCCAACGCCTGCAGAAGTGGCTGACTTCGCAGCGTTCGCGCGCAGTGTGAGCACGGCCTAGCAATTTGCCCCAGTCAAAAGGCCAGCAGTACGGTGCAAGTCGAATTCGACTTGCAGTTGCGAATGATTTGCAATAACAAGAGGGCAGAAATGCTGCGAAGGAGCAAACATGACACGAGCACTTACATTCGCAATCGCCCTAATCCTGGCGCCAGTAACGGCCTCGGTGGCAGAGGCGGCTGATAAGCTGAAGGTCGTCACGACTTTCACGGTTCTCGCCGATATGGCGCAAAATGTTGCTGGTGATGCGGCCGAAGTTGTTTCCATCACCAAGCCCGGCGCCGAGATCCACGGCTATTCGCCGACGCCGCGTGATATCGTGCGCGCCCACGATGCTGACTTGATCCTGTGGAACGGGCTGAACCTTGAGTTGTGGTTCGAGCAGTTCCTTGCCAACCTTGGCGATGTGCCCTCGGCAACTCTCAGCGACGGGATCGTGCCTATCGCCATCGGCGAAGGCAGCTACGAGGGCAAAGCCAACCCGCATGCCTGGATGGGCCTTGAGAACGCGCTTGTCTATGTCGACAATATCGCCAAAGCCCTGTCTGCGCATGACCCTGAAAACGCCGCTGTTTACGCGGCCAACGCCGAAGCCTATTCAGCGCAGCTCAAAGCCACGCTGGAGCCTCTGAAAACAGCGCTGGCTGACTTGCCGGAAGACAAGCGCTGGCTCGTAACTTGCGAAGGCGCGTTCTCATATCTTGCGCGCGATCTGGGCCTCAACGAGCTTTACCTCTGGCCAATGAACGCCGACGCAATCGGCACGCCCAAGCAAGTGCGTAAAGTCATCGACGGCGTGCGTGAACACAACATCAAATCGGTATTTTGTGAGAGCACGGTCAGCAACGCCCCCGCCAAGCAAGTTGCTCGCGAAACAGGCGCGGCCTTTGGCGGAGTGCTCTACGTTGATAGCTTGAGTGGGCCAAACGGCCCCGTGCCAACCTACCTCGACTTGTTGCGCGTCACCTCAGAAACAGTCGTAAGTGGCCTGACAGGCGCTGCAGAATGAGCGGGATCACAGCCCATGACGTGACCGTTACCTACCGCAACGGCCACACCGCCCTGCGCGACGCTAGTTTTGAGATTCCACGTGGCACAGTCACAGCGCTTGTTGGTGTCAACGGTGCCGGAAAATCGACACTGTTTAAGGCGATTATGGGGTTTGTTCCCGCTGCTAAGGGTGAGATCACTCTGCTTGGAAAGCCTGTCAAAGAAGCGCTCAAGGAAAACCTCGTCGCATATGTGCCGCAAGCTGAAGAGGTTGATTGGGCCTTTCCAGTGCTGGTCGAAGATGTTGTGATGATGGGTCGTTA
The DNA here is from genome assembly GCA_016744435.1 of Lentibacter sp. Classification (GTDB taxonomy): domain Bacteria; phylum Pseudomonadota; class Alphaproteobacteria; order Rhodobacterales; family Rhodobacteraceae; genus Lentibacter. The sequence goes on along the minus strand of JADGEJ010000029.1, from coordinate 24,684 downwards.
CGGCCACATGGGCTTTATGCGTCGCGCCGGTAAGGCTGACCATGAAGCAGTCGAACAAGCGCTTGAGCGCGTCAACATGACGGAGTTTCGCAAACGCCAGATCGGCGAGCTTTCGGGCGGTCAGCGCAAGCGCGTGTTCCTTGCCCGCGCCTTGGCGCAAGAGGGCCAGGTCATCTTGCTTGACGAGCCGTTCACAGGCGTCGACGTGACCACCGAAAACCAGATCATCGACCTGCTCGGCGAGTTGCGGGCCGAGGGCCGCGTGATGCTGGTATCAACGCACAACCTTGGCTCTGTCCCTGAATTCTGTGACCGCACAGTTTTGGTGAAAGGAACAGTACTGGCTCATGGCCCAACCGACGAAGTCTTCACTCGGGAAAACCTCGAGCATGCCTTTGGCGGTGTGCTGCGCCACTTCACACTCGGCGGCGACGCGCTGCACGACGATGGCGACGAGCGCAGCGTAACGATCCTGACAGATGACGAGCGCCCTTTTGTGCAATACGGCGAACGAACGCAGCGGCGGGAACCGAAAGAATGAGCGTCCTGCTAGAGCCCTTTTCTTATGGTTACATGACCAATGCCATGTGGGTTTCGGCCCTCGTTGGCGGCGTCTGCGCGTTCCTGTCAGCCTACCTCATGCTCAAGGGCTGGTCGCTTATCGGTGACGCGCTCTCTCACTCCGTCGTGCCCGGTGTGGCGGGCGCCTACATGCTTGGCCTGCCCTTTGCGCTCGGTGCGTTTGTTGCGGGTGGTTTGGCGGCGGCCTCGATGCTGTTTCTCAGTGAACGTTCTGGCCTCAAGATCGACGTGATCATCGGGCTCATCTTTACTTCGTTCTTCGGGCTTGGCCTGTTCATGGTTTCGATCAGCCCCGTGTCTGTCAGCCTGCAGACCATCACGATGGGTAACATCCTCGCCATCACACCGGAAGACACGCTGCAGCTTGTGCTTATCGGCGGCGTCACCCTTGCGGTGCTGCTGCTCAAATGGAAAGATCTAATGGTCGTTTTCTTTGACGAAAACCATGCGCGCTCTATCGGGCTAAACCCGTCGGCGCTTAAAGCCGTATTCTTTGTGTTGCTCTCGGCTTCCGTTGTCGCAGCGATGCAGACAGTCGGTGCCTTCCTCGTGATCGCGCTTGTTGTAACACCCGGCGCAACAGCCTACTTGCTCTGCGACCGCTTCCCACGGCTGATCATCACATCTGTTGCCATCGGCACGCTCACAAGCTTCTTTGGCGCGTACATCAGCTATTTTCTTGATGGGGCAACAGGCGGTGTTATCGTTGTGCTGCAAACATTGCTGTTCCTTGCGGCCTTTGTTTTTGCGCCCAAACACGGGCTACTTGCCGCGCGCCGCCGTGCCGCGAGCGCACTAGTAAAAGAGGCTGTGTGATGGACGTCAACATGCTCCTACTGCCGTTTCAATTCCCGTTCATGCAATCGGCGTTTCTCATCGTTGCGCTCATTGCGGTGCCCACAGCGCTGCTCTCTTGCTTTCTGGTTCTCAAAGGTTGGGCGCTGATGGGCGACGCCGTGAGCCACGCCGTGCTGCCCGGTATCGTGTTGGCCTATATCCTCGGCCTGCCGCTCATTCTCGGCGCATTCGCGGCAGGCATGACATGTGCGCTCGCGACGGGATATGTGGCGGAAAACTCGCGGGTCAAGCAAGACACGGTGATGGGCGTTGTCTTCTCCGGCATGTTCGGCCTTGGCATTGTGCTCTACGTCTCGATCGAAACAAATGCGCACCTTGATCACATCCTGTTTGGCAACATGCTGGGCATTTCAACAAGTGAGCTGCTGACAGCGGCTATCGTTGGTGCGCTCGTTTCTGCGGCGCTGTTGATCAAGTGGAAAGACCTGCTGCTGCACAGCTTTGACCCGGCTCAGGCGCGGGCTTCGGGCTTGCGCGTCGGCTGGCTGCACTACGGCCTCCTCGCGGCACTTTCGGCAACAATCGTGGCGACACTTTCAGCGGTAGGGCTTATCCTTGCCATCGGCTTGCTCATAGCGCCCGGGGCTATCGCTTTTCTGATCGCGCGTGAGTTCAAAACGATGCTCTGGGTGTCGGTTGTTGTCTGCCTCGTGTCGTCGCTGCTCGGCGTTTACGTGAGTTTCTTTCTCGACAGCGCACCAGCTCCCACGATCATCCTGATTCTGACGGCCCTGTTTATTGTCGCGTTCACACGCCGTGTCATGCAGGCCAAAGCTCAGGCAGCGCGCATCTAAGCCTTAGCGCGAGACCTCGTGTTCACTGTCTTGTGCCCCGAGCGCTTGAAGCAAACTCGACGTGTTGCTGACGCCAAACTTCTTGAGCAATTTTGCGCGATAAACCTCAACGGTCCGGTATGACAGCTCAAGTTTGATCGCGATTTCCTTACTTGTTAGCCCGTCTGCCAAATGCGAAACAATCTCGCGTTCGCGCCGCGTAAGAGGCTGATAGGGGCGCACGGCTGAGAGGTCGGCAAAGCTCCAGACCGCGCGCATTAGAGGCTCGTCAGGCGTGAAGGAATGCCCGCGTGTGCGACACCAAAACAGGCTGCCATCCTTGCGTGCCATAACGCGCTCGTCCCAGTAAGAATTGGTTTCTCTGAGCGCTGGAATACCCCTGTCTCGGATGTTCACGAACTCGTCATCACTCGGGTAAAGTATGGCGAATGTTGCGCCCTGAAGCTCTTCACGCTCATACCCAAACATAGCTGCGAATGTGAGGTTGCAGTCACGGATCACGCGGTTTTCAGTCACGACGAGGCCGATAGGGGCATAGAGAAACGCCAGCTCGTCAAACGAACCTGTGCGATAACTTTTGTCGGTAAGTGTTTCCACAATATTGCTTTGCCACCGCGCTTGGGCGACCCTCTCCATACAAGATTCTATGCGAGTAAGCGGGGCGTGGCAACGCCTAGCGCGCATATGTTCATCCAGGGAGGAAGAGATGAAATCACTGTTTAAAACGCTCAGCGGAGCTGTCGCTGGAGTTGCGATCGCAACCTCGGCATGGGCCGAAGATCCTATCAAAATCGCGCTGGTGCATGGCATTTCGGGGCACTCGTTTGAAGTGTTCTCAAAGCAAGCCCAAACCGGCTTTGAGCTTGGCATCGAATATGCCACAGAGGGCACTGGCATGGTCAAAGGTCGCAAGATCGAGATCATCCACAAAGATACGCAGTTCAAACCTGACGTTGCCCGGGCCGTATTGGCCGAAGCCTACGGCGACGACGAAGTGTTGCTCGCGGTTGGTGCAACCTCATCCGGTGTAACCAAAGGCTTGCTGCCGATCGCGGAAGAATATGAGAAAATTCTCATCGTCGAGCCTGCTGTTGCCGACAGCCTCACAGGCCCCGACAGCAACCGCTATATCTTCAAAACATCGCGTAACAGCTCGATGGACATGCAAGCACAGGCCCTCGCGCTTGCGCCCGACGAAAACCTGCACGTGGCCACACTGGCGGAAGACTACGCTTTTGGCCGTGACGGCATCAAAGCCTTCAAGGCTGCGCTCGACGGTTCGGGCGCCACGATCGAAGCTGAGGAATACATTCCCCAAGGCACGACTGACTTCACGGCTGCAACCGAGCGTATGTTCAACGCGCTGAAAGGCAAAGAAGGCCGCAAGGTCATCATGATCTATGTCGCTGGCGGTGGCGATCCGATGGGCAAAATCCAGGCCATGCAGCCCGAGCGTTTTGGCATCGAAATTTCGACAGGCGGGCACATTCTGCCTGTTCTGCCGACATACAAGCGCGTGCCCGGCATGGAAGGCGCAATGTACTACTACTATGAAGCACCGAAAAACCCGGTCAACGACTGGCTCGTGAAAACGCACCAAGAGCGTTTTGATGGCCCGCCTGACTTCTTCACAGCAGGTGGCATGGCTGCGGCTTTGGCTGTCGTGAAAGTGCTCAACACGGCTGAGAACTACGAAACAGATACGCTGATCGCTGCGCTGGAAGGCATGAGCTGGGAGACACCGAAGGGCACAATGACGTTCCGCCCCGAAGACCATCAGGCGCTGCAATCCATGTATCACTTCAAGATCAAAGTTGACGACAATGTCGACTGGGCGATCCCTGAGCTGGTGCGTGAGATCAAGCCTGAAGAGATGAATATCCCGATTGGCCGCAACAACTAAGCGACCAACATCTGGCTCCGGCGGGTCACCCCCGCCGGAGCACATCTGCCCCTATAGAAATGAGTGTTCCCATGTCGCAACCCTCCCTTGTTACGGAAGGTCTGACGATCCGTTTTGGCGGCCACGTCGCGGTAAACAACGTAAGCTGCGCCTTCAACCCCGGCGAGTTGACAGTCATCGTTGGCCCCAACGGAGCTGGCAAGACAACTTACTTCAACTTGATTTCAGGACAGCTAGCCGCCTCCGAAGGCCGTGTGCTGAAAGGCGGCGAAGACATCACTCGCCTTGCGCCTTCGGCCCGTGCGCACCGCGGCATTGGCCGCGCCTTCCAGCTGACCAATCTGTTCCCGGCGTTGTCTGTTCTCGAAAATATCCGCCTCGCCGTGCAGGCCCGCTCGGGCCACGGCTGGAGGGTTTTGAAAAACGTCACCAGCTTTGCCTCACTGACAGAGGAGGCCAAGCATTACCTTGAAGCGACCAAGCTTGCTGACAAGGCGCACATGGCGGCAGCGGCTCTGCCACATGGCGACCAGCGCAAGCTAGAGGTCGCTCTGTTAATGGCGATGGAGCCGGACATCTACATGTTTGATGAGCCCACCGCCGGCATGAGCCTTGATCACACGCCCGATGTGCTTGAACTGATCGGCAAGCTCAAAGAAGACAAGACCAAGACGGTGCTATTGGTCGAGCACAAGATGAGCGTTGTGCGCGCTTTGGCTGATCGCATCATCGTGTTGCACAATGGCGAGTTGCTCGCTGACGGCCCGCCAGACGAAGTCATGCAAAGCCAGATCGTGCGCGACGTCTACCTCGGCTCCTCAGGGGAGGACGCCGCATGAGCCTGCTTTCTCTCAATCAGATGAAGACATCCATCGGCCAATACCACGTTTTGCACGATGTGACATTTGAGGTGCCCCAAGGCGGTGTCTTCGTGCTGCTCGGGCGCAACGGCGCTGGCAAGACAACAACGCTGCGCTCGATCATGGGGCTTTGGAAGCCAAGCCCCGGCTCCGTCACCTTCAAAGGCGAAGACATCGCGGGACAGCACGCCTCTGACATTGCCCGCAAGGGCATCGCCTTTGTGCCTGAAAACATGGGCGTGTTCGGCGGGCTGACGGTGGAGGAAAACCTCGTGCTGGCCACGGCCAAAGGCAAGTTTGACACCACGCGCCTCAAGCGTATCTACGAGCTTTTCCCGGCCTTGGAGCAGTTTTGGACAAAACAGTCATGGTCGCTTTCTGGCGGGCAAAAACAGATGCTGTCGGTGGCACGCGCCATCATCGAGCCGCGCGAACTGATCCTGATTGACGAGCCAACAAAAGGCCTCGCTCCCTCGATCATCGACGCGATGGCAGAGGCCTTTGCCGAGATCGGCCAAAGCACGACTATTCTGTTGGTCGAGCAAAACTTCAACTTCGCCAAACGGTTAGGGCGGGGCATGGCTGTCATCGACGATGGCCGCATCGCCCACACCGGAAGCATGGCAGATTTTGCTGCTGACACCGCGCTGCAAGAGCGACTTTTGAGCCTGTCGGCGTGAAGGGAACAACGACATGAACCAACTCAGCCAAACACTCGGTGAAACCTTGGGGCGCATCGGCGGGGTCAATTTACTTCCCGTCGCCGTCGGCCTTATCGCCTTCGTACTTATTGGAGCGCCCTCAAGTTGGGTCACGCTCACAGTCGCGGGGCTTTCGATGGGCATGATGATCTTTCTCATGGCTTCGGGTCTGTCACTCATCTTCGGCCTTATGGACGTGATGAACTTCGGCCATTCCGCCTTCGTCAGCTTCGGTGCTTTTGTGAGTGCCTCGGCCCTCGCCTATATGTCGGGCTGGCTCGGCGCTGACAGTATCTTCCTCAACATACTCGCGCTGTTCCTTGCCTTCGCAGCCGCCCTGGCCTTTGGCCTCGTTGCGGGCTGGTTCTTTGAGGTCGTGATCATCAAACCTGTTTACCACGATCATCTACGTCAGATCCTGATCACCATGGGTGCGCTCATCGTGTCCGAACAGATCATTCTCGCGGTCTGGGGCGGCGCGCCTGTTTCTGTGCCGCGCCCTGCGTTTCTCGAAGGCTCGTGGCTGCTCGGGGATGTCACCATCGAAATCTACCGGGCCTTTGCTTTCGCACTCGGCCTCGCTGTCTACATCGCGCTTTACTTCGTACTCAAGCGCACCCGCATTGGCTTGCTCATCCGTGCAGGCGTTGAAAATCGCGAGATGGTTGAAGCGCTGGGCTTTAAGATCAACCGGCTGTTTGTGGGCGTGTTCATGGTCGGCTCGGCGCTCGCAGCACTCGGCGGAGCGATGTGGGCGGGCTACGAAACGCTGATCACACCAGCCCTTGGCGGCGAGATGATGATCGTTGTTTTCATCGTCGTGATCATCGGCGGCCTCGGCTCTGTTGAAGGCACGCTCTTGGGCGCTATCATGGTTGGCCTGATGGCAAACTACATCGGCTTTCTCGCACCGAAGCTGGCACTGGCCTCAAACATGATCTTGATGATGGCGATTCTGCTATGGCGGCCCAGCGGCCTCAAACCGGCGGTGAAGTGAGGAGGCTGACATGACACAAGACACCACAAAAGGCGCGCTGTTCATCAAAGCGACAGTGCTCACACTGGGCGCGCTGCTGCTCTTTGCGCCGTTCCTCTTTCAAGACACCCGCTCTCTCGAAGTCGCAGCGCGTATCTGCATCTTTGTCGTGTTGGTTGCGAGCTATGATCTGCTCATAGGTTACACTGGCATCGTTAGTTTTGCTCACACCATGTTCTTTGGGTTCGGTGCATACGGTGCCGCGATTGCGCTCAAGAAAATGGGCCCCGGCTGGGACGCCGTACTCGTTGGCACGCTCGCGGGGCTTGCTGTTTCCATCGTGGTGGCGATCGCGGTTGGCTTGCTCTCCTTGCGCGTCAAAGCGATCTTCTTCGCGATGATAACCCTCGCGGCTGCCTCCGTTGCCTTGGTGCTTGCCTCGCAACTGTCAGACCTGACGGGCGGCGAAGACGGTATCACCTACAAGGCACCTCAGATTTTCAAAACAGCCACCAAGCTGATGGTTGATGAGAATGGCAAAGTCGCGCGCCTGTTTGGTGTAAAGCTCAACGGCAAACTGGCGGCCTACTATTTTGTTTTCGCATCATGCCTCGCTCTGTTTGTCCTGTGCCTGCGCATGGTTGGCTCGCCTTTGGGAACTGTCCTTAAGGCCATCCGCGAGAACGAAGCGCGCGCTGAAGCGATCGGTTATCGCGTCGTTGCTTACCGCACGTTTGTTTTCGTCATAGCCGCAATTGCAGCCTCTCTGGCGGGCACTATCTATGCTGTCTGGCTCAAATACACCGGGCCTGACACGGCGTTGAGCTTCACCATCATGATCGACATTTTGCTGATGGTTGTCATCGGTGGAATGGGGACCATGTATGGCGCGGTTATTGGCGCGACGCTGCTGGTGATCGCGCAATACTACCTGCGTGATCTGATGGGAGCAGCCTCCGAAGCACTGCACGGATGGCCGCTGCTACCTGAATTGTTCGCGCCCGACCGTTGGCTGCTTTGGCTGGGGATCATCTTCATCCTCTTGGTCTACTTCTTTCCCAAAGGCATCGCGGGGACGATCTCTGCCATGGGCGCGCGCTCGTGAACGGGCCACGCCATGAGTTTGTTGATGTGCTTGGGCACGAGATACATGTCACACTTTGGGGCAATCCGACGAGTAAACCGCTTGTCATGTGGCATGGTTTGGCGCGCACGGGGCGTGACTTTGATGAACTTGCACAGGCCTTGAGTGATACTCATTTTGTGCTCTGCCCCGATACTTTCGGGCGCGGGCTTTCAAGCTGGGCGCAAAAACCGGAGGCACAATACTCCGTGGCGCATATGACAGAAGTTGCCGTTGCGTTGCTTGATCATTTCAACATCGCGCAAACTGGCTGGCTCGGCACGTCGATGGGCGGCCTCATAGGCATGCGTATGGCGGCGGGGCAACTTGCAGAACGCCTTAGCTATCTGATCATCAATGATATCGGGCCAGAAGTGCCGCAAGAAGCGATCGAGCGCATCCTCACCTACGCGGGAAATTTGCCCGACTTTGCAACACACTCTGAGGCCGAAGCATGGCTGCGCACAGTTTATGCGCCCTTTGGCACAGCGCCCGACAGCTTTTGGCAGCGTATGGCACGAACTTCTGTACGGCGTCGCGCCGACGGGCGGTTGACGCTGCGCTATGACCCAAACATCATCATACAGTTTGACGCTTTCGCTGACGAACTCTCGAGTTGGGACGCCTATACGCGCATCACACTGCCGATGCATGTGATCGCTGGCAGCAGTTCCGACATCCTCACCCAGCCGATCTTGCATCGGATGACAGCTATGGGCCCGCGCCCAACTGTCACGATGAAAGAGGGTTGCGGTCATGCCCCCTCTCTGGCGCGCCCTGAAGATGCTCGATTGCTTCGTGAGATAATCGCTGATCTAGGATCCTGACCCTAGACAGGCCCTGACGCGCGTGCTTGGGTGCGGCAAACACCGCCCTTTCAGCGGGCGTTCTTATGCCCAAGGAGACGCCACATGAAACTGCCCCGAACACCATCCATGAGCCTAAAGGGCAAGCGCGCAATAGTGACGGGCGCGTCTTCCGGCATCGGCCAAGGCTGCGCCGTCGCACTGGCTGAAGCGGGTGCGCATGTTGTTTGCATTGCACGCGGTGTTGAGCGGCTTGCGGAAACCGTCGAGGCCATGCAGGCGGAGGGCTGGAGCGCAGAAGCGCTCACGCTCGACATCACAGACCTTGACGCTTTGACGGCGGCGCTCAAGTCACAACCAGCTTTCGACGTGGTGGTAAACGCCGCAGGGCTTGCGCGCCACAGCCCCGCTCTTGAGACAACGCCTGAAGACTACGACGCTGTTATGAACGTCAACCTGCGCGCTGCTTACTTCCTCTCGGTTGGTGTGGCGCACGGCATGAAGGCGGCGGGCCTCGAAGGCAGTATCATCCACATCTCAAGCCAGATGGCCCATGTTGGCGGGATTGACCGTGCGGTTTACTGCGCCTCCAAACACGCGGTTGAAGGCATGGTCAAGGCGATGGCGATTGAGTGGGGCCCCGAGCGCATACGCATCAACACGGTCTGCCCGACATTCATCAGAACGCCTCTGACAGAGCCAACATTTGAAGACCCCGAGCGCCTTGCCTGGATTGAAGAGAAGATCAAACTCGGCCGCACAGGCACGGTGGAAGACATCATGGGCGCGGTGCTCTACCTTGCCACCGACGCCTCTTCGCTGGTGACGGGCACCTCGCTTCTTGTTGACGGCGGTTGGACAGCCGACTGAGGGCCCCCGTTAGGTGCGCTTTGCGCTCATGCCCGGCACGGGCCATTGGGGGTGACTTGCGATAGGCGTGGCATTAACCTGCCGCAGCAATCAACGAAGCAGTGAGGCTGACTTTGACAGCATGAGCGAACTCTCCAGTAAAACCCAAGAGATCTACGAGGCCAACGCGGCGCTCTATGATGAGCAGCGCACGCGCATGCTTCACGAGGCCCGCTGGCTGGCGCGCTTTGGCGATGCCTTGCCGCGAGGTGCTCGGGTACTTGACCTTGGATGTGGCGTCGGCGAGCCGATCGGGAGCTGGTTGATCGCCGAGGGGTTCGCCTACACAGGCGTAGACTTTGCAGAGCCGATGCTAAGCATCGCCCGCTCGCGCTGGCCCAAGAAAGACTGGCGGCTTGGCGACATGCGTGCCCTTTCCTTCAGCGAAACGTTTGACGGCATCGTCGCGTGGGACAGCTTCTTCCACCTCACGCAAGATGAGCAACGCGCCACGCTGCCAAAGCTTGCAGCGCTCATCAACCAAGGTGGTAGCCTGCTTGTCACTGTCGGCCATGACGCTGGTGAGGTGACGGGGCATGTCGGCAATGACGAAGTTTATCATGCCAGCCTTTCGCCAGTTGAGTATGCCCAAATACTGTCTGACAACGGCATGCGCCTCACCGCCTATCTCGCGGAAGACCCTGATTGCGGCCGCCACTCTGTTTTGATGGCGCGTAAAGATTGAACAGCACTTTGCTTTGAGTATTCAGACATCTCACGTCGGCTCTCAGGATCGTGAAATGGGGGCTTTGCCCCCAAACCCCCAGGATATTTATGCCAAGAAGATGCTGAGAGCGGTTCAGAGTTCTTGACCTGAGCACACGACTCAGTCTAACGCTCGCATTGTTCTGGTCCGGCATCTGCCGGTGAATAGGGAATGTGGTGAAGCAAGGTTCAAATGAACGGGCTAACTCCACAACTGCCCCCGCAACTGTGAGCGGCGAGCGAAGCTGAATTGTCCACTGCCTAAGAAGGTGGGAAGGATCGGCCAAGCATCGACCCGCAAGTCAGGAGACCTGCCAGATCGTTCACCCTGTTTGAGCGCGAGGGGCGTCTTGGGCAACGGAGTTTCCGTAGCGGTGGCACTTCGCCGCTATGGAAGGGTCGCCTTCCTGATGCACATTGCTATCGCCCATTTCGGGCTCATGGGAAGGAACTGCTTTAATGAAAGCTGCCCTCAAACTGTCCGCTGCAACGTTGCTGCTGGCGCAACTTACTCCGGCTTACGCGCAAGACGCCTATGAACTGGATGAGATCACGCTCTACTCTAGCTCGGTTCCGACGGAATTGAGGAAGACAGGAACAACTACCGAAGTCATCACCGAGGAAACACTCCAAGAGGGTGGTACGCAGCAAGTCGTGCAGAAGATCGACGCACTGCCCGGCGTCACATTCGCTGGCAACGGCCCCGTTGGCGCGTTGCAAACCATGTCTGTGCGCGGTCTGCCGTCACGCTATGTGCCAGTCTACTTTGACGGCATCGACATGACAGACACGACAAGCCCGCAAAACCTGTTCAACTGGGGCGACATCTTCAACACAGGTATCGGCCGGGTTGAAGTGCTCAAGGGTTCGCAGTCAGCGCTTTACGGTTCTGAAGCCATCGGCGGGGTGATCAACCTCTCGTCCGCGCGCCTTGCCGAAGTTGGCCAGCGCTACACGTTCGCGGCGGAGTATGGTTCGTACAACACAGCCAGCGCGTCGTTTAACTACATGCAGAAGACAGATCGCGCTGATATTTCCTTCACTCTGTCGCACGTCAAAACTGACGGTTTCTCGGCGGCAGATGAAAACGAAGGTGCCACAGAGGCTGACGGCTACGAAGGCACGACAGCAGTTCTGAGCGCCTCGTTCCAAGCGACTGATGTGCTCACGCTCGGCGGCACACTGCTTTACAAAGACAGCGACCAAAACATCGACGCTTTCGGCGGTGGCTTTGGCGACGCTGATCGCCCGTTCTCAAACACCCGCAAGGCAGCACGCGTTTTCGCACAGCTTGACGGCGCACGCGTCAACCACGAGTTCGCGATTTCCTACTCGAAAAACCACAGTGAAGATCCGCTTGGCTGGACCACAGTGTTTGACGGATCGCGCACCGAGTTTGACTATTCGGGCAACACCAATGTCGGCGCTGGGACATTGTCGTTCGGCCTTGCGCACAGCATCGAGAAAGCAACCTTCTCGGGAACAGATGCCGAATACAACAGCTCGGCCGTCTTCGCCGAATACGCAAGGCCGCTGTCAGCTGATGTCGACATGTCTCTGGCCGCGCGCTACGAAAACCACTCCGACTTTGGCGATGCTATTACAGGCCGTGCGGCCCTTGCTTGGCGTGCGTCCGAGGCGACAACTGTGCGCGCCTCGCTCGGCAACGGCTTTCGCGCGCCCTCGCTCTACGAACTGTTTGGCCCGTATGGCAACACCAGCCTGACAGAAGAGCGCTCTGTCAGTTTTGATCTTGGCATCGAGTATAGCTATGCTTCCGGCGCCATGGTTAAAGCGACGGTGTTTTACAATGAAATAGACAACCTGATCGGCTTTTCCGGCGGCTCTTACAGTCAAGTTCCCGGCACCAGCACGACAAAGGGCCTCGAGCTATCAGGTGAGTTTGAAATCGCCAGTGGCGTTTTCATGACGGGCTCTTACACCTACACCAAAAGCGCCGATGCTTTCGGCAATCAGCTGGTGCGTGTGCCTGAGCATGACGTTTCACTTGGTTTGACTGCTGGCCTCAGTTCTCGCCTGTCGATGGGGGTAAGCGTGAACCATGTCGCTGGCCGCGCCAACGATGGCTTCCCCTCACGGGCCATGCCCGACTACACGGTTGCAAACGCGACGCTCAACTATGAGATCAACGACAACGCTGAAGCCTACCTGCGTGTCGAGAACCTCTTTGACAAAGAGTATCAAACGTCAGCGGGCTATGCGACGTCTGACCGCGCGATCTACTTCGGCGTTCGTGCGTCTTTCTAAGCTCATAAACGTCGCCGTGCTGGCTTTTGCTGGCACGGCGGCTTTTGCCGAGGCTCCCAAAAGAGTTGTGTCGGAAGACGCACCTGACAGGGTTGTCTCGATGAACGTCTGCACCGATCAGCTCGCTATGCTGCTCGCAGACGAGGGGCAGCTCGTGTCTGTCTCAAGTCTCGCCTACGACAGGCGCACTTCAGCGATGGTTGAAGAGGCCCAAAACTACATCCCAAACACAGGCCGTGCCGAAGAGGTATTCCTGCTTGAGCCCGACCTCGTGATTGCCGGCACTTACACAGCGCGCGCCGCAGTTACCATGCTTGAGCGGCTTGGCATCAAAGTGGTCACAATCGCTTCCGCGTCATCGCTCAAAGACGTGCGTGCGGGCATCCTTGAAGTCGGTGCAGCCCTTAACCAAACCGAGCGCGCCGAAGTGCTCGCCGCTGAGTTTGATGCGGGCCTTGCTGCTCTCCAAGCTGATACTGCCGCGCGCAAGCCTCGCGCCGCTCTTTATGGCGCAAACGGCTACACCGTCGGCAGCCAAACTCTTTCCGGCGAAATGCTTGTCGCAGCTGGCTTTATCAACATCGCCAGCGAAATGGGCCTCACCCACGGCGGCACATTGCCGCTCGAGCTGTTGGCGCTCTCGGCTCCTGAAGTCGTTATCACAAGCCAGCCATATCCGGGCGCGTCCCGCTCCGAAGCCGTTCCGCGCCACCCCGTTGTCGCGCGCATGCAGGCGCAGGCCGTCTCAACCAAAATAGACGATGGCGACTGGCTTTGTGGTACACCCTTTGTGTTGCGTGCTATCAAAACCCTCGCGCAACAGAGGGAGACGCTCAAACCATGACGCGCCTTATGCTTCTTCTCAGCGCCCTTACCGCGGTGCTTTTCGTGGCATCGCTTGCGATTGGCCCCGCCGAGGCGTCGCTGGCCGAAACCCTCTCGGCGCTCTTCCAAGACGACGGCACGCCTCTTACGCTCATCATGCGCGAAATTCGCTTGCCACGCGCTTTGCTGGCCGTGGCTATCGGCGCATCTCTTGGCCTCGCAGGTGCCGCCATGCAGGGCTATTTGCGCAACCCGCTCGCCGAGCCGGGCCTCATTGGCGTTAGCTCCTCTGCGGCCTTTGGTGCGGTGCTTTCGTTGCAAACAGGGTTCGCTGCGACCTTCGCGCTGGCCTTGCCGTTCTCGGCCCTCTCTGCTGCCCTCATCGGCGTGCTGCTTGTTCTTGCTCTGGCTGGCCCCCGTGGTGCGTCGATGACGCTTATCCTCGCGGGCATCGCGATCTCGGCCATGGCGGGCGCACTCACCTCGCTGGCGCTCAACCTTTCGCCCAATCCCTACGCCGCGCATGAAATCGTCTTTTGGATGATGGGCTCGCTCGCTGATCGCTCGATGCAGCACGTCACCCTTGCTGTGCCGATCATGGCGCTGGGCTGGCTGATGCTCGCCTCGCTCGGCCGTGGCCTTGACGCGCTCACGCTTGGCGAAGATGCTGCCGCTTCAATGGGGATCAATCTCAAGCGCCTGCGCCTTATGTTGGTGCTGGGCACGTCTTGCGTTGTTGGCGCGGCCACGGCTGTTGCTGGCGCGATCGGTTTTGTCGGCCTCGTCGTGCCCCACATGCTGCGCCCTTTTGTGGGCGGGCGGCCTTCGCGCCTGCTCTGGGCCTCGGCCATTGGCGGCGCTGCCATGGTGCTCGCGGCCGACATCGCCGTGCGGCTCGTACTGCCTGAGCGTGACCTCAAGCTTGGCGTTGTCATGGCCCTCATCGGCGCGCCATTGTTCTTGCACCTCATCTACAAAACCCGAAAGGAGCTCGCATGAACCCGCTCCTTTCACTTGATAACCTCACGGTCAAACGCGGCGACTGCCCGGTTGTCGACAGGGTCTCGCTCACGATCGGGCCGGGCGAATGCATTGGCCTTATCGGCCCTAACGGCGCGGGCAAAACAACCCTGATGCGGGCCGCCCTTGGCCTGATGCCAAGCACGGGCGAAAGCTCACTAACGTCGCTCAGCCCGGCCAAACGCGCCCACGCCGCTGCATGGCTCCCGCAAGCCCGTGAAATCGCTTGGCCTGTGACGGTTGAGGCCGTAGTCGCCCTTGGCCGCACACCGCACTTGCCGCGAGGCGCCAAACTCAGCGCTACCGACCAAGCAGCAGTTGACGAAGCTCTCAGCCAGATGGGCCTTGAAGGCTTTCGAACCCGCCTCGCCAACCAGCTTTCTGGCGGAGAACAAGCCCGCGTCCTTATCGCGCGTGCTTTAGCACAGCAGACCCCTCTGCTTATGGTTGATGAGCCGATAGCGGGGCTTGACCCAGCCCATCAGATATCGACAATGCAAGCCTTCCAAGCGCTAACAGAGCAAGGCAAGTCAACGCTTGTCTCCCTACATGATCTCGGCCTTGCCGCCCGTCACTGTACCCGTATTTTGCTCATGTCCAAAGGTCGCCTCGTCGCTGACGCCCCACCTCAAGAAGTGCTAACGCCGAAACTCATGCAAGAGGTCTTCGGTATTTTTGTTCACTACGAACAAACCCCAACAGGCCCAATCTTCCAACCGCTCGGCCTCACCTGAACACGACCACCCATGCTCTTTTTCTTTCCAGAAATATCCTTGGGGGTTTGGGGGACTAGTCCCCCAACTGGTCGGATTTTGCGAAGCAAAATTCGAAACGGCTAGCCTCACGCCCTCTCGTCTTTTGGCGAACCCATCACCACATAAGACGTGATCGCGCTCACTTGTGGCAGGGTGCCCAGCACATCGGTATGAAACGTCTTGTAGCTCGCCAAATCGGCGGCCTCTACGCGCAGCAGATATTCTACAGCTCCGGTGATATTGTGACACTCGCGCACTTCCGGCGCTCGGGAAATAGCCCTCTCAAACGCTTCTTGTGCTGCCTTGGTGTGCAGGCTCAGTCCAACGGTTATGTACGCGACAAACCCGGCCCCCATCGCCTGCGCGTCCAGCACTGCGCGGTAGCCTTTGATCACGCCGAGCTTTTCCAGAACGGCGACGCGGCGCAGCGTGGCTGAGGGCGACAGCGCGATGCGTTCCGCCAGTTCAAGGTTGCTCACCCGTCCATCACGGCTCAACTCGCGCAATATCTTGCGGTCTATATCGTCAATTTCAGTCATATAATGTGAAAATATACCCACAACACACCATTACGCAACTTCAATGCGCCCAATATGACGGATAGTTGCGAAATGACGCATGAACTCCTCTATGGCCTCGTGGCCTTCGCCTTCGTGTCTTCGGTAACGCCGGGGCCAAACAACATGATGCTGATGGCCTCTGGCGCCAACTTCGGCTTCCGCCGTACCGTGCCTCATATGCTCGGCATCGGTATCGGCTTCACGTTGATGATCTTCCTCGTTGGTGTCGGCCTTATTCAGGTGTTTGACAGCTGGCCTCCCAGCCATACCATCCTCAAGGTGGTGAGCGTGGCCTACATGCTTTGGCTTGCGTGGAAGATAGCGCACTCCGCACCGCCAGAACGTCAGGAAACAACAGGCACTCCGATGACGTTTCTACAGGCCGCTGCCTTCCAATGGGTCAATCCGAAAGCTTGGACAATGGCCCTCACGGCGATAACCATCTACGCGCCTGACCGCGCGGCAGGGTCGATCCTGACAGTCGCGCTTGCCTTCGGGCTGGTCAACTTCCCCTCGGTGAGCGTCTGGGCCGTCCTCGGCCAGGAGCTGCGCCGCCTGCTGAAGAGCCCGGCAAGCCTGCGGGCGTTCAACTGGACAATGGCGGTGCTGCTTGTGCTCTCGCTCTATCCGGTGCTGCTTCCAGCCTAGAGATTGCATTTCGCACGGCGAGCGGCCATATATCAGCCAATCTGTTCGGAGTTATCGCCATGACCAATTACCTTGATTTTGAAAAGCCGCTCGCCGAGATCGAAGGCAAAGCTGAAGAGTTGCGCGCCATGGCCCGCCAGAACGAGGAAATGGATGTTGAGGCAGAGGCCGCAGCGCTTGATGCAAAAGCTGCCGACATGCTTGTAGAACTCTACCAAAGCCTCACGCCTTGGCGCAAATGCCAAGTCGCCCGTCACCCCGAGCGCCCACATTGCCGTGACTACATCGAAGCACTGTTTACCGAGTTCACCCCGCTTGCGGGCGATAGGAACTTTGCTGACGACTACGCTGTCACGGGCGGCCTCGCGCGGTTTAACGACCAGCCAGTCATGGTGATCGGCCACGAGAAGGGCCATGACACCAAAAGCCGTATCAAACACAACTTCGGCATGGCCCGCCCCGAGGGCTACCGCAAAGCCGTCCGGCTGATGGAAATGGCCGACAAGTTCGGCCTGCCGATCATCTCGCTGGTAGACACTGCGGGGGCATATCCCGGCAAGGGCGCTGAAGAGCGTGGCCAGTCAGAGGCGATCGCACGCTCGACAGAAACCTGCCTGCAAGTTGGCGTGCCGCTTATCTCTGTGATCATCGGCGAGGGCGGCTCAGGCGGCGCTGTGGCCTTCGCCACCGGTGACAGGATCGCCATGCTCGAGCACTCGATCTACTCGGTGATCAGCCCCGAAGGCTGCGCGAGCATCCTCTGGAAAGACGCCGAAAAAATGCGCGAAGCCGCCGAAGCCCTGCGCCTCACGGCGCAAGACCTCACGCAGCTTGGCGTCGCCGATGTTGTTATCAAAGAGCCGCTTGGCGGGGCGCATCGCGACAAGCCAGCCACGCTTGAAGCGGTGAAGGCCGCGATTGGCGGCATGCTGGCCGAGCTGGAAGACAAAGACGCTAAAGACATCATCGCAGCCCGCCGCAAGAAATACCTCGACCTCGGCTCAAAAGGCCTCGCGGCTTAAAGCTTTTCAGTCCGCTTCAACGCCAACAGCGTCAACGGTGGGCCAAACAGCTCAAACGCGACGGTTGTGCCAACGGTGATCGTGAGCAGCAGCTCGCCATAATCGGGGAACTCCTGCGCGGCGACAAGCGCCATGCCCACAGCTACGCCCGCCTGCGGCAACAGCGCGGCGCCATACCAGCGACGCTCGCCAGCAGGGCTTTGCGCCACCACGCCACCAAGCCAGCCGCCCAGCAGCCGCGACAGCACGCGCAGCACGATGTAAGCACCGCCAACAGCGCCTGCCTGCCACAGAGCGCCAAGCTCAAGAGACGCGCCTGCCAGCAGGAAGAACAGCAGCAAAAACGGCCACTGAATATACTCGATCTCATGGAAGGCGCGCTTCTGATGACGGGCAAAATTGGCGATAACCAAACCAGCCGTGATGCCCGCCAGCAAGTATGAGACGCCAAAATACACCGCGAGGCCAGCCGTCAAAAACACAATGCCAAGCGCTTCTGTCATCTGTGGCTCGCCCTTCTTGAGGCGTCCTGTCATGACAGCAGCGGGCAGCCCGACGCCAAGCCCAAGCGCAACGGCTCCGCCGATCTCCCACAGCGCGTGAACCAGCCCGCTTCCGGCACTCTCGCCAAGCAAGCTGCGGGCCACAACAACCACCAGCGAAAAGGCCAAAAGCCCCCAAGCATCGTCGATCGCGACGATGCCTTGTATGGTTTTTGAAAAGCCTGATTGCACCTGTGACTGGCGCACAGCGTCTTGCGTGGCGGCAGGGTCTGTCGCGGTGGCAACCGCGCCAAACAACAGCGCCAGCGGCAGGGGCAGCCCAAGCAGCCACAGCCCGGCACCCATCCCCAGAATCGTCACCAGAACCACGGCAAGCGAGACGACAAAAATCGCCCGCCCGTTGCTGCTCATGTTCTTGCGTGTCAGAGCGCTGCCAAGCACAAACGACACCATCGTGAGCGCGACAATCGACAAGATCGGGTAAAGCGCCTGAACAGTGTCTGGCACGAGGTCAAAGCCTGACTTGCCAATGATGATGCCGATGCCCAGCAAAATCGTGACCCGCGGCAGCTTGGTGCGCCGCCCGATTGTGTCGGCGGCAAGCCCGGCAAGAAAAAGCAGACCAAGGGTGATCAGAACAGGGGCATGTTCGCTCATTTAACTGGCCAACATCCTGAGGCCTTGCGTGACGTCCGAGCGCACCGCAAGGCGCAGACTCGGCTCGTCACCAGCCTGCAAAGCCGCAACAATGGCGCGGTGAAACTGCGGCAGCTCGGTGCGGTGCAGGCGTCCGTAAAGCGCGCGCATCGTCGGGCCGAGTTGTAGCCAGACCGTTTCGCACATCGCGAGCATGGCAGGGGCCTGCGCGCGCAAATACAGCGTGCGGTGAAACTCTAGGTTGGACCGGATGTAAGCCACTGCGTCTTTGTGGGCGACAGCTTCGGCGATTGTCCCATTGATGGCAGTTAGGCGGTCGATCAAGGCAAAGTGGGCGCGGGGCAGGGCGCGACTTGCCAGCTCGACTTCGATGAGCGCGCGCAGGGCGGCAAGCTCCTCAATCCGCTCGTTGCTCAGCTCGGGTGTTGAGGTGCGCCCCGAGCTCGACATCGTCAGGGCGCCCTCCGCGACCAGCCTTTGCAAGGCTTCGCGGGCAGGCGTCATCGACACTTCAAATTCTTGGCCCACGCCGCGCAGAGTGAACGCGTGGCCGGGCGTCACGTCGCCGTGCATGATCCGGGCGCGCAATCCGCGATAGACCTTGTCATGGGCCGAGGTTGGGGAGGGCTCGTTGCGTAGGGGCGTTGTCTGCATGCTCTATTTGTGATCACAAAAGGCCCCAGCGTCAATTGCCAAACTGATACTTGTGTAAGCCGTGGCCGTTTTCCTTGAGCCAACGACGCGGTTTGGCGTGAGAGCCATAAAGCCGCTCAACCACCTCCCAAAACGCGCGCGAGTGGTTCATCTCTTGCAAGTGGGCCACTTCGTGCGCTGCGACATAATCAAGCACCTCTGGCGGCGCCATAATCAAGCGCCACGAATACATCAGCGCACCCTGCGAGCTACACGAGCCCCAGCGCGAGCGCGTGTCGCGAATGCTGACGCGGGTGAAAGGCCTGCCAAGCTCCGCAGCGTAGTGGTCAGACGCGCCAGTCAGGCGTGAACGGGCGTTCTCTTTCAAAAACGCCACCAGCCGTGCGCCGAGTCGCTCTTCTGGGCCAGGCACATGCAGCACTCCGCTCTCAAGGCGAAGCTTTCGGCCCTCGCCAGGCTCAATGCGAATCATCTCGCCCTCATAGGGAAGTTCGCTGCCAAACCTCAGCGAAACGTCGCTTTCAAAGCGGCTCACGTGCTGCCTGAGCCATGCGGCTTTTTCGCGGGCAAAACTGGTGGCTTCACGCTCTGATGCAAAGCGCGGAAGTGTCAGCGTTACCCGCCCGTCAAGCTGCGAGACACGTAAAGACAGCCGTTTTGCCCGCGCTGAACGCCGAAGCAACACTTCGACAGGCGGATCACCATCCAAAACCAGTTTGTCCATCAACGCCCTCACGCCCGTAAAACAGCCCGTCAAATCAAGCGGTAAAGCACGCTCATTTGCCAAAAGCCTTTGACACCCACCCCCTGTTATGGCAGTTGGCGCAGATCGCCGACAAGTCCTGAGATGAAAAGAGGTAGTTATGCCTAAGGAAGAATGGGGTATCAAACGTTTGTGCCCAACCACTGGCAAGCGTTTTTACGACCTGAACAACGATCCAGTCGTGAGCCCTTACACGGGTGAAGTCGTGGAATTCGACAAGAACAAGAAGGGCTCTATCGCGCCTGACGCTGAAGATGCAGCGACCAAGAAAGCGAAAGAAGCCGAGCTTGAAGAAGAAGTAACACTCGAAGATGATGTCGACGTTGATCTTGACGACGATGCTGTGCTCGAGGACGAAGAAGACGAAGATACAGTTCCGCTCGAAGAGCTGGCCGATGTGGCCGCCGAAACGGACGACGACTAAGTCTTTGTACTAAGAATTGCTCGAAGGGGCGGATTAGGCCTTGAACCTGCTCGCCCCTTTGAATATCACCCGCGCAGTCAGCACTTGCCTAGAAGGCTGACTTAAGGTTTGGGGCATTAGCTCAGCTGGGAGAGCGCCTGCATGGCATGCAGGAGGTCAGCGGTTCGATCCCGCTATGCTCCACCAAACCTTCCCTGTTAAGCACCCCATGATAGTTCCGTTATGGCAGCATAAATCTACCCTTTGACCCGCCGAAGCCTATAGCAGCCATTGTATCAAGATGTAGCGAAGGCTACCGAAGAGCCCAAAACAACGAATGCTGCGAGTTCTACCAACGTCTGCTATAGACGTTAACGGTGAAATCCGCATGTTAAACGCACCTGTAATTTAAGGTGCCGCGTCTGTAAGGAATTAAGAGTTGTAAATCGAGCTTTTAGAACTGGCTGATCAATTAGAGAGGGCAGCCAAGGTCTTTCAAACAGAGCATAAAGAAACGCTTAAAGCGTTGAGCGAAGCCGACAAAGAAGTCCATAAATCTTGGAGCGGGTCCAACCTAGGATATCACGCACTGGTCTACTACGAAAACTTGGCCTCAAGACCTCCCGGAGCTCATTTCAGCGCTGAGTGGGGACTACAAGATATGAGCTTCACTGACATGGGCTCATTAGGTTCATGGTGTGAGTATCTTGCCGAGGTCGTCAAACATGCAATACACGAGCAAGCAAATAAATCCGATTTGAGCGATGTCGAAAAGCAAGTGCGGATCTGGCATCACTTGTAAATCGAGCGCGTGGTGAACTGGTACCGTGGGAGTTCCCGCAGGAAGGATAAGTAAGAGAATGGAAATATTACTAACGTTCGCTGTGATTGTAGGGGGCCTAACAGGGTTACTTGTTTGCAAAATCAGTTCACTTGCGAACCTTTCTTCGATTTCAATTCTGGGCCTGGTCTTTGTACTTTTCGCGGGCGGGACATTTGGATTTCAGAGGCATATTTGGGGAACAATGGCGCCAAATGATCCGGCTTGGGATGGCCCAGCTTGGCTGCTGTCCTGGGTGTTTGCTCTGGGGGCGACGAGTGTAGGGTTGATCGTATTCGCCATCACTTTCGCACTGGCAAGAGCGCTGCAAAAAACTGGAAAAGATCATTAAGATGTCCTCTCGCAAAGCCACTATTTTCAAACCACAAACTCTGCGAAAGAGCAGGCATACCGGACGGATACGGAATGGGATTTTTGCGCACAGATAAACAGATAACACGTAAACCTCGTGCCACTTCTCCAAAGGACCATTTTTTGGGGAAAACACAAAAGCAGTCATTGATGCAACGGCAGCGAAATGGCGGCTTCGTCCCGCATAGCCGCCATTGAAGTATCGCATGGCGAATGTCGGCTTTCTCTTTGACGTTTGAGGGAATGCTTAAGCTGCCAGAAAGGAAACTTGGTTGCTCATTTTGAACTTTGGTACATTAATTTCATTGCATTTTAGGAGTTGAAAAAGGAACCACTATGGGTTCCTGTTCATTCCCAACAATCCAGCGCCGTTTGCGCTTGGCTTGAAGCAAAGCGCGGCGCATGTGGCCTCAGCCCCGAAGGTCAATCGCAGCCGCCGTAGTGGTGCTCTGTGTTGGTGACATACTCGCGTTGAGTTTTGGCCCACTTCGCGTCGGGCAAATCAAGCAATCGCACGACTTCGGCGGTGTAGCCTTCCAGCCAAATCTCGCGAAGCAGGCCTGTGTACTCATTGACAGCTCGCCCGTTGCGAGCCTGCAAGCCAGCCTCAATCAGGCGCAGCGCATCGGCAAAAAAGGCGGTGCGTTCGGGCATCGGATAGGCGCACATGTTCTCACGGTACTGCTGATACTGATACTTACTCAAGTCTCTCAAGCGCGGAGTAAAGGCAGCAACATCAATGCCAAAGGCCTTCGCGCCAAACACAATAGAAACGGTTTCACGCTTGGTTTCAGGCTCGGTCTCACGCGACAAAGCCGCGTCAACAACAGCCAGATAGCGCTCTCGATAAGCTTCGATCTGCTCTGTCGTAAACGGGGTTTCGTTGAAGCGCCGGACGAGTACAAACTGCAGAAACGGGTCATAAGTGGCCCCCTTCTTTTCCAGATCCAGAAACAGCCTCTCTAGCATCAGCTCGGTGATTTGCGCTTGCTGGCTAAAGGCCTTCGTAATGTCAAAAGAAATCCAGTTGGTGTCTGATGTCGAGATCGCATCAAACAGGTCAAGGTCGTCTTGTGTGGGGGCTTTCACGCGGCTGAGAGCGTTTAGCCATGGGCGGTATTGCTGGCTCTTGTCGTAGAGGTCTCCATCAGTCACTTCGAACGCAGCTTTCGCTGCAGCCCGCAGTGCCGGAAGCTCGGCCTCAGAGTCTCGCTCGCGGGGTTTTTTCCGCGTCCTTGGGGCCGCCTCGCCCAATGGTATGCCCAGAGCTTTGAAAGCGTCATCAATCGCATCGGGTGTTACCGGGCTTGGGCGCACGGTTGTCCACAGGAACTCATAGCCACCATCGCTAGAGGAGCCACGGAAGGGGTCAGCGGGGAGAAGGAATGTTGGGCTGTTAGGCTTTTCGTAGGTTAACGAGGCCTTGCGATACAAGGTTTCTCCGTTGGCTTCCCTGCCAATCGGCCCCGCGTGAATCACAGCTCTATATCGTGATTTTACTTTGAAAAATCTCGCCCCGTAAGAGGGCGTTTCACGCGTGGGAACCCAGCTTCTATCAGAGCCACTTATATATGAAATGTCAGCAACCTGCCCGTCATCTGTGCTCAGTACGGGGCCATGCTCGGACATAACAAAAACCAACGAGCTGCCTTTCTTGTCATTCCGGTAGGCGCGCAAATTTTTGATAATGCGCACCTTCTTGATCTGGCCGCCTTTCAGCAGCCTCTCGCAGCGTTTGATGCACTCGTTCCCAAGCCCGCTTGCAAGGTCGATCATTTCGGCGCCAGTCGCAGATCCGCGTTTGGCGCTCACTTCGCTTGCCGTGACCTCGCCCAAGGCGGGCACGGCTTCCTGATGGCCGAGATACCCCGGGGCGAAAGCCAAGACGCCCACAAAAACCGCAGATATGCAGTTACCCCAGATGTTTCTGAGGGCAACCGCAGGAAGCAGGAGCAGCGCGTAAACAAACGCGTTAACAACCAGAACAGCCAGAATGTAGCCTAGCCCCAAAGTAAAAACTGCAAAAATCAGCATCAAGTGAGGGATGGCGAAAAGCAAAGTAAGCAGCCCCAAAACGAGCAGCCAAAAAATATAATACCGCATAATAATCTACCGTCTCAATTTTCTGAAAATCATTCTGGACGGGAAATCAGGCAAGAGTAAGGCCTTGTATGCGGCCAAGGCGCTGCCCGCGACGCCGTCTTTTGTGGCCTGCCTCTCGTGGCGCAGTAAACAGGCGCTCACTAGCCGCCATGTGCCCAGCGCAACGCGGCATTGCACAGGCGCCACTTGCTGCGCTGCAGAAAGTAGGTCAACATAGCTGTCATTAGGGAGGAGTCCTTAAACATCAAACAATGAGGTCTCCAATGGCACATATCACATTCACACCGACGGTCACTCCGGTCACCGAAGTTCTCATGCGCCCACTGCGTCGCTCGCTGCGCGCTGTCGGCAACTTCATGGTCTCAACTATGGACAGCAACAGCCGTATCCAGCTTGTTAACCAGCTGAACGCCATGTCTGACGTGCAGCTCGCCGAGCTGGGCGTGAAGCGCGACGAAATCGTGCAGCACGTTTTCAAAGATACCTTCTACATCTGACCAAAAGTATCTCACGGTGGCCAGTGCTCCAGAAGCATCAGTAAGTGCTTTTGGCGCACTAGTCTTTGCGAGAGTCACGGCGAGTTTTGACTTTGCCGATGCGCGCCAACTGCGTATGGGCAAAGCATAGGCGTCCCACAGCGCGCGCACCTTGGCGCCTTCCACACCTGTCTCCGCCTTGGAGCGGGGTTGAGGTTGAGAGAGTCGCGTTAACTACAGTGGATGCAAAGGCCATTCCGTTTGAAAACGGCTCTTTAAAGTGCAACATGTCATTGAAATCAGTCGGCATTAACATCCATGCTTGCTGTGACAGAAACCAAGGAACATCGCATGCTGCACAACGACCAAATGAGCCAATGGGACCGTGAGAACTTTTTCCATCCCTCGACCCATCTTGCCAAACACGCGCGCGGTGAAACGCCGACGCGGGTGATTTCGCGCGCGAAAGGCGTCTTTATCGAAGATCGTGATGGCAACAAGCTGCTCGACGCGTTCGCCGGGCTTTACTGCGTGAATGTCGGTTATGGCCGCACCGAGATAGCCGAAGCGATCGCCGCGCAGGCGCATGAGTTGGCCTATTACCACGCCTATGTCGGG
>JADGEJ010000028.1 GCA_016744435.1 Lentibacter sp. | reverse complement strand
CCACCGTACCGTCTGCAACTGTTGGCGCCACATGGCTGTCGCCACCGCCACCACTGATGCCGCCGATAACGCCTGCGCCAACACCCGCGACTGCCGCTGCCGTTCCAACGCCGCCAAGGCCGCCCAGAAGGCCCGCACCAAGCATGCTGACCTCTTCGCCGCTGTCCACATTGACATGCGCAACCTCTGTGCCGTCCACAAAGATAAGCTCGTCCGTGTCGCCGTATTTGCCCCAAGCTTCCGCAACACCATATTGGCCGTAAAGCTCGCCGCCAGCACCCTCAACCAGACTCACCTGACTGATGTATGTGTCCGCCGAAACAAACAGGTCCGCCACAGGCGCGCCCGCTGCGTTGAAGAAATCCTCGATCAGGATGATCCGGCCATCCGCCAGCGTCACCTCAAGGTTGCCACCCAGCCGCTTGTAGCCGCCGATATCGCTCTGACGCAGATTGAACGAATAATCCGCTCCCGCCTCAGCTTGAATTGTTGTAATATTATCTGTCGACACATTTCCATGCTCGACGCTTCCCGTGTTCCCACGGGTAACGAAACTAATCGGTTTCATGACACCACCATTTGCCTCAACACACGCGACGTCATTTATTGCGCCGCATTTCTGACACAATATGTATCAGCACTTTGATTCGCCGACTAGTGCCTATTTTCACTAGACCCCCAAAATAGGGCGCCGATGCAGAGGTTTAGGGTGGTTTTCGTTGCAACCCTGCAACAAAGATCACGCAAAAATACCCTGAGTTGTCTGAAAAACAAGGGTTCTCAGCCTAGAGCTTCCCCAAGAGTCAAGCGTTAGCGAGGAAAAATTGCAGCTTTGCAGCACAATTGACGGAGCCGCATTCTGACGCCCAAGCTCTCTGTTAGTATTCACATGGTTTAATGTAGTAGGATCACTTGGTTTGAAGCGGGATTAGGTGGTTTTAGATAATGCGGTTCAGGTGCTCATGATGTGGTTTGGGGATGATTAACGCTTCTGTTCCCGTTGCCACCATGCGTGAATCGCGGTTTTGCTGACACGTCGCTTTGCAGGGAAGTAGTCGGCAACTGCGGTTGCTATTTCAAGGTAAGTCAGGCGGTCAATTCGAGCGCGAATAAACGCTTGCAGCTCGGGGTCCATATCAATTTTGGCAGGCCGCCCAGTGCGGTGCTTTTTCCGATGCTCTGTAACGGGCGTGTCACAAGCGGGCAGAGCATCAATTGCGGCCTTTGAAGCGTCTTTAAAGGCCGCAATTGATGCGCGCTCTCAATTTCGCGCTGTGCAGCGGCGATATCATGGCGCAAATCATGGCCCTTCATTGGGCGCATCCCCTCTTGGTTTTGGGTTCAGCCAGCCGCGCACACTTACATCAGATGCGTGTAGGGTCCGCGCGATTTCAGCGGTGGAGTAGCCTTTCCATGCGAGGTAATTTGCCGTCCACGGCTTTACCAAAGGCACACGCCGCTGCATGTGATCGGAAAAGTTGCCCAGTGCTTTTGCGCGCTCATAGCCTACAAGCTTTTCAAGGCGCGATTTTCCTTTTGGGTCTTTGGAAAGGTAAAGCTCTGCACCACCGAACGCCAAAAGAAATTCAACGGCAAGCTCTATGCCCAAGATTTCGACATAAGCGTCAATCTGAGCAGGCGGGCGCGGATAAGCTGGGGTAAGAGCGGTCGTGGACATGGCAAGCCTTTACTTTTTGTCGCGTTCAAAATAGCTGTTGCGTGCTCTCGGATTGGGCATCGAACCACTGCACTTCGGGTGTGGGAACGGCTTTAGACGTTGAGGACGGGGACTTTTCGGAAGCACCAAAATCCCACGTGAGTTTGTTGATCGGCCCCGATCAAAGAATGGACTAGAAACTTTGACCGGGGCGTTTCATTACGAGAGCAAGGAAACTCTCGTCTTCATCTGGTCAAGATTTCACCAAGATACCCACCAGAATTCAGCTTTCCAAAGTGCCTGATTTCAGGCCAAGTTGTTGACATATTGCATCCGCTTCTGTCGTCCCGACTTGTGAGCTGGGGCCAGTATATCCCTCTGGAAAAGCCAGTTTAAACAAGTGGGCAAACTGCGGCATTGAGCTTTCAAGGAAACTATCAAAGCTAGCTTCATCTTCTGTGCAAAGCGCTGTTGCCCAACCCTTCATTGCGGGGCTGATATAACCACGCTGCATCGCGTCTTTCACCCGCGCCTCTGCGCGATCTTCACTCATGGTCGCAAGACCAGTGTTGCGATCAAGCAATGCCTCTTGCAGTGCCTCAATCGGCACGAATTTCTTCGGGTCTGGTTTTGCCACATCCGTAAGCAAACTCTCAAGAGCGGTGAATACGTCCTCTTCACTGGCATCTGGCGCAAGCCCCATAAGAGCGGCGAGGCGTTCAATCAACGATGTGTTCGGATCGGCAGGTTTCGAGCCGCCCGTTGTTGTCAGCTCCGTATTGACCACATGCAGCGCATCACTTTCCAGTGCGGGCGGTACAACAAGCGTTGTCGGATTGACGCCAAGAACGCGCCCGTCATCACTGCGGAAATCCATCATTGCGGCGCGCGCTGCGGCGTAGTTTTCTGGCGTTAATTCGGCATTACTGCCAAAGGCCAACTGCCATAGGCCAAAACCTGCATTGACTCGCGCACCAACCCCGTAAAGAAATTCATTGTTCATGAACACGTTGTCATCTGACGGGCTGGTCTTAGAGACAAAGTCATACGGCTCTCGTTCTTGCCAAACAATGGGCCGCACCGCACGTGATGTATCCATAAGATACCAGCTTGGCCCCGTGCCCGCTTGGCGATTACTGACAGTTACTGGCGCGCCGCTTTTGTCGGTTTGTGGATGATCGGTATCAAAGAAATTTTGACCATCATAGCACGATGTTGAGAAGCCATCTGCAAGTAGGCCAAAGATCAGTTCTTCAGGGTGGTTACGAGCGAGGTGCCCCATTTCGGAAAACATTGGTTTGAAAATACCGATACGGTCGTCGCTGATATCATTTTTGGATACCGAGATTGTGCTTTCAAACTGTCGGTTGACGATCTTATCCGCACACCTTCAACACTGTCATAGGCCCCTGCGGTAACGGCCTCTATATTCTCACAAATCAACCGACGATCTTCATTAAACGCCAGCGCAGGTGCTTCAAAATCATCTGGATTACGCCCAAGCAAAATGCGTTGCCCTTTGCCGTGATACGGCAATAAGTCCGCTTGCGTATCTGGACCACTATAAATCCAATTTTCCACCCGAACTTGACCAACCCGATCAACGGCAACAGGGGTGTAAATCAAACCTGCCAGATAGAGTTGACGCTTGGTTGGTTTGCGCAAAATGCGCTGCGCCATTCCATCATGGAACACACCCGCATAGGAACGGCCCCGCGCCCCTTGGCTGCGCCTCCCCGCCTCATTATTGTGGCGGTCTATTTCTCGGCGAATAACTCGTTCAGCGGTGGCCATATCAACAGGAATGACATCTTGGTCAGGGCTCGCCCCGGGCGCATGTCCTGCATGTGCGCCCTTGAATTCGGGGCGGTCATCAATGACACGGCTTAACGCGGCAAATGTACGTTCTGCAATCTTGGCTTGCCCATTGCCAGGCAAGGCGAATTGTAGCTTAATTCCAAGGTGAAAACATATTCCAAGCGGTTTAACCCCTTCAAGATGTTTCCCGCCGTTGCGAAACTTATGGACACTTCCACCTGCCACCAAATGCCCAGCAAAAGAAGACCCATTGTCCGTATATATCTTGTCAAAAATTCCATAAGTTTGGCAAGCACGTTGGATCAATCGCAATGTATCACGGGCGTTTTCACTCTCGGCCAACTCGTAATCCAGCACCATATTCGAAGCGACATCAACCAGCGCCAGCATGGTCATGCGTCTGGGCTTGCCATCCACATTTGCCACCCAGAAATCTTTGGTACGACCGTCGAGAGATACAATTTCCAAGGGCAAAATTGTCGTCTTGTCGCGAAATGCGGGTTGTGCCAACTGCTTTCCGGTTGCTTTACGTCCCAACCGCGCTGCACATTTTTGGCTTCTGGTAACCCATTCCAGCGGCGATTAATGGTGACATAAGATGGCCACTGCCATCCCATTTTATTCTTGAGGTCACGCACATCGCGCCACGCCTGTTTTAATGGAAACTCTTCCCCTGCATCACGGATTATCGTCATGAAATATGACCAAGCCGCATCGCTCATTTCCGCTTTGACAGTACGGCCTTTGTGCTTGGCCACGAGGGCAGGTGCATAAGCGCTGATGTTTTGATGTTTGGTGAAATTGATGCAGGGGTAGAACTTGCATACCAACTCGTCTTCAAAGCCTTTGCTAAACTACTGGAGGATTTGAAATCTGACTCTGATCTCTCTGAAACTTTTTCGTCTCTAGATGCAGACTCTAAGGCTTTCAGCGATTTTGTTAGAAATACAGCATTTGGGCAAGCGGGCCTATTCAAACGTCAGTTCAATTCGGATCGCTTAGAAACGAGGTTTGAAAAGGGAACTATCGCTTCACTCTAATTGTTTGACGCGTTAAGCGTTAGGTATCTAGCGCACGACTTTAAACGCCTACCGTTGAAATCATTAGCTTTTTTTACTGCAACAATTCATGTCAAACTTGGTTTTCGGCAAAAATCAAGTAAAACACGTCAAACCAAGTGAAATTCAGGCCTCCTAACCCATTGAAATCATTCACCTCGTTTTTCCGTCCATATCAAACCATGTGAAAGCGCTCACTCTCCAGCCACCAAGCCTCTCGAAGCCTCCCGCCCCCTCACCGCATCAAAGATGCGCCTGCGCGGGTTGGGCGTGGCCTCGCTTTGCTCGGAGGCGCTACTTGAGAAAAACCTCGCCCTGCATCGTCGCAGGGATCTCCGCCCCGAGACGGCTCAGGATCGTCGGTGCGAGTTGCAACTGGTCGATCTCGACGTCGCCTGCAGGCCCCTTCCCCTCACCGAAATAGTAGAGCGCCGAGAGCTGCTGCAAGTCGCCGCGCCCGCCATGGTGGCCGCGGTCGTCTTGGCCATGGTCCGCGGTGACGATCACTTCGTAGCCCATCTGCCGCCACTTAGGAATGAATGGCGCCAGCATTTCGTCCATGACAAAACAGGCATGGTCCATCTCTTGGCTTTCATGGAAAAACCGATGCCCCATACTGTCGAGCGTGCAGGTGTGCAGCATGCCATAATCAAGCCCAAAGCGCGCGCACATGTTGGTCAGCGTGGCAAACAAGTCGACGTCACAAGGCGTCATCTGGTTGTCAGCCCCACTGGCCGTCATCGTGTGAAACCGGCCATGGTTGATCGTCTCGCTCTCGGGCTCGTCATACTCGACGTCGCGCACGTAATCGAAGGGGTGGCGGTTGAAGAATTCGCTCCAGAACGAATGCGCCACAGCCCCCGTCACACCGCCGCCTTTGCGCACCGAACTGAAGACATCGGGCTCCTTGAGGCGAAACACATTGCCGTTGCCCGTGCAGCCATGCACCTGCGGGGTTACGCCCGTATGGATGCTCGCGTAGCAACTCGCCGAGATCGACGGCAAAGTCGCGCGCACCGACCATGTCTGCGCCTCACCGCTGTTAACCCACCCCTCAAGGTTGCCAAACAAGCGGCGAAAGTTGCGTAGTGGCACCCCGTCCAGAATGATCAATAGTAGCTTACGTTTCATTTGCTTCCCCCTTCGTCTGCTCCGGTAATCTGACGCATCCAACACAGGGCCAGCATGCTCAAAAACGCCGCACTGGCAAACAAGAAAAACGCCGCCATCAAACCAAAGTAAAACCGCACGGACCACTCAACCGCAACCTTGCACCGGCTCATCAAGCCAATGCTTCGCGTCACAGGCTCCGGCACTTCACGCATTGTTAGCTTTATCGTCACAAACTCATACTCGGCGTCAAACTCGCCCACAGACACACCCAGCGACTGGATCTGGCTTTCAAGGTCAAGAATGCGCGTTTCCAGCGCAATCAGATCGCCAAGCTCCGCCTCTCGGCTCTTCAATGCCACAAGGTTATCACGCGACTTGCGCAGGCTCTCCTGACGCGCCAAAAGCTCCTGATACTCGTTGGTCTTATCCGATTTATTCACCTGAAAACTGACGGCTTTGCCAATCGCGCGCACCTGCCCGATCACCTCCTCAAAAAGCGCCGGGTTCACCCCAATAGCCAGTTGCAAATGCCTGCGCCCCTCAAGCCCGAAGGCCTGCTCATGCTGGATCAATGCCTCAGCCGTTTTGGCAATGCTGCGCAACTCGGCCTCATCCGCATCAAACATATCGGAGACGAGCCCAAGCGTCGCAATCTTCTCGTAACGCTGATCCACAGAGAGTGGGCCCGCGCCGCTGACGCCCTTCTTCTGGCCCGCATAATTTTTCCGCGACAGAGCGAAATCAGAACTCACCTGCGCAGTCTCATACCCTCGGGTGATCACCTCACCATTGGGCTGTGTCACATAGCCATAGCCAAGCCGGAACAAGAACAAAATCAGAAAGCCAAAGACAAACAAGCCCAATCGCCGCGCAAAAACCGTTTTCAAACTCAACCCTCCAAATAGCTGCCGATAGCCTGCCAAGCCACATGCCAAAGCTCAATCACGCAGCTCACAACAGGCGTAAACCCGCCTCTTTTTTCTTTCCAGAAATATCCTGGGGGGAGCGCGAGGGGGGCAAAGCCCCTCTCGCATGGGTCGCGTGCGTCAGCACGCGAAACCCATTAGTTCCCCGCACTCGCCATTTTGCGGTTGGCAATAACGCTTTCCAGCCACCCCAGTTTCATCTCCGGAACAGAGCTCAACAAGAGGTCGGTATAGTCGTCAAATGGCGGTGCCAGAACTTCCGACTTCGGCCCATATCGCACCACTTCGCCTTGGTACATCACAGCGATACTGTCAGCGATGGCGCGCACCGTCGCCAAGTCGTGGGTGATGAACAAGTAAGCCACGTCCTCGCGTTTCTGCAAATCAAGCAGCAGCTTCAAGATACCATCGGCAACCAGCGGATCAAGCGCGCTCGTCACCTCGTCACAGATGATAAGCTTGGGCTTGGCCGCCAGAGCGCGGGCGATACACACGCGCTGCTTTTGCCCGCCTGAAAGTTCAGCAGGGTAGCGGTCTTGAAAGCCCTGCCCCAGCTCGATCTCATCCAGCAACTCTTGAATGCGCTTCTGCTTTTCAGCGCCACGCAGGCCAAAGTAAAACTCCAACGGTCGGCCAATGATCGTGCCCACCGTTTGGCGCGGGTTCATAGCCGTATCTGCCATCTGGTAGATCATCTGCAACTCGCGCAAATCCTCACGCGGCCGCGTGCGCATGACCGGGTTCAAATCACGCCCGGCAAAATGCACATTGCCGCCCTTTTGTGGCAAAAGCCCGGTGATCACCCGCGCAAGCGTTGACTTGCCCGAGCCGCTTTCGCCCACCACGGCCAGTGTCTGGCCCGCGTGAAGCTCGACGTTGATGTCTTTCAGCACATCAAAATTCGTGCCTTTATAGCGCGCTGTGATGTTCTCAACCTTAAGCACAGGCACACCCGCTGGCGCCTTCTCTTCGTGGTCAATCGAGCGCACAGAAACCAACGCCTGAGTGTACTCTTCCTTGGGCGCGTTGATGATCTGGTCAACAGTGCCATATTCCACCATCTCACCCATTTTCAGCACCATGATGTCGTCAGACACCTGCGCTACAACGGCCAGATCGTGGGTGATATAAAGCGCCGCGACACCCGTCTCGCGAATGGCGTCCTTGATCGCCATCAAGACGTCAATCTGCGTGGTCACGTCAAGCGCGGTTGTCGGCTCGTCAAACACCACCAAGTCAGGCTCAGGGCATAGGGCCAGCGCCGTCATACAGCGTTGCAACTGCCCGCCCGAAACTTGGTGCGGATAGCGCTTGCCGATATTTTGAGGGTCTGGCAGGCCAAGCTTGTCAAACAGCTCGACAGCCCGCGACTCGGCCTCGGCCTTAGAGAACTTGCCATGCGTGATAGCCGCCTCGGTGACTTGCTCCATGATCTGCTTGGCGGGGTTAAAACTCGCCGCCGCAGACTGGCTCACATAAGTGACTTCGCCGCCCCGCAAAGAGCGCAGATCGCCCTTTGAGCTTTGCAAAATGTCGCGCCCGTTCACCCAGACTTCGCCGCCCGTCAGCTCAACGCCGCCACGCCCGTAAGCCATAGCCGCGAGGCCAATGGTTGACTTGCCTGCGCCGGATTCTCCGATCAGGCCAAGGACTTTGCCTTGCTCAAGATCAAAAGAAACCCCATGCACAATATCAATGTCATGTGGCTTCTCACCGGGCGGGTAAACCGTCGCGCCGATCTTGAGGCCCCGAACTTTTAGCATTCCGTCACTCATCCGCGGCCTCCTTTCAGGCTGGTGGTGCGGTTGAGCACCCAGTCAGCGACAAGGTTCACCGAGATCGCCAGCGTCGCAATCGCAATCGCGGGGTAAAGTGCTGCGCCAATGCCATAGACGATGCCGTCTTTGTTTTCCTTCACAATGCCGCCCCAGTCCGCGAGCGGCGGCTGCACGCCAAGGCCCAAAAAGCTGAGCGTCGAGATGAACAGCACCATGAAGATAAAGCGCAAGCCAAGCTCGGCCACAAGCGGGCTAAGCGCGTTTGGCAGGATCTCGCGAAAGATCACCCAAGCGCCGCCCTCACCACGCAACCGCGCGGCCTCGACATAGTCCATCACGTTGATGTCGACAGCCACAGAACGCGCCAGCCTGAACACGCGGGTCGCGTCTAAAAAGCCCATCACAAGGATCAGCACAGGCACCGTCACAGGCACCATAGCCAAGATAACCAGCGCCATGATCAGCGAGGGGATCGCCATAATCAGATCAACCGTACGGCTCAAAAGCTGGTCAGCCCAGCCGCCCAGAACAGCCGCGAGAAAGCCCAGACTAGAGCCAGTCACAAACGACAGGATCGTGCCCATCGTGGCAATAAAGATCGTGGTCTGCCCGCCATAGATCATCCGTGTCAGCAGATCGCGGCCAATGTTGTCGGTGCCCAGCAAATGCTCGGCACTCGACGGCTCCCAAACGTCGCCAACGATTTCGGCCATACCATAAGGCGCGATCCAACTCGCCAATAACGCTGCCGCAAAATAAAGCGAGGTGATAATCAGCCCGACAAGGGCCGTCAGAGGAATGTTTTTCATCATTTCGGGTGCCTCAACCTTGGGTTCGCGAGGATAGAAATGATGTCAGCCAACATGTTCAGGCCAATGTAGATCGCGGCAAAAATCACACCGCAGGCCAGCACAACAGGCACGTCGCGCTTTGTCACCGCATCCACCAGAAACTGCCCCATGCCGGGGTAGACAAACACAACTTCGACAACCACAACCCCGACCACGAGGTAGGCAAGGTTGAGCATCACCACGTTGACGATCGGGCTGACAGCGTTCGGAAAGGCGTGTTTGGCGATCACGTTGAACACCGACAAGCCTTTTAACTCGGCGGTTTCAATGTAGGCAGATTGCATCACATTCAAGATCGCCGCTCGCGTCATCCGCATCATATGCGCCAGCACAACCAGCGTCAAAACCAGCACAGGCAGTGCAATCGCGTTGAGCTTCTGACCAAGGCTCATGCTGTCGTTGACCATCGCCAGTGCGGTGCCCCAGCCCATTTTTACGGCGAGGAAGTAAACCAGCACATAGCCGATCAGAAATTCGGGAATAGAGATCGTTGTCAGGGTGATCGCCGAGATCAGCTTGTCAGGCCAGCGGTCGCGGTAGCGCACCGCCAGAAGGCCAAGGAAGATAGCCAGCGGCACAGACACAACGGCGGCCCAAAACGCCAAGAACAGCGTGTTGCCAAGCCGCTTGCCAACGCTTTCAGCAATATCGAGACGGTTGACAATCGAGCTGCCCAGATCGCCGGTCATGATGCCGCCGAGCCAGTCAAAATATCTTGAGATTGCGGGCTCGTTCAGGCCCATTTCCTCGCGCAGGTTGGCGAGCGATTCAGGCGTGGCCGTTTGGCCAAGAACGGCTTGCGCCGCGTCACCCGGAAGGGCCTCAGTGAGACCAAAGATCATCGCCGAGGCGGCGAAGAGCAGCAGGATGCCCAGCGATAAACGCTGGACAACCAATTTGATGATGGGGTGCAACTTGCTTCTCCGCTTACGCGAACCAGCACTGGCGAGTCATCTGACCGCCCATCAAGTCACCATTCGGGTTGCCATTCCAGCCCGCAACACTGGTGCTAACGCCTTCAACGAAATCGTTGAACATCGGGCAGATAAGCCCGCCTTCGTCGCGCACCATCGTGCCCATTTGGCTGTAGAGCGCTTTGCGTTTGTCACCGTCAAGCTCTGCACGCGCCTGAATAAGCAGCGCGTCAAACTCGGCGTTCTTAAAGCGCGTGTCGTTCCAGTCAGCTGTCGAGAGGTACGCTGTCGAGTACATCTGGTCTTGCACAGGGCGGCCGCCCCAGTAGCTGGCGCAGAACGGTTGCTTGTTCCACACTTCTGACCAATAGCCATCGTTTGGCTCACGTTTGATCTCAAGCGGGATGCCTGCTGCCGCGGCTGTCTGTTGGAACAGAGCCGCCGCATCAACGGCACCCGGGAAGGCGCCGTCAGCAACACGCAAGATGATAGGGCTGCCGTCGTGGCCTGAGGCCTTATAGTGCTCAGCCGCTTTGGCCAAGTCAAACGCGCGCTGCTCGATGCCGGTGTCAAACAACGGGTAAGCCGCGTTGATCGGCATGTCGTTGCCAACCGAGCCATAGCCGCGCAGGATTTTGTCAACCATCTCTTCACGGTTGATAGCGTGCTTCAGCGCAAGGCGCAGCTCGTTGTTGTCAAACGGTGCCGTGTCAGCGTGCATGATAAAGACATAGTGCCCGGGGCCAGCCGTTGACATGACGTTGATGTTTGGCGCGCGGTCCAGAAGCCCCGCGACTTTAGGCTCAACCCGGTTAACCGCGTGAACCTGCCCCGATTGCAGCGCCGCTGTACGGGCTGTCGAGTCGTTGATCGCGATGATTTCGACGCTGTCAAAATGCGCGTCACTTCCCCAGTAGCCGTCAAACTTCGAGTACACATGGCGCACGCCCGGCTCGTTGACTTCCATCTTGTATGGGCCCGTGCCGACACCCGTGTCTGGCGCGTCCATGCCGCCATTTGGCTGGATCATCAGGTGGTAGTCAGCCATCAGGTATGGCAAGTCAGCGTTGGCGTCTTTCAGCGTTACGCTGAACACATCGCCTTCGGCCTTCATGCTCTCAATGCCCTTCATGATGCCCAATGCACCTGACTTTGAGTCTTCGTTGCTGTGGCGTTCCATCGTCTTCACGACATCTTCAGCCGTCAGAGTTTTGCCATTGTGAAACTCGACATCCTTGCGAATATTGAACATCCATGTTTTCGCGTCTGCCGAGCTCTCGATGCTCTCAGCCAGAATATTGGTCACAGCGCCGCTGCCGTCAACGCCGACAAGCGTGTCACCCCATTGGTAGTTATTGTGGTAAGGCACTTGGCTTGCCGCAGCAGCCGGATCAAGCGAGTTGGTGCTTTCGCCGCCCACAGAACCGATCTTAAAGTCGCCGCCCTTTTTGGGGCCTTCCGCGTGTACAGCTGTGGCAAACATCGTGCCTGCGGCAGCTGCCGAAACGCCCAAGGCGCTGGTTTTGCCGAGAAATTCGCGGCGTGACAGTTTGCCTTGGCCTGCGCGCCTCTTAAGATAGTCGAGTTCATTGGTCATAGTCATCTCCCATTAGAAATCGTCCGGTATGTCCGGTGTTTTGTTAATCTTTCGCTTAAAAGACCCGATCAGCCGCTAGGTCGCAAGGGTTTTCTGAGTCTTATGAACGCACTACGCGCCTCAAAGCATGTTGCGCGGCAGGTTTTCCGCAACGTCGCGCTCGTATATTAATGCGTCGTTTTCATAAGCCTCCAAGCGCCCCGTCAGGTAGAAATTCTGTGCATCCGACGTCATCGTCGCATAAGTTTCCGTGCGCAGGCTAAGCCCCTCGCGCTCGGTCTCTTCCGTCCAGTGGGTCTCGGCACGGGCTGACAGCGGGTCATCCGGGTGGATACTCCAGCGCTCACGCGCGCAGGCCCCCGACACAAGCCCGTGGTCACTGTCGCGGCGTTTGCCAAAGTCGTCTTCGATGATCAGCGAAACGACCCCGCTCACCATGTCGTGCTCAAACTTGCGTGTGTTGGCCCCTGCTCGCAGCTCTTCAACCTGCCAAGGTGGCGCGCTGTCAGCCGGCTCAAAGCTACACTCGTCGCCTTGCCCGGCAGGGCTGAGCGGCAAGTCGAGCCCTCCGCCCGTCAGCGTGAGTTCTGCAGCCTCAGGCGCGGGCCACACAAGCGGCCAGTAGGCCGAGCTCACGGCGACAGACAGCCGGTGGCCCTTCGGGACTTTGTAGGCGATGTGATCCAGCGTCAGCACAATTTCCTCAACCTGCCCCGGCACCATCGGCTCAGGGTGTTCGTGGCTCTTGCGGTGGCTGAGGTTGAGCACACCATAAGTGATCCGCGCACTCGCCCCGTCAGGGTGAATGTGGTTGAGCCGTACGCAAACCTGCCCCTGTGGCTTGTCACTGGCAAGTTTCAGCGTCACTTTTGGCGCGCCGATGATCTCCAGATCATCCTGCAAAGCCGCGCCCGTGAAGCAGGCTGAAAAGGCATCATCGCCGCGTTGATCGCCGGGCAGTTCCGGCCCAAGCCAGATCGCGCAATACTCGCCCGAGGCCAGCCCGCAATGCGCAGGCGAAGCAACCAGCCCTTCAAACAAGGTCGCTTTGCCAAGCGTGCCGCCTGCCCCAAAGCCCATCTT
The DNA here is from genome assembly GCA_016744435.1 of Lentibacter sp. Taxonomy (GTDB): domain Bacteria; phylum Pseudomonadota; class Alphaproteobacteria; order Rhodobacterales; family Rhodobacteraceae; genus Lentibacter. Next base: position 35,258 of record JADGEJ010000028.1, on the reverse strand, counting down.
GGCATGATCCGTCGCAGGCCCGTGGCGTGCGGTCCAACGGCCGGGCCGCACGTCATACCACGGCTTGGGCCTGAGCCCGTCCATGACGTAGGCGCGGTATGGCGCGTCGCTCTCAACGCCCGTCTCGTGGCCCTTGAGCCACTTGTCCCACCAACGCTGCGCCTCTTGCAGAAAGCCGATGCGCGGCTCGGGCACGGCAAAATGCGGATACTTGTGCACCCATGGGCCGACGATGCCGTTTGCGCCGACGTTTGCCACCAAGGCAGGCACCGTGTTCTTATACGCGTCGCCCCAGCCGCCGACGGCCAAAACCTTGGCTTTGATCGCGCTGTAGTCTTCGCAAACCGAGCCATGCTTCCAGTAGGCATCGCGGTGCTGATGCTGGAGCCACTCCGCCACCAAGAACGGCTCGTTCTTGAGCCGATCAAGCCAGATCTCGCGCCAGTTTTCTCGCAACTCAGGGTCAGGCGCGCGACTTGAGTAGGCCCACATCGTGCTGCCCCAGCCAAAGTTTTCGTTGAGCAGGCAGCCGCCTTTGTAGTGGATGTCGTCTGCATAGCGATCCACCGTCGAACAAAGCGTGATGATCGCCTTCAAGGGCGCGGGCTGCATCGCCGCGACTTGCAGGCTGTTGAACCCTCCCCAGCTGATCCCCTGCATGCCGACGTTGCCGTTACACCACGGCTGCTCGGCGAGCCAGTTGATCACGCTGACAGCGTCGTCAAGCTCTTGCTGGGTGTACTCATCCGCCATCAGCCCTTCGCTATCGCCCGAGCCGCGCATATCAACCCGCACCATCGCATAGCCGCGTGCGGCCATCCAAGGGTGGCTGAGCTCGTCGCGCGCTGTCGTGCCGTCGCGCTTGCGGTAGGGTAGATACTCCAGAACGGCAGGCACAGGCGTGTCGCCCGCATCTTCCGGCATCCAGACCCGCGCCGACAAGCGGCAGCCATCGGGCATCACAATGCCCATATCCGGTGTTTCAACAACCCTGCGCATGCTGCGGCCCTCCCAAGCTTTCGCTCAGCCTAGGCGCAGGCAACAAACTGTCAAGCAAAGTAGATGCACGCACCCAGATTGTGGTTTCACCTGCCCAATGAATGACTTAGGGTTAGGTGTAAAAACGGGCAGGCTATATTTAGATGAATTTTCTTATCGCATTACTCATTACCGCACTGCTGCTTGGGGCTGCCACTGCATCCTTGATCAGCGAACGCAAGACAGCATACATCGCTCTTGGGCTTGCGCTTTTATGTGCGGTTATCGACGGCGGCGCTTGGATGGCCGGGTTTGCTATGGCGCTGCTGTTCAGCCCCTCTCTCTTGGTTGTCGTCCCTCTCGCGAAGAAGGCCAAGCGAAAGCGCGGGGCTGAACGGGCTGCGACAGTGGCGCTTGCGACGCAACTCGTATCTGCAACATCGCCCGCTCACGCGGCTGGAAAACAGGCCGCCCCGCAAAAGCAAAGCCCCGAACAGCTCGATGACGCGATGACCGCGCGCTTGAAGGCTGACCCTGTCTCAGCGGTTCTGCGGCGGCAAGTCCCTATCCGCTTTGACGAGCCTGCCCGCTCTTGGCTGGGTGGCTTGCCACAGATGCCAGATGATATCGTCTGGCCGCGCGGTAGCACCGGCAACTGGCCGCTGCACTTTGCGGCCCAGATTTGCTGCGCTGATCTGCCAGAAAGCCTGTGGCAAGGGCAAGGCCCGCGCGAAGGCTGGCTGCTGTTGTTTATCAACGGGTTCTTGATCGGCCATGGCGACCAAGATGATGAGGGCACATCAAAGGCGGTCTTTATCGACCGTCTTGGCCCGGAGAGGCAGCCACCGGAAGACATTCAGCCCGTGCATGACCTGATCATGTCTGGCCCCGATTACCCGCAAGCGCTTACGCAACAGGACGTGCCATCTGTCTGGCGCCGCTGGCCTGTTGACATCGTCGCGCAGCATCAGGAAATCGAAGGTGGCAAAGTCATGTCCTTCATGGAACGGCAATTCATGCCCAAGCCCACAACCACGCAAGAACTTTATGGGGTTGAGCCTGCTTCAGACAGCCCTGCGCTAGACACCGACACCAACCCGCCGCTGACTTGGCAGGGCGTCCACGACGCTGTCATGGTGCTGAGCGCGAGACAAACCAAGGCCGCCACACCATCAACGCAGCGCCCTGCCACCAACCCGATCTGGGAAGAGAGCGATTGGGTCAAGCGGCTTATCCGTGACGAGCGCGGCGAAATCGAGCGGATGAAAACCCTGCGCGAGCAACTGGTGCAAGAGGCCACACAAAAAGCGCCCCAAACACCGGAGCGCGCTGGCCTCGACAAGAGAATTTCGCACCTCGCCGAGGGGATAAAGCAGTGCATGCCGACGCTTGAGCGCCTGCTCACTTACGATCACGACGGTGGAGAAGCCGAGCTTGCCGGCGAGTTACAAGCCAATCAAGGCAGGCTGACCAAATGGTGGGGTTCTCATAGCGACTTCCTGAAGGCTCTGCGCCACGAGATCGAACAATCCGATCTTGACAGCCCGCTGCCAAGCGGCGCTTGGGAGCAGATTGTGCAAGACCTGTCGTCTATCAAGTATGGACGTTTCATCACGCAATACCGCCGAGGCAGCACTCAGCCGAGCTTGCTGTGGCAGGAATTCACTCTGGGCGACCACTTTTGGAGTCGAGACCTGTTGCGCGAACACTATTTGAGCCTCTATGCAAACAGCGCGCAAACACAAAAGCTCCTTTCAGTTTCCGCGCTGCAAACGGTTGAAGACATTGCACGCGCTGTTAACCGCGAGCGGCCCCACCGCATGGGCGGGCTTGCAGACCCTCTGCAAGCCGACATTGGGCCACACGACCCTCCGCTGCTGTTTCAGATTGCCAGCGACGATGCGCTGAACTGGATGTGGGGCGACGTTGGCGCAATATACCTATCAACAAGCCTCAACGAGCTGGCCGCCCGCAGGTTTGAAGGGGAGGCCATCTTTGAGTGCCACTGACTTGAATGGTGCTGACTTGAATGGTGCTGACAAGCATTCCTTAACACCAGAATTGCCCCAAATCGGAACACTTGTGAGCGAGATCAAAGCCAGTCTGCGCAAAACAGCGTAGTGTTGACGGATCAACACGGCACTCGGGCTGTTCATGCTGGCGCTGGCCCTGCCGTGCGCCGACAAACTCGCCTACGGCCTGTTGCTTTTCTGGGCCGTGCCGCTGCCGCCCGCGATCCAGATCCCGCAATATGGCGTTTACGAAGACGCGATCATGCTGAGTGTCGGGGTTTATGCGCTGGTGATGTTGGTGCTGTATTGGAGTGGAAGGATCACTCGGGGAGCGCCTCGTTGAGCCAAGCCACTGTTTTGTGGGCTTGTTCTAAAGCCGCCTCAAAACTGGCAAACTCAGCAAGCCCATGGTGGCCAATGCTGTACCAGCCGCGCCCATCTTCAGGGTCACGGCGAAACTCGTCAAAGCCGTAGGTTCCGTCTGGGCGCACAAACTGGACGCACAAACACGTCAACGCAGATAGCTTCGCCGTCAAGGTTGATAGAGCGGATGACCTTGTTGGTATGCGCCATGAAAGCTTAATCCAGATCAAGCTCGGACAACTCGTTGAGCAAGTTGAGCAACTCACGGCGTTGCTTGGGGCCAAAACGCGCTTCAAGCTTGGCGCTGATCTCGCTGCTTTCAGGCATGGCCTCGGCGATAAGCGCGCTGCCCGGCGCGGTTATGTCGACCAGAACTTTGCGTTTGTCGTCAGGGTGATCACGGCGCGCGATCAGCTCTTTGCGCTCGAGCAGTTGCATGATGCGGGTCAGCGACGGATTGAGCAGACAAGCGGCGTCAGCAATGTCTTTCGGATCCATTGTGCCGCGCTCTTCAAGCACGCGAAGCACACGCCACTGCTGTTCTGTGACGCCAACCTTTCCGAGCATTTTGCGGTAAGGCGCCATGATGTTTTCACGCGCCCGCAACATTGCAATGGGCAAGGAACGGTTGGTCTGCGGCAGAGCGCTTTTGGGCTTCTTTTCAGTCATGCATTCTTTTTGCGTAAACGGTTCAGTTTATCAAGGGTTCTGAACGCCGCAGCGTTAGACACTCATCGCCAGCACGCGGCTGATCTCGGTGAGAGAACGGCTTGACTGCTCGCTCCAGCTGTTGAAAGCGTCTTGCACGGCGCGCATCGCGGCTTTGGATGTTGGCGCTTTGTCGATGACCCCCTCAGCCACCAGTCTCGCGACCACGTCTTGTGACATGATAAAACTGTCGCGCCCCAGCATGCGCATGCCGTAAGCGCCTGTCTGGCCGCCAAGCCGCGAGCCGCGCTTTTTGAGCATATCCAGCAGACCGACAAAGTCGCTCGACGGCCAGCCGCCAAGCACCTGACCAACGCCGCCTTCTGCGCGCAACTCAAGAAAAAATGCCGCATTGTCACGCACTGACGCGATCTTGGGGCCAGAGCGCACGATGCGCGTGTCGGTTATGAGGCTGTCAAACTTCTCGTCGTCCATCATGGCGCAGCGGCCAATGTCAAAGCCGTCAAACGCGGCTTCAAAACCGTCCCATTTGTTTTCGATCACTTGCCACGCGAGGCCTGTGCGAAAGATGTACTTGGATATTTCTGCAAGCCAGCGGTCTTCGGGAATGGCGGCCAAGGCCTTGGCGCTTTTGGGCTTATCTATCAAGGCTTCAAGAGCCTCTGCTCCGCCTTTTCGCTTGGCCGCGATGTCGTAGATCTCTTCAAAACTGCGCATGATGGTTCCTTTGGTACTGCCACCGCGTCAGTTTAGCCTGATTGAGTAGAAAAGCGAGGGTGGGATTTGGTTTCGAATTTTGCTTCGCAAAATCCGACTAATGCGAGAGGGCTTTGCCCTCTCGCGCTCTCCCAGAGTATTTTGCGAAGAAAAAGCAAAAGGGTTAATCAAAGCCCACAAAACGAGCGGTGTTTGACACCGGGCGGCGGTGGGATTTGACGTCGTTGGCGGCGAAGCTCTCGTCGGGCCAGCCGAGCGCGACGCAGGTGAGGATGACTTGATCGTCGGGGATTTGCGCATGTTCGCGCACCACGGGGGATTGCATGATGCCTTGGCCGTTGATCACTGTGCCGAGGCCTTTGCTCCACGCGGCCAGCACGAGGCCATAGGTGACTGCGCCCAAGTCAAAGTGGGCGATGGTGCCATTGTCGATGAGCGAGCGGTCAAACGTCACCACGATCGAGACGGGCGCATCAAACTGGCGGAAGCCGCGCATCACCCAGTCTTGGCGCATTGCTTTGTCGTCGCGCGCGATGCCCATGGCCGCGAAAAGCTGCTTGGCGATCTCGATCTGGCGCTCGCGGTGCACGCCTTCGTAGGTGCCGTGGTCGGGGATTTCGCGCACTGGCGGGATGCCGGCAAGCATGCGCTCGCTGTTGCCAGTGCGGATCGCTTCAAGCGGCGCGCCGGTGAGCACATGCAGGTGCCATGGTTGCGTGTTCATCGAGCTTGGAGCGCAGTTGGCCATGTCTATGATCTCTTCCAGCATTTCACGCGTTACCGGCTTGTCGGTAAACCCGCGGATGCTGCGCCGCTCGCGCATTGCTTGGCCTAGTTCCATCATATCTTCCTCTGCTTGGTTGCCTTCAGGCTCACACAAAGCTGCGCGAGCGTCACATGTTCCCTTGCGTCAAATGATCGGCAAACTCCCGTCTTCCCCCCCGCGCGCGGCTCTGCCATAATGGGTAAAACCAAGAATAAATGAGCAGCACACATGGCCAACGATCTCCTGATCCCGGACGAAGACCCCAAGAAGCGCGCTGAGTCAGACTACGACGCCTCCTCCATCGAAGTGCTGGAGGATATGGAGCACGTCCGCCTGCGCCCCGGCATGTATATCGGCGGCAAGGATGACCGCGCTTTGCACCACATGGTCGCCGAGATCATCGACAACTCGATGGACGAAGCCGTCGCAGGCCACGCCACTTGGATCGAAGTCGAGTTGCATGAAAACGGCCACGTCTCAGTGCGTGACAACGGCCGCGGCATCCCTACAGGGCCGCACCCGAAAGACCCCGAGAAATCAGCCCTCGAGATCATCTTTTGCACGCTCAACGCAGGCGGCAAGTTCTCCGGCGATTCATACGAAACATCCGGCGGGCTGCACGGCGTCGGCTCATCCGTCGTCAACGCTTTGTCCGACCACTTGCGCGTCGAAGTCGCCAGAGGCAAAGAGCTGTTCGCAATGGAGTTCTCCCGTGGCGTCCCCCAAGGCAAGCTCGCCAAAATCGGCGCAGCCCCCAACCGGCGCGGCACTGCCGTCACGTTCCACCCTGACGCCGACATCTTCGGCGCGCTCAAGCTCAAGCCAGCCCGCCTCTTCAAAATGGCCCGCTCAAAAGCCTACCTGTTCTCAGGCGTCGAGATCCGCTGGAAAACGGCCCAGCAAGACGGCGAAACACCGCAAGAAGCCACCTTCCACTTCCCCGGTGGCCTGTCTGACTACCTGACCGAAACCATGGGCAGCGCAACCACCTACGCCGAAACCCCCTTCGCTGGCACAGTCAGTTTTGAGAAGTTCTCAGCCCCCGGCAAAGTCGAATGGGCAATCAATTGGACACCGTCTCGCGACGGCTTCATCCAAAGCTACTGCAACACCGTGCCAACCCCCGAAGGCGGCACCCACGAGGCGGGCTTCTGGGCCGCAATCCTCAAAGGTATCAAGGCCTACGGCGAGCTGACCCACAACAAAAAAGCCGCCACGATCACCCGCGAAGACCTCACCACAGGTGCCGGCGCGCTGGTCTCCTGCTTTATCCGCGAGCCAGAGTTCGTTGGCCAAACCAAAGACCGCCTCGCCACGGTTGAGGCGCAGCGCATGGTCGAAAACTCGGTGCGCGACCACTTTGACAACTGGCTCGCCGCTGACACCAAATCAGCGGGCGCGATCCTCGACTTTCTCGTGCTGCGCGCCGAAGAACGCCTCAAGCGCCGCCAAGAAAAAGAGACCTCGCGCAAGACTGCCACGCAAAAGCTGCGCCTCCCCGGCAAGCTCACCGACTGCTCGTCAAAGACGCGCGAAGGCACCGAGCTGTTTATCGTGGAGGGCGACTCTGCGGGTGGCTCGGCCAAAATGGCGCGTAACAGAAAGACACAAGCGCTGCTGCCCCTCCGCGGCAAGATCCTCAATGTGCTCGGCGCCGCCTCCTCCAAGATCGGCACCAACCAAGAGATCGCCGACCTCACCCAAGCCTTGGGCGTCGGCCTCGGCTCGCGGTTCAACGTTGATGATCTGCGCTACGACAAGATCATCATCATGACAGATGCTGACGTTGACGGCGCCCACATCGCAGCACTCTTGATGACATTCTTCTTCACCCAAATGCGCCCGATGATCGACACTGGGCATTTGTACCTCGCCTGCCCGCCTCTCTATCGTTTGACCCAAGGCGCGCGGCGCTTGTATGTCGCCGACGACGCCGAAAAAGAGCAGATGATGGCCAAAGGCCTCGGCGGCAAAGGCAAGATCGACGTGCAGCGCTTCAAAGGCCTCGGCGAGATGGACGCGAAAGACTTGAAAGACACCACGATGAATCCCGCCTCCCGCAAACTCATCCGCGTGACGATAGACGAAGACGAGCCGGGCGAAACTGGCGACCTCGTCGAACGCCTGATGGGCAAGAAACCGGAAATGCGCTTTCAGTACATTCAGGAGAATGCTCGGTTTGTTGAGGAGTTGGATGTTTAAAAGGGAATCTCTTCGTCCTTGCCTAACTCCTCTAACAGATCATCAAGCAATTGCTCAGTTCCAGAAATTTGCCTTCGGATCAGTGAAAACATTTCCTCGAAAGCAGTCGCGTAATTGGAGTTCGTCATACGTGAGATGATAATGTCATCAAACTTATCCACAACCTTGCCCGACCCATCCCGAACTCTGATTTCAAAATCATCTCCAAATCCAGTTTGCTCGATTTCAATAGCATTCTTACCAACGACAACTTGGAAAGTGTCGCTGTCGGATAGTTCCTGCCATTGCAGTTCACCCCGTTTGGTCTTGGCGATCAACCGATTTGAAAGTTGTATCCATTTTTCAGACATTATAGCCAATCTCCGTATTATCTTTGAACTCTCGAACAGACTGAGCGACGGCTTCGGCCTGCTTTGATAGTATCGACTTGATCTTAACCACATCGTACTCAGCTGCGTTGTGGTGAACGTCGTTAGCCGTCTTTTGCAGTGACGCCATTTGAGATTGAAGCCCAACCAAGGATTTTTCGGTTTCCTTGCTCAGTTCGACCGTAGTCGAACTCACTATTGGTGCAACGATGACTCTTATCCCTTCGCACTTCTCAGAAACCTGCTCCCATTGACTTGCATCTATGCGTAACCGCAATTCAACCAAGAGCTGTTGCACAAGAGTAAGTTGTGCAGCTGCATCTGAATGGTTCATTGACCTGCGTGCATTTTGAGCAGCCTCCGCTGCCATCTTGGCACTAGAGTTTGCCGAATACGCAAAGAAAATTGAGAAACTAAAGCCGATCAACGCCAGCACTACTCCCCAGAAGTCATAGCCAGGCCAAGCAAACAAATTGTCCCAATTAATCTCGACCACGGTGAATTCCAATTTCAATCCTGTGTCACATATTAGGGGCGTAGCAAACTTTCAAGTAACAACCTAGAGCAGCATAATGCTAGCGCATCGCACGGGCTGCGCCCGACACGGGGTGGGCGCACTCACCACTCCACCAAAAACATCGTTAACAGGCCGCCCCAACACCTAACCAAACACACCGCATCCAATGCGCCCGCCCATGGGGCGGGTCGGGCGCAGCTCGGACAAGCCGAGCAACGATGGTTTTATCTACAGGAAATCTCTCCTCAAGGCCAGGCGCCGCCCTCTGTTTCATGCCAAATCAACCAATTCATAAGCTTTCCACCGCCCGCACCATTAACACCTGCAATCCGCCCAAAACTGTGCATACACTTGTCATACACTTAGCTGCATACGTTGCTGCACACTGTAGGCACGGCCCCATTTTACCCCGTTAACCTTCTGGAACCCTCGGCGGAAGCCCGCTAACCTGCCCGCATGCGTTTCATCACATTTGCCCTCGTTTTCGCCCTCGCCGCCAGCCTTTCAGGCTGCGGCCGCCCGCTCTCAACAGGCGAGAAAACCTTTTTAAATCAAGTCTATGGCGACACGTTCAACACCGAGCGTGCGCGTTTTCACGACGGTGCCCTCGTCGGCTCTGTCACGTTCAAACGCCAAAAGCGCCCGCGCCTTACGTGCCGCGAGCGTATCTTCCCCGAGCCAGAAGAAAAAATCGTCACAACAAGCCCCGCCGCAGTGGCGCTTTTTAATCACGTCTACTTCTCTAAGCCATTCTTTGTAAAAGATTATTTACCCGACTTTCCAGACGGCATGCACCTCTACGCAGCCATGCTCTTTGCCCACGAAGCCACCCATATTTGGCAGTGGCAAAACCGCAAAAAGACAGGCTACCACCCCCTCAAAGCCGCCGCCGAGCACGGCGCGGTGGATGACCCTTATCTGTTTGAAATATCAACAGAAAATAGCTTCCTAGACTACCCCTACGAGCAGCAAGCCAGCCTTGTGGAGGAATACGTCTGCTGCAAAACACTCGACGCATCCGCCCCGCGCACAAAGCGGCTCGAAGCGCTGTTGAAAACAGGCTTTCCCCTCGGAAATGTCGTTATTCTCCAAAAGGTTAGCCTCCCTTGGGACGGTGCCAAAACCCACGGAATATGCCGTTAAAGCCGCTTCAAAACCTCTTGGGTAAAGTCGTCTCCACGTGTTTCAAAACTGTCATACTGATCAAAACTCGCACAAGCCGGCGCCAACAAAACAACGTCCCCCGCCACAGCGTCCCGAATGGCTGATTCGACAGCCTTTTGCATCGTCCCACAAACCTCAGCCTCAACCCCTTGAAGTTGCATAGCAAATTGCGCCGCCTCACGGCCAATCACGTAGGCTTTGCTCACCGAATCCAGCCCCTCAGCCAGCCCGCCAAGCCCGCCCTTTTTCTCAAGTCCGCCACAGATCCATCGGATATTCTTGAATGCTTTCAAAGCCTTACCAGCCGCATCAACATTCGTCGCCTTGCTGTCATTCACAAAACGCACACCGTCCTTTTCCGCAATCAACTGCGAGCGGTGCGGCAAGCCCTTAAAGCTATGAAAACCCTTCTCAATTTCGCGCGGCGCGATCCCCAAAGCGCGACAAACAGCATAGGCCGAACAAGCATTCTGATGGTTATGCGCCCCCGGCAACCCCGGCACCTCGCGCAAATCAATCGACGCCACCTGCCGCCCCTTGCGCCACTCGGCGAGGAAGCCTTTCTTGGCAAATACGTTCCAGCCAATGCCTGTCAGTTTCTGTTCAACAGACACGCGAATAACCCGATCATCGCCCGCCCCTTGGCTGAGCTGGTTTTCCAGAAACCGCCCCTCAGCCTCATCCACGCCGATCACCGCGCGGTCAGGGCCGCCCTCGGCAAACAGCCGACGCTTAGCCGCGAAGTAGCCGCCCATGCCGCCATGCCTGTCCAAATGGTCAGGCGAGAGGTTGGTGAACACAGCGATATCCGGCGTCAGGTTGCGCGCCAATTCCGTCTGGTAGGACGACAGTTCCAGCACAATCACCTCGCCGGAATGCGGCGCTTCCAAGTCAAGCACACCGCGGCCAATATTGCCCGCGAGTTGTGCTGGTTTTCCAGCGCTTTCAACGAGATGCGCGATCAACGCAGAGGTTGTTGACTTGCCGTTCGAGCCAGTCACAGCCACCACGCGAGGCGGCACCTCCAGCGAGATCCAGTCGCCCCCCCCTATCGAGCGAAAGAACAGCCCGATGTCGTTGTCGACAGGCACAGAGGCCGCGTAAGCCGCCGCGATCACGCGGTTGGGCTCGGGGTAAAGATGCGGGATTCCGGGGCTCACCATGAGCAGCGCAAGCTCGTCCATTTCGCGTGTCAGATCACGGCATTCAAAGCCCTCGGCTTCGGCGGTGGCGCGCGCTTCCGGGTTGTCGTCCCAGCAGATGGGCGTTGCCCCGCCCGCCTGCAAAGCGCGTGCCGCAGACAGCCCGCTGCGGCCAAGGCCCAGCACACCAACTTTAAGGCCGTCATAGCCAACAACAGGGATCATCCGCGCGCTCCTCGCTTAGCGAAGTTTCAGGGTTGCCAGCCCGATCATGGCCAAGATGAGCGAAATAATCCAGAAGCGGATCACGATCTGCGGCTCGGCCCAACCCTTCTTTTCATAGTGATGGTGGATCGGCGCCATCAGGAAGACGCGCTTGCCAGTGCGCTTGAAATAGAGCACCTGAATGATCACGCTGAGCGCTTCGACGACGAACAGGCCGCCGACAATCGCCAGCACGATCTCGTGCTTTGTCGAGACCGCGATAGCGCCCAAAGCGCCGCCCAAGGCGAGCGAGCCAGTGTCGCCCATGAAGACAGCCGCAGGCGGCGCATTATACCAAAGGAAGCCGAGCCCGCCGCCAAAAATCCCCGCTGTAAAGATCAATATTTCACCGGTGCCAGGCACGTAGTGCACGTCAAGATACTCAGTAAAGTCGACGCGCCCGACAGCATAGGCGATAACCCCCAAAGTGCCCGCTGCGATCATGACAGGCATGATGGCAAGCCCGTCGAGGCCGTCGGTCAGGTTCACCGCATTTGCAGCGCCGACGATGACGATCATTGCGAAAGGAACGAAGAGATACCCGAGGTTAACCAAAGTGTCTTTGAACACTGGCATCGCCAATTTGTATTGCAGGGCATCAGGATGATAGCAGGCCGCCCAGTACCCGGCGATCGCACTGATAAGCAGCCCAAGAAGCATGCGCACGCGGCCAGAAACGCCAGCCGTCGTTTGTTTGGAAACCTTGGCATAGTCATCGGCAAAGCCAATGGCCGCAAAACTTATTGTGACAAAGAGAACCAGCCAAACAAAGGGGTTATCAAGACGTGCCCAAAGCAGCGTCGACGTGAGCAGCGCCCCAACGATCAACAAGCCGCCCATAGTCGGCGTGCCCGCTTTGGCCATGTGGCTTTCGGGGCCATCATCACGAATAGGCTGGCCCTTGCCCTGACGGCGGCGCAGCACGTTGATGAGCGGTGGCCCAAAGATAAAGCCAAACAACAAAGATGTTAAGAAAGCCCCACCAGCGCGGAAGGTTATATACCTGAAAAGGTTGAAAAAATCACCGCCATCTGACAGCAGGGTTAACCAATAAAGCATCTACTCTTCCCTCGTTTCGTGCCCATTTCTCTGGGCTTTTGGGCGCATCACCAAGCGGATCACCACGGCCACTTGGCTGGTAGCGATGTCTTTTGATCCTTTGACCAAAACAATATCGCCTGCGCACAGGTGGTGGCGCACCTTATGGGCCAATGCGTCGGCAGTTTCAAACCATTCGCCCTGTTTATCGGCGGGTAAAGCCTCATAGGCATTGCGCATCTTCAATCAGTTCGGCTGTGTCGCCCTCGACCTCATCAAGCAAAAGTGGTGTCATATCCGGCCCTCTAAGGCATCAACCGCCACGCTGGCCTGCTCAACGTCGTCAAACGGCAGCACATCATCGCCAACAACCTGGCCGCTCTCATGCCCCTTACCAGCAATCAGAAGCGCATCTCCCGGCTCCAGCATATCAACCCCCCGTAGAATGGCCTCTGCGCGGTCGCCCACTTCGTTGGCCTCAGGGCTGCCCATCATAACAGCCGCGCGGATGCTGGCTGGGTCTTCGCTGCGCGGGTTGTCGTCGGTGACGATCACAACATCGGCGTGCTCAGCTGCCGCCGCGCCCATAAGTGGGCGCTTGCCTGTGTCACGGTCGCCGCCCGCGCCGATAATCGCGATGATCCGGCCCGCAACATGTGGCCGCATCGCTTTGAGCGCTGTTTCAATCGCGGCGGGCGTGTGCGAGTAGTCAACAAAGATCGCAGCGCCATTGGCGCGGGTCGCAGCTAGCTCCATACGCCCGCGTACCGTGCTCATGTGGTCAAGCGTTTCAAACACCCTCGCAGGCTCTTCACCACATGCAATAACCAGCCCAGCTGCGAGCAGCACATTTTCGGCCTGAAAGCCGCCGATCAGCTTTAGGTTAGCGCGGTAGCCCTTTGAGTTATACTTAAAGAACACCTCTTGGCCCGTGCCGTGAAAGCGTTGCGCTGTGAGTTGGATGTCAGCGCCGTCCATACGGCCAACACTGAGTTGTTTGATATCGCGCTTGGCGGCAATCGCCACCATGTCAGCGCCGCGCGGATCATCAATGTTGATGACGGCAACACCGTCTTCGCTCAAAACACGCCCGAAAAGGCCCGCTTTTGCGGCGAAGTATTCCTCAAAGGTGCTGTGATAGTCGAGGTGGTCTTGGGTGAAGTTGGTAAAGCCCGCTGCCTTCAGGCGCACGCCATCAAGCCTCGATTGAGCCAACCCATGCGAGGAGGCCTCCATCGCGGCATGTGTAACGCCTACTTCGGCGGCCTCTGCCAAGGTACGGTGCAGCGTGATCGGCTCGGGTGTCGTGTGTGCAAGCGGTGCGCTCCAATCGCCCTCAACACCGGTTGTGCCAAGGTTGATCGCGCGTTTGCCCATCTCTTGCCAGATCATCCGCGCGAAAGTGCTGACGCTGGTTTTTCCGTTGGTGCCGGTGACCGCAATCATAACGTCTGGCTGCGCACCAAACCAAAGCGCTGCTGTGTAGGCCAAGGTTTGGCGAGGATTTTGCGTAATGATGAGCGTGGCGTCGGAGGCCTCCAGCTCGGCCTTGGCGATCAGAGCGCCTTCGGCGTCTGTGAGGACAACAGAAGCCCCCATACGCAATGCATATTGGATAAACTCACCACCATGCACCTGCGTGCCAGGAAGGGCCGCAAAGAGATAGCCTTCTTTCACTTGGCGGCTGTCAACAGCAAGCCCTGTGACGCTAGCATTGCTTCCATCAGGAGCCGTCAGCCCCAGCTCACTCAGTTGTTTTCGCGCCACCTGTGCCTCACGCTTCGCTTAGTTTGATGTGAGCGTTATACCAGCCAATTTGCCTTGTTCAATCTCTGGGCGCAGGCCAAGCAATGGCGCAACGCGATTTATCAGTTCAGCCGCGACAGGAACAGCTGTCCAGCCCGCGCTACGGCGCTTTTCACCGTAGGTAAACACCTCGGGCTCATCCAGCGTCACGATCAGAACATAGCGCGGTTTGTTGGTGGGGAAGACGCTGGCGAATGTCGAAATAACCTTGTCTTTATAGTAACCTCCGCGCGGCTTGGGCTTGTCGGCGGTGCCTGTTTTGCCGCCAACCGAATATCCGGCCACTTCGCCGAAGCTGGCAGTTCCGTCGGTCACGACTTTGCGCATCATGCCTTGCATGAGCTTGGCCACTTGCGGCGACAATACTTGCGGGCCGTAGTTGGGCGCTGACTGTTTCACAAGCGTCGGCGTAACCTTGCGGCCACCGTTAGCAATAGCTGCATAGGCAGCGGCCAAATGCATAGGCGTAGTCGAGAGCCCGTGGCCATAAGAGATCGTCATGGTGGAAATCTCTGACCAGTTTTTGGGAACAAGTGGCTTACCACCACTGGCTTCAGGCATCTCGATCGCGGTTGTTTCCAACATACCAAGCGCACCAAGGAAGGCCTTTTGGCGCTTGGCACCAATCATCTGCGCAATCCGTGCTGTGCCAATATTCGAGCTTTTCGTCAACACTGTTTCGACGTCTAACGTGTTGCCGTAGTTGTGAAAATCTCTGATTCTGTGCTTGCCCCACTTAAGCGGGCCACGGGTGTTGATCATGGTATTTTGGTTTACCAACCGCAGGTCAATCGCCTGTGCGATGGTGAAGACTTTGAATGTCGAACCAAGCTCATAGACGCCCTGCAAAGCACGGTTGAACAGCGGGCTGTCGTCAGGGCTGCCCTCAGTGGGCGCAACCGGTCTGTCGTTCGGGTCAAAGTCTGGCAGGCTCACAACCGAGATCACCTCACCCGTGTGCACATCCATCAAAATGCTGGCAGCCCCTTTGGCATTCATCAGCTTCATACCACCGTAAAGCACCCGTTCAACGGCAGTTTGCACCGTCATATCAAGCGAAAGTTGCAGTGGTGCAGTGCCGTTTGCCGGGTTGCGCAAATAGGTGTCAAAAGTCTTTTCAACACCTGCAATGCCGATCACCTCGGCTGCGTGTACGCCCTCGCGGCCAAAGTTGGTGCCGCCCAAAACATGGCTCGCCATTTTCCCGTTCGGGTAAAGACGCGCCTCACGTGGGCCGAACAGCAAGCCCGGTTCACCGATATCATGCACCAGTTGCTTTTGCTCGGGGCTGATTTTCTTCTTGATCCAAACAAATTTGCGCTTACCGCCAAAGTCCTTGTTGAGGCGTTCAAGTTCGAGCTCCGGGAAAATCTTCACCAGCTCTTTTGCCGAGCGCTCGGGCTCGATCATTTCTTGGGGCTGGGCGTAGAGCGAGTGTGTTTCGATATTTGTCGCCAGCACACGGCCTTCACGGTCAACGATATCAGCACGTTGCGCCAAAATCTCGTGACCGCCCGCCGCGACGCGAGGTTCGGCGGCTTCCGAGCCGGCCAGCAGGCCCATCCGCGCGCTGATCACCCCGAAAGCGCATAGAAACATGAACATCAGCACCAAAAGGCGGCCCTCGGCCATGCCTTTCATTTCGGTCTGCATGGCGTCATGGCGCTGACTGGTGTGGCGGCGCTCGATCGCGTCAGGGTCTGAGCCCTTTTTGCGCGCGTCTAAAATTGTGGCGAGGGGGCGAAGTGGGATGCGCGTCATTGGCTTGCTCCATCGCTGGACACGGCGACTGACCCATCCAGATCAAACTCTATTTCATCAACCGCGGCTGGGTAACCAACCTCGTCAACAGCGCCAAAGTGCTCCGGTGCGAGGGGCAACAGACCGATGCGCTCATAGTTGAGCTCTGCGAGTTCGCGCAAGCGATCAGGGCGGTTGAGATAGGCCCATTCCGCACGCAACACGGCAAGCCTTGCGCGGGCGTCACCAATGTCGCGCTGCAAGCGGTCAGACTGGCTGTAAGCTTCTTGGGTTTTGTAGTTCTCGTGATAGGCCCAGAAGGCGCTCCCGATCACACAAAGTGCTGTTAACAATACGATAATTGTTCTCATGACCCCCGCCTCTCTAACTCCGGTGCGCCCAGTTCAGCGGCGGTTGCCTGCCGTGCTGGAGCGTCTGTTCGTGTTGCCAAACGTAGCAACGCACTTCGGCTGCGCGGGTTTAGCGCGAGCTCGTCGGCGTCTGGCCCGATGGCCTTTTTGCTGCTGAGTTTGAATGTCGCCTCGGCTACGTCTTGAACTGGCGCGTGGCGGCTGCCCCCGCCCGCAAGCCCCGCGCGCTCACGCAAAAAGCGCTTCACAACCCGGTCTTCTGACGAGTGAAACGACACAACGGCCAGGACGCCGCCCGGCTTTAGCGCGCGTTCCGCCGCTTGCAGGCCTTCGACAAGCTCGCCAAATTCGTTGTTCACGGCAATTCGCAGCGCCTGAAAACTACGTGTCGCAACATGGCTTTGCCCCGGCTTTTTGTTGCGCGGCATGACAGTTTCGATGATCTCGACAAGCTGCGCGGTTGTCACAATCGGGGCAATCTCACGCGCCTTGCCAATCGCACGCGCGATACGGCGTGAAGCGCGTTCTTCGCCGAAAAGGTAAAGAATATCAGCAATTTGCTCCTCGCTGTCTTCATTGACAATCTCACGTGCAGAACGGCCTTCTTGGCTCATGCGCATGTCGAGCGGACCGTCTTTCATAAATGAAAACCCACGCTCAGCTCTATCAAGCTGCATGGAACTCACACCTAAGTCGAGTACAACGCCGTCAACGCCTTGCGCGACTTCATCAAGCTTTGAGAACACAGTTTGTGCCAACTCAAGCTGCGCGCCATATGGCTTACCCCACTCGGCTGCCATGTCATGCGCCAGCGGATCACGGTCGATCCCGATCACCTTGTCAGCGCCAGCTTCCAAAAAGCCGCGCGTATAGCCGCCTGCGCCCATGGTGCCATCAATCCAAACGCCGACAACAGGGGCGACGCGCTGCAAAATGGCATCGAGTAATACTGGAATATGAGGGCGGTTTGAAGCGGCAGCTGTCATCGTTTCTAGCCCTCTCCGCTCGCCTTATCCGCCGCTTGATCGAGGTAAATTAGCGGATCAAAGTCATCTGGCAGCTCGTCAAGGAACTCTTCAGTCTTAGCCAGCTCTTCTTTTTCATAAGTCTCTGGCTTCCAGATCTGGAAAGTATCCCCAGCAGCGATAAAGAAGGCTTCCTTATCTAGGCCTATCTTCTCGCGCAGCTTTTGCGGCAGAACAAGGCGGCCTGTTTCATCTACGCTGGTAGGAAGGCTTTGGCCCTGAAAGAGGCGTTGCAAGATTTTGCGTTCGGTGCTGCCGCGTGGGAGAGAAGCGATCTTCTCGTCAACCTCGTTGATGGCCTCAACCGTATAGCACTCAAGGAAAGCGCGGCGGTGATCACCGTAAACAATTACCAATTCAGGAGTGTCGCCTTCGCGGAAATTTGGGTCAGAGGCTTCGAGCACACGCCGAAAAGAGGCTGGGATTGACACCCGCCCCTTCGCATCCACCTTATGGTGGCTTTCGCCGCGAAATCTAACAACCACTCTGGGCCGCCTCTCTATCGTTTCCCCAAGGAAATTCGTGTCTTAGAAAAGGAAACGGCGGTTTGATCTGCTGCCACTGATCAAACCGCCGCCCTCGTCCCGCTTTGCGGGGTGTCCAGCTGCACGCGCCACCTGGGGGGATGTCTGCTCGCCCGCGCGCCGGATCTCTTCGTTCTGATGAAGTCGGTACCTGTATGAAACCTGACTTGGAGTTTTTTGAGTTCGGGGTCGTTTGGCGCCCCTTTGTTTCCAACTTCATTTCGTATGAATAGGGATACGATGGGAATAGATGGTAATCAATAGAAAATTTCGGGAACTCCCACTGCACTTAGCCTTAGAGCGCTCCGAAAATTAGATATAGTAGGTGTTTTCGACAGCATCTTCACCAATTGTGGCGGAACAAAGCGCTCTAACCACTAAATATGGTGCCGTCCTGCCCACTCCAAAATTGCCCATAAATTCCCAACTTTTTTGCATTCACTTGCAAAGATGGCCAAATCTCTCGTTACTTGGGAGCCGAGATCTCGCGAACTTGGCCGAATTCTCACGCAAATTCCGTTTTGATTCGCTTTTTCGACGCCAGAAAGCAACAAGCGCCCATGGTTTCCCATGCGCGCTCCCATGCTTTCCCAGCATTTGGTCGTTTTGGTGTCGGTTAGGCCAGTTTGCGTGCCAAATCTCGGTAAAGCTCGGCTGCAGCGCCCTCGCCCGCCGCGACAGGCGTGCCTGCGTCGCCGCCAAGGCGTGTGTCCAAGTCAATCGGCAGCTGCGCCAAAAGCGGTGCGCCCATCGCCTTTGCCTCGGCCCGCACACCACCATGGCCAAACAAGTGCGCCTCGTGCCCGCAGTTGGGGCATATATAAAGAGACATGTTCTCAACCAGCCCCAGCACCGGAACGCTGAGCTTGTCGAACATGTCGATTGCCTTGCGCGCATCTATCAGCGCCACATCTTGCGGCGTCGAGACAATAACAGCGCCGTCGAGCACTTTCTGCTGGCCGAGCGTCAACTGCACATCTCCCGTGCCCGGCGGTAGATCAAGGATCAGTACATCAAGCTTTCCCCAGTCCACATCACCGAGCATCTGCTGGATCGCGCCCATCAGCATTGGGCCACGCCAGACCAGAGCTTGCTTGTCGTCAACCATCAGCCCGATCGACATCATCTTGATGCCAAACGCCTCAGGCGGCACGATCTGCCCCTCAGGGCTTTGGCTCGGGCGCTTGCTCACGCCGAGCATGCGCGGCTGGCTTGGGCCGTAAAAGTCAGCGTCAAGCAGGCCAACCTTTAAGCCCTCTCGCGCTAAGGCCACTGCCAAGTTGACGCTCACGGTTGACTTACCAACGCCTCCCTTGCCCGAGCCAACAGCGATCACCCGCTGCACGCCCTTGGGCCGAATGTCTTTTCGCTTCGGGTCAGGGTGCCCGCCAACAGACAGTTTGGGCGGGGCTTTGGCTGCTGGCTTGGCTTCATGCGCTGTCAAAACTGCCGAAACGTCGCTAACACCTGCAAGCTTTTGCACCAATTCAACAGCGGCCTGCCTAATAGGCTCCATCTGGCGCGCATCTTCTGAGCTTGCGGCCTCAATGACAAAACGCACAACAGCGCCGTCAACTGCCAAAGCGCGGATCATATCAGCCGTCACCAAGCTGCGCCCATCGGGCAGTTGCAACCGGTTTAACTCGGCTAGCACATCATCTTTCGTCGCCATTTTGCGCATCCTTATCCTTTGCCGCATAGGCGCGACTTCCGGCGCAGATTTCAAGCAGAAACGCCATCAATGCCAAGGCCCTCAAACTCTCACCCTAGGTAAACTATGCAAATGCTGCATGGCGGCATTGCGCAAATACCCTCTTTTCGCACCCGCAGCATAACCCTAAATAACTCTCAACACAGACACACAAGTGAGTAACGAGAATGAACTACGTTTTAACAAATTCCTCAGGCGCAGTTGGCAATGCCATCGCCTCAGCCACTGGCCGCTTCGTCGCCGCAGCATCCAACATCGGCGAGACAGCCAAGCTGAACCGCCAGTACCGCAAAACTGTTTCAGAGTTGTCTGCGCTGACATCTGCTGAGCTGGCTGATCTGGGCCTTTCACGCTCATCCATCCGTGCGACAGCATACATGGCCGTCTACGGCTAACACGACTTTCCGAGATTGCGTGGGTTTCTCCTCCCTTTTATCCACGCAAAAAATTGTGCCGGTTTCTCCTCCCTTTTACCGGTACATAATACGGCGGCGAACCTCCTCCTCCCTTAGGTTCGTCGCCATTTTTTTGTCTGCTTGCCAGTGTTTGTCTGCTTGCCAGTGTTAGAACGGGATATCGCCTGCGTCGGCCGCATTGACAACAAAACGTGCCACAACTTTTTTTGTGCCCGCTTTTTCAAACGCGATCTCAAGCTTGTCGCCTTCCACCGCCAATATATTGCCATAGCCAAATTTGCTGTGAAATACGCGGTCGTCCACCGAATAGGCCGAAACAGCCACTGCATCGATCACTTGATTTTTCTGCTGCTGGTTCGTTCCGCGCTTTCCTGCGTTCGCTTGCATGCGCCGCCATCCGGGTGAGTTGTAGACATTGGCCTCACTCACCGCTGTCTCAAGGTTTGAGCGCACATTGGGCTGCGCCGCTCCAAAGTTGCCACCATAAAGCCCCGGCGGTGTCAGCACATCCACATGCGCCTCGGGCAGCTCGTCAATAAAGCGGCTCGGCATTTGGCTTTGCCACTGGCCATAGACCAGCCGGTTGCCCGCAAACGAAATTGTGCAGACCTCTTCAGCGCGGGTGATGCCGACGTAGGCCAGCCGCCGCTCTTCTTCGAGGCCCTTAAGCCCGCTTTCGTCCATCGAG
Source organism: Lentibacter sp. (assembly GCA_016744435.1). Taxonomy (GTDB): domain Bacteria; phylum Pseudomonadota; class Alphaproteobacteria; order Rhodobacterales; family Rhodobacteraceae; genus Lentibacter. Next base: position 14,777 of record JADGEJ010000028.1, on the reverse strand, counting down.
CGCTGCGAGGGGAACAGGCCCTCTTCCCAACCGGGCAAAAACACTGCGGGGAACTCAAGCCCCTTGGCGGCGTGCAGCGTCATGATACTCACCTTCTCTTCCGCCTCGTCGCTCTCGTTGTCCATAATCAAGCTGACGTGTTCCAAGAACCCCTGCAGGTTCTCAAACTGCTCCAGCGCTTTGACAAGTTCCTTGAGGTTTTCAAGCCGCCCGGGCGCTTCGGGCGTTTTGTCGTTTTGCCACATCTCAGTGTAGCCGCTTTCATCAAGGATCATTTCGGCCAACTCAACGTGGTTCGCGTCAGGGCGCGCGTTCAAGCCTCGCCAACGCTCGAGGTTATCAAGAAACCGCGTCAGCTCAACAGCCCCCTTGCCGCCAAGCCCTTTGGCCTCCAGCATCAGCCGTGAACCCTCTGCCAGCGGCAAAAAGTGCTCGCGCGCCGAAAGTTGCATTTTCTGGCGCGCCTTGTCGCCAAGCCCGCGCTTGGGCGTGTTGACCACCCGCTCAAAGGCGAGGTCATCCTCAGGGCTCACGACAAGCCGGAAATAAGCCATCGCATCGCGAATTTCGAGCCGCTCGTAAAAGCGCGGCCCGCCGATCACACGATAAGGCATGCCGATGGTCAGAAACCTGTCTTCAAAGGCGCGCATCTGGTGGGAGGCACGCACAAGAATAGCCATGCTATCCAGCCCCAAAGGCTCGCGCCCGCGTGTGCCGCGTTGCAGTGCCTCGATCTCCTCACCAACCCAGCGCGCTTCTTCCTCGCCGTCCCAATGGCCAATGAGGCGCACTTTCTCGCCCTCCTCAGCCTCGGTCCAAAGCTCCTTGCCAAGCCGGTTTTCGTTGCCCGCGATCACTCCAGAAGCCGCCGCCAAAATATGCGGCGTCGAGCGGTAGTTTTGCTCAAGCCTAACAACTTTTGCGCCCGGAAAATCCTTCTCAAACCGCAGGATGTTGCCCACCTCCGCGCCGCGCCAGCCATAGATCGACTGGTCATCATCGCCCACGCAGCAGATGTTCTTATGCCCGCCCGCAAGCAAGCGCAGCCACAAATACTGCGCCACGTTGGTGTCTTGGTACTCGTCCACCAACACATATTTGAACCAGCGCTGGTATTGCTGCAAAATATCGTCGTGCTTTTGGAAAATGCTCACCACGTGCAAAAGCAAATCGCCAAAATCAACCGCGTTCAGCTCGATCAGGCGGCGCTGATATTGCGCGTATAAATCCGGCCCGCGCCCGTTATAAGCACTGCCCTCGCCTGCTGGAAGATTTTCAGGAAGCCACGCGCGGTTCTTCCAGCTGTCGATCACCCCAGCCAACATTCGCGCAGGCCAGCGTTTGTCGTCAATCTGCTCGGCCTGCACCAATTGCTTGAGCAACCGCAGCTGGTCGTCCGTATCCAAAATCGTGAAGTTACTCTTGAGGCCAACAAGCTCTGCATGGCGGCGTAAAAGCTTCACACAAACCGAGTGGAATGTGCCCAGCCAAGGCATCCCCTCCGCAGGCCCACCCATCAAACGCCCGACGCGCAGTTTCATCTCCCGCGCGGCCTTGTTGGTAAATGTCACCGCCAAAATCTCGTTTGGCTGCGCGCGCCCCGTGTTGAGCAAATGCACAATCCGCGTGGTCAAAGCCTTAGTCTTGCCCGTGCCAGCCCCTGCGAGCATCAAAACAGGCCCGTCCATGGTTTCAACCGCCTCACGCTGCGCGGGGTTCAGCTCGTTCAAATACGGCGCAGGCCGTTGCGCGAGCGCTCTTTCAGAAAGGGATACCACGTCTCAACCACTTCTCTTGTTGCGCGTCACTTGGCCCCCTTCCTACCAATTCTACGCCCTAAGTCAAAGCAATGTTCGCCTTGTGTTCCGCAAGATCCACCCATTTCTCGTTTTTCTTTCTCTAAATATCCTGGGGGTGAATTGGCCCTTGGGCCAAGAGGGGGCAACGCCCCCAACTTCTGTCTGGACAAATCGAAGCCAAAACCGCTCAATGCCACCATGGATTTACACGCAACTTACCCTGGCCTTGATGATCTGCGCCAACGCGCCAAAAGGCGCATCCCGCGCTTTGTATTTGAGTATCTTGACAGCGGCACAGGCCAGGAAGCCACGACACATCGAAACGCCGCCAAACTGGCCGAAGTTACGTTTCACCCCTCCATCCTGCACGGGCCGCAAACACCCGACCTTGCAACAAGGTTTCTGGGCCATGACTACGCGTTGCCCTTTGGCATCGCGCCTGTCGGCATGTCCGGCCTGATCTGGCCTGACGCCGAACGCCTGCTCGCGCACGAAGCTGCTCGCGTCAACATCCCCTATTGCCTCTCTACTGTGGCCAGCCAAACGCCCGAGCACGTAGCACCCGCGATCGACAAAAACGCGTGGTTTCAACTCTACCCGCCCAAAGACGAGGTCGTGCTCAAAGACATGGTCAAACGAGTGAAAGCCGCGGGTTTCAAAACTCTTGCGCTCACTGTTGATGTCCCCGTGGCCTCGCGCCGTGAACGGCAGACCCGCTCTGGCCTAACTCAACCGCCACGCTTCACGCCGCGTATCATGGGGCAAACCGCGCTTTGCCCAACATGGGCACTCGGCCAAGCTCGCATGGGCAAGCCACGCATGCGCTTCTTGGATGACTACTTACAAGACGCGCGCAACCTGCCGCCAACCGAGCATATCGGCTACCTCTTGCGCACCTCGCCTGACATTTCTTACGTCCGCCGTGTGCGCGACGCTTGGGATGGGCCGCTTATTCTCAAAGGTGTCATGGACGCGCGCCAAATCAACGGCCTTGAGGATGAAGGCATCGACGCGCTCTGGGTGTCCAACCACGCAGGCCGGCAGTTTGATGGCGCCCTCTCCAGCATAGAAGCCCTGCCGCAAATCCGCGCCGCGACCCAGCTGCCGCTTATCTTTGACAGCGGTATCGGCGGCGGGCTTGATGTGCTGCGCGCCCTCGCTCTTGGGGCTGACTTCGTGATGATGGGCCGCGCTTGGCACTACGCCTTGGCGGCTTTGGGCGCGCAAGGCCCAGCGCATCTGACGGATATGTTTGAGAAAGACATCATCGCCAACTTGGGCCAGATCGGGGTTGAAAACCTCGCTGACTTGCCCAGCCGTCTCGTGGCTCAGTAAGCCGAGCGGTAGGTCTCTGGCAGTGCTTTCAAGGCGTCCTCAGCGCTCATCAAAGGCAGCTTGTTCTTGAGCCAGCCCTGCCCGTGGCGCGAGCCATACATGCCTTCGCCCACGTCCCAAACCTCGCCCAAGCCATTTTGCGTAATGATATTTTGCAAAAACAGCGTCCGCCCGCCCGTTGCGCAGATAATCGCGATTGGTTTGTCGGCCTCGGCCTTCAGCAGTGCCTGAAGGCGCGTGCCGAAGTCTTTTGACACCATATCTATCGGCCATGCCCCTTTGGCCACGCCGCTTGTTGCCCATTCTTCGGGCGTGCGTATGTCGATCAGCACGATCTCGTCCGCCTCAACTGCGCGCGACGCCTCTTTGGCTGACATGACTTTTGGCTCGGCTTGCGCCAACGACGCAAAACTCATGGCAGCAAGCAGCATTATAAACAGGCGTCGTGCAAACAGCATAAAGAGGTCTTTCCGGTAAATCATGATCCGCGTCGGTAATACGGCAAAACAAGGCGCATTTTGAAGCGTGAAAATCCGTCTTCACGCGAATATGAATGAGGCCTAGCCTAGATTGGTAAGAAAATGTTACCAATAGCCAAGAATCGACTCCATTTCCAGCCTGTCTCTCAGTTCAAGGAGCTCTCTCGTGCCCGATTTCAAGAAAATCCTGATCGCCAACCGCGGTGAAATCGCCATCCGTATTATGCGGGCCGCCAACGAAATGGGCAAAAAGACGGTGGCTGTTTATGCCGAGGAAGACAAGCTGGGCCTGCACCGCTTTAAGGCTGACGAAGCCTACCGCATTGGCGAGAGCATGGGGCCTGTTGCCGCCTATCTGAGCATCGAAGAGATCATCCGCGTCGCCAAACAATCCGGCGCTGACGCGATCCATCCGGGCTATGGGCTGCTAAGCGAAAACCCCGAGTTGGTTGACGCCTGCGAAGCCAGCGGCATCACCTTCATTGGCCCCAAAGCCGCGACCATGCGCGCGCTTGGTGACAAAGCCAGCGCGCGGCGTGTGGCGCTTGAAGCGGGCGTGCCTGTCATCCCCGCGACAGACGTGCTGGGCGACGACATGAGCGCCACCCTCAAAGCGGCCGAAGCTGTCGGCTTTCCCCTTATGCTCAAAGCAAGCTGGGGCGGCGGCGGACGCGGCATGCGCCCGATCATGAACGCCAAAGAGCTGCCCGAGAAAGTACTGGAAGGCCGCCGCGAAGCCGAAGCCGCATTTGGCAACGGTGAAGGCTATCTTGAGAAAATGATCATCCGCGCCCGCCACGTCGAGGTGCAAATTCTGGGCGACACCCACGGCGACATCTACCATCTCTGGGAGCGCGACTGTTCGGTTCAGCGCCGCAACCAAAAGGTCGTTGAGCGCGCCCCAGCCCCCTACCTGACGGAAGAGCAGCGCGCCGAAGTCTGCGAGCTTGGCCGCAAGATCTGTGCGCATGTTGGTTATGAGTGCGCAGGCACCGTCGAGTTCCTGATGGACATGGACACCGGCACCTTCCACTTCATCGAGGTCAACCCGCGCGTGCAAGTCGAGCACACCGTGACCGAAGAAGTCACCGGTATCGACATCGTCCAAGCCCAGATCAAGATCGCCGAGGGCAAAACACTCGCCGAGGCCACAGGCAAAGCCGCACAGGCTGACATCAAGCTCAACGGCCACGCCCTGCAAACGCGGATCACCACGGAAGACCCGCAAAACAACTTCATCCCCGACTATGGCCGCATCACCGCCTACCGCTCGGCCACGGGCATGGGCATCCGCCTTGACGGCGGCACGGCCTACTCGGGCGGCGTTATCACGCGCTACTACGACAGCCTGCTGGTCAAGGTCACGGCCCACGCACAAACGCCCGAAGCGGCGATTGCCCGGATGGATCGCGCCCTGCGTGAGTTCCGCATTCGCGGCGTGTCCACCAACATCGCCTTCGTGGAAAACCTGCTCAAACACCCCACGTTCCTCAGCAACGAATACACTACCAAGTTTATTGACGAGACGCCTGATCTCTTTAATTTCAAGAAGCGCCGTGATCGGGGCACCAAAGTGCTGACGTATATCGCCGACATAACCGTCAACGGCCACCCCGAGACAACCGACAGGCCCATGCCTGCGACTGACTTGAAAGACCCGCGCCCGCCTGCGGTGCGCTCAGAGAGTACACCCTACGGGACGCGCAACCTCTTGGAAGACAAGGGCGCGAAGGCCGTCGCCGACTGGATGCTCGACCAAAAGCAGTTGCTGCTGACCGACACCACCATGCGCGATGGCCACCAGTCTTTGCTCGCAACCCGTATGCGCTCGATTGACATGATCAAGGTCGCGCCAGCCTATGCCGCCAACCTGCCGCAGCTCCTGTCCGTCGAGTGCTGGGGCGGCGCGACGTTTGATGTTGCCTACCGCTTCCTGCAAGAGTGCCCGTGGCAGCGCCTGCGTGACTTGCGCGTCGCCATGCCCAACGTGATGACGCAAATGCTGCTGCGTGCCTCAAACGGGGTTGGCTACACCAACTACCCTGACAACGTGGTGCAAGAGTTCGTCCGCCAAGCGGCGCAAACGGGCGTTGACGTGTTCCGCGTGTTTGACAGCCTCAACTGGGTTGAAAACATGCGCGTGGCGATGGACGCGGTGCAAGACAGCGGCAAGCTCTGCGAAGGCACGATCTGCTACACAGGCGATGTGCTCGACCCTGATCGCGCCAAGTATGACCTCAAGTATTACGTCGGCATGGCCAAAGAGCTTGAGGCTGCAGGCGCGCATGTGCTTGGCCTCAAAGACATGGCGGGGCTGCTCAAGCCCGCCTCGGCCACGCAACTTGTGAAGGCGCTGAAAGACGAAGTTAGCATCCCCGTTCACTTTCACACCCACGACACGTCCGGCATCGCGGGCGCGACCATCCTTGCGGCCTCGGCAGCGGGCGTTGATGCGGTTGATGCCGCGATGGACGCCTTCTCGGGCGGCACATCCCAGCCCTGCCTCGGCTCGATCGTCGAAGCCCTGCGCCACACCCAGCGCGACACAGGTATATTGCCCGAAAGCATCCGCGAAATCTCAGATTATTGGGAGCAAGTGCGCGCGCAATACACGGCCTTTGAAAGCGGCATCCCCGCCCCCGCCTCGGAAGTCTACCTACACGAAATGCCCGGCGGCCAGTTTACCAACCTCAAGGCACAGGCGCGCTCTCTTGGCTTAGAAGAGCGCTGGCATGAGGTCGCGAAGACCTACGCAGACGTCAACCAAATGTTCGGCGATATCGTCAAAGTGACGCCCTCCTCAAAAGTTGTGGGCGACATGGCGCTGATGATGGTCAGCCAAGGCCTTTCGCGCGCCGACGTGGAAGACCCCGACAAAGACGTCGCCTTCCCTGACAGCGTCGTCGACATGATGCGCGGCAACCTCGGCCAGCCCCCAAACGGCTTCCCCGACGCGATCATCAAGAAGGTGCTCAAAGGCGAGGCCCCCAACACAGCCCGCCCCGGTGCGCACCTTGAGCCAGTTGATCTGGAAGCCACCCGTAAGCAAGTCAGCGAAGAGCTCGACGGGCTAAAAATCGACGACGAAGACCTGAATGGTTACCTGATGTATCCGAAGGTGTTCATGGACTATATGGGCCGTCACCGCGCCTATGGCCCTGTGCGCACCCTGCCAACGCGCACCTTCTTCTACGGCATGGAGCCGGGCGAAGAAATCACCGCCGAGATCGACCCGGGCAAAACCCTCGAAATCCGCCTCTCTGCCTTGGGCGAGACCGACGAGAAAGGCGAGGTCAAAGTCTTCTTTGAGCTCAACGGCCAGCCCCGCACCATCCGTGTGCCCAACCGGCTGGTCAAATCAACCACCGCCCAGCGCCCCAAGGCCGAGGAAGGCAACCCCGATCACATCGGCGCGCCCATGCCCGGTGTTGTGGCCACTGTTGGTGTCACCGTCGGCCAAGCCGTCAAAGAAGGCGACATGCTGCTGACGATTGAAGCGATGAAAATGGAGACAGGCATCCACGCCGAGCGTGACGCGACAGTTAAAGCGGTTCACGTTCAGCCCGGCGGGCAAATCGACGCCAAAGACCTGATGATCGAATTGGAATAGAACGTGGAAACTGCAAACTATCTTGGCTTCTTGGCGCTGGTGGTGGTCATTTTGATAACCCCCGGCCCGTCCGTAACCCTCGGGGTCGTCCACGGGATGACTTATGGCGCCCGAAAAGCCGCCATCACGGCCTTGGGCGACATCACCGCGAATTTGCTCCAGATGGCTGCGGCTGTGGCTGGCTTGGGGCTGATCTTGTCGCAATCAGCGGTGCTTTTTAACACGATCAAAATCCTCGGTGTGCTTTACCTTGCCTATCTCGGGGTCAAAATGCTGCTCAAATCGTTTGCAAAAAGCAATCCGGTCGATATGCAGATTGCGGCTCAGGAGCGGTCTTCGTTTTGGTTCTTTCGTCAGGGGTTCACCGTGGCGATCACCAGCCCCAAAGCGATCCTGTTTTATGGCGCGCTGTTTCCGCAGTTCATTTTGCCAGAGTTTGATCTGTTGCCGCAATTTTTGCTGCTGGCCATGACCTGTGCGATTTTGGATTACCTGATCGTCGTAGGCTACGCGATGATGGCACAACTCGGTGCAAGCAAAGTCGCCAACTCAAACACCCGCTGGATTGACCGGCTTGGTGGAGTGATGATGCTCGGTACAGCCGCCATGCTGGCGCGCGCCCAGCGCTAACGCCGCAACAGCCACTCGGCGGCAAGCAAGTTCGGCACCCAGCAGATCCATGCCAACACAGGCGACATTTGCGCATAGCTCTCATATCCAAGCAGCATCAAAAGCGGGATCTCGATGCGCAGCGTCACCGCCGCAAACGTGAGCGCGAACGAGCGTGTCATCCAGCGGCGATGCGCAGCCAGTTCGCGGCGCAAAGCGTGGCGCACAGCAAGACCTGTGGTTGCGATCCAGAGCACACTCAACAGGCCAAAACCGAGTGCCGCGGAGGGCCTTTCCGCCGCGCCTGCCGCCAGTACCAATCCGGCAGTCCCCGCGATCAGAATAGCCACGACATAGGCCCGCCCGATCCAGACATGCCGCTGCTTGTGTCTCATACGCATCTTCGGGAAGAACTGCAAAGCGCCCAAAAGCAGCGCCACGGGTGCGGCACCAATGTGCAGCGTAAACCAGGTCCGCCGCTCGGCGAGGTGCTCAGGGATGTTCTCAAACGCAAGATCAAGCCCGAGCGCCAGAAAGCGATAACTCGCCAGTGCTATCAAGGCCGAGAAGACCAAAATAATCCAGTGAATGGGGCGTGCGTTTGTCATGGGGCCTCCTGACCGAGGTGGTCGTCTGCATGTTGCTTGACAGCGTAAAGCTCACCCAGCTTGACACTGTCAAGTAAAAAGGCCAGATACCCTCATGACACAAGACACCCTTCGCTCACGGCTCATCATGGCTGGGCTTGAAATACTGCAAGAAAAAGGCTTGGCGGCTTTGACGCTCCGAGCCTGCGCTGCGCGTGTCGGCGTCAGCCACGCAGCCCCAGCGCACCACTTTTCCGGCCTGCCTGGTCTTTTGGCCGGAATCATCGCCAAGGGCTTCACCCAATTTGCAGACACGATGGAGGAAGACCGCAACAGCGCCGAGCAAACCCCGATTGGGCGCCTTTGCGGCCTTTGCAACGGTTACATGCGTTTCTCCCGCGAGCACCCCGCGCTCTTTACGCTGATGTTCAACACCAGCGGCGAAGTTGACACCGACGACCCCGCGTTTTGCAGGGCCTCAGATCGCGCCTATAACTTGTTGCACGAGACTTGCACGCCCTACCTGCCTGTTAGTCCACAATCTGCGGCCACTGAAGTGCTTGTCTGGGCCTTGGTGCACGGACTCGCCACGCTGCAACACAGCGGGCGCATTGTCGTGACTGAAAGTGAGGGCGAAACGCCTACCATCGAAGACCTGTTGCGCAGCCTGCCGCTAAAACTTCACACCTGAAAGGCTCCCAATGCTCAGCATCTCGCCTCTTTACGCCGCCCTGATCGGGCTTTTATTCCTCGCGCTCAGCGCAAATGTCGTTCGAATGCGCCTCAAACACCGCGTCTCCGTGGGCGACGGCGGCGAGAAACTGGTCATCAAAGCCATGCGTACCCAAGCGAACTGCGCTGAGTACGCGCCAATCACGCTGCTGCTTGTCGCCATGGCGGAGCTTCAGGGCGGGCCTGCCTGGCTTATTCACTTACTAGGCCTGCTGATCCTGCTTGGCCGCCTTCTCCACGCCTACGGATTCGGGCGCACACCGCAGATTGTGCCCCTAAGGCAAACCGGCATGTACCTCACATTCAGCGCGCTTTTGCTGGCCGCACTCGCCAACTTGGCCCTTACTTTTTAGGTCAGAGCAAAATATTTCAGCTTCTCGCGTTTTTCCTCTTGCAGCACCGCGCAGCATTAATTAGATCACGCCTACCAAAGGAAGCGGGCGTAGCTCAGGGGTAGAGCATAACCTTGCCAAGGTTAGGGTCGAGAGTTCGAATCTCTTCGCCCGCTCCAATTGGGTCACTTACCTCAAGTGACATGCGCCCATCAGGGCAAACGTACAGGGTCGCCTAGGGGCGGCCCTGCGTCGTTCAGCCTCCCGATGCAGAACATCAGGGCGCGTCGGATTTTTTATACTCGCCAAATCAAATGACGGCTTTAAGCCCATTGCGGAGCTTCACCAACGCGGACTCAAGGCCGCAGACCGCCGCGCATCGCCAGACCGTCCGACGGGCTGGTGATATTGCTGCTGGATACGCTGCCAACTCAGCGAGGATGTGTTTTGCCAGCATAAAGCGGCCCGAAACTCTGTCAGATCACCCCCCCACGGTCTGGCGATACACGGCTTGAAGCGAATGGCAACTTCGTCCGCTAAGCCGGCTTTTGCAGCAAACACCTAAAACGCCTTGAACGTCAGCGTTGTCAGCGAGCGTTCGATGCCCTCGATGTCCAAAGCTCATCGTTGATGAACTTGCCGACATCCGCGCCCTCAGGCACGTAGACCTTGAGCATCAGATCCCATTCGCCGCTGGTTGAGAACAACTCGGAATGCATTTCCTTGAGCACAACCGCCTCGGCGACCTTATAGATCGTCTCCGGTTTGCAACGCAGTTGAACAAACACACAATCGGCCATTTGGCGCACTCCTCAAGTTCTCTCGCGCAAACAGTGCCACGCGCGCGCAACAGGCGAAACGGCTCTTGTGCACGCCCCCTTGGCCCGCGCGCAAGACCGCCCTATAAGCAGCGCAGAACACAAGGAAAACTCGCATGCGCCCCGAACCTCGAACAGCAACCGTTACCCGCAACACCAACGAGACCAAGATCAGCGTCGAGCTCTCGCTTGACGGCACTGGGACATATGACAACCAGACAGGCGTTGGCTTCTTTGACCACATGCTAGACCAGTTGGCGCGCCACGCGATGATGGATATGGTTGTGCGCTGTGAAGGTGATCTGCACATCGACGATCACCACACCGTTGAAGACGTGGGCATCGCCCTTGGCCAAGCGCTTACGCAGGCCGTGGGCGACAAGGCTGGCATCAACCGCTATGGCGCGTGCCTGTTGCCGATGGACGACGCCTTGGTGCGCGCTGCCCTCGACATTTCTGGCCGTCCGTTTCTGGTGTGGAACGTTGAGCTGCCAACGCCAAAAATCGGCACGTTTGACACCGAGCTGGTGCGCGAGTTCTTCCAAGCCTTCTCAACGCACGGCGGCCTCACGCTGCACGTTGACGCGCTGCACGGCTTCAACTCTCACCACATCGCGGAAGCGGCCTTCAAAGCCGTTGCCCGTGCCCTGCGCGCAGCCCTTGAGGCCGACCCGCGCGCCGCTGGTGCTATCCCGTCAACCAAGGGCACGCTGTAAGCGCATCCCGAAAAGTGGATGCCGGTTTTCGGATAAGATGCGCGAAAGGAACACTTTATGCTGACTGTCATCGTCGATTACAACAGCGGCAACCTGCACTCTGCGCAGAAAGCCTTCGAGCGCATGGCGAACGAAGCTGACGCGGGGCAAGTTGTTGTCACCTCCGACCCAAAAACCGTGCTCAAGGCTGACCATGTGGTGCTGCCCGGTGACGGCGCCTATCCGGCCTGCCGCACTGCGTTGTTTGATCATAAGGGCATCTTTGAAGCCATTGAGGAAGTCGTCATTCGCAAGCAACGCCCTTTCATGGGCATCTGCATTGGCATGCAAATGTTGGCAACCCGTGGGCTGGAATACGAGGAAACGCCCGGCTTTGACTGGATCGCAGGCACCGTCGAGAAGATCACGCCTATCGACCCTGGCCTGCGCGTGCCGCATATGGGCTGGAATGCTTTGAACATCGAAAACCAGCACCCGTTGTTTGACGGCGTCGAGCAAGGCAAGCATTGCTACTTCGTGCATTCCTACCACTTTGTGGTCGACAACCCAGAACAGCGCCTCGCCAGCACAGACCACGGCGGCCCGATCACAGCTGTGGTTGGCCGTGACAACATCGTCGGTGTGCAGTTTCACCCCGAGAAAAGCCAAGACATTGGGTTGCAGATGATTTCCAACTTCCTGAACTGGAAGCCATGAACCACGCGCGCTATGCCCCTGAGCGGATCATCTCACGTATCTTGACCGCTTTCTCAAAGTGGTCCAGCGCATGTGTCTTGATCCACCACTCGGCAGCTTCCATGAGCAACTCCGGATCGTCATTCTTATTGGCAAAAAACGCATAAAACGAGAGGCCGACAGTCTCGCCCTTCTTGGCAATCTTGTCGTCACACACCGCGACCACCTTGTCTCTCAGGCTTGGTCTCATCACGCTCTCCCTCCGGCTCCAGACATACGCCTATCACCCCAGTGATGTGGCGCAACAAAAAGGGCGCGCCAGCCCCCGCTGCGCACCCTTCCCAAGGCCCATGCCTTTAGCCTTAGTTAATCTTTGTCCACTTCTGACTCGCGCACAAAAGCCCGCCGGCAACGCAGCCCTTGAGCGTGAGCTTCTTGCCGTTCACTTGCATTTTGCCAACATAAATTTTGTCGTTAGAAGGCCGCCAGACTTTGCCAGCATAGGCGCCGCCGCCAGAAGGCTTCATGCCACGCACGATCTGCTTGCCTTTGTTGGGTGAGTTATACTCTGCGCCGCCCTTAAACGTTTTCACAATAGTGCCGCAAACGTTTGAGCCACATGGCGCCATGCTCACATGGGCGTAAGCCCCATCATCCACCTCTGTTTTCCACGTTCCATGTGCAGGATCAGCAACGGCCGCACCCGCCGCCCACAGGCTTGTAGCGAGGCCACAGGTGGCCAAAATCAGTGTATTTTTCATGTTTTCTCTCCCTTTAAGGCCCATCTTGCCCTTGGAGAGCGATTCCAATCAAGCCTAACCATAGGTCACATTGCATTTCGCGCGTCCGCGTGCATAAAGCCCCCAACGCTCTAAACTCAGGAATACCCCGATGATCCTCTACCCCGCGATTGACCTCAAAGACGGCCGTGCCGTGCGCCTTGTCCACGGCGAAATGGACCAAGAAACCGTGTTCAACGAAAACCCCGCCGCTCAAGCGCTCGAATTTGTGGAAGCCGGCTGTGAATGGCTGCATCTGGTTGATCTGAACGGCGCTTTCGCAGGCGAGCCCGTCAATGCCGCGCCCGTTGAAGAGATCCTCACACAGTGCAACGTCCCCGCGCAACTCGGTGGCGGCATCCGCGACATGGCCACCATCGAGCGTTGGATCAGCCGCGGCCTCGCCCGTGTCATCCTCGGCACCGTGGCTGTCGAAAACCCGCAGCTTGTGCGCGACGCGGCCCGCGAGTTCCCCGGTAAAGTGGCGGTCGGCATCGACGCGCGCAAAGGCATGGTCGCCACCAAAGGCTGGGCGGAAGAAACCAATGTCAACGCCACAGACCTCGCCAAATCGTTTGAAGACGCAGGCGTTTCGGCCATCATCTACACCGACATCAACCGCGACGGCGCGATGAAAGGCCCCAACGTCGCCGAAACAGCCGCCCTCGGAAACGCTGTCTCCATCCCCGTCATCGCCTCAGGCGGCGTCTCGTCCCTCGCTGACCTGCAAGCCCTCAAAACCTGCGGCGCGCCTCTCAACGGGGCAATATCAGGCCGCGCGCTCTATGACGGCGCGATTGACCTGAAAGAAGCCCTCGCGCTCTTGAAAACCTGATGCTTCCTCTTTCCATAAATATCCCGGGGAGTGTGAGGGGCTGGCCCCTCACCCCAGCCCAACTAAAGCGAACCCTCCCATGCTAAAAACCCGTATCATCCCCTGCCTCGACGTCGCTGACGGGCGCGTTGTCAAAGGCGTCAACTTCGTCGGGCTGCGCGACGCGGGCGACCCTGTTGATGCCGCCAAAGCCTATGACGCGGCGGGCGCTGACGAGCTTTGCTTTCTCGACATCCACGCCACCCATGAAAACCGCGGCACCATGTTTGACATGGTCACGCGCACGGCAGAGCAATGCTATATTCCGCTCACTGTCGGCGGCGGTGTGCGCACTGTGCAAGACGTGCGCGACTTGCTGCTCGCAGGGGCCGACAAAGTCAGCTTCAACTCGGCAGCAGTGGCCAACCCTGACGTGGTCGGCGAGGCCTCGGCCCACTTTGGCAGCCAGTGCATCGTCGTGGCCATCGACGCCAAAACAGTCGCCCCCGGCAAATGGGAAATTTTCACCCACGGTGGCCGCAAGCCCACAGGCATCGACGCCGTCGAGTTCGCCAGGTTGGTTGCAAAAAACGGCGCTGGAGAAATCCTGCTGACATCGATGGACCGTGACGGCACTAAGGCCGGCTACAACCTCCCCCTCACCCGCGCCATCGCTGACGCGGTCACAGTGCCCGTCATCGCCTCAGGCGGCGTGGGCGAGCTTGAACACCTCGTTGAAGGTGTTACCGAAGGCCATGCCTCCGCCGTTCTGGCCGCGTCGATCTTTCATTTCGGCACCTATTCAATCGCCGAAGCAAAAGCCTATATGCAAGCCGCTGGCATCCCTATGAGGATCGAAACATGACCCTAGAAGACCTCCAGAATATCATCGCCGCCCGCGCAGCCGCCTCACCCGAGGACAGCTGGACAGCCAAGCTTTTGGCAAAGGGCAACGACAAAGTCGCCGAAAAGCTCGGCGAAGAGGCGATCGAAACCGTGATCGAAGCAGTAAAGGGCAATAAAGCTGGCCTCACCTCAGAAGCCGCTGACCTGCTCTACCACCTGCTCGTCACGCTGCACGCCAATGACGTGCACATCAGCGAAGTTCTGGCAGAACTGGAACGGCGCCAATCCCAATCCGGCCTTGCTGAAAAGGCTTCACGCTAAGCTTTTCTTAGTGCTGCAAATATCCATTCCGAACGGCTCAGCATACGCTCCCTTTCGGCAATAATTCATTCGTCCCATCCCTAACATGTTTTGCGCTGCCTTCGGCATCGCCTCGGGCGGGGTGGGTGATACGGTTCATAGGGATTGGCAAACTGACGGGAACAAATGGAATTGCGTGGGATTTAGTGAAAACGGCGTGAATACAGAGCGTTAGAGTGATAATGCCCTGGGCGTCTTAGGCATGTCTGCGGCTGGGTGGGGTAAGCTCATCACACCGCTAAAATGGTTTGCCAAAGCTGGCCTTCGATTTATCCCCTACATCGGC
>JADGEJ010000057.1 GCA_016744435.1 Lentibacter sp. | reverse complement strand
GGCTTGGACCCATAGCTTTGGCCTCGGTGGCCTTTTCGGCGATACCGTGCTTGGAAGCCTCCTCAGCTTACTGCCGGTTAACGCCACTTTCGGCCTCAAAGTTATCTCCGTATTCCTTGGCGCGGCGATGCTCGTGCTCGGCGCCTTCATCCTTGGGTTTACGCGCCCAGAGTTGCGCTACATCGCCCGTTTTCTGATGATCGGCACAATCATGGTTTACGCGACGATGATGACCTTGCTTGGCCGCACAGCAACTGGTGCGGTTTCAGCAGCTGGCGCCATGAATGAACGCAACAAAAGCCGTCGCGAAGCCCGCGCCATCGAGCGTGCAGAGGCCGCCGAATGGGCCGCAATGCAAGACGTGCAAGTACTTCAAAACGAAGAACAAGGCGCCCATGCGCACCATGACGAGCCGCCGCTCACAGCCGAAAAGCCAAGCCTGCTTGCGCGCATGCCAAGCCTCATCCGCCGCGCTGAGCCTGTGCCAACAGAAATGCCGGAAAACGAGCTTGTCGAAAGCGAGCCGCACTTTGATGCCTACACAGCCGAGCACGGCGTGCCAGACGACCGTATCAAAGCCAAGATCGCTGATGTGATCAAATCCCGTGTGCGTTCAAATCCTGCCATGATGGCCGAGAGTGTTGCGCCGCTCACGAAGGGGCGTGGCCGCGGCCCCGACCCGCTGGTTTTGCACACGGCCCCTAGCGCTGATCTGCCGCCAGAGCCACAGCTTACTGGCCACTCAATGTATGCGCCCGAGCCGCCGCTGACGGCTGAAGCTCCGATGGCATATGTTGAGGAAGAAGACGCGCTCATTGAAGAACCCCAAGCTGAGACCCTGACGCAGGCCTATGCCCCGCAGCCACAGCCACAACCCCGCGCGATTCCGGTTCCTGAACCCAAGAAAGTGGTGCAGCACGTGCCGAAAAAGCCAGCGCAGGTTTCGACCCGCGCCAAGGCCGAAGCGCAGCCGAAGTTCAAGTTTGACGAGAGCCGCCCAGCCTACGAGCTGCCGCCGCTCAACTTGCTGTCTGACTCTGTCAAAATCGAACGCCACCAGCTTTCTGACGAAGCGCTGGAAGAGAACGCCCGCATGCTTGAAACAGTGCTTGATGACTATGGCGTCAAAGGCGAGATCGTCTCTGTCCGCCCCGGCCCTGTTGTGACGATGTATGAGCTTGAGCCAGCACCGGGCCTCAAGGCTTCCCGCGTTATCGGCCTCGCAGACGACATCGCCCGCTCGATGGCCGCGCTGTCAGCACGCGTCAGCACTGTGCCGGGCCGCTCTGTTATCGGCATCGAGCTGCCCAACGACAACCGCGAGATGGTCGGCTTCCGCGAGATCCTGTCAGGCCGCGAATACGGCGACGGCAACCACAAGCTTCCGCTCGCTCTTGGCAAAGACATTGGCGGTGACCCCATCGTTGCCAACCTCGCGAAAATGCCTCACCTGCTCATCGCGGGGACAACCGGCTCGGGCAAATCTGTCGCGATCAACACGATGATCCTGTCACTGCTCTACAAGCTTTCGCCTGATGAATGCCGGATGATCATGATCGACCCTAAGATGCTCGAACTCTCCGTTTATGACGGCATCCCGCACCTGCTTTCTCCTGTGGTAACAGACCCTAAAAAGGCGGTTGTGGCTCTGAAGTGGACAGTCGGCGAGATGGAAGAGCGCTACCGCAAGATGTCAAAGATGGGCGTGCGCAACATCGACGGCTACAACAGCCGCGTCGCTGACGCGCTTGCCAAAGGCGAAACATTCTCTCGCACCGTTCAAACTGGTTTTGACGACGACACAGGCGAGCCGGTGTTTGAAACCGAAGAAATGACGCCTGAGAAAATGCCCTACATCGTCGTCATCGTCGACGAGATGGCCGACTTGATGATGGTCGCTGGCAAAGAGATCGAAGCTTGCATTCAGCGCCTCGCACAGATGGCGCGTGCTTCGGGCATTCACATCATCATGGCCACACAGCGGCCCTCTGTTGACGTGATCACTGGCACGATCAAAGCCAACTTCCCGACGCGGATCAGCTTTCAAGTCACCAGCAAGATCGACAGCCGGACTATTTTGGGCGAGATGGGTGCCGAGCAACTGCTTGGTATGGGCGACATGCTCTACATGGCTGGCGGCGCCAAGATAACACGCTGCCACGGCCCGTTCGTATCTGACGAAGAAGTCGAAGAGATCGTCAACCACCTCAAGGCTTACGGCCCGCCCGATTATGTCTCTGGCGTCGTCCAAGGGCCGCCTGACGACAACGCAGGCAACATCGACGCGGTACTTGGCCTCGGCGGCAATACCGACGGTGAAGACGCGCAGTATGACGCGGCAGTTGCCATCGTGATCAAGGATCGCAAGTGCTCAACCTCTTACATCCAGCGCAAACTTTCGATCGGCTACAACAAGGCCGCGAAGCTTGTTGAGCAGATGGAAGAGGAAGGCCTGATCTCGGCTGCCAACCACGTTGGCAAACGTGAAATTCTGGTGCCCGAACAGCACTAAGCGGCATTTCGCCATGAGAAGGCCGGCTGATATCGCATATCAGCCGGCCTTTGCTTATTTTCCCCCTAGATCAGACGTGCAAAACCGCGCGTGGCAACTTAGGTATTGAGCATGAAACTAAAACACATCTTTCTGGCCCCCGTTTTGGCCCTCTCGCTGGCAACTTCTGCACAGGCCGACAAGCTGTCGCTCAACGCTCTGTCTAAATATCTCAACGCAATGAAAACCGCCAAGGGAGCCTTCACCCAGATCAACGACGATGGCACCATCGCCACTGGCACGATCTACATCAAGCGCCCCGGCAAGATCCGCTTTGAGTATAACCCGCCAGAAAAAACGCTGGTTCTGGCAAGTTCCAACACTGTGGCAATCTTTGATCCAAAGACAAACCAAGGCCCCGAAACCTACCCTCTGGCGCGCACGCCATTGTCGATTATCCTTGCGCGCAATGTGAACTTGGCAAGCGCCAACATGGTCGTCGGCCACAGCTATGATGGCACCGCGACAACCATCACCGCGCAAGACCCGAAGCACCCGGAGTATGGCAACATTCAGCTAAAGTTTACATCAGGCCCAACTGAGTTGCGCCAATGGATCATCAACGACAATGGCGGTTCAAGCACAACGGTTGTTTTGGGGGCGCTCAACAAAGGCACGGCTTTGCCAAACAAGCTGTTCGACATTGACCTCAACACAAGGCAACGCGGCGGGCGCTAACCCGCCAGCGCTTTAGAACCGCTTAAATGCGCGGCAACCTTGCAGCTGTGTTTGATACATCTGCGAGCGTTGGCCAACTTCGCCAGCAACCCGCATAAGCCACGCCTTGCGCTTATAGGTGCCGCGCGCAAAGCCGGTATGCCCGTCGTGATAAGCCAGATACTGGTTGCGCGCGTCGCTCAGGCTCACGCCATTCCGCTCGCGCGTGATGTTCATGTAGTAACCCATGAAGTCAGCGGCATCGCGAATGTTGTTGCGCTTGGATCCACGGTTGCCCGTCTTCTGCTGATACTCTTTCCAAGTCCCGTCCAGCGCTTGGCTATAACCATAAGCGCTTGACTGACGCCCCATAGGAATGACGCCCAGCGTATACCGGAAAGGTGGCCGCGCTTCAGACTTGAACTTGCTCTCTTGATAGAGCGTCGCCATCAAAACATGCACAGGCACGTTCCATTTTCGCTCAGCGGCGCGAAATGCGCTCACAAATTTCGGGCGCTCTTTCAAGATAGAACAGGCATTGTCCAGCGCGCGCGGTGCGTCTGAATACTGACCTCTTCCGCCACAACTGGCGAGAAGTGTTACAACCATGATAGCGCAAAGGATTCTGCTCATCTGCCCCTCGCAATTCTGCTTTATTATTTTGACAAACCCTACCCGAATTTGGCGAAATATAAAATCACAATTGCAAGGTCTGGGCATTTTCCTGCCCGTTTTCGTTGCAATGTGGTTTGACAAACTGTTGGCTCATGCTTCACAGAGTGTTTCCGACAAAAACGCCGCGAAAAATAGACATTTGGCCGCACAAAGCGTAGATATGCCGTAACAGAGGCTTAAGAATTATGATCAGAACACGCGCGAAATATCACCTCGGACAAGTGGTCAAACACAAAAAACACCCGTTCCGCGGCGTGGTTTTTGACGTTGATCCGCAGTTTTCAAACTCCGATGAGTGGTATGCTGCTATCCCTGAAGACAGCCGCCCGCGCAAAGAGCAGCCTTTCTACCACCTGCTCGCTGAAAATGATCAAAGCTACTATGTGGCCTATGTCTCCGAGCAAAATCTGATCGCCGACTACTCAGGCCAACCGGTTGATCACCCAGACATCCCAGACTTGTTTGGCCCTTTTGAAGACGGTCACTACCCGCTGCATTTTCAGCTTAACTAAGCTTCAACTGGCCGCCCCTCTTCCTTCCAGAGCTTAAAACCGCCTTCCATTTCGGCAAGGTTCTTGCCGCCCATGTCTTGCAAAGCCTTGGTTGCCAGTGACGAGCGCCAAGCGCCTGCGCAAAACAAGATAATCTTTTTGTCGGTCACAAATGCCTCTTTGTGGTAGGGGTTCGCAGGGTCAAACCAGAACTCCAGCATCCCACGTGGAGCATGATATGCACCTGGAAAACGCCCCTCGCGTTCAAGCTCCCGCGGGTCGCGAATGTCTACAACCATCGCCTCGCCAGCTTCAGCAAGCCTCCAGACTTCGTCGCGACTCAAGGTTTCTATCTCTTCTTTCGCCCGCATCACGAGCTCTTTCACTGGGGTAATCGCCATTTTCTAATATCCTATTGCTGCACCATCTTTACGTGGATCAGACGCGCCTTCCAACACGCCATCCTCACGAATTCTAATCGCCTGCGCGCCGCCGATCGGCCCCTCGGGCACAACAACGTTGTGGCCCATCTCGACCAACTCAGCGCGCACGCTGTCCTGATAACCCTTTTCAACTTTCATTTCGTGGTTTTCGGCAAAGGCTCGCGGCGCATCAATCGCACTCTGCGCATCCATGCCAAAGTCCTGCATATTGCTAACAAACCGCGCGTGGCCGTTAGGCTGATAAGCGCCCCCCATCACGCCAAATGGCATCACCGCACGGCCACCATGGGCCAGCATCCCGGGGATGATCGTATGCATCGGCCGCTTGCCCGCGCCATAGGCGTTCGGGTGCGCAGCATCGAGCACAAAGCCAGCGCCACGGTTCTGCAACAGCAGCCCGAATTTCTCGCTGGCGATGCCGGAACCAAAGCCATGAAAGATCGAATAGATCAGGCTCACAGCCATCCGGTCTTTATCCACCACGGTGATGTAAACCGTATCTTTGTGCACCGCCTCACTCAGGGGCGCGGCGGCCAACATCGCCTTATTAGGGTCTATTATCGCCGCCAACGCCTTCGCCGTTTCAGGTGCAAGCATGTGCTCCAAGTGGGTCGTCATGTCAGTGTCGGCGATGAAGCGGTTACGCGCATCATAGGCAAGCTTCGCCGCCTCCGCCTCGATATGGGCGCGCTCAGCGCCAAAAGGCTCCATGCCGGCAATGTCAAACTCAGCCAGAATATTCAGCATCAAGTTCGCCGTGGCTCCCTGCCCGTTCGGCGGGTGCTCAAGCAAATCCACACCCTTGTAGGCGGCACCTACTGGCTCGGTGTAAAAGCACTCGGCAGCCGCGAAGTCTTCCGCCGTATGCACGCCGCCCACTTCGCGAAGCGCAGCCACCATGTCTTGCGCAACCTCGCCTTCATAAAACCCGGAGCGCCCGTGTTTGGAAACTTTGCGCAACACCTCTGCCTGCCCCGGAGCACGGAAAAGCTGGCCGACCTGCGCTGGTTTGCCGTCTATCAAGTAGTGTTTCTTGCCGTGCCCTTGCAGGGCCTTGGCCGCTTCTGGCCAGTCAAATGCCACGCGCGGCGCAACAGGGACACCCTCTTCCGCATAGCGAATCGCAGGCGCGAGGACCGCATCTAGCCCAATCTTTCCATGGTCATCAGACAGTTTACAAAACGCCTCGACTGCGGTCGGCACCGTCACAGCCTCTGGCCCGCGAAGAGACACCGCTTTGTCGCCACGCAAAGTCAGCGCTTCAAGATCAGCGGCTGCAGGCGCGCGCCCAGAGCCGTTCATCGCCTTAATCTCACCGCCCTCTTTGGTTTGAAACAGCACAAAGCAATCGCCGCCAAGGCCTGTCATTTGCGGCTCGCAAATGCCCAGCAAAACAGCGCCTGCAATTGCCGCATCCATCGCGTTGCCACCGCGCTCTAAGATATCAACCGCGACTTTCGCGGCCAGTGGGTGCGACGTGGCGCACATGCCATTGCTCGCCAACACGGGGGAACGACCCGGAAAATGAAAGTCACGCATATGTCTCTTCCTCATCGCAATTCAGGAAAGACTATGCGGCGCATCCGGCTTTGCCAATGCGTTTTACAACTCAAACAATGTTGGGGGAATTAGCCTCGACGCCGCACACTGGGTGGGGGCTGTTAACGCGCGGCGCCGAGGGAAGCCATATGCAGCTACCCCTCGGTTTTCACATTTGAACAAGGCAAAGGTTTGAGGCAATTAGGGCAATTTCGTGAATCAGCGGAGTTTCTAAACTTTATCCGTTGCCCTCAAACGGAATAGAGAACGCCAGCACGTTGCGACGGCCTATCCGACGGTAGTGAAGATCAAGCGCAAGGTTTTGCACCAGATACCAGCCAAAACCACCTTCAGGCAACGTTTCAAGCGGGCCATCCATACAGGGCAATGTGCCCTTGGGCAGCTCCGCGTGCGGTAGTGCAACGCCCTCATCTTCCACGCAGAACCGCAGCACATGCGCGCCCGGCGTGCAGGACATCAGCACCATCCCATCATCGCTTTCCGCATAGGCGTGTTCCACAACATTGTTCAGAACCTCGCCCAAAACGATCTCGACAGAGCCGAGATCATCTTCGCTTAAATCGTATGGCGTCAGCACACTCATAAGCTGCCCAAGGGCTTGCCTGACCGACATTTCGCCGCTGGGAAACTCGACATGCAACTGATGCTTGTTGGTGTTATTTGTTTCACATATCTGCAAAGGTTTTCCCGCCTTCAACCTGCTTTGTAGATCTTCTCGACATCCTCAGGATGCTCGTAGATCGTAAAGATCGAGTCCATACGCGTCAGCCTGAACACCTTGTCGACAGTTGGTGTCATCCCAGCCAAATCAAGCCGCGTTGTCGTGCCCATCAGTTTCATCACGGAAACGATCGCACCAAGCCCACTTGAGTCGATAAACGCGACTTCACTTAGGTCGAGAACAACATGGCTCGCCCCGCATTTGCCGGTAATATCGCGCATATTTTCCTTAAATGAGATCGCCGCCGCCGCATCAATGCGCTCGGCCTCAACCTTTACGAACAACACATCACTTGTTTCTTTACAGCTAAATTCCATACCTTGCTCCGCTACCGTAGAAATACTGGTTTGTGCACTAAGGCTAGACCACAAACCTTTCTATTCGGTATGCAGACACAGAAATTAAAAGGACTTTGACATGAAACAGGTGGTTATCGCAGGCGCAGCGCGCACGCCCATGGGCGGTTTTCAAGGTGTGTTTGACGGCGTTCCAGCCGCAAAACTCGGCGGAGCCGCTATCAAAGCAGCGCTTGAAAACGCTGGCGCCAAGACAGTTGATGAGCTCCTTATGGGCTGCGTTTTGCCCGCAGGCCAAGGCCAAGCGCCCGCCCGCCAAGCCGGCTTTGCTGGCGGCCTGGGTGAAGATGTGCCCGCTACAACTGTCAACAAAATGTGCGGCTCAGGCATGAAAACAACAATGATGGGTGTTGACCAGATCGCGCTTGGGCACGCCGACACGATGGTCACTGGCGGCATGGAATCAATGTCAAACGCGCCTTACTTGCTCGAGAAAATGCGGGGCGGCGCGCGAATCGGGCACCAAAAAGTGCTCGACCATATGTTCCTCGATGGTCTGGAAGACGCCTATGACAAAGGCCGCCTTATGGGCACCTTCGCGGAAGATTGCGCCGAAAAGTTCCAATTCACCCGCGAAGCGCAAGACGCCTATGCCATCGGCTCGCTAGAAGGCGCGCTCGAAGCTATCCGCTCAGGCGCTTTTGACGGCGAAGTCGCGCCCGTGACACTCACAACGCGTAAGGGCGAAGTTGTGGTGGCGGAAGACGAACAGCCAGCCAAAGCGCGCCCTGAAAAAATCCCGACACTCAAGCCAGCCTTCCGCGAGGGTGGCACCGTGACAGCGGCCAATGCCTCCTCCATCTCCGATGGAGCAGCGGCCCTTGTGTTGGCATCGGAAGACGCGGCCAAAGCTCAAGGCCTCAACATCCGCGCGCGCATTGTCGGCCACACCAGCCACGCCCAAGCGCCTGGCTGGTTCGCCACCGCACCGATTCCTGCGGCTCAGAAGCTACTAGAAAACATCGGCTGGAGTGTCGATGATGTGGACCTTTGGGAAGTCAACGAAGCCTTTGCCGTTGTGCCAATGGCCTTCATGCACGAGTTGGGCATCACGCGCGACAAGATGAACGTCAACGGCGGCGCTTGCGCCCTTGGGCACCCAGTCGGAGCATCAGGAACACGTATCATCGTTTCATTGCTCAACGCGCTGGAAAAGCGCGGCCTCAAGCGTGGTATCGCCGCGATCTGCATTGGCGGCGGCGAAGGGACAGCCCTCGCGATTGAACTTGTCTGATGCAAGCTGACTACGACACACTCGCCAAAACCATCGCCGCACTCACCGATGGCGAAACTGACGAAGTCGCGCTGATGGCCACAGTCGTTTGTGAGCTGCACCATGCAGACGACAGGTTTGACTGGACTGGTTTTTACCGTGTCACAGAGCCTGAGTTGCTCAAGATCGGGCCATATCAAGGCGGCCACGGCTGCCTGCAAATCCCGTTCTCTCATGGCGTCTGCGGCGCTGCGGCTCGCACAGGTGAGGTGCAACTGGTAGATGATGTCGAAGCCTTTGAGGGCCATATCGCCTGCGCATCAAGCACTCGCTCAGAGATTGTTCTGCCAGTGTATAATTCTAAAAAGACGCTGATCGCTGTACTCGACATTGACAGCGGCAGGCCAAAGGCTTTCACGCAAAACGACGCGACAGCGCTTGCCCGAATTCTCTCTGACGTTTTCTCGCAGTAAGAAGCCTTAGTTTCGAATTTTGCTTTGCAAAGTCCGACCAACTGGGGGCTCTGCCCCCAGACCCCCGGGATATTTTTGGAAAGAAAAAGGAGGGTGTGAAATTTTGCTTTGAAATTTCACCGTTCTGATGCAACGTGAAAATCTGGAAGTTATTTTCACGGGATTCGGATGGAGCACGCTGCCGTCACATCACCTACTCTAGGAGCCGACCTACGCGCACTGCGAAAAGCGCGTGGGCTGACGCTTTCGGATATGGCCGAGACTCTGGGCCGATCAGTTGGGTGGCTTAGCCAGGTCGAGCGCGATCTCTCGGAACCCTCGATCACGGACCTTCGGCACATAGCGGCAAGCCTAGACGTGTCAGTATCAATGCTGTTCAGCAACGCTCCCGCTCCGGCAAGCGAAGCTGGGTATGTGGTGCGCAAGACAGCGCGGCGCGCCATAGGATCTGGCGAAGCGGGCTTGGTTGAAGAGCTGCTATCACCCGACCTCACCGATGACTTCGAAGTGGTGCATTCAACCTTTGAGCCACACTCGCGAATCGGGGAGACCGTCACGCGACCGACCCAAGAAGTTGGCTACCTTCTGTCTGGTAAGCTTGACTTTATCATTGGCGGCAAACCCTTCACCGTTCTCCCGGGCGACAGCTTTCGCATTCGTGGTGAGCCTTTTGAGTGGATCAACCCTTACAGCGAACCCGCAGTTGCGATCTGGGTTATCGCGCCTCCCGTGTATTAGGCCGGTGTATTGAGATGAATTTTGAAGCCTGGACCATATTCGCCCTGTTCTGGGTGGTGTTCGTCACCACGCCGGGGCCAAA
>JADGEJ010000027.1 GCA_016744435.1 Lentibacter sp. | reverse complement strand
AGCATCGAGTGCGCCTCGACCGCGTAAAACGGCGCGAGGTGGGCGGGAAAGGCGCGTGGTGTGACGGGTTCCCGCCCAAAGCGGCGGTCGCGCAGCAGCGCATGCACAGCACGGTGAGAGGCCGCGCAGGGCATGTCAAACTCATGCCACCAGACCAAGTCTCCGGCGGCGCGCAGCATGGTGTAAAACCCATAGGGGTTTTGCACGAAGGCGGGTTCGGTCGGAGATTGGGAGAATTGCTGCATAGGCCTTTTTGCGCGCGCGGGCTTTCCAAAGCAAGGCGGTTCGCACTATGCAAGCGCCATGGACCGTAGTTTTTGGGCACGTTTTGGGGTTTGGGCTGGCTTTCTCGCTGTCGTTGCGGGGCTGAGCTATGGGCTTTACCGCTATGGGCTTGGGCAGGCTTTGGTGCAGATCAAAGCGCGCGGGCAAGCAGACATCGCATTGGCGGAAGACAGGCTTGGCGCGCGGCTCAGGCGCTATCAGGAACTCGCTGTTATGCTGGCCGACCATCCGAGCCTTGCGGCGCTGCCTGATGGCGGCTCGCGGCGCGATGCGGAGGATTTCTTGCGCAGTGCCGCTGACAAAACCGGCGCTCTGGCGATCTTATACAGTGACGTCGGCGGGCAGATATTGGCTGGGACGCTTGAAACATTGACGCCAGAAACTGCGCTTTGGCCCGGGGTGGCGCGGGCGCGGCAAGGCGCTTTGGGCACGGGGCATGGCGTGCTTGAGAGCCTTGGCAAACGGGCCTACTTTTTCGCAGCGCCTGATTTTGGCCCCGACGGGCGGGTGCGGGCTGTGCTACAGGTTGTCGTTGATATTGACGAAGTCGAGTTTGGCTGGCGCTCGTCGCGGCCTGTAGTGTTTTTTACCGATGCGGCGGGAGAAATTTTCATCTCCAACCGCTCGGAGCTTTTGTTTGGAACGCTATACCCCAAAGAAACGCGGGTGCGGTTTGCGGGGGGCGTCGTGCAGGCGATCGAGACCAGCCAGATAAAGGGCGAAGAGATCTGGTCGCTTGATTGGGGGCCATACATTCCGGCGCGCGCGCTGCATTTGGTGAAAGACTTGCCTGTCATTGGCATGAAGGCTGAGGCGCTGATTGATATCGCGCCCGCCGAGCGGCTGGCGGCGTTGCAGGCGGCGGCTTTTGCTGCGGTTTGCGTGGCCTTCGGGGCGATCTTGTTTCTCGTCACCGAGCGCAGGCGCACGCTTGTCGTGGCAAACCGGCTGCTTGAAAGCCGTGTTGAGGCGCGCACATCAGAGCTGCGGCGCGCGCAGGCTGATCTTGTGCAAGCCGGAAAGCTGAGCGCCCTTGGGCAAATGAGCGCGGGTATCAGCCACGAGTTGAACCAGCCCTTGATGGCGATCCAGCAGTTTGCGCAGAATGGCGTGCGCTTTTTGGAGCGCGGCGACACCGACGTTGCTGGCGAGAACCTGAGCCGGATTTCCGCACTTTCGGTGCGCGCGGGGCGGATCATCAAGAACTTGCGCGCCTTTTCACGCAACGAGAGCGAGCCGATGGGCAAGGTTAATTTGCCCAAAGTTGTCGAAACCGCCGTCGAGCTGAGCGATGTGCGCCTGAGAGGTGAGGCTGTTCAGATGGTTTGGGAACAGGGCCATGAGAGCGTCTATGCCATTGGAGGGGAAGTTCGTCTGACACAGGTTTTTGTCAACCTGATCAACAATGCTGTTGATGCCATGTCAGGGCAGGACGAGCCGAAGGTGATCCGAATTGTGATCAACAATGGTAGAAAGCTTGAAGTGACAGTTCGCGACACAGGGCCTGGCATCACCGACCCAGAGAAGATTTTCGAGCCGTTTTATACAACAAAGGAGGTTGGTAATGATGAGGGGATGGGACTTGGCCTTTCGATCTCCTATGGCTTGGTGCAAAGTTTCGGAGGTAACATTCGCGGTGTGAATGCTACGCCCGGACGCGGCGCGATGTTTACAGTTGAACTAGAATATTGGCAGGAGCGAGCCTCATGATCGGTAGGGTTCTGATTGTGGATGATGATCGAGCGGTGCGCGAAGCACTGGTGCAGACGCTTGGACTTGAGGCGCTGACGCCTGTGAGTACAGGCTCGTTTGTTGAGGCCAAAGACCACATAACCCGCGGCTTTGACGGGGTGATCCTGTCTGACATCCGGATGCCGGGGCGAGACGGATTTCACCTGTTGGAATATGCCCAAAGCGTGGATGCGCAGCTGCCTGTCATCTTGCTGACAGGTGAGGGCGACATTCCAATGGCTGTGAAGGCTATGGGGCGGGGCGCGTTTGATTTTCTGGAAAAGCCAAGCGCGCCTGACGTGCTTGTCGGGGTGTTGCGGCGGGCTTTGCAGATGCGCGCTCTGGTGCTTGAAAATCGCGTTTTGAAGGCGCAGATGGAGGCGGGCGACGCGGCTGCGAGAATGATCTTTGGCACTTCAAAGCAAGCAGATGCCCTGCGCGCGCGGGTGCGCTTGGTGGCTGGCACGCAGATTGCTGCGCTGATCACCGGTCCGCGCGGCGCAGGCATTCCGAAGGTTGCGGAGGTTATCCACCTAAGCTCAGGCCTGCAGGCGGGGCCGTTTGTACGCAAGCAAGGCGCCGGGCTGACGCTTGCCGGGCTTTTGGAGGCAAGGCAAGCTGCGATCCATGGGAGCCTGTTTCTGGACGAGATCGAAGCTTTGGCACCAGAGCTGCAATATGAGCTGGCAGAGCTGCTTGATGCAGAGCAGGGCGCAAAAGATGGCGGGAGGCATGGCGCGCGGTTGATTGCTGGTAGCACCGCAGATTTGGCGGGGGCTGTTGAGGCCGGGGCGTTTAACGCAGAGCTGTTTTACCGGCTTGAGGGCATGCGGGTGCATATCCCGACACTTGGTGAGCGGCCTGAAGATATCCCTGTGTTGTTTCGCCATTATGTGGCGCAGGCGGCAGAGCAAGCAGGGCTTGTGCCGCCTGAGGTGCAGGCCCAGCAAGTTGCGACACTGATGGCGCAGCCTTGGCCGGGAAATGCGCGGGCGCTGATGAGTGCTGCGATGCGCTTTGTTTTGGGCATGCCCGAAGACACGGAGGCTGCCGCCGAGCTGGGACATGCCGAGCAAATGGCGCGGGTTGAACGCTCGCTCCTGGTGGCGGCACTGGGGCGAGAGAAGGGCCGCGCGAGTGCTGCGGCTGCTGCTTTAAAGCTGCCGCGCAAAACGTTTTATGACAAGCTGGCGCGCTACGGCATTAAGCCGGATGATTTTCGCCGCTGACGGTGCGGGGGCCAGCCCCCAAGTCACAAACAAGTTTGTGACCTCCCCCCGGGATATTTAGGGAAAGAAAAAGAGTGTTTGCTTTGTGAAGGTTGCATTTGAGCGGCGGCTCGGCGCAGAGTGTTAAAGGCTATCGAGGAGTGCGACGATGAGAGCGGTGAACAGGGCAGTCTTGGTTGGAGCGGTGTGGCTTTGCAGCTTTGTGGCGCCAAGTGGTGCGCAGGCGGGGCCTGATCGTTTTTCTGTTTTGCTTGGCAGTAAGCATGTCGGAGCTTCTGGCTACAATGAGATCAACCCGGGTTTGTTTGCGACGTGGGAGCGGGAGAAGTGGGCTTACTCGTTTGGTGCTTACGTGAACAGCTATGAACGCGGCTCACTGGCGGCGACGGCGCACCTGCCGCTGAAACGTTGGAAAACCGGTGAGTTAAGTGTCTTCGGCGGCCTCGCCTGGTACCCCAAAGACGGGCGGCGTTTTAGCACCCACATTACGTCGGACGTGGTGGCGATTGGGGGGCTGCACCTGCGGCAGGGCAATGTGTTTGTGCAGCTTTTGCCGATGACAGAGGGCGGCGCGAGCGGGCTTTTGAGCTTTGGTCTGACATGGGACGCCGGCACGAAGAGGTAGCGGCCAGCTTGAAGCCTCTGTGCGGAAAGTCGCACAATTACCCGGCGGAGCTGTGCGGAAAGCCGCACAACTCTGCGGTGGGGCGTTTTTAAACTGCTGAAATTATTAGCAAAACCTCATTACTTGCACGGTGTTCACCAAAACGAGAGCATAGCGCGTCGGCCGGCAAACCTGCGGGCCAAGTGATTCTATACTCTGGGAGGAGACATCCATGAAATTTCTCACAACAGCGATTGCCGCTCTGACTCTGTCAGTTTCGGCCTCTGCCGTAACCGCGGCCTGTGACGATGGCGAGATTGTCGTCAAGTTCAGCCACGTGACAAACACTGACAAGCACCCAAAGGGCATCGCGGCTTCGCTTCTTGAGCAGCGCATCAATGACGAAATGAACGGCACGATGTGCCTTGAAGTCTTCCCGAACTCGACGCTCTACAATGACAACAAAGTGCTGGAAGCCATGCTTCAGGGCGACGTTCAGCTCGCAGCACCGAGCCTGTCAAAATTCGAAAAATTCACCAAACAGTTCCGCCTGTTTGACTTGCCGTTCATGTTCAAAGACATCGCGGCGGTTGATGCGTTCCAAAACTCAGCCGAAGGCCAAGCGATGCTCGACAGCATGCAGCGCCGCGGCCTGCAGGGCCTTGCTTTCTGGCACAATGGCATGAAGCAGATGAGCGCCAACAAGCCGCTGGTTTCGCCAACGGATGCGAACGGCCTCAAGTTCCGCGTGCAGTCGTCAGACGTGCTTGTCGCGCAGATGGAAGCTATCGGTGGTTCACCACAGAAAATGGCCTTCTCGGAAGTTTACGGCGCGCTGCAGCAGGGTGTTGTCGACGGCCAGGAGAACACATGGTCAAACATCTACGGCAAGAAGTTTTTTGAAGTTCAGGACGGTGTGACCGAAACAAACCACGGCATCATCGA
Source organism: Lentibacter sp. (assembly GCA_016744435.1). Taxonomy (GTDB): domain Bacteria; phylum Pseudomonadota; class Alphaproteobacteria; order Rhodobacterales; family Rhodobacteraceae; genus Lentibacter. Next base: position 43,438 of record JADGEJ010000027.1, on the reverse strand, counting down.
CTACCTCGTTGTGACCAATGTTGACTGGCTCAACTCGCTTGACGCCGATGTGCGCGACCAGTTCATGACGATCCTGAGCGAAGTCACGACAACGCGCAACGCTGAGTCAACTTCTGTGAACGGTGCTGCGCGCCAAGCTGTCATCGACGCGGGCGGAACAGTGCGCGAACTCACGAGCGAGCAGCGCGACGAGTGGGTTGCTACAATGAAGCCGGTTTGGGCGCAGTTCGCAGGCGATGTTGGCCAAGAAAACATCGACGCGGTTCAAAAGATCAACGGCATGTAAGACAGCACGTCTTGTGAAAACAGGGGCGGGCTGCAGCAGATGTGGCCCGCCCTTTTTACGAAATTGGGGGGAGGCGAGATGAAAGAGCGAAAGCTAAGCATCTTGGATCATGTCGAAGAGTTTCTGATTGCGGTGATCTTGGGCGCGATGACGCTGATCACATTCGCGGGCGTCGTGATCCGCTATGTGTTTGACAGCCCGGGCGCCAAACCGATGGTCGAGGCCTGGGGCCTGCCGACCAACCTGCTTTGGGGCCTTGAGGCGACAGTGTTCTTGTTTGCGTGGCTGGTTCTGCTCGGCGCGTCTTACGCCGTAAAAACCCACAGCCACCTTGGTGTTGATGCGATTGTGAACCTGCTGAGCGCCCCGCTGCGGCGGATTTTGGCGCTTGTCTCAGTGGCGCTTTGCATCTTCTTTTCGCTGCTGATGGTGAAGGCGGCCTACGACTACTGGGCCGTCTTTGCAGACTTGCCGCCAACTTCCGGGCGCTGGTTCCCCACGGGCTTTGACACCACAGTGCGCAGCCAAAGCTTCTATGAGGTGCAGGACGTTCCGATGCTCGGCATGTTCCGTTTTCTGGAAGATCTGATCAACTATGGCGATGCCTATGAGAAGCTGCCAAAGGTTATTCCTTATATCATTTTGCCGATCTCTATGTTGCTGCTTTTGCTACGCTTTTTGCAGGTTGGCGTGCAGGTCTGGCGCGGTGATGTGGACCGTATTGTCGCCAGTCACGAAGTTGAAGACGAGCTTGAAGAAGTTCGCGAGCAGTTGGGAGAAAATTGATGGAAGTCGCACTCCTATTTGCCATGATCGTGGGCCTTTTGCTGATGGGCGTTCCGATCGCGGTTTCGCTTGGCCTCAGCTCGGTTTTGTTCTTGCTGATCTTCTCGGATGCCACGCTTGGCTCGGTCGCGGGCACTCTGTTTGAGGCCTTTGAGGGCCACTTTACCCTGCTGGCGATCCCGTTTTTCATCCTTGCGTCGTCGTTTATGACGACAGGCGGCGTGGCACGGCGGATCATCCGCTTCTCTATCGCTTGCGTGGGGCATTTGCCGGGTGGCCTTGCCATCGCGGGGGTGCTGGCCTGCATGATGTTTGCCGCGCTCTCGGGCTCTTCGCCTGCGACGGTTGTTGCTATTGGCACAATCGTCATCGCGGGGATGCGTCAGGTTGGCTACACCAAGGAATTCGCGGCGGGCGTCATCTGCAACGCGGGCACCCTTGGCATCCTCATTCCGCCATCCATCGTCATGGTTGTCTACGCGGCGGCTGTTGAAGTCTCGGTGGGGCGGATGTTCCTTGCTGGCGTCATTCCCGGGCTTTTGGCGGGCTTCATGCTGATGGTCACGATCTATGTGATCGCCAAGGTGAAGAACCTGCCCAAAGGCGAGTGGAAGGGCTTGGACGAGATCGCCAGCTCGATGCTGGAAGCCTCCTTTGGCCTGTTCCTGATCTTTATCATCCTTGGCGGCATCTACGGCGGCGTGTTTACTCCGACAGAGGCGGCGGCGGTTGCGGCTGTTTACGCCTTCTTCGCGGCGGTGACGATCTACCGTGACATGGGCCCGCTCAAAGGCAAGCCCTGGCTGGAAGACGATGAGCGCGACGAGTTTGGCCTTGGGTTGCGGGTTGTTGTCTTCGGGTTGATCGGCTTTCTGCTGCATTACTTTGCCTCAAGCACTGATCCTGACGCGCTCTACACGCGCGAGCTTGGCCTCATGGTTGGCCTCGGTTGGGTGGTTATCTGCGTGCTGACGGGCTGGGCTTTGCTGGCCTTCCCTGCGCGGCGCGCGCTGTTGGCGACACTTATCACAGCGGTGCTGGCGCTTGTGCCTATGGCGATGGCGCTTGTTGCGCTTGTGCCTGCTGCGGCGGATGGCATTAGCGGGCTGATGGCTGAGCTTGTGCCTGCAAGCATGGTCAGCCACGTGACGTTTGCGCTGACGACTTTGCTGGCGTTGCTGGTGGCTCTGATGGTGGCTTTACCGCCGATCATCTTCACCTATTCGCTCGATGGTTCGGCGCGTGAGGCCCATGCTGTGCAGGCAAGTTATGCCAGCTCGCTTGGCGGCGGCACCATGCGGTTTGCCCGTGGCATTGGCTATTCCATCGTCGGGCTGGTGCTGTCGTTTGTGCACAAAGACACCAAGAAGACGCTGTTTGAGGCGGGCAAACTGACGGTGACACTGCTGTTTGTCATCGCCTTTGCGCTTATCCTCAAACACGTTCTGACAGAGCAACAAGTGCCTCAGCACATCGCGGGCGCGATGCTGTCAGCGGGCTTTGGGCCAGTCATGTTCCTTGTCGTGGTCAACGTGATCCTGCTCATTGGCGGGCAGTTCATGGAGCCCTCGGGCTTGCTCGTGATCGTCGCGCCGCTGGTGTTTCCGATCGCGATCGAACTGGGGATCGACCCGATCCATTTGGGCATCATCATGGTGGTGAACATGGAGATCGGGATGATAACGCCGCCTGTGGGCCTTAACCTATTCGTCACCTCCGGTGTCGCGGGCATGCCGATGATGAGCGTTGTGCGCGCAGCACTTCCCTTCCTCGCGGTGCTGTTCGTGTTCCTGATTATGGTCACGTACATTCCCGTGCTGTCGACATTCCTGCCCAACACGATCATGGGGCCGGAGATCATCACGAAGTAGGGCTAAGAGCTTAAAAAGGGGCGGCGCTTAATAAAAGCACCGCCCTTTCTCGTTTCTGAGTGGCTATCAGGCCGCCGCGAGCGGGGTGATAGCCACCGATACGCCTGTGTCAGTTTCGATGATCATCGGCCTAGAGCGCGCAAGCACAGTGGGGTTTGAGTGTTATTGCGAGGGGGTTTGAGTGTTATTGCGAGCTTCAGAGTTGGAAACAAGACCCCTAGCTTGTTTCCAAGGCGCTGATAATCGGCGAGAAATCGGCGGCTTTCAGCGAGGCTCCGCCCACCAAAGCGCCGTCAACATTGGGCACTGAGAAAATCTCGCTGGCGTTGTCTGGCTTGACGGAGCCGCCGTAGAGAACGCGCACGCCGCGGCCCACGCCAGCGCCGAAACGGCGCTCAAGGCGGGCGCGAATGAAGTCATGCACCTCGCCGATCTGCGCCAAGCTGGGCACAAGCCCTGTGCCGATGGCCCAGATCGGCTCATAGGCCACGACAAGGTTCTCGGCGGTGGCGTTGTCGGGGATCGAGCCTGCGAGCTGACCGCCGATAATGTCGAGCGTGTTCTGAGCTTCGCGCTGCACAAGGCTTTCGCCCATACAGACGATCGCTGTGAGGCCGACGGCCTGCGCCGCGCGGGCTTTGGCGCGCACGATATCAGAGTGCTCACCGTGATCTTCGCGGCGCTCGGAGTGGCCGACGATGACGGCTTCTGCGCCGCTGTCGCGCAGCATTTGTGCGGAAATGTCACCGGTATGTGCGCCCGCATCATTTGGATGGCAGTCCTGCGCTCCGATGCAAAACGGGCCTTGAGCCGCCGCCGCGAGGAGCGTGACAGGCGGGCACAGCAACACATCAACGGAGGGTGCCGGATGGGCCTTGGCCAGTGCTTCAAGCTCAGCGAGTTGGCTCTTGAGGCCATTCATCTTCCAGTTTCCAGCGGCAAGCTTACGGCGCATCGAGCCTCTCCTTTGTGTTTGGCACAAGACCTAACAGGAAGTCGCGGCGGGGCCAATGACCTCACGCGATAAAGCTGCGGCTTGCGCGCGCGGGCAGGTGCGCTAAAAGGGCGCAAACTATGCGGAGCATGATGCGGATGATCGAAAAGCTGGATTTTGCAGCCCTTGTGGCTGGCGACGTCGAAGCTCGGGCTGTCCTCAAACGCGGGGTGCTGGAGACCGGCTTTTTGAGGATCGTAAATACGCCGATTGAAGCACGAGATGTTGACACAGTTACAGAGGCTTACAGGGCGTTCTTTAAGTTACCAATGGATGAGAAGCGCCTTGTTGATATGGCGCTGACGGGCTCAAACCGAGGTTGGGGCGCGGCTGGCTCCGAGCAAGTCGATCCGGACGCAAACCCAGACTACAAAGAAGTCTTTGACTGCGGCTATCAGCTTCCGAAAGGTGATCCGCTGCGCGCAAGTGGTTTGCTTGTCTATGGCGCCAACCAATGGCCTGAAAACCCCGAGACGTTTCGGCGCGACGTGTCTGCATATTATGACAAAGCGACAGACCTGTGCCGCGCGCTTTTGCGCCAGATCGCGCAGGCCACAGGCCGGGATACCGCGTATTTTGACGACAAGTTCAGCCGCCCGATGGCGCTTTTACGTGGGAACTTCTATCCGGCGCGGCCTGATTGGGCGACGGACAAGGACTTCGGCATTGCGGCGCATACCGACTATGGTTGCCTGACGCTGCTGACGGGGGATGGCACGCCGGGCCTGGAAGTGCAGGGCGCTGACGCGGCTTGGCACGCGGTTGACGTGCAACCCGGCGAATTTGTGATCAACTTCGGGGAGATGCTGCAAATGTGGTCGGGCGACAAGGTGCGCGCCACCTTGCACCGTGTTGTCGGATCGGCGGCGGAGCGCATTTCGGTGCCGATGTTCTTTAACCCGAACTATGACACCAATGTTGCGGCAGAAGGGGGGGAGCCAATTTCTGCCGGGGATTATCTCACCAAACGTTACGATGAGACCTATCTGCATTTGATGGGCAAGACGGCTGGGTGACATTGATTTCGAATTTTCGCTGCGCGAAAATCCGACCGAGGCGGGGGACGTTGTCCCCCGCACTTAAGCCGTTCGGATATCGAACGCGAGCCGACAGAGCGCACTTATTGCGCGGCGTCGGCGCTAGGATATTTTTGGAAAGAAAAAGTGGAAGTCTGAAAGAGCCCAGGGTCGGGAGCCATTAATCCTGCGGGTCGAGATGCCGCCAAGTTCTGCGAACAGATCTTTGACTTGCTCGACCTGCTCGTTGGTGACACTCATTGGCTGCGTCCGATGAGCCAATGGTAGAGCAGTTGTGCGCCAATAAGCGAGCCACTGGCGAAGAGCGCCCCCAGCAGGTTAGGCGCGAACAGTGCAAATGGCACAAACACGAGAATGGCCAATGCGGGCATGAAACCAAGGGCGATATGCCTCGGGGTGTTCCGTGATGGACTGCCGTTTACATCAAAGTGCAACGGAACTTCAGCAAGATCAGCAAAGCGTCTGTTGGCTGACAGGGCGATAAGACCCATGATGGTGACTGTCGCGATACCAACGAGAGCTGTCGCCATTTTAGCTCTGATCGCGTTCAGCCGCGAGAGCCTCGACGTCTTTGAACTTGATCGACTCGCCGCACCCGCAGGCATCTTCGACGTTGGGATTGTTGAACTTGAAGCCAGCTTCAAGCAGCGAGACTTCATAGTCGATCTGGGTGCCGAACAGGAACATTTGCGCCATGGGCGCGATCATGATGCGGGCGCCGTTTGTCTCGACAACTTCGTCGTGCTCGTTGAGTTCATCGACGTATTCCATGGTGTATTCCATGCCCGCACAGCCGCCTTTTTTGACGCCAATGCGCAGGCCTTCATGGCCTTTGCTTTGCATCAGTTTGCGGATCTGGGCGGCGGCGGTCTCTGTCATGGTGACAGCTTGTTTTCCGGGAATTCCAAACATAAGCTTGTCCTCCTAAGGCGTTGCCTTCGTTACATAAAGCCAAGTTCTAGGCGGGCTTCGTCTGACATCATGTCCATGCCCCATGGCGGTGACCAGATCAGCTCTACGTTGACTTGTTTGACGCCTGCGAGAGGCTCGATCGCTTCGGCAACCCAACCGGGCATTTCGCCGGCCACAGGACAGCCCGGCGCCGTGAGGGACATCAGCACTTCAACTTCATTGGCCTCATTGATCAGGATCGTATAGATCAGACCAAGATCATAGATATTCACTGGAATTTCAGGATCATAGACAGTCCTGCAGGCCTCGACGACATTGTCATAGAGCGGGTGGTCGGTGCTGGAAGGGGTGATCAGCGGAGTGCCTTCAATTGGGTCTGTCATTTCGGTCATTAGAAGCGCTTTCTGGTGTTCCTGACCGATTATATAGGGATTTGACTTGGCGAGGTAAAGGGCGGGCTGGCTGTTTATGAGATACGTTGAACTGCCTTGTGCTCCATGCCAGTCAGCGACCAATCGCGCTTTTGAAGTCTGCGTGCACGGTAACTGTCTGCAAGATCTCCCAAGGCATCGTCAAACCAGCAGCAAAGGGCAACACGAGGGAGCGCGCACTTGTCGTGGCTTGCGAGCGCTATGCTGCTTTTACCCCGGCGGCTTTTGGTGATTTCTACACTAAATGTGTTTTCGGTTAAGTGCGATGATTATCAGCACTGGGGCTGTGAAGCATATCGCGAAAACCGTTGTGAAAATGAATGCTCCAATGGTGCCGCTGCTGAGTGTCTCAGTATAAACTTGGAAGCCTGCGCTATTGTAAGCGTCAACAGAGATTATACAAATGAGGAAGGTGAAGAACCACCCGAACAAGAGTCTGCGTCGCTGCCGATAAATACGCCTTAACATAAAGCCCGCTCCTTTTGGCGTAATTCACCAGCAACTTATGGTGGTATTGGGGCGAATGCGTGACAAAAAATAAAATTTGGGTAATTTAGTCAGGTTTCACGCCTTGCGAAGTCTGACAGAGACAGGCACTTTGCGCCCAACACAGGTTGAAACGGGCACAGGCAAGACCCAAATTAACATTCTACAAACGCGGAAGGCTTTTGGGCTGCCTCAGGTGAGGGGCGCAAGGCTTTGCCCAAGAACAGGACGAGAGCATGCAAGAGCAACTCAACGCATCATACCCAGTGCTTCCATTGCGCGACATCGTGGTTTTCCCCCATATGATCGTGCCGCTATTTGTGGGGCGCGAGAAATCAGTGCGCGCACTGGAAGAGGTTATGAACGACGGCAAGCAAATTTTGCTGTCAGCCCAGATTGATCCGGGCGAGGATGACCCGGACACAACAGGAATTTACAGCACAGGCGTTTTGGCCAATGTGCTGCAATTGCTCAAGCTGCCCGACGGCACTGTGAAAGTGCTCGTTGAGGGCGTGCAGCGCGTGCTGATCACGGGCTACCTTGATAACCCTGAGTTCTTTGAAGCCAGCGCCGAGCCGCTCGACGAAATGTTGGGCGATGAGACAACCGTTGAAGCGCTGCTGCGCACCGTTGGCCGCGAATTCGAGCGCTATGCAAAAGTGCGCAAGAACATTCCGGAAGAGGCGCTGACAGCTGTTGGCGAAGCCCAAGAGCCTGAAAAGCTGGCTGATTTGGTTGCAGGCCATCTTGGCATCGAAGTTGACCAAAAGCAGGAGCTTTTGCAGACGCTTGATGTGAGCGAGCGACTTGAGAAAGTCTATGGCCTTATGCAGGGCGAGATGAGCGTTTTGCAGGTTGAGAAAAAGATCAAAACCCGCGTTAAAGGCCAAATGGAGCGCACGCAGCGCGAGTATTATCTCAACGAGCAAATGAAGGCGATCCAGAAGGAGCTTGGCGACGGCGAAGAGGGCGAAGGCGAAATTGCCGAGCTTGAAGCGCGCGTGGCCAAGACCAAGCTGTCAAAAGAAGCGCGCGAGAAGGCGGAGGGCGAGCTTAAGAAGCTCAAGAACATGAGCCCGATGTCAGCAGAAGCCACCGTTGTGCGCAACTATCTTGACTGGATGCTGAGCATCCCGTGGGGTGTTAAGTCGCGCGTTAAGAAAGACCTGGGCCGCGCAGAAGCTGTGTTGGATGGCGACCACTATGGCCTTGAAAAAGTCAAGGAACGCATTGTCGAGTATCTTGCAGTGCAGCAGCGCTCCAAGAAGCTCAAAGGCCCGATCATGTGCCTTGTTGGCCCTCCCGGTGTCGGCAAAACCAGCCTCGGTAAGTCTGTCGCGAAAGCCACTGGCCGCGAGTTTATCCGCATCAGCCTTGGGGGCGTGCGCGATGAAAGCGAGATCAGAGGGCACCGCCGCACATATATCGGCTCGATGCCCGGCAAGATCATCCAAGCGTTGAAGAAGGCCAAGACGACAAACCCGCTTATCCTGCTCGATGAGATCGACAAGATGGGGCAGGATTTCCGCGGCGACCCAGCGTCTGCGATGCTTGAGGTGCTTGATCCTGAGCAGAACTCAACCTTCGTTGACCACTATCTTGAGGTTGAATACGACCTGAGCAATGTGATGTTTTTGACCACGTCAAACAGCTATAACATGCCCGGGCCACTGCTTGACCGGATGGAGATCATCCCGCTGTCGGGCTACACAGAAGACGAGAAACGCGAGATTGCCAAGCAGCACCTTCTGAGCAAGCAAGTGAAGAACCATGGCCTCAAGTCCAAGGAGTTCAAGCTCGCGGACGAGGCGCTGACAGACATGGTGCGCTATTACACCCGCGAGGCGGGCGTGCGAAACCTTGAGCGCGAGATCGCCAAGGTGGCGCGCAAAGCTGTGACCATGATCGTGAAGGGGGAAACCAAGTCTGTTGATGTAGATTCAAGCAACCTTGATGACTTCCTCGGTGTGCGCAAGTTCCGCTACGGGCTTGCCGAAGAGCAAGACCAAGTTGGCGTCGTCACGGGGCTGGCATATACAAGCGTGGGGGGCGAGCTGCTCAACATCGAAGCGCTGCGCCTGCCGGGCAAAGGCCGGATGAAAACCACAGGCAAGCTTGGTGATGTGATGAAAGAGAGCATCGAGGCTGCGTCGTCTTATGTGCGCTCGATTGCGCCGCAGATCGGCGTGAAACCACCGAAGTTTGACAAGTGGGACATTCACGTTCACGTGCCTGACGGCGCAACGCCCAAAGACGGCCCTTCGGCTGGCTTGGCGATGGTGACATCTATTGTCTCGGTTTTGACAGGCATTCCTGTGCGCAAAGACATTGCTATGACAGGGGAAGTGAGCCTGCGCGGCAATGCGATGCCAATCGGTGGCCTCAAAGAAAAGCTGCTTGCTGCCTTGCGAGGCGGGATCAAGACAGTGCTTATTCCGGAAGAAAACGAGAAAGACCTCGTCGACATTCCGGACAATGTGAAAGAGGGATTGGAGATCATCCCTGTAACACATGTGAGCGAAGTGTTGAAGATCGCGCTCGCCGGAACTCCCGAACCTATCGAGTGGGATGAGGAGGCCGAAGAGGCCGCCGCCGCCGCGAAGCTGGCGACAGACACCAGCACAGGCGCAACCGCGCATTAAGCCAAGCGGCAGAGCGTTGTAGAAAACGAAAAAGCGCCTCCCAATAGGGGGCGCTTTTTGGTTGGGCATGCCCAGTGTTGCTAACCTGTATGGCGTTGCTAACCTGTATGGCTTAGTCGAGCACTGGTATCATGAGTGTGAGCGCCAAGAGAGCGACGAGCGCTGTTCCCGACATCGACGAGTTGGCGGCTTCCATCTCGATCATATCTTTTTCAAGAATAGGGTCAGCCAAGCTGCCTGCCTGTGCCGAACCGGCTGCGAGTGCGCAAGAAAGCGCTGCGGTCATTGCTAGTTTTTTCATTTTTCCCCCAAGGAATGTACAGTGTGCATACAATTTTAACGGTGCGCATGCCATGATAAAGCCCCGTATGCTTTGGCCGTTCTCCAGCAATGACACATATTGTGTCTAGAAATAGTTAATACGAGTTGGTAACGTCGTCAACAAAACAACAACATATAGAGGCAGAGACTATGGCGAAAGCGACTACGAAATCAAAAACAGCAGCAAGCAGCAAAACAACTACAGCGCGCAAGGCCGCTGTAAAGAAGCCCACTGCGACGGCTGCAAAATCGACTGCGTCAGCGGCTCCTATGGTGGCTAAGCCTACGGCCCCTTTGGCAGCACCTAGCGCTGCTACCGAAGCCGCGAAGGTTGAGCCTGTTGTTGTCCAATCTAGCGATCCTGTCGTCGGAATTGCGGAAATGCGCAAAGAACAGCTGCTCGATGAAGTCGCAAAACGCACCGGTGCCAAGCGCAAAGACGTGAAGCCTATTGTCGAATCTGTGCTGGAAATCATGGGTGAAGCCATCGGCGATGGCCAAGAGCTAAACCTAAAGCCTCTTGGCAAAGTCAAAATCGCGCGCACCAAACTGGTGGCCAATGGGCGGGTTATTAACCTGCGGTTGCGTCAGTCAGACATGGTTATCAAAGAGCTCGAAGCCGCTAAAGACGCTGCCGAATACGGCGCCACGGAACATGACGCCTCCGATATGGTTAAAGACGCGGCCGAATAAACAGCTTTCCGTCATGCTCGGTTTCCTGTCATGACAAGTGCGCGCGGCCTTCATCTGGGCCGCGTGTTTCGGTTGGTAAGTTGGCAAGTAGAAGCCTGTCAAACCCGCACCGCGATTGGTGCTGCCAGTTAATTTTGCAGAATTTGCGATTTTCACCAAAATCGCGCTTGCAACGCGGAGCGGCTCTCGCTAAATACCGCCGCACGGGTGATTAGCTCAGTTGGTAGAGCGCTTCGTTTACACCGAAGATGTCGGGAGTTCGAGCCTCTCATCACCCACCATTCCCTCCTTTCCTCTCGTTCAAGCACCCTAGGCTCCCTTTTTCTTTCCAGAAATATCCTGGGGGTGAATTGGCCTTGGCCAAGAGGGGGCAAAGCCCCCAACCGCGCTCCCCGCAGGGGACCGAGCTGTCGTGTGGCAGCGCCGATATTTCCTTTCAAAAACGGCCAATCCACCCTCAAGTTCTTGAGTTCTCGCAAATCTGCGCAAAACCCTCACGATAAGGCCGATCCCCCCTTGCATAGTGAGCTTGTGAACCCTAGAAGGGCGCTTGATTTAACTGGTGTGACAAGCACCGGACCCTGACGCAATGCCGATATAAAAGGATGACATCATGCAAGTCACCGAGACACTGAACGAAGGCCTCAAGCGCGCCTATAACATCACGCTGACAGCTGCTGAGCTCGACACGAAAGTGAACGAGAAGCTTGTAGAAGCACAGCCTGAAGTGGAGATGAAAGGTTTCCGCAAAGGTAAGGTTCCGATGGCATTGCTGAAAAAGCAGTTCGGCGAGCGCATCATGGGCGAAGCCATGCAAGAAGCCATCGACGGTGCGATGTCAGACCACTTTGAGAAGTCAGGCGATCGTCCAGCGATGCAGCCGAAAGTCGAAATGGTTGACGGCGACAAGTGGAAAGAGGGCGACGACGTCAAAGTCGATATGTCTTACGAAGCGCTTCCAGAAATTCCTGAAGTTGACTTTTCAGCGATCAAACTTGAGCGCATGGTTGTAAAAGCCGGCGACGACGAGATCGACGAAGCCCTGAAGTCACTCGCGGAAACAGCGCAAGACTTTGAAGCGCGTAAGGCGGGCTCAAAAGCCAAAGACGGCGACCAGGTTGTCATCGACTTCCTCGGTAAAGTCGACGGCGAAGCCTTTGAGGGCGGCGCAGCAGAAGATTACCCGCTGGTTCTGGGGTCAAACAGCTTCATCCCGGGCTTTGAAGAGCAGCTTGTTGGCGTAAAAGCTGGCGACGAGAAGAACGTCGAAGTGAGCTTCCCTGATGAGTACCAAGCCGAAGCCCTCGCAGGCAAAGCGGCTGTATTTGAGTGCAAGATCAAAGACGTTAAAGAGCCTAAGGCTGCTGAGCTTAACGACGAGCTGGCAACCAAGTTTGGCGCAGAAGATCTTGCTGGCCTCAAAGGCCAGATCGCCGAACGCCTCGAAGCCGAATATGCCGGTGCCGCGCGCGCCGTTATGAAGCGTGGTCTGCTCGACGCGCTTGATAAGCAGGTTTCTTTTGACTTGCCGCCATCACTTGTTGAGGCCGAAGCAGGCCAGATCGCGCACCAGCTGTGGCACGAAGAAAACCCTGAGGTTGAAGGCCACGATCACCCGACGATCGAAACAACTGACGAGCACACAACGCTCGCCGAGCGCCGCGTGCGTCTGGGCCTTCTGCTCGCCGAAATGGGCCAGAAGTCAGAGATCGAAGTGACTGACGCCGAAATGACCCAAGCGATTATGAACCAAGCGCGCCAGTACCCTGGCCAAGAGCGCCAGTTCTTTGAGTTTGTTCAGCAAAACCAGCAGATGCAGCAGCAGCTTCGCGCGCCTTTGTTTGAAGACAAAGTTGTTGATCAAGCCTTCGAGAAGGCCGCTGTGACAGACAAAGAAGTCAACAAAGACGATTTGCAAAAAGCGGTTGAAGCGCTCGAAGACGAGTAAACTTCCTAAGCTTAGGAAACACGAAAGGCCGCTCCGCATTGGGGCGGCCTTTTGCGTTCAGGCGGGGCGCAGGCCGGTTTCAACCTGCATGCCGCGCCTTTTGGCTTCGTCGTAATATCCACGAGCATATGGTAATGAGCTCAGCGCCAGTAGCAAGCTTGAGTGGCCTATCAAACTTGGGCATTTTCACGCTGATGTCAAAGCTCGGCCAGCGCCCGCGTGATCGCGGCAGTAAGGGCTGCCGTCGGCTCAACCCCAAAGCTGAGGCGCAAGAAGCCCTCTGGCACGGCGTCGCCCCAGCGGGCGCGTCTGTCACCAGACGAATGCAGCCCGCCGAAGCTAGTCATGGCCGCAAAGCCCGCTTTGGCAAGGAAACGGTCAGCGGTTTGAGCGTCTGTAAAGGTTGCGCCGACGAGAAAGCCTTGGTCGGAGCACTGTGCATGCGGCGCAGGATAGACAACCGCGCTGATGTGCCGGCTCGCCTGCAAGGTGGGGAGCGCTGCGCGGGCATTGGCGCACATGCGCTCTAGGCGCACATCAAGCGTTTCAAGTCCGCGCAAGAGCAGCCATGCATCATGCGGAGCAGGGATGTTGCCTGTCAGGTTGCGCACCGTTAGGAGCCGCTCCATGAAGGCGGGATCACGGCTGGCAACATGGCCCATGAGCACGTCAGTGTGGCCCGCCATGGCCTTGGTGTCGGAAACGATCACAACGTCAGCGCCTTGGTCAAGCGGCTGTTGCAGGAGCGGTGTGCAGACGGTGTTGTCAACCGCAAGCTTGGCGCCAACGGCGTGGCAACGGGCGGATAAGGCCTTGATATCAATCACATCGAGGCCAGGGTTGGAGGGAGTTTCGACAACCACCAGCGCGATGCCGTCAAGCGGATGTGTGAGGATCTCGGCAGCAGGGCAAGCCTCTAGCGTCACACCGAAGGGTGCCATGATGTCACTCACAAGGTTGCGCGCAGCGTAGTAGCCGTCAGACAGCATCAGCACTGTGTCGCCTTGCTTGAGCAGGGCGGTAAGGGCTGCGCTGTAAGCCCCCATGCCTGACGGAAACAGCAGGCTTGGAGCGTCTTCAAGGGCCGCGATGCGCGCCTCTGTGGCCTCAACTGTTGGGTTGGAGAAGCGTGCATAGGTGCGGTTTGGTTTGGGGTTATGAGGCAGCGCAAAGGCAGATGTCATCACCAAGGGCTCTGGAACAGGATCGCCCGCGCTTAGCGCGTCGGTGCGGGTGTGCAGCATTGCGAGCATGCGCGCGGATATGGCAGAATTGGGCACCAAAGCCTCCCCAGCTAAACTGGAGAGACTATAGGCTGCGCGAGGCGTCACTCACAAGTGACGAACGCCTGCGAGACCTGTTCTGGCGTAAGTTGCTTGGCAACATCAGTGCGACCAACAAGTTCTGCATAGTCCGTGAGCTCGGCGGTGAGGATATGCACGCTGATGAACAGGTCTTCGGGCACAGCACCTGTAGAGAGACAAGGCGTCACGTTGACGGAAAGGGAGCCATGCCGCGCGCCACCCTCTGACGTCTCGCGAAACGCCCGAAAGGCATTCAGCCTGTCGGGGGCGATGCGAAAGACAGTCAAAACATCTCCCTCAGGCACGTGACTTTCAAGCCGGGTTTCCGCAGGGCCACGTTTGGCGGGGATCATGTGAAAGCTGAAGCTGTCTTCAGGCTGGCTTTCCGTGGCTTTAAGCGTGCCAGTGAAGGACAGCCCACTTGGATCAACCGAGACATAGCTAGGGTGAAACACAGCAAGCCTAAGCGCTGCTGGATCAGTTGTCATCGGATCAACTTTGTGAAGCGCCGCTATGGCACTTAGCGAGGGCATGTCGCACCCGCTAAGCCAGACCAGAGCCGACAGGATAAGAGCAAGACTGCGCATTCAGAACTTCCTGCTGAGGCCAAGGGTGAGTGTTTTTGACTTGTATCCCATGGCTGCAGTTGTGCCTGAGTAGTTTTTGTCAGGGCTGCCCAGATCAAAAACAGTGGCTTCAACGCGGGTTGCCCAGCCATTGCCAATGTCAAACTCGGCGCCAAGCCCGTAGACCGTGCCGATGTGGAAGTCTTTGTCCGAGGTGCCCGCTGGCACGACACCTGCGTCGGTTATGCCAAGCCCGATTGTGCCATAAAACAAGGCTTTGCCGCGTGCAAAACCAGCTCTGATCTTGGGGGTGGCGACGAAACTGCCTTTAAAATCTGTCGTGCCCAGCCCTGCGCCAGTTGCAGTGCCTGAGTTGCCAAGCGCCTTGAGCGAAAGCTCGGGGCCCCAAACAAGCCCACTTCGGGTGACATAGTTTTTACCCAGATAGAGGCCTAAGCTTGCTTCTTTAGAGTTGTAGCCATGGCCCGCCGCGCCGCCTGCGCTGGCCTTGGTTTTGCTGCCGTCAAGCGAGAGGCCCGCATAGAACCCCTCCCAGTCCGTGTCTGCAACGGCAGGTGAAAAGGAGGCCGCGAGCGCGGCAATTGAAAGAAGAAGTGCTCGATGGTTCATGGTATACCTCATTTTGATTTTATGACGAAAAGACGAATCGCCGTACTTGCATTAATTATTGTAAAACGATAATTAAGCAATATATTAATTTAACATGAGGGTGACATGGAAGACGTAGTCGTATCAGAGAAGGTTCGGAAACTCGCGAGATTGGGGCAGGTGGCTGTTCTGCTTGGCGCGGGGTTGTTTGCCTTTGCAATGTGCCTTGCCGCGCTTGACTTGTTGGAAGCACCCGAGAATGCGCGCGAGATTTTACGCCAGGAGTTTGAGCTTGAAAGAATTGGGAAGGGAGCTGCAAGTTGGCACCTTCTTGTCGCGGCTTTG
The DNA here is from genome assembly GCA_016744435.1 of Lentibacter sp. Classification (GTDB taxonomy): domain Bacteria; phylum Pseudomonadota; class Alphaproteobacteria; order Rhodobacterales; family Rhodobacteraceae; genus Lentibacter. Next base: position 28,207 of record JADGEJ010000027.1, on the reverse strand, counting down.
CTCTATTTCGCCTCTGACCTTGTCGGGATGCTCATGCTTGTTGTCAGTTACAAGCTGTTTCGCGGTGTGCGTGGTGAGGGCGTTTTCACACTTGATGTGGGCAAACGCCTGCGCAGGATCGGCGGCCTGCTGCTCGCCATTGTGCCAGTTTCTATCGTGTCAAACACGCTGGCTGTGATGGTGTTGTCTTTGGCCAACCCTGCGGGCCATCGGATCGTGCGCGTGTCGGTTGGAGACAGCGATGTTTATGCTGTGATCATTGGCCTCTTGCTGCTGATTGTGGGACACATCATGGTAGAAGCTGTGCGTATCGCAGATGAGAACAAGGCGTTTGTCTAGGGCAGCGGGGAAGGTGAGAGAATGGCAATCGTGGTGACATTGGATGTGATGCTGGCGAAGCGCAAAATGCGCTCGAAAGAGCTGGCCGAGCGTGTCGGCATCACGGTGCAGAATGTCTCGCTGTTGAAATCAGGCAAAGTCAAAGGCGTGCGCTTTGAGACGCTTGATAAGATTTGTGAGGCGCTTGAGTGCCAGCCGGGAGACATCCTGAGCTTTGAGGAGAGTGACTGAATAGCGAGGGCCGCTCCTTTTGGGGCCGCCTTCTGCTGACAAGAACTGTCAGTAGGTTTTTTTATGATATGGTCAGTCAACTGAGAAAGGACTGAGCCATATGATTGATCATCTGGGGATTACTGTGACTGACTTTGACGCGGCTAAGGCGTTTTATGATAAAGCCTTAGAGCCACTCGGGGCCAGTATGCTGTTTGTCGTGTCGCCTGAGCATACGGGCGGCGTCAAGGTTGCTGGCTATGGGCAGGAGCGGCCGCAATTTTGGATAACGGAAGCCGAGGCCCAGAAGCCGCCGGTGCATGTTGCATTTACGGCGAAGTCACATGCCGAGGTTGACGGCTTTTATGCCGCGGCTCTGGCGGCCGGTGGCACCGACAACGGCGCTCCTGGCCCAAGGCCGCACTATCATGAAAACTACTATGGCGCTTTTGTACATGACGCCGATGGTAACAACGTCGAAGCCGTTTGCCACGCTCCGGTTTAGAGAGAAGGGGCAAGGGGTTTGTGCGCAGAGCAGGCCGCTTGCTTGTAAGCAAAAAAAAAGCCGCGCAAGACTGGCTTGCGCGGCTTTCTTGTTAGGTTTGAAGGGCGCTTAGGCTTTTTCGCCAGCGTCTTCTGCTTCAGCTTCGCCTTCGGCAGCGTCAACACCGGCCGTCTCGGCCAGATCGTCGTCGTCAGAGGCGGCTGCGCCGAGATCGTCGAACAGTTCCGCGATTTCAAACTCTGCTTCGGCTTCCGCTTCGGCTTCGAGCTCTTGGATCGATTTCCCTGAGGCTTGCAGCTCGGCTTCTTCAGTCGAGCGGGCCACGTTGATTTCGATCGTCGCAGAAACTTCTGGGTGCAGCGTCACGATCATGTTGTGAACACCCAGTTCTTTGATAGGTGCTTCAACAGAAACTTGCTTGCGGTCAACTGTGAAACCAGCTTCGGTCGCGGCTTCGGCGGCGTCACGTGGTGTAACTGAGCCGTAAAGCGAACCTGCATCAGAAGCTTGGCGAATCACGATGAACTGCTGGCCATCGAGGCGGCCGGCCATGTCTTCAGCTTCTTTTTTGGTTTCGAGGTTGTTGGCTTCAAGCTGCGCTTTTTGCGCTTCGAAGTTGGCAATGTTGGCTTGTGACGCCGTCAGAGCTTTCTTCTGTGGCAGAAGGAAGTTACGGGCGTAACCCGCCTTCACATCAACCACATCGCCCATCTGGCCGAGCTTTGCGACGCGTTCAAGAAGGATAACTTGCATGTCTGGTCTCCTTACTTAACAGCGTATGGCAGAAGCGCGAGGAAGCGGGCGCGTTTGATGGCGCGGGCCAGCTCACGTTGCTTCTTGGCAGATACTGCTGTGATACGTGATGGCACGATTTTGCCACGCTCAGAGATGTAGCGCTGCAGAAGTTTCGTGTCTTTATAGTCGATCTTCGGTGCGTTATCCCCTGAGAAGGGGCAGACCTTACGACGGCGGAAAAATGGTTTTGTAGCCATGGTTTAGTGTCCTTTCTTCAGGTGATTAGCGGCGTTCGCGGCGCTCAGACCGTTCTTCGCGTTTTTGCATTTGGACTGAAAGGCCTTCAGCGTGCTGGTCAACCTTGATGGTGAGTACGCGCATCACGTCTTCGTGCAGGCGCATCAGGCGTTCCATTTCCTGAACGGCAGCCGCTGGTGCGTCTGTGCGCAGGAAGGCGTAGTGGCCCTTGCGGTTTTTGTTGATCTTGTAAGCCATCGTTTTGATGCCCCAGTATTCACTGTCAACGACTTTGCCGTCGTTGTCTGTGATGACTGCGCTAAAATGTTCGACGAGGCTTTCTGCTTGCGTGTTGGACAAGTCCTGACGCGAGATAAAAACATGCTCATAGAGCGGCATGATCTTTTCCTTTTTCAGACGCATTTCATAGGAGGGCCTGACCTTCTGCGACCCGTCCACGAGAGCTGCGCGGTTCAATATTACGGCAGAAGGACGGGTGCTGATACGACGCTTTACCATGTGGCGCAAGCGATAGTTCACGCGATGAGCCGGCTTGCCATATTGCCGCCATATATGGCTCTGGTTTGCCTTGATGTACCCAAGTTGTGCCAAATTGTCGTCTTAGTCGCGGTGCAGGTTGAGCCCCAGAGCAGAAAGCAATGTCGACTAGATTGGATAAACCTATGACAGCCACAGCAACCACAGCCACTCTCCCAGCAGCCACTTTCCCTGAAGTTGCGTTTGAAAAGCACGCTATGACGGCCTTGCCGCCGATGCGTTTGTTCAATGTTTTTGGTGGATCGGTGCTGTTGCTTGCAGCGGTTGGCCTTTGGGCCATGCCGGGCGCACTTTGGGACAGCGGCCTGATGCTGTTCAAACTTATGATCACCATCGCGCTGATGGCGTCGGGCTTTGCGCTGATGGCGCCAGTGCGCCGCCGCATGCCGGAGGTGCAGCTTGATCCACGCGCCAAACGCCTTGAAGTGGTGATGCGCAACGAGTTTGGCCGCATCGTTCGCTCAACCTCTTATGATTATGATGACCTGAGCGAAATTGATGTGCGTGACGGCGTGTTTGTTGCGCGTGATCATCAAGGCCGCTCTGTTGTCGAGTTGCCACTTGGCCAGAAGGTTGAGGAAATGGATGCATTGCGTGCGGCCCTCGGCCCGAGCTTTGCGCGCACAGCTTAAACCTAACGGACTAAGCCAACAGATAATGTGAAGGAAGGCCGGTGCTGCGCGCGCCGGCTTTTTGCGGTTCTAAGCGCATTGCGCCGCTCGGGGCTTTTGGCTATTTCTGCTTCAAACCTATTGGGAGGGGCTAAAATGAGCAGAGCATTCGTATTTCCGGGGCAGGGCGCGCAGACAATTGGCATGGGCCAAGAGTTGGCCGCGGCCTATCCGGCGGCCAAAGCGGTGTTTGACGAAGTTGACGAGGCTTTGGGCGAAAGCCTGAGCACGCTTATTTGGGAGGGTGATATTGCCGATCTCACCCTGACGCAAAATGCGCAGCCCGCATTGATGGCAACCTCTCTGGCGGCCATGCGCGCGCTTGAGGCGGAGGGCGTTGATATTTCAGCGGCCTCGCTCGTGGCTGGGCACTCTCTGGGAGAGTATTCCGCTCTGGCCGCATCTGGCGCGATCAGCCTTGCCGACACGGCGCGCTTGCTGCGCACTCGTGGCCGCGCCATGCAAGAGGCCGTGCCCGTAGGCATTGGCGCTATGGCGGCTTTGCTGGGGCTCGACTTTCAGACGGCCAAAGACATTGCTGCGGAGGCCGCTGAGGGCGATGTCTGCCAAGCGGCAAATGACAATGACCCAAGCCAGGTCGTGGTTTCTGGCCATAAAGCCGCCGTTGAGCGGGCGGTTGAACTGGCCAAGGCCAACGGGGCCAAACGGGCGATGCTTTTGCCTGTCAGCGCCCCGTTTCATTGCGCGCTGATGGAGCCTGCAGCGCAAGTTATGGCGGAGGCCTTGGCGCAGGTGGAGATCAACAAGCCTAGCGTTCCGCTCGTGGCAAATGTTCTGGCTGAGGCTGTGGAAGACCCCGCGACGATCCGCTCCTTGCTGGTAGATCAGGTGACCGGCTCGGTAAGGTGGCGCGAAAGCGTGCTTTATATGGGGGCAGAAAAAGGCATCAGCGAGATCTGGGAAATCGGCGCAGGCAAAGCGCTGTCAGGCATGGTGCGGCGCATCAACCGTGACATTGCTTGCAGCAACATTGGAACGCCTGAGGGTGTGAAAGCGGCTGTTACGGCGCTTAACGGCTGAGGCAGGCGTAAGAAAATTTGAATTTTCTTGACCGTTTTCTTCGAAGAAAACGTCGCAAGACTGAAAGGAAAGAGACATGTTTGATCTGACAGGAAAATGCGCACTCGTGACTGGCGCGTCTGGTGGTATTGGCGGCGAGATCGCCCGTGTGTTGCATGCTGCGGGGGCAAGTGTCGGCCTTTCGGGCACGCGCGAGGAGCCTCTGAAGGCCTTGGCCGCTGAACTTGGCGAGCGGGCGCATGTGTTACCATGCAACCTGTCGGACGGGGCCGCTGTTGATGCGCTGCCCAAGCAGGCGATCGAGGCGATGGGCGCGGTTGATATCCTGGTCAACAACGCGGGCATTACACGTGATCAGATATTCATGCGGATGTCCGACGAAGAGTGGCAGAGCGTGATTGATGTGAACCTCACTTCAACCATGCGCCTGTGCCGCGGTGTCATGCGCCCGATGATGAAAGCCCGCAATGGCCGGATCATCAACATCAGCTCAATCGTCGGCGCAACGGGCAACCCCGGCCAAGCCAACTATGCCGCGTCTAAGGCCGGCATGGTCGGAATGACCAAATCAATCGCTTATGAAGTCGCCAGCCGCGGCATAACCGCCAACGCCGTTGCACCCGGTTTTATTGCGACCGCGATGACAGACAAGCTGACCGACGAGCAAAAAGACAAGATCAACGCGCAAATTCCCGCCGCACGAATGGGCAAGCCTGAAGAGATTGCAGCGGCTGTACTTTACCTAGCCAGCCAAGAAGCCGCCTATGTTACAGGCACCACGCTGCATGTGAATGGCGGCATGGCTATGCTCTAAAGGCTGGTTTTCGCTTGCACCCTTGCCAAGGGCTGTGCGAACGATAATCTTGTGAAAGCATTTGCCTTGGCCGAACCATGTGCTATAGGCCACGCAGATTTCCGGTGTGTCCGGGCCCTCCCAAGCGGGAGACGAACCGCTCCTTACGGGGCATCAGAAACCGCCAGCCCATGTTGGGCGTGGGCAAAAGACAGGCTTCGGCCTTAAAACGATAAGGATTAAAAACATGAGCGACGTCGCAGACCGCGTAAAGAAGATCGTTGTTGAGCACCTCGGTGTTGAAGAAGACAAAGTGGCAGAAAACGCCTCTTTCATTGACGATCTGGGCGCAGACAGCCTCGACACAGTTGAGCTGGTTATGGCCTTCGAAGAAGAGTTCGGCATCGAGATTCCTGATGACGCAGCCGAAACCATCCAGACTTTCGGCGACGCCGTAAAATTCATCACAGAAGCGGCCTAAGCGCCCAACTGGTTGAAATGTTATAGAGACGGCCCGCAGCTTTGCGGGCCGTTTTCGCGTGCACGGGGCTTGCCGTATTTGAGCGGTTAGTTGCTTCTTTTGTGGGGGCGGCGCGGAGTGTTCAAACACGCGCACTCTTGCCCCAAGGCCCCAAGGCATTGTAAGAGCAGGCAGTGAAGTTGCGAAGGGGAATTTAATGCGTCGAGTAGTTGTTACGGGCATCGGACTTGTCACGCCTTTGGGCGGTAACGTGGATGACAGTTGGGCAAACATTCTGGCTGGCAAAAGCGGGGCGGGCACGATCACTCAGTTTGATCCTGAGCGCGTGCTGACAAAGTACGCTTGCGAAGTCAAACATGGCGACGGCACGAACGGAACCTTCCGCTTTGAAGACTGGGTTGAGCCGAAAGACCGCCGCAAGATCGACGATTTTATTCTCTACGGGATCGCGGCTGCGGGCCAAGCTGTGCAAGACGCGGGCTGGACGCCGGAAGACGAGGAAAGCCGCTTGCGCACAGGTGTTCTGATCGGCTCTGGCATTGGTGGCCTCAAGTCTATCGAAGCAACAACACTGATGATGGCCGAGAAAGGCCCTCGTCGTGTATCGCCTTTCTTTATTCCCGGTGCTTTGATCAACCTGATTTCAGGTCAGGTCAGCATCAAGTATGGCTTCAAAGGCCCCAACCACGCGGTGGTCACGGCGTGCTCAACGGGCGCACATGCGATTGGCGATGCTTCACGCTTGATCCAGCATGGCGACGCCGATGTTATGATCGCAGGCGGTGCAGAAGCGGCGATTTGCGAAATCGGGATCGCGGGCTTTAACGCCTGTAAAGCGCTCTCAACACAGCGAGCTGACGACCCTGCGAAAGCCTCACGGCCTTATGACGCTGACCGCGACGGTTTTGTCATGGGCGAGGGCGCAGGCGTTGTTGTGCTTGAAGAATATGAACACGCTGTTGCGCGTGGTGCCAAGATTTATGCGGAAGTTGGCGGCTATGGCCTGTCAGGCGACGCTTACCACATCACAGCGCCTTCAGCAGATGGCGACGGCGGATTCCGCTCGATGACAGCAGCGCTTAACAACGCGGGCCTTAAGCCTGCTGACGTTGACTACATCAACGCGCATGGCACCTCGACAATGGCTGACACCATTGAGCTCGGCGCGGTTGAGCGGCTGCTTGGTGACGCCGCGAGCGACGTGACGATGTCTTCGACAAAGTCGTCAACGGGCCACTTGCTGGGGGCCGCTGGCGCGATCGAGGCGATCTTCTCGATCCTTGCGATCCGCGATCAAGTCGCACCGCCGACGATCAACCTTGATAACCTTGCGGTGGAAACCAAGCTTGATCTTGCACCAAACGCCAAGCGCGAACGCAAGATCGACGTGGCTCTCTCCAACAGCTTTGGCTTTGGCGGCACCAACGCCTCGGTTGTCTTTAAGAAGGTGGTCTAGCTTTATGTGGCGGCACATTGCGTCAAACGCGCTGACAATGTTGATTGTCGGCATTTTTCTGTTGGCTGGAGTCATCCTTTGGGGACAGGGCGAGTACAGCGCCGGAGGCCCGCTTGATCAGCAGATCTGCCTGCGTGTCGAACGGGGCAGCAACGTGTCACGCGTTTCGGAAGATCTGGTAGAGCAGGGCGCTGTTTCGTCAGGTTTGCTGCTGCGCGTCGGGATGGATTACGCCGACCAGACCAGCAAGCTCAAGGCGGGCAGCTATTTGGTGCCAGCGCATACCAGCATGGCTGAAATCGCGCAGATCATCACAAAGGGCGGCGCTTCGACCTGCGGCACAGAAGTTGTTTATCGCATCGGCGTCACCCGTCTGAGCACGATTGTTCGCGAGCTTGACCCTGCCACCAGCAAGTTTGTCGAGAAGGCGAAGTTTGACCCCGCCGCTGACGAAGCGCCTCAGGCCTACGCCGATGTGCTTGAGCAAGGTGACACGCGCTACCGCGTTGCCATTGCCGAAGGTGTCACGAGTTGGCAAATCGTTGAGGGGCTTAAGAGCGTATCTTTGCTTGAGGGTAAGGTTGCTGACGTGCCCGACGAAGGCAGCCTTGCGCCTGAGAGCTATGAGTTCAAGAAGGGCGAGAAGCGCGCTGACTTGTTGGCTGAGATGTCTAAGCGCCAAGACGTTATCCTGGCCGCAGCTTGGGAAAGTCGCGTTGAGGGCCTGCCGGTGAAGAGCCCTGAGGAGGCGCTTGTTCTTGCGTCACTTATCGAGAAAGAAACAGGCGTGGCCGAAGAGCGGCGCCAAGTGGCGAGCGTGTTTGTGAACCGCCTGAACAAAGGCATGAAGCTTCAGACTGACCCGACCGTGATCTACGGGATCACCAAGGGGCAAGGCGTGTTGGGCCGTGGCTTGCGGCGCAGTGAGTTGCGCAAGGCGACGCCTTATAACACCTATGTTATCGACGCGCTGCCGCCCACGCCGATAGCCAACCCCGGGCGCGCCAGCATCGAAGCCGCGCTTGACCCTGACAGCACCGACTACATCTTCTTTGTCGCCGATGGCACAGGCGGCCACGCCTTTGCCGTAACGCTTGATGAGCACAATCGGAACGTCGCCAAGTGGCGCGCGATCGAGGCGGAGCGGGCAGGCAACTAACACACAATTGTCCGAGTTATTCAAAAAGCGCGCTCAAGCCTGAGTGCGCTTTTTTTGCGTTTGTACGGTTTACGTCGTGTGGGGGATGCCGAGCGTCTCGGCAGAAAGTGTAAAGTAAGCTTTACATCTTGGAGGCTTTGTGGAAATGTAAAGTAAGCTTTACATAGAGGTGCCTCATGAGACAATATTATCTTCGAATAACGATCGGCTTTGCGGCCTATGCTGCCACACTGATCGCTTCAAACATGCTGCTGGGCCATGATGGCGCTGCGAGTCCTGCTGCGCGTGTGGCGCTCTCTCTCGCCCCCATGCTGCCTGCTATTTTCATTTGTGGCGTTATCGTTATTGGCATTGGCCAGTTGGACGAGTTGCAACGCAAATTACAGTTTGAGGCATTGGCGCTGGCTTTTGCCGGAACCGCACTGATTACATTCAGTTACGGCTTTCTTGAAGGGGCTGGCTTTCCCAAGCTGTCAATGTTCGTTGTGTGGCCTGTCATGGCAGCACTATGGGCCGTTGGCGTTGTTCTGGGCCGAGTGCGCTACGGATGAACAACCGCATTCAAGAGCTGCGCAAAGGCTGCGGCTGGTCGCAGGCCGATCTGGCTGCAAAACTCGAAGTCTCCCGGCAGACGGTCAATGCCCTAGAGCGAGGCCGCTATGCGCCGAGCTTGCCTCTGGCGTTCCGTATAGCGCGGATTTTCAACGCGACTGTTGAGGAAGTTTTCCAGCCTGCGCAAGGCTGAGTTGAAGGCCAGTTTGGGTTTGAGGCATGTTGGCATGGGCAAATGAAAAGGGCACCGCAGTGATGCGATGCCCTTGCGTGGTAAGCTTGTGAGTGGCCTTAGCTGGCTGCAGGCTTGGGAGCCGCTGTCGGAATCGCGCCTTTGCCACCTGCATTGAGCGGGTCATCTTGGCGCTGCACTGAGCCCTCAAAATGCGCACCGCTTTCGATGGCGATGGTTTTGTGGATGATGTCACCCTCAACGCGTGCAGTTGATGTGAGGCGCACTTTCAAGCCGCGTACACGGCCCACGACACGGCCATTGACGACAACGTCATCGGCAATAACTTCGCCTTTTACAGTTGCGCCTTCGCCGACTGTCAGCAGGTGAGCGCGAATGTCGCCCTCAATGGTGCCCTCAACCTGAATGTCGCCAGTTGTCTTGAGGTTGCCAGTCACGTGCAGGTCCGAAGACAAAACCGAGGCAGGCGGCTTGGCTTTAGGGGCCGAGGCTTTAAACTCGCTTTGCGGAGGCATTTGAGGCTTCGGCGCAGGCACAGGCGCGCCCTTGTCAGCAACTGCTGGTTTCGTTTCATCGGCCTTTGGGCCTGGTTCGTTGATTTTGCTTTTAGAAAACATTGTTTGCTGCCTTGATATAGATCATTGGGTTGACGGCCTTTCCGCCGACGCGAACTTCATAGTGAATATGTGAGCCAGTCACCCGTCCGGATGCTCCCATATCACCAATTCGTTGACCGCGCACTACCCTTTGTCCAACTTTAACGCGAATTTTAGACTGGTGAGCATAGCGGGTTTCGATGCCAAACTCATGTTGTATCTTGACCAAGCGGCCATAACCAGAGCTCCAGCCGGCATGTGTGACGACGCCATCAGCGGTTGCGTAGAGTGGTGTTCCCACGGGGCCAGCGAAGTCGACGCCCTTATGCAGGCGGCGCCCGCCTGTCTTGGGGTCGCGGCGGTAACCGAACGGAGAGGTGAAGCGATAGCCTGCTTTTACAGGGTTTGCGAAGGGCGCTTTCTGGGCGGCAATGCGGTAGATGTTGAGGCGGTCAAGGTCGCTCAAGATCCGGTTGGCGCGCTGCGTTGAGAACGAGGGCTCTTGGCCACGTGTCGAAAACGACAGCGGCGTGAGCGGGCCGCCTTGGCCGGAATAGCCGCTGCGAACCTTGCGCAAAATGCTGTCAGTGCTCATGCCCGCGGCACGAAACATTTTGTCGAGTGGCTTGACTGAAACGGTCATAGCCTCTTCGAGATGGCGAAAAATCTGGTCGTTCTGGTCTTTCATAAAGGCGATGCGCTGCTCGAGCTCGGCGGTCTGCAACAATGCGTCTTGCGCATCGGCGATGACTTTGTCGCGTTCGGCGGCGGTTTCTGACAGGGCTGCTGTGATGAGATCAAGCGCTGCGTTGCTCGCGCTTCCGGAGGCTGAAGAGAGCGTTGTGTTGCCACCGTCTTGCAGCGCCGCTGTCAGGTTCACAGCTTCTTCGCGGGCCGTGTCGCGTTCGTTCATCGCGGTGCGCAGGGTGTTTTGCACAATCTCGATACCAGTTTCCATCTCGCGGCGGCGGGTCTCTGACGCCAGTAGCTGCGACTGCATGATCGAAATTTGTTGCAACGCAGTGTTGAAGCGTTCTTGGGCGGCCAGAGCCTCCTCAGCGCGGGTGTCGCGTTGGCGCGAAATGAAGTTGAGGCGCGCCTGATATGTTTGTTGGTCGCGTTTGGCTTGCTCGCGGAAGTTGCCAGCGCCGATGGAATCCATCAGCAAAATCGCGGTGGCGATGATCGCCCAGGCCACGACGGCAGCGGCGCCAAAAAACGCAAACACCTGCACAGCAGGGCGCAGGCGCACAAAACGGGTGTCTTGCTCAGACCGCAAGAAAACACGGCGTTCAGGAAAATAGCGCTCCAAAAAAGCGTCAAGGCGTATGGCAATCTTGGTGCGCAAAGTCTCGGTTCCTCGGTCTTGTCCAGCTTGAGCAACGTTGCAGCCTGAAGGTGAGGCATGCTGGCGTGCAGCGCCTTGTCTCCAAGGCTCCGAAGAAATCCTTAACGCCACGTTACAATTGGCGCAAGTTTTTTGGCAGGACCGTCGCGCATCTCCTTGGAAACAGTTGCAAAACGGCGAAATGTTGCCGATTGCGCGCGCCTCAACTCGCGGGCTTAGGCAAGTCTTCTGTAAGCTCTTCCGTCAGGGGCCAGTAAAAGTCAGGCGGTAAGCCTGCCTCAGCGCGTTTCTCCACGTTAAAGGGCGGCTTAAGTGTGCTGTGAAAATAGAGCCGCACAAGGCGGTGAAACTCTTCCTTTGGATCAAGGTTGTGGCGGCCACAGAGGAAGTGAAACCACTTGGAGCCATAGGCTACATGGGCGACTTCCTCAGCATAGATCACCTCAAGTGCTTCGACAGTTTGAGTGTCGCCCGCCTTTTTGAAAACCTCGATCATGCCCGGGGTTACATCAAGCCCGCGGGCTTCCAAAACCATCGGTACAACCGCCAGCCGCCCCATGATGTCGTCGCAGGTGTCTTCGGCGGCGCGCCACATACCCGCATGGGCGGGCAAGGCGCCATAGTGGCTGCCCATCGTATGAAGACAGTCGCACATCAGGTTGAAATGTTTAGATTCTTCGTCAGCGGCTTTGACCCAATCGTCAAAGAAACCGAGCGGAAAAGGCACCTGTGAGAACCGCGCGATGATGTCCCAGTGCAAATCAACCGCGTTGAGCTCGATGTGGGCTACCGCGTGTACAAGTGCTATGCGGCCTTTCTCACTGCCGGGCTTGCGGCGCGGCACGTCGCGCGGGCTGAGCAACTCAGGCTGGTCAGGGCGGGAGGGGTGCAAAGGCGGGTCTGCTTTGCCGATTTCCAGTGGCGTTCCAGCTTCGCGGGCGGCAAGCCACTCGGCGGCATAGCGGCGGGACAGCGCAGTTTTGGCCGCGCCATCTGCAGTTGTCAGCACGTCGGTGGCCATTTGGGCGAGTGTTTTAGCCACCTGTGAGTTCTTTCGCAGCGGCGTAAACGTCGTCAACATGGCCCGGAACTTTGACTTTGCGCCATGCCCGCACAACCTGGCCTTCGGCGTCGATCAGGAAAGTCGCGCGCTCGATGCCCATGAACGTCTTGCCATACATCTTCTTTTCTTTCCAAACCTCAAAGGCCTCGCAGGCATTGCTGCTCTCATCAGAGAGCAAAGGCACTGTCAGCTCTTGCTTGGCGGTAAACTTGGCATGGCTGGCGAGGCTGTCTTTGGACACACCGAAGACTTTCACTCCAAGCGCCTCGAAGTCAGGCAGACGTGCCGAGAAGCCCTTGGCCTCAATTGTGCAACCCGGTGTGTTGTCACGCGGATAGAAGAACAACACGACAGGGGTGCCGCGCAAAGCGCTCAGCGCCACATCGCTTCCATCGTCGCAAGGCAGGGTCACATCGGGAGCGGGAAATCGCGTATTGGCTGGTATATCAGTCGGCATGGGCTTTACCTCTATTCTCTGGTCCTGTTTCATATTATCGCGAGCCAGCAGAGCGCAATGCGTTTTAGCGCTTTTATGGGCGCACTGGCGCGAGTGCCTTGCTATAACGGGGTGCGTAGACGGGGCTGTGCCCGTGATAGACTAGGGCTGTGCCCGATTGAACAAGGCAGAACATGACGTCTGAGCCTGATACCACGCCAGAAACGACAGAGGCCAGACCTGAGGCCATATCTGAGGTCAAGCCGGATGCCGCGGCACTGCGGCCCAAAAAGCGTCGGCGGCGCGCGGCCCTTGGCTTCTTGGGGTTGGTGGCACTGCTCGTTCTGGTCGTCGCTGGGTTCATTGGGCTTCTGGCACTCCGGTCTGAGCCGCTTGAAGCACCAGAGTGGCTGCACAGCCGGATCGAAAACCAGATCAACAAAGCGATTGCGCCTTACTCTACGCAGGTTGGCAAGACGGCCCTTGCTTTGGAAGACGGCTGGGTGCCTCGGGTTCTGCTGCGCGATACTTTGTTGCGTGATCAGACAGGCCAGCGGCTGGTGGCGCTTGATAACGTTGAAGTGCGGGTTGCTATCGCGCCGCTCATGCAAGGAAAGGTGCGGCCGAGCGTGGTCGCCCTGTCGGGTACGCGGCTGCATATGCGCCGTGATGCACGCGGCGCGTTCTGGCTAAGCTTCGGCGAGGCGCTCAACACGGATGGGCAAGGCAAGGGCTTTGGCGAACTCTTGAATGAGATAGACAGGCTGTTCTTACGCCAGGAGTTTAGCGATTTCAGCAGCATAGACGTGCGCGACGTAACCATGCGCTATGAGGACGAGCGCGCGCGCCGCGCATGGACAGTTGATGGCGGGCGCGTGGAGCTCACTCGCACGGGCGGGGCGCTGGCATTGCGTGCTGATTTTGCATTGCTCACCGGAGGCGCAGATGCGGCGGGTGTTGAACTGAGTTTTGAAAGCCCGATCGGCGCGCCGACAGCGACAATCGGGATGAACCTGACCGACTTTCCTGCCCGTGATCTGGCGTCGCAATCGCCTGCTTTGTCGTGGCTTGAGGCCCTGCGCGCGCCGATTTCAGGCGCGCTTCGGGTGAGCGTGGATGACAGGGGCAACTTGGGGACGTTGAGCGCGACTCTGCAGATATCGGAAGGAGTTTTGCAGCCAAATGACGGCACCCAACCGATCCCGTTTGAGACAGCGCGCACTTATCTTACCTATGATCCGCAAGACCAGATTGTCCGGTTTGACGAGATCGCGCTTCAGAGTGAATGGGTGAGCTTGCGCGCCGACGGAAAACTAGGGCTGGTGATGTCTGAAGAGGGCTGGCCCAGTGCGTTTGTCGGCCAATTGCAGTTTGACAACATCGCCACAAAACCGGGCGACTTTCTGAGTGACGAAGTGACGTTTGAAAGCGGTTCTGCAGACTTGCAACTCAGCCTCAACCCATTTCGGGTTAACCTTGGGCAGCTCAACCTCACAGATGGCGAAACGCGGTTTCATGTCGAGGGCGACTTTGACGCTTTGAAAGAAGGTTGGAGCTATCAGCTACAAGCCGGCGCGACGGCTTTGTCACTGGAACATGTATTGCGCCTTTGGCCGCCGCAAGTGGCCGCCAAGACGCGCGACTGGGTGGTGCTCAATGTTCTTGAGGGGCGTGTTGACGAGGTGCAATTTGGCCTGCGCGCTAACCCGAACGAGAAAGCAGTCACATATCTTTCCTTCGCATATTCTGAGGTAATGTTGCGCTTTATCAAGGCGATGCCGGTTTTGCAGGGGTTGTCAGGGCAGGCGAGCCTGTTTCGCAAACGCTTTGCCGCGCGGGCCACAAAGGGCCATATTACGGTGCCGCAGGGCGGGCAACTTAACGTCGCAGGCACCGAGTTTATCATCCCGGAAACCAAGCCGGGCGGCGCAGATGCTGAAGTGCATTTGCGGGCCGACGGGCAGATCACAGCGCTGTTGAGCTTACTTGACCAAGAGCCACTCAACCTGATCAGCAAAGCAAAACAGTCGGTGACAATGGCCGACGGGCGCGCCCGTGTGAGCGGCAAATTGGGTTGGAAAATGCAAGCCAAAGTCGCGGCTGATCAAGTCCGCTACGACATCACCGGGACGCTTGAAGACGTGCGCAGCAGCACGCTTGTTCCCAAGCATATTCTGGCCGCCAAGAAACTTGATGTTCGTGCAGACAACGCGGCACTGGTGATCAAAGGCGAGGGCCGGCTTGACACTGTGCCCGTGGGCGGCACTTTCACGGTTCCTTTCGGCGCGGGTGGCGCAGGCACCAGCACGCTCAAAGGCAACGTCGAGTTGTCGGCGCAGGCCGTGAAGGCCTTCAACATTGGCCTGCCCAGTGGCTCGGTTTCGGGGCGTGGACGTGGGCTTGTCGACATTCAGTTTGCCAAGGGTAAACAGCCGAGCTTTGCCCTCACCTCCAACTTGGCAGGTGTCGGGCTGCGCATTCCGCAAATTGGCTGGCGCAAGAGCACTGGCAGCAAAGGCAAGCTCACGGTGAGGGGCGCTTTTGGCACACCCATGAAGGTTGATCAGATCGTCGTTAACGCGGCAGGGCTTGATGCGCGCGGAGACGTTTTGATGGCCGCAAACGGAACCTTCAAAGAGGCGCGCTTTGAGCGTGTCAAAATTGGCAATTGGCTGAATGTGCCGCTCAAATTTGTGAGCCGAGGGCAGGGCAGGGTTCCGAAAATCGAGATCAACGGCGGTAAGCTCGATCTGGCAAAAACTTCGTTTAGCAGTGGCGGCAGTAGAGGCAGTAGTGGCGGCGGGGGGCCGATCACCGCAAGGCTGGGTGAGCTCAAGATCAGCGATGGCATCGCGCTCACTGGCTTTCAGGGCAACTTCAACACGGCGCGCGGCTTTGAAGGCACATTCAAAGGCTTGGTCAACGGCAAAGCGCCTGTCACAGGGCGGATCGTGCCGCAAGGCGGGCGCAGCGCGTTTCAGATCAACTCGGACAATGGCGGGCGGGTGCTTGCGGCGGCAGGGCTTTTGCAAAACGCCAGTGGTGGCGCGATGACGCTAACGCTGGCACCAGCCTCAGCCACGGGCACATATAATGGCGCGCTTGATATTGCCAAGGTGCGGTTGCGCGACGCGCCTGCGATGGCGGCGCTTTTGAATGCGGCCAGTATCATCGGGCTGCTAGAGCAACTCGGCGGGCAGGGGATCTTGTTTAACGAAGTTGAAGCGCGCTTTCAGCTTACGCCCAAGCGGGTGATCGTGAGCCGCTCAAGCGCTGTGGGGGCGTCAATGGGGATCTCGATGGATGGATACTACACACTCGACTCGGGCGTGATGGACATGCAAGGCGTTGTTTCTCCGCTGTTTTTGCTAAACGGCATCGGCGCGATCTTTACGCGCAAGGGCGAGGGGCTTGTTGGGTTTAACTACAAGCTTGGCGGCACAGCCACGACGCCGAAAGTGCAAGTGAACCCGCTATCGCTCTTTACGCCGGGGATGTTTCGAGAGATATTCCGCCGCCGCCCACCACCAGAAGTGACACGATGAAACTTTCAGATTTTGACTTTGAACTGCCAGATGAGTTGATCGCCACACGCCCTGTGCGGCCGCGCCCGTCGGCGCGCCTTTTGGTGGCCGAAGCGGGCAAGGTGAGCGACGCGCATGTGCGCGACATTGCCCAATGGTTGCGAGCTGGCGACAGGCTGGTTCTCAACGACACCAAGGTGATTCCGGCGCGCTTGTTCGGGCATCGCACGCGCGCGGGTGAGGCTGGTGTAACGCGAGCCGCGCTCGAGGTGACGCTGCTCAGCCCTCATGCTGAAGGCGGCTGGAGCGCGCTGGTGAAGCCGCTGAAGAAGCTGAAAGATGGCGAGACAGTGGTGTTTGGCGCGGGGCTTGAGGCGCGTTGCGAGGGCCGTGCAGACGGGCAGGCGCGGCTTAGTTTCAACCTTGAAGGCGAGGCCTTTGAGGCGGCTTTGAATGAAGCTGGCGCTATGCCTTTGCCGCCCTATATTGCTGCCAAACGCGCAGCAGATGCGCGCGACAAGGACGACTACCAGACTGTTTTTGCCAAAACCTCTGGCGCGGTGGCCGCGCCGACGGCGTCGCTGCATTTTGACACTGAACTGCTCGCCGCCCTTGAAGCGCATGGTGTTCAGTTCACCCATGTAACCCTGCATGTTGGTGCTGGCACGTTTTTGCCCGTGAAGGTTGAAGACGTGACCACCCACAAGATGCACGCCGAGTGGGGCGAAGTCAGCGGAGAGGCCGCGGCAGAGATCAGCGCGACAAAGGCTGCTGGCGGGCGGGTTATTCCCGTTGGCACGACGGCTTTGCGGCTGATAGAGAGTGCCGCACGCGCGGGCGAGATCGCCCCTTGGCGGGGCGAGACAGATATTTTTATCTACCCGGGCTTTGAATTTCACGTTACCGACGCGCTGATGACAAACTTTCACTTGCCTAAGTCGACGCTGATGATGCTGGTCTCGGCGCTGATCGGGCAAGATCGGCTCAAAGAAGTTTATGCCCATGCGATCGAAGAGAAGTATCGCTTCTTTTCTTACGGCGATTCTTCGCTGCTCTTTCCCGAGGATTAAACCTGAGGGCTAAAAGAGACTACGATGTGTCGCTTTCAAATCTGACAGGGCGTTAGCTTCCAGTCATTTGCGAAAGGACACATAGGGAGAAGCGCACATGCTTCAGGTCATGTCATCGTCGTGGGCGCTGTTGCTCGGAATGGGGCTACTGATGGTCGGGAACGGCCTTCAGGGCACGCTTTTGGGCGTGCGCGGTGATATCGAAGGCTTCTCGTCGTTCAACATGTCGCTGGTTATGTCCGCCTATTTCATCGGCTTTCTGGGCGGCTCGCGGATGGCCCCCGAAATGATCCGCCGTGTCGGGCATGTGCGGGTGTTTGCGGCACTTGCTTCGTTTATCTCGGCGGTGCTTATTCTCTACGCAACATGGGCCAACCCCTATGCTTGGATGGCTGAGCGCGTGATCATCGGGTTTTGTTTTTCCGGTGTGTATGTGACGGCGGAAAGCTGGCTGAACAATTCTGCTGACAACGAGAACCGCGGCAAGGCCCTCTCTATCTACATGATCGTGCAGATGGTCGGCATTGTCGCGGCGCAAGGGCTGCTGCTCACCGCCGATCCTTCGGGCTATGTTTTGTTTGTGATTATGTCGGTGCTTGTTTCCATCTCGTTTGCGCCGATTTTGCTGTCGATCAGCCCAACACCAGCGTTTGAAGCCACCAAACGCAAAACATTGCGAGAAATCCTCAAAATTTCCCCCCTGGGCTGCGTTGGCATGTTTTTGCTGGGCGGAGTGTTCTCGGCTCAGTTTGGCATGTCGGCGGTTTATGGCACCAAAGCGGGCCTGAGCCTGTCGCAAATTTCTCTATTTGTCTCGGCATTCTACATTGGCGCCACGCTGATGCAGTACCCGCTCGGCTGGATGTCAGACCGGATGGACCGCCGCCTTCTGATCATGATCGTGGCGGCACTTGGTACTGCCGGCGCTCTGATGGGCATGGTTTCTGGCGGCAGTTTTCCTGTGCTGCTTGTTGTGGCCTTTGTGATCGGGGGGTTCTCTAACCCGCTGTATTCATTGCTTTTGGCCTATACGAACGACTTCATCGAACTTGAGGATATGGCGGCGGTTTCTGGCGGGCTGGTGTTCATCAACGGGCTCGGAGCAATTTCGGGGCCGATCCTCACGGGCTGGCTTATGGCCACTATCGGGCCGCACGGGTACTTCCTGTTTTTCGTGGGGTTGCTGGCAGCCATCGCCGCCTATGCGGGTTACCGCATGACACAGCGTGCGGCGACGCCACTGGACGAAACCGCCAGCTATGCACCTATTTCAATGTCATCGACACAAATGGCGGTGGAATATGCGCTTGAAGCCGGTGTGGAAGAGGCCGAGCACACGGAGGCGACATAAACAGTTAAAATTTGTTGCAAAACTTTACTTTTGTTGCTGAAGTCTTTGTGTAACGGTTTTTGCAAGCCTTCGGGGGCAATTGGGTGTTGAAGGAGACGGACTTATGAGCACTGTGTTAGCACCGCAAGATGTTCTTTCATTTTGGCTAGACGAGATCGGGCCAAAGGGTTGGTATAATGCGAGCGACGCTTTGGATGCGCAGATCAGCCAGAAGTTCATGGCAACTTGGGACGCGGCAAGGGCGGGCTCTCTTGGGTTATGGATGACCTATCCGAGCGGAATGCTGGCATACATCATCCTGACGGATCAGTTTCCACGCAATATGTTTCGCGGGCAGGGCAAGGCCTTTGCCAGCGACAGGCAAGCGCTTTGTGCTGCCAAAACGGCGATCAGTAAAAACTGGGACATGAAGATTGATGAGCCAGCTCGGCAGTTCTTTTACTTGCCGCTGATGCACTCTGAGAGCCTTTGTGATCAGGAGCGCTGCATCCGGTTGATGAAAGAGCGGATGCCAAAAGAAGGCGCCGGTAATTTACTGCACGCCCGCGCGCACCGTGAAGTGATCCGACAGTTTGGCCGTTTCCCCTATCGTAACGACGCGCTCGAACGCCGGACGACACAGCATGAACATGAGTATGTGTCTGCAGGTGGCTATGGACACACAGTCCACGAGCTTCAAGCTGCAGGTTAAAGCGTTTGAATGCAAATAGTTGAAGCATGCTTAGGCCATGCTTCAACGGCAAGTTGCTGCCTGAGAGAAAATAGTTTAATGATAAACTAGTTTTTTCGGAGACGTTTAACGCCCCGATTCCCCTTTTGCATTTCTGGAGGCAGATATGGCGGCCACATCCTTTGACATGATCGTAATTGGCGCAGGCCCGGGCGGATACGTCGCGGCGATCCGTGCGGCACAGCTTGGCCTCAAGGTTGCAATCATTGAGCGCGAACACATGGGCGGCATCTGCCTAAACTGGGGCTGTATCCCGACGAAAGCTTTGCTGCGCTCTTCAGAAGTGTTTCACCTGATGCACCGTGCCGAAGAATTTGGCCTTAAGGCCGATGGGATAAGCTATGATCTGGACGCTGTGGTGAAGCGTTCGCGCGGGGTTGCGTCGCAGCTCTCTGGTGGCATCAGCCATCTGATGAAGAAAAACAAAGTTACGGTCTTTATGGGGGAAGCCAGCTTGCCTGCCAAAGGCAAGGTTAGCGTCAAAGGCGAGAAGGGCACAGACGAGCTCACGGCCAAACATATCGTGCTAGCAACCGGCGCGCGGGCTCGCGAGCTGCCCGGCCTTGAGGCCGATGGTGACTTGGTCTGGACGTACCGACACGCGCTCAACCCGCCGCATATGCCAAAGAAGCTATTGGTCATCGGCTCTGGTGCGATCGGCATCGAGTTTGCCAGCTTTTACAACACGCTTGGGGCCGACACGACGGTTGTTGAGGTTATGGATCGGGTGCTTCCCGTGGAAGATGCTGAAATATCAGCCTTCGCTAAGAAGCAATTTGTGAAGCAGGGCATGAAGATCATGGAAAAGGCCATGGTCAAACAGCTTGACCGTGGCAAAGGGAAAGTCACCGCGCATATTGAAGTGGGCGGCAAGGCTGAAAAGCAAGAGTTCGACACCGTGATTTCGGCGGTTGGCATCGTTGGTAACGTCGAAAACCTAGGCCTCGAAGCGCTCGGCGTGAAGCTTGACCGGACCCATGTTGTGGTTGACGAATACTGCCGCACGGGTGTTGACGGGCTCTACGCGATTGGCGACATCGCCGGAGCACCTTGGCTTGCGCATAAGGCCAGCCATGAGGGCGTGATGGTTGCCGAGATGATAGCAGGGCAAAAGCCCCATGCGGTGCGCCCAGAAAGCATCGCCGGGTGCACTTATTGCCACCCGCAGGTGGCCTCTGTTGGTTACTCCGAAGCCAAGGCGAAGGAGCTTGGCTATGACGTGAAAGTCGGCCGCTTTCCCTTTGTCGGCAATGGCAAAGCCATCGCTCTGGGCGAGCCTGAAGGCATGGTCAAAACCGTGTTTGACGCCAAAACAGGTGAGCTCTTGGGCGCGCATATGGTCGGCGCGGAAGTGACCGAGCTGATCCAAGGCTATGTCCTTGGCCGCCAGCTTGAAACCACAGAAGAAGACCTCATGCAAACTGTCTTCCCACACCCCACGCTTTCTGAAATGATGCACGAAAGCGTGCTTGATGCTTACGGGCGCGCGATCCACTTCTAAGGAGCGCTCATGGTCAGTCTTAACCGCGTGGTGATGAACCGCACCAGCCTTGGTTGGCTGCGCGCGCTGCCGCTAGAAGACATGGCTGTCGCCGAGATATCAGGCAAATGGGGCACGCGGCTTGACGCAAAAAGCTATGAGCGTTTCATCTACCCAAAGCACGACATTTGCGAGGGGCCATTTCTGGACAAGAAAGGCCGCGCCCGCCAGTTTGACTTGATCCTTGCCAATCAGGTTTGGGAGCATCTCGACAGGCCGTTCACAGCGCTTTGCAATGTGCTCGATATGCTCAATGACGGCGGCTACTTCTGGGTCGCGGTGCCGTTTCATGTGCCGTTTCATGCAGCACCGAACGACTGTTCGCGCTGGTCGGCGCGCGGGCTGAAGAACCTGCTGATCGAGGCTGGGTTCGCCGAAGACAAAATCCGCGCTCAGGAGTGGGGCAACCGTGCCTGTGCCGCGCGCAACCTCGAGCCTGAATGGCCGCCAAAATATGACCCCGATACTGATGATCTAACCAACGATCCTTTCTTCCCGATCTGCGCTTGGGCCTTGGCGCAGAAGGGCTAGCAGAAGGGTTAGCCGGCAACAGTTTGTTCCCGAACACTCAATTGACGGGCTTTGCGCTAAGGTTTATTCTTATTTTACGAAATTTTGGAGTTTGTTGGTTTGTATACGACATTAATATTTGCGTTTGCTGGTCTTGCGATGATGTTTGGCCTGTCTTCTGGTTCTGAACTTGCAGAGGAAGACGATGCCTCCGGCGAGGATACGGTTGATAGCGGTGAGGACACCGAAAGCACTTACCCTGATGAACTGACCGAAACGAGCGAAGGCGTTTTCTTAGGAACTGAAGGCGACGATAGCTTGGCTTTTGAAAGCGAGTACGTCAGAGGCTCGGATTTTGATAGCGAGTACGTCGAAGCTTCGGCTGATTTGGGGCCGGGCAACGACACAATTGATGGCGTCGATGCAGAGATTCTTAGCGGAAGTTTCCAACTTGGCGAGGGTGATGACCACTATATAGGCTCGGGCTTTGACAATGATGTGATTGTTGAAGGCGGCGCTGGAGATGACCTGATCAGTGTTGGGCCCTCCGAAACCAGCCTTTACGATGGCGGTGAAGGTGATGACACTATAACGCTTGATGCCGGTTACGGCAGTGTTAGCGACGGCGCGAGCATTGAAGGTGGTGCGGGAGACGACGTGATAAGCGCAGGAAGTTATGCTTTAAGTGGACATGCCGATTATGACACTGGCTATGTTGTGGCCAATGGCGGCGCAGGGGATGATACGCTTGATGTCGGCTGGGGTGCTGTTACTGGCGGTGACGGCAATGATGTGATCGACTTGGAATACGAAGGCTCAGTGTCTGGCGGGGCTGGTGACGACGAAATCAACCTCGGCGCAACCAACTTGGAAGAAAACCTTCTCGGAGATGGTGGCGCGGGCGACGACACCATTACAGCCTTTGGCGCAGGCACCACACTTGTCGGTGGTGCGGGTGACGATGTCTTGTCTGCCTCGCTTGAAGACTTCCTAGGCAGCAACTGGGACTGGGAGGACTATTTTGGGGGGCGCACCACGTCGCGCATCGTCATTGAAGGCGGCGAAGGGGCTGACCAGATTGCGATTGAGGCTGAGCTTTACTTTGAGGGCGGCTACAACGACGCATATTCTGATTGGGCAGATCGCACCAGCTTTCATCAGTTTAACGAAACTGCCGAGGGAGGCGAAGCTCCGGCGCAGCTCATGGCAACGATTGCCGACTTTGAAAGCGGTGTTGATACGCTTGTCTTGCCGCTGGATGTGGGAGCAGACGGCACGCCTGCGACGCTTTCTGACTATGAGGTTGTCACGGCGCCCAGTGGCGGCTTTACGGACATTGTGATGACCTATACCGCAAACGGAACAAGCGAAAGCGCGACATATACCGTTCGCATGCAAGGCGTGGATTCTCTCGCGGAAGGCGACTTCAGCTTTCTTTAGGGACGCCGTTTGTTAGCGCTTGACGCTGCCGCCTGCATTTTGCCAGTGGCTTAGCCCGCCGATGTTGTAGGTTTCTTTATAGCCAAGCTTGCGAAGGATCATCATGCCCTGAGCCGAGCGCGCGCCGGATGCGCAATAAAGCGCGACAGGCTTTTGTAGGCTGAGCGCTTGGTTATGGCCTGCATGCTTTGGATCAGCGGCGCTGCGCAGCCGCGACAGGGGCAGGTTGAGAGCCCCCTCAGCGCGGCCACTGTTCAGCTCGCCGGGGTCGCGCACGTCAATCAAAACAATATCGCCAGATGTAATGCGCGGCAAAAGACTCGCGGCATCGGTTCGTTTTAGGGCGCGTAGAAAGGCAAACATGGTCGTGTCCTTGTCGGAGTGCAAAGAGGCTTGCAGGTTGGAGTCGGCCAAAGCTTACATTAAAATTCCGAAAATGGAATATATAATTGTGAAGGAAGCGCCCCATCATTCCTGCGAGCGCATTGTTCCCTAAATGTTCTTCATTTTGTGTTGGCACTCTGTTAGAAGTTAACTAAGAGTGAATGGTGGAATACAGGGGGCTGTTATGGCTGAGCTTAAAGCAATCGAGGTGCGCGGTGCGCGCGAGCATAACCTCAAGTCAATCGACGTGGATATTCCGCGCGACCAGCTTGTTGTGATCACCGGCCTTTCGGGCTCGGGCAAATCAAGCCTCGCGTTTGACACCATCTACGCAGAAGGCCAGCGCCGCTATGTCGAGAGCCTCTCGGCCTATGCGCGCCAGTTTCTGGACATGATGGAAAAGCCCGATGTTGACCACATCAGCGGGCTGTCTCCGGCGATTTCAATTGAGCAGAAGACCACCAGCAAGAACCCGCGTTCAACCGTTGGCACGGTCACCGAGATATATGACTATTTGCGCCTGCTGTTTGCCCGCGCAGGCACGCCGTTTAGCCCCGCTACGGGCGAGCCGATTGAAGCGCAGCAAGTGCAAGACATGGTTGACCGTGTGATGCAGATCGAAGAGGGCACACGCGGCTACCTTCTGGCGCCCATCGTGCGTGACAGAAAAGGCGAATACCGCAAAGAATTCCTAGAGTTACGCAAACAGGGCTTTCAGCGCGTCAAGGTTGACGGGACGTTCTATGAGCTCGACGAGCCGCCCACGCTCGACAAGAAGTTCCGCCACGATATCGACGTTGTGGTTGACCGGATTGTCATTCGCGAGGGGCTTGAGACACGGCTTGCCGACAGCCTGCGCACAGCGCTTGATCTGGCTGATGGCATTGCTGTTTTGGAGACGGCTCCGGCGGAAGGCGAGGGCGAGCGCTTCACTTTTTCTGAGAAGTTCGCCTGCCCGGTGAGCGGCTTTACGATCCCCGAGATCGAGCCGCGCCTGTTCTCGTTTAACGCGCCTTTTGGGGCCTGCCCACAGTGCGACGGCCTCGGCATGGAGCTGTTCTTTGATGAGCGCCTCGTAGTTCCAGACGCGACGCTCAAAGTTTATGACGGTGCGCTCGCCCCTTGGCGCAAAGGCAAATCGCCCTATTTCTTGCAAACGATCGAGGCGATCGCCAAGCACTACGAGTTTGACAAGAACACCAAATGGAAGGACTTGCCCGCCAATGTGCAGCAAGTGTTCTTGCGTGGGTCTGGTGAGGAAGAAATCCAGTTTCGTTACGACGAAGGCGGGCGCGTTTACCAGGTATCACGTGTCTTTGAGGGCGTTATTCCCAATATGGAGCGTCGCTACCGAGAGACAGATAGCAACTGGATTCGCGAAGAGTTTGAGCGCTATCAGAACAACCGCCCCTGCGGAGCCTGCGGCGGCTACCGCCTGCGTGATGAAGCACTGGCTGTGAAGATCGGTGGGTTGCACGCAGGTGAAGTGGTGCAAATGTCGATCCGTGAGGCGCTTGACTGGGTGCAGTCTGTGCCAGAGCACCTCACCAAACAGAAAAACGAGATCGCCCGCGCGATTTTGAAAGAGATCGGCGAGCGGCTTGGGTTTCTCAACAACGTGGGCCTTGAGTATCTGTCGCTGTCGCGCAACTCCGGCACGCTGTCGGGCGGTGAAAGCCAACGCATCAGGCTTGCCAGCCAGATCGGATCCGGGCTTCAGGGCGTGCTTTACGTGCTGGATGAGCCTTCCATCGGGTTGCATCAACGTGACAACGGCCGTTTGCTGACAACGCTCAAGAACCTGCGCGATGCGGGCAATACTGTTATCGTGGTCGAGCATGACGAAGAAGCGGTGCGCGAGGCTGACTATGTCTTTGACATTGGCCCTGGCGCAGGTGTGCATGGTGGGCAAGTTGTCAGCGAAGGGACGCCAGAAGAAGTGATGGCCGACCCAGCTTCGCTGACGGGGCAATACCTGTCAGGCGCGCGCAAGATCGAAGTGCCAGCCAAGCGCCGCAAGGGCAATGGCAAGAAGGTGAAAGTGGTGAAAGCCACTGGCAACAACCTCAGGAATGTGACTGCAGAGTTCCCTCTGGGCAAGTTTGTCTGCGTGACGGGCGTGTCAGGCGGCGGCAAGTCAACGCTGACCATCGAGACGCTGTTCAAGACGGCCTCGATGCGCCTGAACGGAGCGCGCCAGACGCCAGCGCCTTGTGAGACGATCAAGGGGTTGGAGCACCTCGACAAAGTTATCGACATCGACCAGCGGCCTATCGGACGTACACCGCGTTCTAACCCTGCGACTTACACAGGAGCCTTCACGCCGATCCGCGACTGGTTTGCCGGGCTGCCGGAAGCCAAGGCGCGCGGCTATAAGCCCGGGCGCTTTAGCTTCAACGTCAAAGGCGGGCGCTGTGAGGCCTGTCAGGGCGACGGGGTGATCAAGATCGAGATGCACTTCTTGCCGGATGTCTATGTGGAATGTGAGACCTGCAAAGGCGCGCGTTACAACCGGGAGACATTGGAAATTAAGTTCAAAGGCAAGAGCATAGCCGACGTTCTTGATATGAACGTTGAAGAGGCGCAGAGCTTTTTTAAAGCCGTCCCAAGCATCCGAGACAAGATGGATGCCTTGATGCGCGTGGGCCTTGGCTACATCAAGGTCGGCCAGCAAGCGACGACGCTCTCGGGCGGTGAAGCACAGCGCGTGAAGCTCTCTAAAGAGCTGGCCAAACGCTCGACGGGCCGCACGCTTTACATCTTGGATGAGCCGACAACCGGCCTGCATTTTGAAGACGTGCGTAAGCTTCTGGAAGTGCTGCATGAGCTTGTTGAGGGGGGCAATACAGTTGTTGTCATTGAGCATAATCTCGATGTGGTAAAAACCTCTGACTGGGTGATCGACATTGGCCCCGAAGGCGGCGATGGCGGCGGCGAGATCGTGGCCGTGGGAACCCCTGAGAAAGTGGCCAAAGAACCTCGCAGCTATACTGGGCACTACCTAGCACCCATGCTGGGGCTTGTGAGCGCGGCAGCAGAATGAAGCGGGTGGCGCTGGCGCTTGGCTCTGGTGGGGCCAGAGGCTGGTGCCATATCGGCGCAATCCGAGCGTTAGAGGAACAGGGTGTCTCTCCGATGGCTGTTGCGGGCTGCTCGATAGGCGCGTTGGTCGGCGCCGCTTGGGCCGCTGGCCGGCTTGATGCACTGGAGGAAACCGCAAGAGCGCTCACGCAAACCGGTTTGCTACGCTACCTCGACCCAAGGCTCGAGCAAGGCGGCGTGCTACGCGGGCAGGGCGTTGAAATGCTGTTTCATGCGCTCGACTTGCCCGAGCGGATCGAAGACTTGCCGCGCCCGTTTGTGACTGTCGCGACTGACTTGGCAAGTGGCAAAGAGGTTTGGTTGCGAGAGGGGCCTCTGATCCCCGCGGTGCGCGCTTCATTGTCGATCCCCGGGATGCTCAAACCCGTTCAGCTTAACGGCCAGTGGCTGATTGATGGCGGGATCGTGAACCCTTTACCCGTTTCAGCAGCGCGCGCGCTCGGCGGTGAGGTTGTCATTGCCGTTAACCCAAACGGGCGTGGCGGCAAAGCGCATTGGGAAGCGCAGAAGGTGCCTTCAGTTTGGCAACAAATAGGCGCTGAGAAATTGCATGAGCAGTTACCCAAAGCTTTGACCGACATCTTGCCCGATGTGGACGAAAGCCAAAGCACCCCACGCCTGTTTGATGTTCTGGATGTGACGATCGACATTCTTGTTGATTACGTCTTGGCCACTCGCAAGGCAGCTGATCCGCCGGATGTGCTGCTGGAGGCTGACTTAACCCATTTCACAACAATGGATTTGTTTCGCGCAGCAGAAGCGATAGCGGAAGGTGTTCGGATCACGGAGATTGCGCAAGGCCTGATCCGCGAGCATGTGGCCTAGGGTCCTGACCCTAGGGCGAGATTGATCCGCCCTAGGCATTTCTGAGCGAGCTAACCCGCTGGAAAGCTTACTTTTTCAGTGGGCAGGAGCTGAAACCAAAAATGGTGTAAAGCCCGCATGAGCCCATGGCCGCTGTGCCCAGTGCGATTGCCGCGCCGACAAGATAGAGCCAGCTGTAGCTGCCGCCACCGCTGAGGAAAAACCCAGCAAGCAGGGCAAGGCCAAGCACAATACGGATGATGCGGTCAATGTTGCCTACGTTTTTCTTAAGCATGTGAGAATCCTTTCAAGACTCGCGTTTAAAGAGATGGGGCAACCATACATTTTGAAAATGCTATCTGTCTGTGACTTGGTCACACATCGTGCGATATTTCTGCGATTTTTTCGAGAGCTTCACGGTTGAGCAGGCGGATAGCGCCGCGCTCGCGCTCGATCAGCCCTCGTTTGGCAAAAGCATCGAGTTGGCGCGCCACCACCTCACGCGCCGAGCCAATATGGGCGGCCAAAACTGCCTGTGTGGCTTTGACGACACCTTGTTCGGCACGTCCAAGCAAGTCAGCAGCGAGGCGCGCCTCGACTTTGTGAAATGCGACGCGTTCAAGCACGTGCATCATGCCTTGAACCCGTGACGCAAAGGCCGAAAACACGAACTCGCGGAACAACGCTGAGGTTTCCATCAGCTCGGTAAACAGAACTCGTGGGATCAGAACGACTTTACAGTCCATCGCGGTGATCGCTTCGCCAGTGTAGGCTTGTTGGCCCAACAGGCCGACAGTTGTTTGCACACAGCTTTGACCGGGAGAGACGCTATAAAGCAAGATCTCTCGCCCCGAGGGGCCTGTGAGGTAAACGTCAATCTGCCCGTCTAGGACGATGACAAAGCCTTCGGCAATGTCGCCCGGGTGAAACAGGGTTTGGTTCTTCGGAACCTGCATAGGGCGGAGCCGGGCAAGCCTAGTCTGCTCGCCGGCTGTGAGGCGCGAGAAGGCTTCTGATTGTGTCACCCAGCTTTCTGTCATGATACCGCCTGACGCGTTATGTAGCCATACTTCAGGAGCCAAACAAAACAGCGCGCGACTGTGACTTGGTTGAAGCTAAGCGCTTGGGAAACCTGTGCTGCATCAGCCGCGCCAGTGCGCGTGAGTTCGTCAAGCACGGCCTGCAAAGTCTGCGGCTTTTCAAACGGGTTTTTGAGGCTGCTATACTGGCGCAACTCAAACATCTCGGTGATGGACTGGCTCACCTCACGGGGCACGCAAACCGCAACACCATTGGGCAGGGTTTCCTTTGGGTAGGCCGCGAACAGCTCTGTCGGAGCAGGGGCAGCAGGGTTGGCGTGAAAGCCCTTCTGAGCGACG
>JADGEJ010000056.1 GCA_016744435.1 Lentibacter sp. | reverse complement strand
TCGCGTGCGTAGTCGTGGCGCTGCCGTGTAAAACTTGTCCCATAGTGCTTCCTTCTGATGGCTACATATCAATAGACCACCACAAGCTGAGACTATACACCTAGAGAGTTTGCCAACAAGGCAGAGGGTCATCCTTCATCGGCTTTGCCGCATGCACGGCGCGGGCGATGGCGCGGGCCATGACAGTCGCGGCTGCATGGCCAAGGTAGAGCGTGTCAGCGAGGGGGGTGCCGAGTGGCATAACCCCCGTGCTGGCGGCAAAGATCAGATCGCCATCCATTGGCGTGTGCGAAGGCACCAGTGCGCGTGCATAGCCGTCGTGCGCAGCGGTTGCGAGGCGGGTGCACTGCGCTTGCGTGAGGGCGGCGTCTGTCGCGACGATGCCGATGGTTGTGTTGGCGTGCGCGGCGAGTTTGGTGTGGGGCATATGTGGCTCGGGGAAGCTTGCAGGCAACCCCGCGCCGCCGAACTCATCGGAGACCTCAAAAGGAGCGGCCCAGAACTGTTTGCTATTGCCGATGGTTGCCGAACCGAGCGCGTTAACCGCAACAAGCGCGCCGACGGTATGGCCAGAGGGCAGCACGATGGAAGCTGAGCCAAGCCCGCCCATGAGCGTTGCGGTGGTACAGCCCGTTCCAGCGCCTGTGCGGCCGAGCTCGAAACTCTCGGAGGCATTCGCGAGCGCCTCGGCACCGAGCCGCTTGTAGGGGTTTTCGGCCCAATCTTTGTCGCCACCATTGATCAGATCAAACAAGATAGCGCCGGGCACGATAGGCACGAGCTGATCGCCGACGGCAAAGCCACGCCCTTGTGCGCGCAAAGCATCGGCGACACCTGAGGAAGCATCAAGCCCGAAGGCAGAACCGCCAGACAGCACCAGAGCGTCAACCTGATCAACGGTTTTGTCGGGCGCGAGCAAGTCTGTCTCTCGCGTGCCCGGAGCGCCGCCCATGACGTGAACACCCGTTGTGAAAGGCGCGTCGCCAATCAGCACAGTCGAACCGGTTTTGATCAGGGCATCGGAAGCATTGCCAACGCGCAGGCCTGCGACGTCGGTGATCAGGTTGAGGGGGCCGGGCTTTGGCATTGTAGTCTCCACGTAGTCTCCACGTTTGATGAAAATATCTTGCCAGATTGCGCGAAATGGGCAATGAGAAAACACGCTAGGAGCGGTGGCGCCGCTCTGTTGATGCATATATCCCAACAGTCCTGAACGCCGGGACCTTTCTTTTTAGGAGGGTCAGTATGACTGCACGTCCAGAAATGTACCGTTTTCACAATGGTGAAAAAGCTCAACTGCAATTTGCGGTGAGTGAATATGAAGCGCGGGTGGCGAAGCTGCGCGTCCTTATGACAGAGCATGGGGTGGAGGCGGCTGTCTTCACGTCCATGCACAACGTCTCGTACTATAGCGGGTTTACCTACTGCTCCTTCGGGAGGCCCTACGCTTTGGTTGTGACACCGAGCGAATGCGTGACGATCTCAGCAGGGATCGACGCGGGCCAGCCTTGGCGGCGCTCGTGGTGTGACAACATCACCTATACCGACTGGCAGCGCGACAATTACTGGCGCGCGATCCTGAGCGTGTCTGGTGCTGGTAAGGTTGTTGGCTATGAGGGCGACCACATCAGCATGGTGCAAATGGCCAAGCTTGAGGCCTCTCTCACGCCATCAAAATCTGTCGACATTGCGAATGCCACGATGGTCCAGCGCATGCATAAGTCAGCCGACGAGCTGGTGATGATCCGCGCAGGCGCGGCTGTTGCTGATGTGGGTGGTTATGCGATCCGCGATGCCGTTAAAGAAGGCGCGCGCGAGATTGATGTGGCGATGGCCGGACGTGATGCCATGGAACTGGAGATCGCCAAGCGCTTTCCCGATGCCGAGTATCGCGACAGCTGGGTTTGGTTCCAGTCCGGCATCAACACCGACGGCGCGCACAACCCTGTGACAGCGCGCCAGCTTGAGCGCGGTGACATCCTGAGCCTCAACACTTTCCCTATGATTTCAGGCTACTACACGGCGCTTGAGCGGACGCTGTTTGTTGGCGAAGTTGACGCCGCGAGCCTTGCGCTTTGGGAGGCTAATGTTGGCGCGCACGAGCTTGGCATTTCGCTTTTGAAGCCGGGTGCTAAATGTTCGGACATCACTCACAAGATCAACGAATTCTTTGAAGAGCGCCAGCTTTTGCAGCACCGCACCTTTGGCTACGGCCACTCTTTTGGTGTGCTCAGCCATTACTATGGCCGCGAAGCTGGGCTTGAGTTGCGCGAAGATATCGACACGGTTTTGGAGCCGGGAATGGTGATCAGCATGGAGCCGATGCTGACGATTGCGGAAGGGCAGGCGGGGGCTGGGGGGTATCGCGAGCATGATATTCTGATCATTACGGAAGACGGCAACGAGAACATCACGGGTTATCCTTACGGCCCTGAGTTCAACGTGGTCGAATGAGCCCGCCCGCTTAAGGCTTTCGTAAACCAGGTTAAGGAAGGGTGAACATCACCCTGCCAAAACCCCCAAAAACCGAGCTTGACCCAATTTGCAGTAGCGCGCGGGTCAGGCTCACACCTTTGTTGGCTCGTGTGGCCGCGCTGGAAAGGGCAGCTTGGGGGCTGTATTTTCGTTTCAGAACATCATATTAGCACATAGTCACTAAGGCGGCTTAACCCCAACGAACTTTGTGGTTAACGCATTTTGAGGCACAAGTGAGCCGAGTGCCTACACTATGCGCACCCTATGCAGCACCCTATGCAGCAATGTGTATGACACCTGTATGCACAATTTCTCAGCAATTCGTTAACGTCGATTAACTTAACGCGGCGCGCGGAGGGGTAGGAGGAAAGGAACTCGGCGGCATTGCAGCAAACGGCAGCTTCGAGCCCCAGAGTTCAGATGCTGCAATTTGCACAGGTGGCAGCAACCGGCTGAAAGCAGAGCTTCGCCACGGCATGCGTTACCGCAGCTTCGCGAGGTAACGTTGCCGCACTGCTAAGCTCTTTCAGCAGGCATCCGGCGAAACGCAGACAGTGAAAGCGCGTTTGTGCGAAAGAACACAGTTGAACTGATCCTATCTCTAACGCGACGCGGCCTTCAAAAAGTTGGATCGTCAATCAGTGGGGTAGGTTTAGCAAGCTGGACGAGATCGTCCTGCTTTGTAATTTGTACTGATGTTCCTTCGATCGTGACGCCGTAGGGCCTGAGAGCTTTTATCGCGCGCGACAGGTTTTCAGGTGTCATTCCAAGCTGCGAGGCCAATTTGCGCTTTTCGATCGTTAACTCCATTTTTTCCGCCCCATTCATTCGCCTTTGCAGACGCAACAGGTAGTTGGCCAACCGCTCAAGCGAGGTGCGCAGCTTGAGGTCTTTGGAGTTTTTCACAACCGCGCGGTAGCATTGCGCCAGCTCCGTTACAACGGCGCGGGCAAAGTCATGATCGCGGTCAAACACCGCGCGCACGTCTGAGGATGGCAGCAAAATCACCCGGCTCTTTTCAAGCGTGCGAGCCGACATCAGATAATGCGCATCTTTGATCGTGGCGGCCAGAATAAACGTCGAGATCGGGCGCACAACTGACATGGTCGTCTCGCGCCCATTCCACGTGGCGAAGAGTTCAACCGACCCGGAGATGACCACATGCATGAAGTCAGCCGTTTCGCCTTCTGTGATCAGCTCAACCTGTGGTGGGAAATTTTGCACATATCCGCCACGCATGATGGCATCGAAATTATCGTCAGCCATGTGCTGGAAGATCGGCAGCGAGCGGATATCGGATTTGTAGGAATCAGGCAATGTGCATAGCTCGCTTTATTGATGCTTGATATTTATCAAGCCATTTTGCCACAGATGTCAACCGGATAAGTGGGCCTTGCCGCTCCGTCACTTTCATATTCAAACAGGTGTAAACCACATAGTTTTCGTTCCCGTTTATTTTGCTGGTGCAGACAGGAAGACTTGATTTGAATCAACATTCTGCGCGTCATTATGACGTTCTGCTCCCCCCAAAGGCAGCTTCTGCCACTAAATTTGGGAAGGGCAAAACCATGGAGCTACAAAACAAGGCCACCAGTCTCTGGGGCAATTTCTTTAACGTAAGAATGGTGCAGATCAGAACATTCCACATGACGTGGTTTGCTTTCTTTGCCTGTTTCTTCGCCTGGTTCGGCATCGCCCCGATGATGATCATCGTGCGCGAAGAGCTTGGCCTGACCAAGTCACAAGTTGGCTGGACAATCATCGCCTCGGTCGCCGTGACAATTTTTGCGCGGCTGTTTATCGGCTGGCTTTGTGACCGGATCGGGCCAAGGCTTTCGTACACATGGTTGCTTATTCTTGGCTCGCTGCCAGTTATGGGCATCGGCCTTGCGGATGACTTCACATCCTTCCTGCTGTTCCGTCTCGCCATCGGCGTGATCGGGGCCTCGTTCGTGATTACACAGTATCATACCTCAGTTATGTTTGCGCCAAACGTCGTGGGGACGGCCAACGCAACATCGGCTGGCTGGGGCAACCTTGGCGGTGGTGTTACGCAGATCGTTATGCCGCTGATCTTCACCGGTTTCATTGTTGGCTTCGGCTTCACTGACGCCGCCGCATGGCGCGCTGCGATGATCGTTGTTGGCTTGGTCACCTTTGCAATCGGGATCGCTTACTACTTCCTGACGCAAGACGCGCCAGACGGGAACTTTTCTGAGCTGCGGGCGCAAGGCAAGTTTGAAGCCAAGGAAAAAGTGACCGGAGCTTATTTTGCCGCCATGGCAGACTACCGCGTCTGGGTGTTGTTTGTGATCTACGGCGCATGCTTTGGCATCGAGCTGTTGGTTAACGGCTCTATCGCGCTCTACTTCGTTGACTACTTTGGTTACTTCAAAGACATGCCACTGGCTGAAGCCGCCGTTACCGCGGGCCTCATCGCATCACTGTTCGGCCTGATGAACATTTTCGCCAGAACACTGGGCGGCATCTTTGGCGACAACTTCGCATCGCTTTGGGGCCTGAGAGGCCGCGCAACTTGGTTGTTCATCGTGCTATTGGCTGAAGGCCTTGCGCTGATGTTGTTTAGCCAAATGCCGATCCTTGTGCTGGCCATTCCAACGCTGATCATCTTCTCGCTGTGCACTCAGATGTCAGAAGGCGCGACTTACTCTGTTGTTCCTTTCATCAACAAAAAAGCGCTTGGCGCGGTTGCTGGTGTGGTTGGTGCGGGCGGTAACGCCGGTGCGGTTCTGGGGGGCTTCCTCTTGAAGTCAGAGGCTTACAACAGCCGCTGGGACGAAGCCTACTTCCTTATCGGGATGATCGTAACTGGCGTTGCGTTCCTCGCACTCTTCATCCGCTTCCCTCCTGAGAAAGAGGCCGAAGAAGCAGCGCTGTTTGAGAAGGCTCAGATGGACATTCTGCAAGCCAAGGCTGACGAGGCCGCCGCTGCACTCGCGCACTCAGCGCAGGTTGTCGAAGACTACAACCGCACACACGAAAACAAAGTTTAAAACCAAATCGGCAGGCCGGACAACGGCCTGCCCTCATCTCACATGAGGAGATAATCGTGGGACAAGACCTAAGAAACTGGAATGTCGAGGATGACAGCTACTGGCAGTCAACCGGCAAGGCCATCGCCACCCGCAACCTGTGGATATCGATCCCCAGCTTGCTCTGTGGTTTCGCAGTCTGGCTCTACTGGGGCATCATCACCGTTCAGATGATCAACCTCGGTTTTGGCTTTGAAAAGTCAGACTTGTTCACGCTGGGCGCCATCGCGGGCCTGACGGGTGCGACACTGCGCATCCCGTCAACCTTCTTTGTGCGCATCGCGGGGGGGCGAAACACCATCTTCTTCACCACCGCTCTGCTTATGCTGCCGGCCCTCGGCGCAGGCTGGGCGCTTAGCAACCCTGACACGCCGCTCTGGCAGTTTCAGGTGCTCGCCTTCCTCAGCGGTATCGGCGGCGGCAACTTCTCAAGCTCGATGTCAAACATCAGCTTCTTTTACCCAAAGAAGATTCAGGGTTACGCACTCGGCATGAACGCGGGCCTCGGCAACTTCGGTGTGACCACCATGCAGATCCTTATCCCGCTGGTGATGACATTCGGCCTGTTTGGAGGTGAAAGCCGCACGCTTGTAAACACATCAGGCACGCTGATCGGGAAAATCCCTGCTGGCACAGAAACCTACATTCAGAACGCGGGCCTCGTTTGGCTTATGTTCCTCATCCCGCTCGCGCTTCTTGGCTGGTGGGGCATGAACAACATCCGCGACGAGCACGTCTCGCCCGACATCCCCAACCCGGTTGGCGCGTTTGCGACAATCTCGGGCATGCTGATGATCGGCTTCGTGACAGCGGCTTTCGGCCTCTGGCTTTTGCTGCCAGCCAAAGTTGGTGGCTCGGGCATGATGGTTTCTAAGTGGATCGTTCTGCCGATCGTTATCGCGCTGACAGTCTTCCTGCTCAAGCTTATCCCCGGTGCGGTGGGGCAGAACCTGACACGCCAATACAAGATCTTTGGCAACAAGCACACATGGGCGATGACCGTGATCTACACCATGACGTTTGGCTCGTTTATCGGCTATGCAGCGGCCTTTGGCCTGACGATCAAAGTTGTCTTTGGCTTCCAGCACCTGATGGTTGACGGCGTTATGACGCACGGCACACCAAACCCGGATGGCCCATCAGCCCTGATGTTTGCTTGGATGGGGCCGTTTATCGGCGCGCTTATCCGCCCGATTGGCGGCATGATCGCTGACAAACTCGGTGGCGCTAAAGTGACCCAGTATGTCTCTATCGTGATGGTCGCATCGGCTATCGGCGTGGCGTACTTCATCCAGAAGGCCTACGTTTCAGCGACGCCACAAGACTTCTTCTTCCCGTTCATGGCGCTCTTCCTGATCCTTTTCGCAGCAACCGGTATCGGCAACGGCTCAACCTTCCGCACAATTGCGATGGTGTTTGACAAAGAGCAGGCTGGCCCTGCCCTTGGTTGGACAGCTGCCGTGGCCGCTTACGGCGCATTCATCATCCCCAAAGTGTTTGGTGAACAGCTAAAAGCCGGAACACCCGAGTATGCCCTCTACGGCTTCGCAGTGTTCTACACGGTCTGCATCGTGATCAACTATTGGTTCTACCTGCGTCCAAACGCCTACGTGAAAAACCCATAAGCCAATGCATTCGCCGCCCCGGCCATGCGTTGGGGCGGCTCCGCTAACTTAGGAGAATGACATGAGCCACCTGCTCGACAGACTAAACTTCTTGGCGTCAAAAGAAATCGAACAGTTTTCTGACGGCCACGGCCAAGTGACCCGCGAAAACCGCGATTGGGAAGACACCTATCGCAAGCGCTGGCGGCACGACAAAATCGTGCGTTCAACGCATGGGGTAAACTGCACTGGCTCATGCAGCTGGAAGATCTACGTCAAGTCCGGCATCGTGACTTGGGAAACCCAGCAAACAGACTACCCGCGCACCCGCGCAGGCATCCCCAACCATGAGCCGCGCGGCTGTGCCCGTGGTGCAAGCTATAGCTGGTATCTTTATTCTGCGAACCGAGTGAAGAACCCGCTCATTCGCGGCAAACTGCTTAAGGTGTGGCGCTCGATGCGCGAAACCCTAAGCCCGATTGAAGCTTGGACCAAGCTTCAGAACGACCCGGTTTTGAGGGCCAACTACGTTGAGAGCCGCGGCAAAGGCGGCTTTGTGCGCGCAAGCTGGGATGAATCCACAGAGATCATCGCGGCCGCCAACGCCTACACCACCAAAACATACGGCCCCGACCGCGTGTTTGGCTTCTCGCCGATCCCTGCGATGTCGATGGTCAGCTACGCCGCTGGCTCGCGCTACCTGAGCCTGATGGGCGGCACTGTGATGTCGTTCTACGACTGGTATTGCGACTTGCCGCCAGCGTCACCAATGACATGGGGCGAGCAGACAGACGTGCCTGAATCAGCCGACTGGTACAACGCCGGCTACCTTCTACTCTGGGGCTCAAACGTGCCACAGACACGCACGCCCGACGCGCACTTCTACACCGAAGCACGCTACCGTGGCACCAAGTCAGCCGTGATCTGCCCCGACTACTCGGAAGCTGCCAAATTTGGCGATGTCTGGCTTGCACCAAAGCAAGGCACAGACGCCGCCGTCGCGATGGCCATGGGCCACGTCATCTTGCGCGAGTATCACCTTGACCGTCAGGCCGAGTACTTTGAAGACTACACGCGCAAATACTCAGACTTCCCGATGCTGGTGAAGCTTGAAGAGAAAGATGGCCGCTATGTGCCGGGCCGCTTCTTGCGCGCTGACGACCTTGCCAACAAACTCGGCGAGAAGAACAACCCCGAGTGGAAGACTGTCGCGATGGACGCCAAGGCAGGCCTCGTGTCGCCAAACGGCTCAGTCGGCTACCGTTGGGGCGAAGACGGCGAATGGAACCTCGAAGAGCGCGCCAACAAGAAAGACACAGATCTGCTGTCATCGCTGATCTTGGAAGAGAACCACGACGATGTTGTCGGCGTTGATTTCCCCTACTTCGGCGGCCAGTCAACCGAGCACTTTGCACAGTGTGACTTCCCCGAAGTGATGACCCACAACATTCCGGTGAAGAAAGTTAAAACAGCCGACGGCGAAGCGCTTGTCGCGACTGTGTTTGACCTGTTCTGCGCCAACTACGGCCTTGACCGTGGCTTGGGCGGCGACTGGGTTGCGACGGACTTTGCGGAAGACAAGCCATACACGCCCGCATGGGCCGAGCGTATGACAGGCGTGCCTGCTGACAAAATCACCGCTGTTGCGCGTGAGTTTGCAAGCAACGCTGAAAAGACGCAGGGCAAGTCGATGGTCATCCTCGGCGCTGGCCTGAACCACTGGTATCACATGGATATGAACTACCGCGGCATCATCAACATGCTGGTGATGTGCGGTTGTGTTGGCCAGGAAGGCGGCGGCTGGAGCCACTATGTTGGCCAGGAAAAACTGCGGCCTCAGACGGGTTGGCAGCCACTCGCGTTTGCGCTTGATTGGTCACGCCCACCACGGCACATGAACTCGACATCGGCGTGGTATGCCCACACCGACCAGTGGCGCTACGAGACTTTGAGCGCTGACGAGATCCTCTCGCCAACCGCGCCCAAGGGCGACTGGAATGTCAACCTGATTGACTACAACATTCGTGCCGAGCGCATGGGCTGGCTGCCGTCTGCACCGCAGCTCAAGACCAACCCGCTGCAAGTGACCAAAGCCGCCGCCAAGGCGAAGATGGACACCAAAGACTACATCGCCAAGTCGCTCAAAGACGGCTCGCTTGAGATGTCGTGTGAAGACCCTGACGCGCCGGAAAACTGGCCGCGTAACCTGTTTGTGTGGCGCTCAAACCTGCTCGGCTCGTCGGGCAAGGGCCATGAGTATTTCCTCAAGCACCTTTTGGGGACAGACCACGGCGTTATGGGCAAAGACCTTGGCGAAGACGGCGCTCAAATGCCGACCGAAGCCAAGTGGCACGACGACGCGCCCAAGGGCAAACTCGACTTGCTGGTCACGATCGACTTCCGCATGAGCACCACGTGTGTTTACTCGGATATCGTTCTGCCAACGGCCAGCTGGTATGAGAAGAACGACCTCAACACATCAGACATGCACCCCTTCATCCACCCGCTTCAGGCGGCCGTTGATCCGGCCTATGAAAGCAAGTCGGACTGGGAGATTTTCAAGGCGATTGCCAAGAAGTTCCAAGAGGTTGCGCCAGAGATTTTGGGTGTTGAAACCGACGTTGTGCAACTGCCCATCCTGCACGACACGCCAGCCGAGATCGCACAAGACGAAGTGCGCGACTGGAAGAAAGACGAATGCGAGCTGATCCCCGGTAAAACCGCGCCAAACTATGTTGAAGTCGAGCGTGACTACACCGCGATCTACGACCGTTTCGTGGCTGTCGGCCCGATGCTCGACAAACTCGGCAACGGCGGCAAAGGCATCAACTGGAACACCAACATCGAAGTGCAGCACCTGCGCGACCTCAACGGCGAATGGGCAGAAGGCCCCGCCAAAGGCTGCGCAAAAATCGTCACCGACATCGACGCTGCCGAGATGATCCTGATGCTCGCACCCGAGACCAACGGCGAAGTTGCCGTGAAGGCTTGGGACGAGCTTAGCAAGGCGACAGGCCGCGAGCACCGCCACTTGGCCGAGGGCGCCGAGCACACCAAGATCCGCTTCCGCGATATTGCCGCACAACCGCGCAAGATCATCAGCTCGCCAACATGGTCGGGCATCGAGAGCGAGGAAGTTTGCTACAATGCGGGCTATACCAACGTGCACGAGCTGATCCCGTGGCGCACCCTGACGGGCCGCCAGCAGCTCTACCAAGACCATCTCTGGATGCGTGCGTTTGGGGAAGGCTTCTGCTCCTACCGCCCTCCTGTTGATCTGAAGACGATCACCAAGGATGTGCAGGACGACGGTGACAACCTTGTGCTCAACTTCATCACGCCACACCAAAAGTGGGGCATCCACTCAACCTATTCAGACAACCTTCTGATGCTGACGCTTAACCGCGGTGGCCCGGTTGTCTGGCTGTCAGAA
>JADGEJ010000026.1 GCA_016744435.1 Lentibacter sp. | reverse complement strand
CCTCGCCTTCAACCTCGAGCTCAAAGACATGCTCGAAGAGTACGGCCTTGAAGAAGGCGCCAACTCAGACCCGAAAACCTACGTGGTTGAAAAGGCGTTCTTGGACTGATGGACACCCA
The DNA here is from genome assembly GCA_016744435.1 of Lentibacter sp. Classification (GTDB taxonomy): domain Bacteria; phylum Pseudomonadota; class Alphaproteobacteria; order Rhodobacterales; family Rhodobacteraceae; genus Lentibacter. Next base: position 52,767 of record JADGEJ010000026.1, on the reverse strand, counting down.
TTTTGCACTTTGGCTGAATGGCTCTTGGTTGACCAAGGGTCTTTCCATAAGGGGTATTTGAAACTTGGTTTCAGGCTCCCGAGACTGAGACTGAGACTGAGACTGAGACTGAGACTGAGACTGAACACACAACACCTTAAATCTTCCTTTTATCATCTCTTAAAAATAACTAAGGAGCCCGGCTCTGCTTGCTCACGATGCGAAATGCCAATCGTCGTCCTTTATCGAATACGATGCATAGTGGTTGGTAAAGAACGCCTGAAATCAGCACTAAATCTAAACCCGCTACAGTTTGGGCCCGCCGCAGACCTGCCGCAAAAGCAAGGACAACTTCAAAGCTGCTCTTTTTGTGGACAGATACGCTTGTGGAGACCAAATTTTTATGTCTCTTTAGTCGGTGTCAGAATGAACGCGATTGGTTTATCCGGCCAACAGGAGGCATTCGACAGGCAGACGACTAAGGGAGACGTGATTTGGCGGTCAGTGAAATAGTGCTCAGCGTGTCTGGACTGTCCAAGAACTTTGGCGGCCTGCAGGCCGTTCGCGGTGTGGACTTTGAGGTCGAGGCCGGAGCCATCGTCGGGCTGATCGGGCCAAACGGCGCAGGTAAGACCACAACATTCAACATGATCGCAGGAGAGCTCCCGCCAACAACGGGTGCCATCAACCTGTTGGGCGAAGACATCACTGGTCAGCGCACCGACGTATTGTACCACAAAGGATTGATGCGCACGTTTCAACTGTCACATGAGTATGCGCGCATGACCTCGCTTGAAAATCTCGCGGTCGCCGCCCCCACTCAAACAGGTGAAAACATATGGTCTAGCTGGTTTGCAGCGGGCAAGGTGCGCAAACGTGAGGCCGAAGTGCATGAACTGGCCCGCGAAACTTTGGAGTTTTTGGGCCTGACGCATGTCGCTGATGAACTGGCAGGCAACCTGTCTGGCGGTCAGAAGAAGCTGTTGGAAATCGGGCGTACCATGATGAACGATTCCAAAGTCGTTCTGCTGGACGAACCCGGCGCCGGGGTGAATCCCACTTTAATGCGCAAAGTCGCCGAAATGATCGAACAATTGAACGAAGAGCGTGGCTACACCTTTTGCATCATCGAACACGACATGGATATGATCGCACGGTTGTGTGGCAAGGTCGTCGTGCTGGCCGAAGGGCAAGTTCTGATGGAAGGTACCATGGACGAAGTACGAAACGATAAGCGGGTGATTGACGCCTATTTTGGCGGAGAAGTCGTATGACCCAAGCTGTGCTGTCCCTTAATAATCTGAAGGCTGGCTATGGTCAGACCGAGATTTTGCATGACCTGTCTCTCTATGTGAACCCAAACGAGATTGTCGCAATTATCGGGCCGAATGGCGCCGGTAAATCAACGGCCATGAAGTCCGTTTTAGGCCTGCTCAACATTGCTGAGGGCACGGTCGTTTTGAACGGTGAAGACATCACCGACACGCCAGCTCAAAAAGTGATCGAGAAAGGCATTTCATATGTGCCCCAAACCAACAACGTCTTCGTGAACCTCAGCGTTCAGGAAAACCTTGAGATGGGCGCATGGACGCGGCCCGATGGTATCCCCGAACGTTTGGCAGAAATGTTTGATTTGTTCCCGGACCTCGCGGAGAAACGCAATCAGGCTGCTGGGTCTCTGTCAGGCGGCCAACGTCAGATGGTTGCCATGGCCAAGGCTTTGATGGTGGACGCGAAAATCTTGTTATTGGACGAGCCCACAGCAGGTCTTTCACCAAAGTATCGCGGCGAGATCTTCTCAACCATTCAAAAGATCAAAAGCACGGGCGTGCCTATCTTGATTGTTGAACAAAACGCAAAGCAGGCTCTCGGCGTTTCTGACCGCGGTTATGTTTTGGTTGATGGAGCAAATCGGCACACGGGAACGGGGGCTGGCCTCGCGGCGGACCCTGAAATCGCGCGCATGTTCTTGGGCGGGGGGCACTAATATGTGGGACGCATTCGGATTTGAATTCGTAAACTTCTATCTCATACCTGGCCTTGTACTGGGTTGTATCTACGCTCTCGGGGCAATTGGCATCACTCTAACATTTGGCATTCTGCGTTTTGCCAATTTCGCTCATGGTGAAATCATGATGAGCGGTGCCTACCTGACATGGACGATCATGGCGATCGCAGGCTATGCGGGACTTACCCTGCATCCGCTGGTCGCAATGGTGCCTGCTACGGTTCTGGTAATCTTGCTGTTCCTAGGAACTGACAGGTATTTCTACAAACCCTTCCGCAAAGAAGAGACTATCAAAGTGGTTATGGCATCGTTTGGCATGATGCTGATTATCCGCTCTGCAGTGCAAGTCATCTGGGGGCCAAACCAGATCGCCTTCGTCCCCGGCATTGCGAAACCAAACGCTATGTTGCGTGATCTCACAGGTGATCTAGGGGCCATGATTATCATGCCCAACAAGCATATCTTCATCTTCCTTGGAACGATCATCATCGTAATTGCGCTATCCTATCTGCTGAACAAAACACGCATCGGGAAGGCCATGCGCGCCGTGTCCGACAGCCCTGATCTGGCCCATGTTACTGGTATCAATGTCGACAACGTCATTCGCGCCACGTGGATCGTTGGCGGCATCTGCGCAATGGCTGCTGGGGTTTTCCTCGTGATGGACACGCAAATTCTTGAAACGACAATGGGCTTCCGCATGTTGCTGCCAATGTTTGCCGCCGCGATTTTGGGTGGGATCGGCAAACCCTATGGCGCGGTTGCTGGCGGCCTGATCATCGGCCTGGCCGAAGAGCTCTCGGCCTATCCTTGGATCGGCGATGCACCTCTGCTTAGCCCCGGATACAAAACCGGCGTCGCCTTTGCTATCATGGTCATCATGCTGATTGTGCGCCCACAGGGTCTATTCAAAGGAAGGTCGTTCTAATGGAAGCCTATTTGGGATACTTTCTCTACTTACTGTCACTTCTCACAGTTGGCGGAATCTATGCGATCTTCGCACTTGGACTTAACGTACAATGGGGCTTTGCTGGGCTCTTCAACGTCGGTATCGTTGGTTTCGCAGCAGTCGGGGCCTATACCTATGCCTTACTGACTACCGCAGAAAGCACCTACCATGTGGGGGGCTTTGGCCTGCCACTTCCGGTCGGCATGCTGCTGGGAATGTTGCTCTCGGCACTCGTCGCTGCGGTCATTGGCCTTATCTGTATCCGATTGCGTTCCGACTATCTGGCCATTGCGACTATCGGTATCGCTGAGATCATCAAACTGATTTTGAAGAACGAAGCTGATATCACCAACGGACCGCGCGGCATCAACAAGATCCCGCGCGCTTGGGAGCATTTTTCCGAAGAACGGTTTTATAGCAGTTGGCCCCTGAACTGGTTCGCCAGCCCCGAAAGCTGGCAGGCGTTCTTTGATGGCCTGCCAAACTGGTGGTGGCAGCCCTGCTTTGCGGCGACCATCCTGCTGTGCGTCTATGTCATCTATCGGTTGCTGGAACGAGCAAGGGTTTCCCCTTGGGGCCGTATGATGACAGCGATCCGCGAGAACGAGCCTGCCGCCCGCGCGGCAGGAAAAAACGTCACCGCTCGCCGGATCGAAGCCTTTGTTATTGGTGCCGCTATTATGGGCTTTGCTGGTGCTCTCTTCGCCCAGCACTTGAGGCTCATCGAGCCGACAAACACATTTGATGCTACAAAAGTCACTTTCCTCGTTTGGGTCATGCTGATCTTGGGCGGCTCTGGAAACAACCGGGGGGCCATCCTAGGAGCCTTCGTGATCTGGACACTCTGGTCGACAAGCGAGCTGTTGATAGGCGGCGGCATCAATCTGATCGGATATGTTTTTCAATCCTTAGACACGACTATCCTTACAACTCGCGCCGGGTTCTTGCGGATGATGCTGATTGGCATTCTGATGCAGGTTATTTTGCAGAAGTTTCCCGGCGGGATACTACCCGAGGTGCGACCCGCATCACCTCAGGTTAAGAAATAGACAGCGGAAACTGGGAGTATGAAAATGAGAAACCTACTTTTGGCCAACACGGCCCTTGCGATGATCGCAACTTCAGCGATGGCAGATGTAAACGTCGGCAACCCGATGGCAATGACTGGCCCGATCCCTGATTTGGTCGCGCCAATCGCAGCGGCTGTCGATCTGGCTGCGAAACACATCAACGCTCAAGGCGGTATGTTCGCTGGTGGCGAAGCTTACAACATCATTCGTGCTGACTCGGCTTGTGACCCGACAGCAGCGGTCGATGCCGTAACAAAGCTGATCAATGTCAGCAACGTCGCGGCCATCCTTGGCCCGGTCTGCTCAGGCGCCACAATCGCTCAAGCCGAATCCGTGTCAATCCCTGCTGGCGTTGTAACACTATCAGTTTCAGCCTCATCGCCTGCGATCACGGACATGGAAGACGGCACTGATCTCGTCTTCCGCGCCGCAGCATCCGATGCCTATCAAGGTGTTGCTTTGGCTGAACTCGCAATTGCCAAGGGCATGACCGAACTTGCAATCTCATATGCCAACGACGACTACAACGCAGCCCTAGCCAGTGCTTTTTCCGCAGCCTACACAGCCGCAGGCGGTAAGATTACGGCCAATGAGGCGCACGAACCCAACAAGGCGTCCTACCGCTCTGAAGTTGCGACACTTGGCGCAACCTCAGACAACCTTGCACTGTTCGCGTATTACGGATCCGGCGGCATCACTATCATGCGTAACGCACTGGAAACCGGTGCATTCACGTCCTTTATCGGTGCAGACGGTATGTTGTCGAGCGAAGTCATCGAGCAACTTGGTGCCGAAAACCTAACCAACGTGACCTTCACCACATCGGCCTCGGACGATTCTACTGCAGCATTCGGCGCATGGAAGCCTCTTGCCGATGCAGCAGAAGTTCCTGCGTCTGATCCGTTTGTCGCCAACGGCTATGACGCGACCTTCATGCTTGCTTTGGCCATCGAAAAGGCCGGTGCGGCAGACCGGGGCGTCATTGCCGCCGCTCTACGCGACATCGCCACCGCCCCGGGAGAAGTTATCCTGCCCGGCGAATGGGAAAAAGCCAAAGCGATCCTCGCTGCAGGTGGTGAGATCAACTACGAAGGTGCTGCGGGCAATCAGGACTTCGACGCCAACGGTGACGTCGCCGGACGCTTCAGCAAGAGCGTTGTCGTTGATGGAAAATGGTCAGCCGAGCTGATCGACTGATCTAACACAATCAGAACACCTAAATGCCGGGGCTTAGACTCCGGCATTTTTCTGCCTAAACCAGTTCTCTAAAGGCCTCTTTGAAGTAGCCAAACTGTTGCGAACTGAGGCTCGCAATCACCCAAAAACAAGCACTACATCGCTTTCTGGCGAGCATCTGGCGACAAGGCAAGTTCGGCGCGTATCTCATCAGAATGTTGCCCCCTTGCAGGAGGCACGCCGGGTATGGCGGCAGACCCGTTAAAACGGGGCGCTGGGGCCGCTTGCAGGCTTTCATCATTGTTCCAGATATCACGCTCCTTGTTCAGAGAATGCAAGGCAGCTTCATCAGGGCTCAGCACAGGGCCCGCGCAGGCGTCTGTGCCTTCAAACAACACCGCCCAATGGCCACGAGGCTCTGAGGCAAACAAGTCAGCCAAGCGCTGTGTGGCTTTTGGCCAGCTGTCCATGTCATATTGCCCTGTGAAATCAGGATCATCCGTCAATCCGAGCCGCTCCAGAAAAACTGCGTAGAATTTTGGCTCTACCGGTTGCACGCTTATGAAGCCACCATCGGCACATGCATATGTCCTGCTCCAATGGGGGCCATCCAGCATACTTTGTCCGCGATCAGAACTTTGCGAACCAGTTTGTCGCAACGTCATCAACAGGTTCATCATATGTGCGGAGCCATCGACAATCGCAGCGTCTACGACGGTTCCTTTGCCGGTCGCTCGGGCATTTAGAAAACCCGCAAGCATGCCCACTGTCAGATATAGTGCGCCACCTCCTATGTCGCCCACCAATGTTGCGGGCGCAACAGGCGGCTGGCCGGGCAATGATGCAAACCATGATGCGCCTGATAGGCCAGTATAGTTCATATCGTGACCCGCCATCTTGGACATCGCCCCCTCTTGTCCCCAACCTGTCATGCGTCCGTAAACCAGCACAGGGTTAAGCGCGTGGCAGTCTTTTGGCCCTAGTCCCAGTTTCTCCATAACTCCGGGGCGGAACCCTTCGATCAGGCCATCTGCTGTTCGCAAAAGTGCTTTGAGCGCTGCAACGTCATCAGCGTCTTTTAGGTCAAGCTCAATTGATCGCTTCCCGCGGTCGATGATCGGAAGCCCTGGCATTCCTGGCGTCCTGTTGCCACCCTTTCGGTGAACAACAATAACGTCAGCTCCAAGATCGGCCAAATGCATAGCTGAAAATGGTGCCGGGCCGAGACCTTCGATTTCAATGATGCGCACACCGTTCAGCATGTCTTTATCCCTCCGGTTAGACACCTTGCCCAATTGAGAAGGTGTTCACTGCATTTGGTGACTGGTCTCGCTCGGCAGGTCAAGCAGATCGCGGCGATCATGCCCATCTAGATATGCTTGAACTGCGCAAGTATCAGTCACAACTAAACCACTATTGCTGCTGTTGTGGTTGCTGCACTTGCGGCGCGGCACCAAAAAGAGGTGTTGTCGGGGAGACTTGTTGCTGGCCTTGCGGTGCTTGCACAGGCGTTGCAAAGACCGGAGCAAGTTGTTGTTGCACAAACCCGCCCTGCTGCTGAGCTGGCTGCGCTCCAAAAGCGGCCGTTGTTGTTGGCAGTTGCAAATTGCGCCTGTGCTTCTTGCACCAGATACTGGGGGGCCTGATATCCAGCCGCGCCGGCGGCGAGGACAAGCGATTGCACCTGCGTTGTCTGGTTCGGATTGCGGTTCTGACTTACCAAATAGCTAACCCGAGCGTTCTGCGTGGACGCACCATTCACCCCGTCAATTGGGCCTCGGCAAAAGCCTGAGAGCCGCCAATTGCATCATTGATGATCCGTTTGGGCAGTTCGAGAGACACATCTATTTCAGGCCTACTGCCAAACTTAACCCAAGAGAGCTTATCTTAAAGCGTATCCAGTGCCGCGCACTGTTCTTATTGGATCGTTCCCGCCAAAACGGGTCAGGGCTTTACGCAATCGGCCAACGTGGACATCAACTGTTCTGCTATCAACATAGATGTCGCGCCCCCATACCCTGTCGAGCAATTGCTCGCGCGACAAGACACGCCCTGGCTTTTCGATGAAAGTGCTCAGCAGGCGAAACTCCGTAGGACCTAGCTTGATCTCGTCACCCGCGCGCATGACCCGGTGAGTTTCTGCGTCCAACACGATGTCTTCAAATTCCAGAGTTGCGCCGACACTCACGGGACGAACGCGCCGCAGCTGGTTGCGAATGCGCGCCATAAGTTCCGCAACTGAATACGGTTTGACAACATAGTCGTCCGCGCCTGTCTCAAGGCCACGCACCTTGTCAAACTCTTCTGATCTCGCCGAGAGCATGATCACCGGAATTTGCCGTGTGTCGGCCTTAGCCTTGAGCTGGCGACATACTTCGATACCCGACAGTTTGGGCATCATCCAATCGAGCACGATAACATCTGGCAGGTCTTCGGCGACACATAACAGCCCCTGTTCACCATCCACTGCGAGGGTCACGCGGAAGCCCTCTGCTTCGATATTATAACTCAAAACCTCTCGTTGTGCGGAGTCATCCTCTACAATAAGAATATGCGGCTGCAGCGTGGTCACGGGCTTAGTCCAACGCGCTCAGATAGGCCGTGCTATCAGATTTGGGGCGCGCTTCCTCGGGCATCTCGCCTGTCACAAGGTAAATCACCTGCTCAGCCATATTGGTGGTCAGATCGCCCATGCGCTCAATGTTCTTCGCCATGAAATGGAGGTGCATACAGGCGGTAATCTGGCGCGGATCTTCCATCATGAATGTGAGAAACTCACGGAACAATGCGTTATACATTTGGTCCACTTCCTGATCACGCTGGCGTACATCTTCCGCGATTTCTGCATCGCCACGCATGTAGGCATCCAACACATCTTTCAGCATCAGCTGCACCTCACGCGACATGCGCCGCAGGGAAGAATGTGCGCTCTTATGGGTCGGTAGGTCAATCAGAGCAGAAGTGCGCTTGGCGATGTTTTTGGCGTAATCTCCGACCCGCTCAAGACTTGCCGCGAGGCGAAGAACTGTCAGCACCACCCGCAGGTCCTTGGAAACGGGTGCGCGCAGCGCGATAATTCTCGCCGCCACATCGTTGATCTCAAGCTCAAGGGCGTCGATAACCTTATCCTTAGAGCGCACCGCCTCCGCCAGTTCTATGTCCTGGGTTTCAAACGACTTCGCGGCGTCTAGAATGGCCTCCTCCACTAGGCCTCCCATCTTCATGATCAGCGCACTCAGACCCTCAAGGTCACGGTCATAGGCAGATGAAATATGCTCGTTCATAGCGGCTTCTCCTTACCCAATCCGGCCGGAGATATAACTCTCGGTGCGAGGGTCTTCTGGGTTGGTAAAAATTTTATCGGTCTCCCCGAATTCAACGAGGTTGCCGAGGTGAAAAAATGCTGTCTGCTGGCTCACGCGCGCGGCTTGTTGCATTGAGTGGGTAACAATGACAACGCAGTAGCTTTTACGCAACTCATCAATCAGTTCTTCCACTTGTGCCGTCGCGATCGGGTCCAAGGCCGAACAGGGCTCATCCATCAGTAGAACCTGTGGTTCCGTTGCTATCGCACGAGCTATGCACAAGCGCTGCTGCTGCCCGCCAGAAAGCCCTGTTCCCGAAGCGTCTAGTCGGTCTTTGACTTCTTCCCAAATGGCGCCACGCCTCAGGGCACGTTCGACAATGCCGTCGAGCTCGGCTTTGTTGTTGGCCAGCCCATGGATGCGCGGGCCGTAGGCCACATTGTCATAGATCGACTTTGGGAATGGGTTGGGTTTTTGAAACACCATTCCAACTTTGGCGCGCAGTTGCACAGGGTCTACACGCTTGTCATAGATGTCTTCATCGTCGATCTTGATTTCGCCAGCAACGCGACAAATGTCGATCGTATCATTCATCCGGTTAAGGCAGCGCAAAAATGTTGACTTGCCGCAGCCCGATGGCCCGATAAACGCGGTCACTGCCTTATCAGCGATCTCCACGCTAACATCCTTGATAGCGTGGTTATCTCCATAGTGAACCTGCACGTCCTTGGCACTGATTTTACTAGTCTCATCCATGTGCATCTCTGCGCCCGTTTCTATACTTATTTCATCATTCGTTTGTGCTGTATCTCGCATATTCATCTCTCTACCACCTGCGTTCAAACTTGCGGCGCAAGATGATCGCGATTGTGTTCATCACCAGAAGGAACACCAACAACACGATAATTGCCCCAGAGGCGCGCTCGACGAACCCAGGATCAGCGCGTTGCGTCCAGTTAAAAATCTGCACGGGTAGCGCTGTCGACGCTTCGCCAAACAACCCGGCATCGGGCGTGTAGGCCGCTGGGTACTCCCGCACAAAAGCCACCATGCCTATCAGAAGCAGTGGCGCGGTTTCACCCAGTGCTTGGGCAAGCCCAATGATCGTACCAGTCAAAATACCAGGCGCTGCCAAGGGCAAAACATGGTGAAATACCGACTGCATCTTAGACGCTCCAATACCCAGCGCAGCATCACGGATTGAGGGCGGGACTGACTTCAAGGAAGCCCGCGTCGAGATAATAATCGTCGGCAGTGTCATGAGCGCCAGCACCAAGCCGCCAACAAGCGGTGAGGACTGATTGAACTCCATGAAGTTGATAAAGATCGCCAACCCAAGGATGCCATAAACAATCGAAGGCACTGCCGCGAGGTTGGAGATATTCACCTCGATGATATCGGTCAGTCGATTTCTCGGCGCGAACTCTTCAAGGTAAACAGACGCCGCCACGCCAATAGGCAAGGCCAACACCAAAACGACAATCATCATGTAAAGTGACCCAAGGATCGCAACGCCAAGCCCTGCGGCTTCAGGCCGTTGGTCAGACGCATCAGGCGCGAACAGAAAACCCCAATTAAGCTTGGTCTGGATGATCCCTGCTTCTTTCAGGTCGCGCGCTAGTTTTAGCGCTTCGGGTGACGTGTTGTCATCAAGGGCTGCACTCTCCATCGTGACGCGGTCTTTGAAGAACCCGTCAATCCGCCCATTAGCCAACAAATCAAAAACCATGCTACCGCCAATCGCATCAGGGTTGGCCAGCACAAAGTTACGAACCGTCGCCGGAGCTTCTTTTGAGATCAGCTTGGCAATATCTTTCTTCGACAAATCTGTCGTGATTCCGGCTTCGTCTATCGCTGCAAGGAGGCCATTTCGCAGAAGCGGCTTGTAACCGATCGTCGTTACCTTCTTCATGACGCTCAAATCGCGGACACCCGACTTGTCGAGCTTGGCTTCAGGCAGAGGCACTTCGATGGTGATAAAGGTTTGCCGAAAAGCGCTCAGCCCGGTTCCGAAGACCGAGGTGATCAGGATCGCGAGAGCAAGTACCGCTACAATGATCGCGCCCAAGCCATAGGCCTTGAACCGAGCCTCGGCTGCATTGCGTTTTTTTGTGCGCACATCAACAGCGAGCAGCGATTTTGGTGCATCACTCATTCGTATTGCTCCCGATATTTGCGCACGATCACAAGCGCTATGACGTTAAGTGAAAGCGTGATGAAAAATAGCGTCAGGCCAAGTGCAAAGGCGACAAGTGTTTCCGGCGATGCAAAATCGGTATCGCCAGTCAACTGGCTAACGATCTTCACAGTCACCGTCGTCATCGCTTCAAATGGGTTGAGGGAAAGGCGCGCCGCAGCGCCTGCTCCGAGCACCACGATCATCGTCTCTCCGATAGCGCGCGACGCCGCCAGCAAGACTGCCCCGACGATCCCGGGCAATGCTGCGGGGATAACAACTTGGCGGATCGTTTCAGACTTGGTCGCTCCCAAGCCAAACGATCCATCCCGCATTGCCTGCGGCACGGCGTTGATGATGTCGTCCGACAGTGAGCTGACAAATGGGATCAGCATCACCCCCATCACAAGGCCTGCCGTCATGACTGACGACGCACTATCTCCGAGCCCCATCGGGGAGGCGAAGTAGTCACGCAGGAATGGCCCGACAGTGATCAAGGCAAATAGCCCGTACACAATCGTCGGGATCCCAGCGAGAATCTCAATGGCGGGCTTGGCAACCGAGCGCATGCGCGGGCTTGCGTATTCTGATAGATAGATCGCCGCAAACAAACCGATAGGAACCGCGAACACCAGAGCGATAAAGCTGATGTAAAGCGTTCCCCAGAGCAGCGGGATTATTCCAAGCGCGCTGTTTCCTCTGAAGTTTGGCGACCACTCTGTCGAGAAAAAGAAGTCACTCCAGTGGTAATCTCGAAAGAAGTTTGACGCCTCAAACAGCATCGAAAAAACGATACCAATAGTTGTTAGAATTGCGACACCCGAAGCCGCGATCAACACAAACCCGATCAATCTTTCAGCACGGTTTCGCGCGATGAAATCCGGGCGGCTTTGCACGATCGAATACAGCAATGCGAGCATAGCAACTGCAATCACAACATAGGGCAGCCCAATGCCGAACATCCCGATGACGCTACCAACGCCAGCGACTGCCAGAGCCGGAAGCAACACCGTAAGCGCCGCACTCAAACCGAACTGTTTTGGCAAGGAAGCAAGTTTGCGCCTGTCGCCATCGACAAGGCCCAACACATAGCGCGGCGCGACAAAATAAGCCGCCAAGCTCACTATGATTGCAAGTAGCACGGACATTGAAAGCGACATTACCAAAACCTTGTTAGTCATTTAGCGAGGGGAAGTGGCCTCCCCCTCGCGCGTTGTAAACTGGTGGGTTACTTCCCCATCAAGACTTCATTCATGACAGCACCTTGCACCTCGGCCAAAGCCGGATCAGAGACGAGGCCGTATTCTGCCAGCGGACCATCGGGCCCAGCCATGTCGTCTGATACAAAGAACTCGGCGAATTCTTTCACGCCAGGAACAACACCGATGTGGTCAGCCTTGATGTAAAAATAGAGCGGGCGTGACACCGGGTAGTCACCTGCCGCGATGCTCTCTGTTGTCGGCACAACACCTGACATTGTTGCCACTTGCAGCTTATCAGTGTTGTTTTCGTAGAACGCCAAGCCGAACACGCCGATCCCGTTTGCATCGGCCTGAATGCGCGCCAGTGTCTCTGTGTAGTCACCGTCGATATCGACAGACCGTCCATCAGTTCGGATCGCCATGCACGTGCTTTCGGCTGCATCATGGTCACCGCCGTTGATCTCAAGGATCTGCGCCATAGCACCTGAGGCCTCGCAACCTTCGAGGATCACTTTTTCTTCAAACACTTCACGTGTTCCGTGCTTTGTGCCCGGAATAAAGGCGCTAATCGGCTGATCTGCGAAAGCCGTGTTGACGCTGGCCCAGCTCGTATTTTGATTTACGACCATTGCACCGTCTTTTGGCAATTCGGCAGCAAGAGCGAGATACCAGTCTTGTGGCGTGAACGTGAAACCGTTGCCGTTGATGTCAGAGGCAAACACGATACCATCATAGCCGATGCGCACTTCGATGATGTTCGTAACACCTGCTTCGGCGCATTTTTTGATCTCTTTCTCTTTGATCGCGCGTGAGGCGTTCGCGATGTCGATTGTCTTCTCGCCTACGCCTTCACAAAAACGCTTAAGGCCAGCAGAAGACCCGCCGGATTCAATTACCGGCGTGGGGAAATCAAAGTTCTCGCCAAAGGCCTCAGCGACAATCGCTGCGTAAGGCAGCACGGTAGAAGAGCCCGCAACTTGCACATTGTCGCGCGCAATTGCGGCTGTCGAAATCAGCGAAATGGCGAGCGCGCTCACCGTCGTTTTCTGGAAAGACATCTGTTAGCTCCTGTCTGTCAATCATCGACTAACTGCGAATGAGCTAGCCGTTACTGACGCTTCTGCCAGTGGTCTGATTCACTTTTGTGACAGTTTTGTAAGAGTTTTATGACAGTTGTTCGTTTTCGCTCAAAATTGGCAAAATAACCGTGAACTTACTGCCTTCTCCTAGCGTGCTTTCGACAAGCAAATGCCCTCGGTGCCTTTGAACAATGTGTTTGACAATAGCAAGGCCAAGCCCCGTGCCCCCAACCTCTCGAGATCGGTGAGACTCCACCCTGTAGAACCGCTCAGTTAGCCGTGGCAAGTGATGCGCGGCAACGCCTTCTCCGTTGTCTCGCACGGAAAGCCGGACACCCACCTGACGCAACCTTGTTTCATAACTCGGGGCCGAGACAGAAATCGCAATCGTGTCCCGTGGTGCGCCATAACGTAGGGCGTTCTCAACCAGGTTTCCGATGACTTGGCGCAGCTGTCCCGCATCAGCCAAAACTTCGCACCCTTGGCTTTCGTCTTCAAACACAACAGTGGCTTTTGCGGCTTCCACAACTGGCTGCAACTCAGCAATTGCCTGAGCCGTTATCTCCGCGAGCTTAACAATCGTTGTCGGCCGCTTGCGCGCAGTTTCTTCGACACGGCTGAGCGACAACAGATCATCGACAAGCCGTGACATACGCTGCGCCTCGCTTGCCATAACCCCCAAGAAGCGGCTCTGTGCTGCGGCGTCATTCTTGGCGGAGCCACGCAGGGTTTCGATAAACCCAATAATTGAGCCCAGCGGCGTGCGCAGCTCATGGCTCACGTTCGCAACAAAGTCGCGTCGAAACTGGTCAAGGTCCTGAGCGTCGGACCTGTCGACAAAAGTGAGCACCAAGCGCTTCTCGGCGGGGGCAATGTGCACGTCAAAAGCGACATCCCTGTTGCCGACTGTCGTCGCATACATCTCGGTCTGTTTCGTGCGAAGCGAGCGGCACTTTTCAATCGCGCTCACCAGTGCGGGATGACGCAGAGCCGCAACGTATGGGCGTCGAAGTATCTGCTCCCCTAGAAGCTTACGCGCCAATGCGTTGGCCGCTTCGATGTCTGCATCTTCCCCAATTGCCAATGCGGGAAGTGGAAGGGCCTCAAGGAAAAGATCAACCGATGAAATGCTCATTGTTTGCCCTGGCTGTTGGTCACGTATTGAGCGCGCCAGTCTGCGGCATCAGTCATTGCGGCCGCGATAGCACGCACCAACCAACTTGCTAAACTCCTCAAAGAACTGGTCGCCATCACTGAACAGCTGCATATAGGTCACGCGGCTGCCACTCTTGTAGTGGTGCCCACTTTGCTGCAGCTTTTGCACAGGAATCACCCATTCAATCTTAGCCTGATCTCCATTGTGATAAGACGTGAACTTGACCTTGTTCTCACCAGCTTTCTTATAGAGGTGCTTGCCACCACCCCAAGTACCTGCGGGGTTCTCGGCAGCCAAATTGACAATAAACGAGGATTTGCCCTCTTCAGGGTTGAAGTATTTGTTGTTGGGCAAAGTGATCTTCGAATAGCGAGGGTATGTCGAACTCTCGATCTTGACCTTACAAAACTCCCTGCTCGTCGTCGGAGAGAGCACCGTTGGCGTTATTTTGAACTTCCCGGAAATATCATAATACCGCTCGGTTCCACTGATTGTTGTTGAAATCTGGTGATAGCCGGAATGCAGACCATATTTCGCATTCAGATCGGCCATCAGGCTCTTGATTGTTGCTACGCGCTTGGCCTTGCGTTCGCGTTCTTTGCGGATGCGATCCTGAGTTTTACGCTCCCGCTCTGCAGCTTCTTTCGCTGCACGCTCTGTCGCTTCTGCACGCTTGCGCGCCGCCTCGGCTACGCGCTTGGCCTCCCTCAGCGCAGCTTGTGTTTTGAGGGCTTCTTGATCAGCCTTCTGCCGATTGCGCAACTGGTCGGTCAGAGCAACCACCCGTGTCGCAGCTTGCAACGCCACATCATCCTCTGGGAAACGCTCCATGATCGCCTCGTAGATCTGCTTTGCCTCTTCAAACGCACCGTTGGTATCAAACTTCACAGCGCTCAAAAACATACGCCGCGGACTGTCCGATGCGAGCGCCAACTTGAGCTTGCACTCTGCTCCAGCCCCTTCTCGCCCAACACGGCCTTCCAGCGCTTCAATAGCGTCGCAGTCTTCAGCCTTGAGTGCTTTACTGAAAGCCAGCAAGTCGTCACGGCGTTGCCGTTGTCGGAGACACTTCGAAATATCGCTTCGGCTCCCCACGTCGTAAGCAGTGTGCAACGCTCTCGATTCTTCGCAGTCCATAGCCCGTAAAGCCGCCTGATATGCCTGCTCTTTCTGACGCAAAGTCGCGGCCGTTTCACAGTCGGTCTTGTTCACATCTGAGCGTCGTAACTCAGGCGCAATCGCGTCATATTCCCCGCAGCGCCCGGCATCGTAATGGCCGGTAGCGAGCGTCAATAGCGCATCATATTCCGCCTTCTCCTCGGCTATCACAGCTTTAACACGCTTCGTTTCTTCCGTCACAAGGGCTGCAAGCTCAAACTTGTAAGCTCCGTAAGTTCCCTTAAACCTCTGAGCTTGCGTCTGACTACGCCCATACAAACGCGTGCCCTTCTCCAAAAACTTCCACACCAGAAATGCGCCATCTTGCCCAAAGTGACGTATTCCTCCGCTGGTCCGGCCCGTGACCAGGGTTTTGTTACTCAAATGCGGAAGCGAGTAGGCATAAATACCCTTGTCCTTAACCGAAACCAAAGCCTCCTTACCATCCAAAGAGATGCTCACATTTCCCGCCAAACTGCTTTGGCTCTTAATGCGCTTTTTCAAAAGCCAAGCTCCGCTGCGGCTTTCATATGACGAAATATAAGTCGCTTTCTTATTGGCGGTACGCTCAACCAGAACAGCTTCACGCCGGCTTTCCGACATCTGAAAATCAATAATCTTGCTACCCGAGGCAGCTGATATTTCTGTGCTCTCGCCCGTTTCGATATTCACTGTGCGGATTATTTTGCCATCAACTTTGATATGCAGATATGGCCCGAACGAGCCAAAGCCAACAAGCTTGATTTTCTCCTCGGACGCGACTTCGATCTCTTTGAAAATCTTCTTCTCACCAACGTCCCACAACAAAACCCTGTCGCTGTCGTCTTCTACAAGCGCCACAATGTTGCCAGCCCTGTTGATCGCGATCGTATCAAAGTCACGGCCATCCAGAGTTTCGCTTGTTATGGCAACTTGGCTCTGGTCAGAAAAATCCCAGACGTGAAAGTTTTTGCGGCTCTCGATCCATGCCATTTTCAACCCATAGAGATCAGGTGCCAGAACCACGCCTTTTCGCTTCAATTCGGCCTGAACGATGCCGCGTTTTGTCTCGATGATCCGGAAAGTTGACTCCAGCAAGCCCGTCTGAACGGCGAACTTGTTGCCCGGCAAATGGCCTGTAAAAATCTCAAAGTAACCTGTCCCATACGTCTTCGCTTTTGCCGCATAAACTTTCACAGGCTTCGGCGGTGTCGGTTTGCGTACAACGGGTTTGTACATATAGACGATTTCCGAGATATAGGAGCCGTTCTTACTGCTGGCCCAAACCACCTTCCCGTTTTTTGTATAGGGCTTACGACAGCCATTCAGGTTTGGGTTTGAGGCAAAGGTCATACAGATTTGCCGCTGGGTTGCCGTAAACCTGCCGCTGGCTTTTTTGCCCGAGCCAAAAACAAAATCGACGCGCCCGTCTTGCTTGAAATGAGCCGACCAAGCTTCCTTGTCTTTAAGGGTGCGGCCCACAACAACCCGCCCGCGCCATTGACGCAAATCAGAGCGATAGCTATATTTGCTCACCGTCATTCGCCCCGCGTGGCTAAAGACAATCTGCGAAGACCCGCGCCGCTCACTTTTGTCAACCTTACGATAAACCGTTTTCCCGTTGCTTTTGTAAAGCTCAACAGTCATCCAATCGAGGCCTCGGCCACGTTGCGTGATCAACTTGCAGATTTCTTTAAGCGGCTTGTCTTTGATCAGCCCTTTAAAGCAAACGATGTTGTTGCCGCGACTATACCACTTTGATGAAGCCGATTTGCCTGTTGAAAAGTTAAAACTTGCCGTTCCCGATTTGCTCAAATAGACACTCCAGGTTTTGGAGGTGTCGCGTGTCATGCCAACCAGTGTTCGCCCGCTGATCGCCTTCATCGACAGGCCCGCTTTGGAAAACTCAAAGTCAGCAGCCGTTTGCGCTTGTGCTGGCGTCGACCAATACGCAGCGGCGAAAATGAACAATGCGCACAGCAGTTTCGCTTGAGAAATGAATCGTTGAAAATGCATAAAATCGCCCCAGTCTAAATCTGAGTTTAGTTAACAACCTAGGCGATTTGCGGTCAAGCTGGGAGCGGCCTATTTGGCAACAGCCCCCCAAAGTTTGCGGAAAGCAAGTTGCCCTGCTTTCCGCTTTTCTATCAATTCAGAGCAGCATCTGTGATCTCTGAAGTCCACGCCCCTTCAGGCGCCTTTGTAATCACCGGATCGGAGCCCGCTTGCAGAAGCGACTGAACCGTGCGTTCGTAGTCAGCCACGTCAAGTGCACCATTTGAGCCCGACGTGAGCTTGGCCACTTCTGACATCATGCGGCGCTGGTGCTTCTCGGTTTGTGCGCCCGAAGCATCGTTCTCCAGAACAATATCTGCTGCCTCATCAGTGTGCATTTCAGCATACTTCCAGCCCTTCATCGAGGCGCGAACAAACCGCACCATCTTGTCTTTGAAGGCCGCATCTTTCAGATTGTCACCTAAAACATACATGCCGTCCTCAAGCGTCGAAACACCTTCATCTTCATACTTGAACACAACGAGTTCTTCCGGTGTGAGGCCCGCGTCAATGATCTGCCAGTATTCGTTGTATGTCATGGTTGACACGCAAGCCGCTTGTTTCTGCAAGATGGGATCAACGTTGAAGCCCTGCTTAAGAACTGTCACGCCGCCTGCTGAGCCGTCTGTTTTGAGGCCAAGTTTGCTCATCCAGCTCAAGAACGGATACTCGTTGCCAAAGAACCAAACACCGAGTGTCTTGTCTGCAAAGTCAGCCGATGTCGTGATGCCAGCGTCTTTGCGGCAAGTCAGCATCATACCCGATGACTTGAACGGCTGAGCGATGTTCACAAGGTCAAGGCCCTTCTCGCGCGACGCGAGCGCTGATGGCATCCAGTCAAGCACCACGTCAGCACCACCACCGGCGATAACCTGAGCAGGCGCGATATCTGGGCCGCCTGGTTTGATCGTAACATTGAGGCCTTCTTCTTTGTAAAAGCCCTTGTCGAGCGCTACGTAATAGCCCGCGAATTGCGCTTGCGTGACCCACTTAAGCTGCAGCGTCACATCATCGTCAGCTTGCGCCATTGATGCCGCGAGCATAGCCGCTCCGGCGATGGCACCTTTGATCATGTTCTTCATATTTTTTCTCCTAGTTGGTTTGTAATTCCAGTTACACAATTAGCTTCTTTGCGATGGATGCCAGAAGGTTACAGCCTTCTCGATTAGGGCCATCGTCCCGTAAAATGCCGACCCAGCAAGAGCCGCCACTGTTATTTCTGCCCAAACCATGTCGAGCGACAGGCGCCCGACTTCTGTAGATATCCGAAAGCCCATTCCGCGAATTGGCGAGCCGAAGAACTCGGCCACAATGGCACCGATGAGCGCCAGAGTTGTGCAAATTTTCAGGCCATTAAAAATAAACGGCATCGCCGCAGGCAGGCCGAGCTTGAGCAAGCTCTGCCAATAGCCTGCGCCATAGGTTTTCATCAGATCATTCTGGATCTCGTTCTTGGCGCTCAACCCTGCAACGGTGTTTACCAGCATCGGGAAGAACACCATGATGACGACAACAGCCGCCTTTGACTGCCAATCAAAACCAAACCACATTACCAAAACAGGCGCCATCCCGATGATCGGAAGGGCCGCAACGAAGTTGCCGATGGGCAAGAGGCCGCGTTTGAGGAAGTCTGACCTGTCGATCGCGATCGCCGTCAAAAACGCTGCCGAACAACCGATGAAATAGCCTGACAATGCCCCTTTCACGAAGGTCTGCACGAAGTCTTCCCAGAGAATAGGCAGGCTTGAAGCAAAACGCGCGGCGATCATACTTGGCGGGGGTAGAAGGATGGGGCTGATGTTGAAACCACTCACAAGCCCCTCCCACAAACCCAACAATGAGAAGCCAAACAGCATTGGCACAAGGATGCTTTTGAACCTTGAAGGCGCGCTGTTTGCAATACGCACATTAAGCGCCCACGAGGCCAGCCAGAAAATCAATGCGTAGATGAGCCAATTCATGAAAGCATCCCCATTCTTTTGAGGGTGATCTTCTCGATCAAGCCTATGAGGGCCACCAAGCTGGCCGCGAGGATGGCCGCGCAGATGAGCGCGCTCCAGATCTGGATGGTTTGGCCGTAGTAGCTTCCCGCCAGCAAGCGTGCGCCAAGGCCGGCAACCGCCCCTGTTGGCAGTTCTCCCACGATGGCGCCAACCAACGAGGCTGCAATGCCGATTTTGAGAGAAGCAAACAGGTAGGGCATCGAGCTTGGCAACCGCAGCTTCCAGAACGACGTTGCCTTGGTGGCGCTCCATGTGCGCATCTGATCAAGCTGCATCTGGTCCGGCGCACGCAAGCCTTTTACCATGCCAACGGCCACCGGAAAAAACGAAAGATACATAGAGATAAACGCTTTGGGGAGCAGGCCCGACACGCCGACAGCATTGAGCACGACGATGATCATCGGAGCAACCGCGAGGATCGGAATTGTCTGGCTCGTGATCACCCACGGCATCACCGACATATCCGTCGCGCGGCTGTAGACGATGCCGACTGCCAGCAACATGCCCAAAGCTGTGCCAAAAGCAAAGCCGAGCAGCGTGGCCGAGAGCGTGATCCAGCCGTGCCAGATCAGCGAGCGCTTAGAAGTAACCTTCTTGAGCACCGTCGTCTTGTAGATTTCTTCGGCAACCTGATGTGGCGCAGGCAGCAGCGGCTTGTCTTGCGACATCGTATCAGAAACCAGTTCCGAGAACGTCAACACCGTGTCGGCACGCTTGGCCTTGTCCTTTGCCCATGCAGCGTTCAACGCAACGGCCGAGGCATACCAAACTGCAAGCAGCACCGCGAGGATCGTCAAGATCGGCCCCGCTCTATGCCAAATTCTGCGCAAAGCTGCGGTACGACTAGTCATAAGCATGTCCCGCCCGCAGCCCTTCACGCACACGGTGCGCGATGTCTGCGAACTCCTGACTCTCCCGAATATCCAACGTTCTGTCGCGCGGCAAAGTGCTCTCGATAACGTCAGCAATCCGCCCGGGGCGCGGCGACATGACAACGATCTTGGTTGACAAAAACACCGCCTCGGGGATCGAGTGGGTCACAAAGCCAATGGTCTTTTCCGTCCGCGCCCAAAGCTGCAAAAGTTGCTCGTTGAGGTGGTCGCGAACAATCTCATCAAGCGCGCCAAACGGCTCGTCCATCAGCAAGATATCAGCATCAAACGCCAGCGCGCGGGCGATGCTGGCGCGCTGTTGCATACCGCCCGAAAGCTGCCACGGAAACTTCTTCTCAAAGCCTGCCAGCTCGACCAGCTCAAGCACATCCGTCACGCGTTTGGACTGCTCGGATTTGTTAAACCCCATGATCTCAAGAGGCAGGCGAATGTTGCCGCCAATCGTGCGCCACGGATAAAGGCCCGCTGCTTGAAACACATAGCCATAGGCGCGCTTCATGCGGGCCTCGGCGGCGGACATCCCGTTAACCGTGATAGTGCCGCCCGTGGGCGTTTCCAGATCAGCCATACAGCGCAAAAACGTGGTCTTGCCACAACCCGACGGGCCGATGAACGACACGAAGTCACCCTTGTTGATATCAAGGTTGATATCTTTCAGCGCGTGCACTGGCCCGTCGTTGGTTTCAAAGGTCAGCGACAGGTCTTTCGCTGAAATTACCGCTTCACTCATTTAGATACCTGCC
Source organism: Lentibacter sp. (assembly GCA_016744435.1). GTDB lineage: Bacteria > Pseudomonadota > Alphaproteobacteria > Rhodobacterales > Rhodobacteraceae > Lentibacter. The sequence goes on along the minus strand of JADGEJ010000026.1, from coordinate 31,836 downwards.
GGAATGTTGAGAGGGTCACGCTCGATCTTGCGGGGCGAGTTCAGCGCTTTCCACTGGCTGAGTGCCTTTTGGGCCGAGCTAAACGCAGGGCGCGGCACAAAGCGGCCACGGCCCGGGTTGGGCTGGCTGTTTTGGCCCCAAGCCCAGATCACTTCGCCACGGCTGAGCGTGAAGCGAGATTGTGCTTTGACTTCAAAGCCTTCAAAGACATTATAGTCCAGAACAGAGTGGTGGTTGGACGGGCTGATCGTCTTGGTGATCGACGGATCCCAGACCACGATATCAGCATCGGCCCCCTCAACAATCGCGCCTTTCTTGGGGTAGATATTGAGGATCTTGGCAACGTTCGTCGAGGTCGTCGCGACGAACTCTTCTTTGGTCAGGCGGCCTGTTTCGACACCCTCCGTCCACAGCACAGCGAGGCGTTCCTCCAGCCCGTTTGAGCCGTTGGGGATGATGCGAAAGTCGTCGCGCCCTGCCCGCTTTTGCTCGGTGTTAAAGGCGGCGTGGTCTGTCGCCACAACCTGAAGTGAGCCCGACTGCAAGCCAGCCCAGAGGCTGTCTTGGTGGTCCTTGCTGCGGAACGGCGGGCTCATCACGCGGCGCGCCGCATGGTCCCAGTCCTTGTTGAAATACTCGCTCTCATCGAGTGTGAGAAACTGGATCAGCGGCTCGCCATAAACGCGCATACCCTTCTGGCGGGCACGGCGGATCGCCTCATGGGTTTGCTCGCAAGACACGTGCACAATGTAGAGCGGAACACCCGCCGTATCGGCAATCGTGATCGCGCGGTTGGCCGCCTCGCCCTCAAGCTCAGGGGGGCGCGAAAAGGCGTGGCCTTCGGGGCCTGTAATGCCTTGGTCGAAATATTTCTGCTGCAACTCGGCAACCAGATCGCCGTTCTCGGCATGCACCATCGGCAGCGCGCCAAGCTCGGCGCAGCGCTTGAACGAGGCGAACATTTCGTCGTCTTCGATCATCAACGCGCCCTTGTAGGCCATGAAATGCTTGAAGCTGTTCACGCCCATATCAACCGCGTCTTTCATGCCGTTAAAGACGCTCTCGTCCCAGCCCGTAATCGCCATGTGATAGCCAACATCCGAGCAGATTTGCGGCGCTGACTTTCTGTGCCACTCGTTGATGGCGTTCTTCAAATCGCCGTCTTCTCCGGGCAGGCAGAAATCAACAACCATCGTGGTGCCGCCAACAGCCGCGGCCCATGTGCCGGACTCAAAAGTTTCAGCCGCCGTGGTGCCCATAAAGGGCATCTCAAGGTGCGTGTGCGGATCAATCCCGCCGGGAATAACGTAGGCGCCTTCAGCGTCGATATACTCGTCGCCCACAAGGTCTTGGCCGATCTGTTTGATCACCTCCCCCTCGATCAGAACATCAGCCTTATAGCTGCGATCTGCCGTGCAAACCGTGCCGCCTTTGATAACTTTTGTCACTTCAAGTCTCCCTTATTCATTGGCACACACGGCGCTTTGAAGTTAAATCGCGATCCTTCAGGACCAAAGAAATCTTCGTATTTTCCGCATAGTTGCAAGCTTTTTTAAAGTTAATAGGCCTGTCCGTATATTCCGCGTCAAACACAGGCTTGCCCGCTTTGATGTAGGGCAGAACCTGTTCACACCAGCCGTCTTGGTAACAGCTTTCGGCAATCATAAAGTCCATCACCCCGACCAGATCTGATGTCAGTTCTGGCACGTTCTTCTGGCCGATCTCCATGTTCAGATCATGCGCCGCCTTGGCCAACATTTTAAGGTAGCGCAGCGTGTCAGCCGCGCTGATGTCAAACCCGCTGTCGTTTTGATAGACGTCCACGTTGTCCGGCTCGACGGCCGCAAAGCCTTTCTGCGCGCAGGTGGCAAAGCGTTTGGCCATGATCGCGGGAATATGGCCCTGATCACGGATGTCGACAAACCGCTCGTCTGGCCAGTCTTCATAGCGCTTGCCCAAGGTCTGCGGCGGGAAGTGCTTCACATCCTCGCGATAGTATTCAAGCGTGCCGACAGAAACATAACAAATCGTGTAAACTCCCGCTGCATTTAACGCCATGATCTGGCCGCGGGTCACGCTGTCAGGGTCAGTGTCAAACACCGAGACACCGTGCGGCGCGGCGACGTTTCCCGACAACTGCCAGTCCCAATCCGCACCGGGCTTGGGGGCCGCTTGCGCAGTCAAGGCGCAGAGGCTCAGCGCTGTTATGAGAGGGAGGGAATTCAAATTACGCGACAATCCCCGCCGTTTCCAGAACCGCTTGCATCAGCACGTCAGCGCCTGCTGTGGCCCATTCCTTGGAAATTTCTTCGGCTTCATTGTGTGAAAGCCCGTCAACGCAGGGGCACATGACCATGGCCGTGGGCGCCACCCGGTTGATCCAACACGCGTCGTGGCCTGCGCCTGAGATGAGGTTCATGTGGCTATAGCCCATCCGCTCGGCGGCGTTGCGCACAGCAGCGACGCAGCTCTCATCAAAGCTCACCGGGTCAAACCCGCCGACTTTTTCGAACTCGATAGTCAGCCCCATATCGTCGGCTATTTTCTGGCCTTCAACGCGCAAACGCGCTTCCATGTCTTCAATCACGCTCAAGTCAGGCGAGCGGAAATCAACCGTGAACACCACCTTGCCGGGGATCACGTTGCGCGAGTTTGGAAAGACATCAATATGGCCCGCAGCCCCAACAGCGTGGGGCGCGTGTGACCAAGCGATCTCGTCAACCTTGTCCAAAATCCGCGCCATGCCGAGGCCAGCGTTCTTGCGCATAGGCATCGGCGTGCTGCCTGTGTGGCTGTCTTTGCCTGTCACAGTCACTTGCGTCCAAGACAGCCCCTGCCCATGCGTAACAACGCCGATATCTTTGCCTTCGGCTTCCAAAATGGGCCCCTGCTCAATGTGCAGCTCAAAGAAGGCATGCATCTTGCGCGCGCCAACTTCTTCATCGCCCTGCCAGCCGATGCGCTTCAGCTCATCGCCGAACTTCAGCCCGTCAGCATCGGCGCGGTCATACGCCCAGTCTTGCGTGTGAATGCCCGCGAACACACCTGACGACAGCATCGCCGGCGCATAGCGCGTGCCCTCCTCGTTGGTCCAGTTGGTCACAACGATAGGATGTTTGGTTTTAATCTTAAGGTCGTTCAGCGTTCGCAAAATCTCTAGCCCGCCGAGCACTCCCAAGACGCCGTCATACTTGCCGCCGGTTGGCTGCGTGTCGAGGTGTGAGCCAACGTAGACAGGCAGCGCGTCAGGGTCTGTGCCGCCCCATGTGGCGAACATGTTGCCCATCTGGTCAAGCCCCATGGTGCAGCCCGCAGCTTCGCACCACGACTGAAACAAAGCGCGGCCTTCGCCGTCTTCGTCAGTGAGAGTCTGACGGTTGTTGCCCCCAGCAACGCCGGGGCCGATCTTGGCCATTTCCATCAAGCTGTCCCACAGGCGGTCACCATTGATGCGCAGGTTTGAATTGGGTTTTGGCATGTATCCCCCCTCGGAGCTTCCTTGACGGAAAATTTATTGACTGTATGGTCAAGTATTGTAGTGACCTGTCCAACCGGTCAAGTTTTTTCTGGAAGATCTTCGATGCCAGCCAAAGCGATCCCTTTTCGCAAGTTTTCTAAGCGCTCGCAGAACCAGAAGGTTATTCTGGAGGCAGCGGAAAAAGTCTTTGCCGAGGCGGGGTTTGCGGGCGCGACAACACAGCTGATCGCCGATGTGGCGGGGCTGCCCAAGGCCAACGTGCACTATTACTTCAAAACCAAGGAAGAGATTTACCGCCGCGTTGTCTATAATATCTTCGACATCTGGATGGAGGCCGCCTCGGCGTTTGACACGGCCTTAGGCCCCAAGGAAGCGCTCAGCCGTTACATCGACAAGAAAGTCGATCTCGCGCGCTCGCATCCTTACGGCTCCAAGGTCTGGGCCGCCGAAATCATGCATGGCGCGCCGATCATCCAAGACTATCTCGAAGGCCAGCTGTTGGAGTGGTCCAATGATCGTGGCACGCACATTGAACGTTGGATCGCGGGTGGCGAGATGGACCCTATCGACCCGGCACATTTGCTCTACATGATCTGGTCAACCACGCAGCACTACGCTGACTTCGGCCATCAGATCAATACACTCAACGGTGGCAAACCTTATAGCGACAGCCAGTGGCAAGCGGTGAAAAAATCAATTAAGACAGTGATACTGAAAGGCGTTGGTCTTTCGCCCGACTGACTAAGCCTGACAAATTCACGAGGTCTCCTGCGCGCAAAATGGCCCGATCACAGACAACCAAAAAGCCAACACGCATCCAGCGTGAAAAAACCCGCTCCATCTTAGAGGCCGCGTTGGATGTGTTCTCGGATTTCGGATTTCGCGGCACAACGATCGACATGATCGCCAAACGCGCGGGTGTTTCAAAGCCCAACATTCTCTACTATTTCGACAGTAAGGAAGCGATCCACAAGGCCTTGCTCGCCGAGCTTTTGGAAACATGGCTCGCGCCCTTGCAAGAGATCGACGAAAGTGGAGACCCTATAGAAGAGATCTGCAAATACGTCGCACAAAAGCTCAAGATGGCGCAGAACTACCCGCGCGAAAGTAAGCTGTTTGCCTACGAAGTTCTGCAAGGCGCTCCGCATATCCTTCCCGAACTAGAGGGTGACTTGAAGACACTCGTTGCGACCAAGGCCGAGGCAATCGCACATTGGGTGGCGGCTGGAAAGATCGCCAAAATTGATCCGCACCACTTGTTTTTTTCGATCTGGGCAACCACGCAGCACTACGCCGACTTTGACATTCAAGTGCGCGCCGTTTTGCCCGATGGCAAAGACCCCTTCGCAACCGCCGGGCCGTTTCTTGACAGAATGTATCGCGCGCTGCTCAGCCCTGATCCTGACTCTTAAGCAGCAGGGCCAGTGCAAGAATGGTCAGCGCCACGCCGATCAACTCAGCGGATGATGGCGCGCCCTTGCCCATGGCAAGCTGCCAAACGATCACCCAGCTCGGGATCAGATAAGTATGCGCCATGACTTTGACAGAGGGCAGCCTAAGAGCCGCAAACTGGATCAGCGAAAATGTCGCCGCGCTGGCGAAGACCGCCAAATAGGCAACGATCGCCCATGCCTTTAGCGGTAGTGCGGCGTAGTCTGTTTGAACAAGGCCTTTCGCTGCAAATGGGAGGGTAACCGCCAGCGCGCCCAGCGTTATCGCGAGGGTGAACACAAGTGCAGGCTCGTCGCGCTTGAGCTTGCGCACCAAGGGCGCATAGAGCGCGTAGAATGTCATTCCGACAAAGAAGATCGCCTCGCCGCGCCCGATATGCAACGCAAGAAACTGGCCAATATCTCCTCGAAAGATCACCCAAACCGCACCGATAGCTCCGATAAGCAAACCAATAAGAACCCGCCGTGAGGCCACTTGCCCGAGCAGAAAGTAACCAAACACTCCGGTGACAAGCGGCGTCAGTGTAAACTCAACAGACAGTGAAATCGCGGGTGCGGTTTTGAGCGCTTCAAACATGAAAATAAAGTAGAGTGCCGGACAAGCCCCGAGCACTGCATACCGCCAAGGTGCGCGAAAAGCGCGGCGTTCAAAGCGGCCGGAAGCCACCACAAAAACGGCTAGCAGCACTATAGTGATGAGGAACCTCAGCGCCGTGACAACAAGCGGCGAGACCTGACCCGCTATCAGAGCACCAAGCGCGAATGACCCAGCAACAAGCGCTGCGAAACACACCATTGCCAAGTGCCCAGCGAGTTCGCGCGTCATCTTGGCGAGCCAACTGTCGGCTTACTCAGCCGCAACGGCACCCGGGTTATTGGGGTGTGTTGTCCAGTCACCATGCTCGTTTTCCACCACTTTATTGGTGCGCTCGTCTACCGTACCGGGCGCTTGCTCGACCATGGTAATACAGTTTTCAACAGGGCACACCTCAACGCAAAGGTTGCAGGCGACGCACTCAGCATCGTTGACAGTAAACACCCGATCTTCGGACATCAAAACGGCCTGATGCGAGGTGTCTTCACAGGCCGCAAAGCACCGTCCGCAACTGATGCAATCATCTTGGCTGATCATGGCTTTAGTCACATAGTTCAGGTTCAGATACTGCCAATCTGTGACATTCGGCACGGCCATGCCGACAAAGTCAGACACCGCGGTGTGGCCCTTTTCGTCCATCCATTGCGACAGCCCGCTGATCATCTCTTGTACGATCTTGAAACCATAGGTCATCGCGGCAGTACAAACCTGCACATTGCCACAGCCGAGCGCCATATACTCAGCCGCATCGCGCCATGTAGTGATGCCGCCGATGCCCGAAATCGGCAAACCAGCGGTCTCAGGATCACGAGCTATCTCGCTAACCATCGACATCGCTATTGGCTTCACGGCTGGGCCGCAATAGCCGCCATGGGTGCCTTTGCCATCAATCGTGGGTTCAGGCGCCATGATGTCCAGATCAACCGATACGATCGAGTTGATTGTATTGATCAGAGACACAGCGTCAGCGCCTCCGCGCATCGCCGCAGCAGCTGGCTTGCGGATGTCGGTGATGTTCGGCGTGAGTTTCACGATAACTGGCTTTGAGTAATTCTCCTTGCACCACCGCGTCACCATCTCGATGTATTCAGGCACCTGCCCAACAGCCGAGCCCATGCCGCGTTCGGCCATACCGTGCGGGCACCCAAAGTTCAGTTCGATCCCGTCAGCGCCAGTGTCTTCAACCAGCGGCAGGATGGCTTTCCATGCGCCTTCCTCACAGGGCACCATGAGCGAAACGATGATGGCGCGATCAGGATAATCCGCCTTCACACGTTTGATCTCTTCAAGGTTCTGGTGCAAGTCGCGGTCGGTGATCAGCTCGATGTTGTTGAGCCCCAAAACGCGCCGGTCAGCCCCATGCACAACGCCATAGCGCGGCCCATTCACATTGACGACAGGAGGGCCGTCTTCTCCCAGTGTTTTCCAAACAACGCCGCCCCAACCGGCTTCAAACGCGCGCCGCACGTTGTATTCCTTGTCCGTTGGCGGAGCCGAGGCGAGCCAGAACGGATTGGGAGAGGTGATACCAAGAAAATTGCTTGTAAGATCTGCCATTTGAATGCCCTCGTTCTGTTGTCGCTCTAAAGCGTTGCGTGAATGCTGGTCGCCGCGTCGCGACCTTCGGCAACGGCTGTGACAGTCAAGTCGTCACCACCCGAAGCGCAGTCGCCACCCGCCCAAACCAGCGCGTCGCTCGTGCGCCCGTGCTCATCAACCGTGATCTTTCCACCGTCAATTGCCAGCTCTTCGGGTGCGCCTAACAGCGCCTGGCCGATGGCTTTGAAAACCTGATCAGCCGGCAAGCTGAAGCTCTCGCCTGTGCGGCTAAGCTTGCCTTTCTTTGTTTTGGTATAGGCAAATTCAACGCTTAGCGCCTTGCCGTTGCGCGCAACCTTCATGGGCTGCGCGTTGTATATAATGCGCACACCTTTTGATGTCGCAAGCTCTTGCTCATAGACAGAAGCGCCCATGTTTTCCTTGCCTCGACGGTACACCAGCGCCACGTCTTGTGCGCCTAGAAGCTTGCTTTGCACCGCGGCATCTACGGCAGTCATGCCACCACCGATCACAACAACATTGCGGCCAACCTCAACGCGGCTGAGGTCCTCGGCCTGACGCAAATCCGCAATGAACGAAACAGCGTCGACAACATTGTCGAGGTCTTCGCCTTCGCAGCGCAACGCATTGACGCCCGAAAGCCCCATACCAAGGAAAACAGCGTCATGCTCGGCCTTCAAACTGTCAAGTAACAGCCCATCTCCCAGCGCCTCTCCATAAGCCATGGTGATGCCGCCGATTGACAAGAGCCAGTCCAGCTCGCGCTGCGCGAAGCCATCAACCGACTTGTAAGCCGCGATGCCAAACTCGTTGAGCCCCCCGCCTTTTTGGCGCGCCTCATAAACCGTCACGTCGTGGCCGAACGTCGCCAACCGGTGCGCGCAGGCCAGCCCTGCAGGCCCCGCGCCAACAACGGCGACGCTCTTGCCCGTCGGTTTCGCGCGCTCGAACGGCTGGTGAGACTGCGCCATCAACTTGTCGGTTGCAAAGCGTTGCAATCGGCCAATCTCGACAGGTTTGCCTTCAGCAATTTCGCGTACGCAGGCCTGCTCACACAGGGTTTCTGTCGGGCAGACCCGCGCACACATTCCGCCAAGAATGTTTTGGGAGAATATGGTCTTGGCAGAGGCTTCCGGTGTTCCCGTGCTGATTTGCCGGACGAACAAAGGAATGTCGATTTCGGTTGGGCAGGCTGTCATGCAAGGCGCATCGTGGCAAAAGTAGCAACGATCAGCCGCCACCAGTGCTTCGTGCTCGCCCAAAGGTGCGTGCAAATCATCAAAATTGTCTGACAAAACCTTTCTGTCCAGTCGGCCAGAGATTATTCCAGATGTTGATGTCGCGTTTGCCATTGGCCTCTCCCAAAATGCAGCTATGATACGTCACGCTAACAGGATTGAAAAATTTATCAAATGGTAAATTTTTCTTTCTGGAAGCGCTCGCTGGCCCTCGCAACCACATCGCGGTTAAGCCGCAGCCCGAGGCCCGGTTTGCCCGCAAGCGCCAGCCGCCCCTCTCGAGGCGCGACATTCGGCCCCTCCAAAAGATTGTCTTCAAGCAATTGCCACATGATCTGGTTGCCATCGTCCAGGTTTGCAATCGCACGGCCAACGTGGTGTTCAGCAACAGTAGTTATCCCAGTGGTCATCGAAGAGTGAATGCACAGGTTCATGCCGGCGGCTTCTGCAATCGCCGCGGCCTTCATCATCGGACGCAACCCGCCCATTTCACGCGGCCCGACAGCAACCATATGCGCATGCCCGCCACTCACAGCGCGGTAAACTTCATTGAGCGTAAACACCGACTGATCTGCGCCAATCGCGATCGGGCTTTGGCGGGTGACTTGCCCCAAAGCCTCAAGCGAGGATGAAGGCGTTGGCTGTTCGATATACTCAACGTCAAAAGGTGCAAGTCGCGTGATCATCCTCAGCGCTAAAGCCGGGTCCCAAGCCTCATTCGCATCCAGCCGCAAGCGCGTATTGCCTATGGCCGCTCGCACTGCTTGTACGGCAGCGACATCGCGGTCAGGCGCGATCCCAACCTTGAGGTAAATGATAGGATGGCCGGCCTGAACTGCCGATTTGGCATCATCGACAAGCTCCTCAATGCTTTGCCCCTGTAAGAAGTAAAAGTACCCGACACTGTCGCGCACAGCCCCTCCCAGTAAGTCCCAGACAGGGCGGCCAGCAGCCTGCCCCTGCAAATCCAGCGCAGCCATGTCAAAGCCGCACATCAGCTGGTTGGCAAACCGAGGCATGTTGCCCCCGAAGACCAAGAAGTTCTTCCGATAGGCCTCGGCCATGATCTGGCTCGCTTCAAAAGCTGATCGGCCAATGAAATGCTGCCCGAGCTTGCGCAGCACATCCGCTTGCGCCGCAGCATCCGGCGCAGTTGTGGTTTCACCAATGCCAACAGAACCATCCTCGCCAATGAGCTCGATCAAGTTAACGCAGAAGACATGCTCGGTGCCTTGCGACCAGACGTATGGCGTTCTGAGAGGCAGCGCCATCGGGGTAATACGAACATCGGTGATCATCATCGGTTTGGGTCCTTTTTGGCCGCGACTATAAACAGTTTAGGCCTTGTAGGGGATTCTGATTGTCGGACTGCGCCACATGGTTGGTCAGAACCGAACAACAGCTTCCAAGCCAAAATTTGCAGAATGACGTTCCGTTCTGCGGGATTGGCAGAGGCCCGATTACTGCCTACTCTCTTCAAGACAGAGTCGGTTGCGTTCCGAAAAGGATCGCCGCCGCAAAGTGCGCTGGGAGGCAAAAGCTCAAATGCTTTGGGAGCGATGATGGCAGAGATGACACCAGAAGAGGCCGTGCGCCACGTTGTTGGCACCGACCCGACATTTGCTGTGCATGATGTGCAAATTCGCGGCACCACGTTTAAAGCCTTCAAGAACATCCCGCCAACCGTGCCCGCCCTGCTTTCCGCCGGATGGGCGCGCCACGGCGACGGGCAGCTCGAGTATCTTGCCTATGAGGGCGAGAGCTATACTTATGCCGAGTTTGCCGAAGCGGTGCACCGGCTCGCGCATGCTTTGCAAGACGAGCTGGGCCTCACAAAAGGCAGCCGTGTCGCCATCGCAACCCGCAACTACCCCGAGCTTTTGATGCTGATACTCGCGATCTCCTCGTTCGGCGGAGTCGTTGTGTTTCTGAACGCGTGGTGGACAACCGAAGAGCTAGACTATGCGCTGCGCGACAGTGAGGCGAAAACTGTCTTCGCCGACGGGCCGCGCATGGCAAACCTGATGCCGCTGCAAAGCGAGCTGGGCCTCACCCTGATCGGCGTTCGCGACGCGGAAGGCCAAACCGCGCAGGACTTTAGCAAGCTGCGCGACGGAGCGCTCTCAAGCGAAGCCCCAAAGGCCGCCATCGACGCCGATGACGACTTCGCGATCATGTATTCCTCAGGCACCACGGGCCACCCCAAAGGCGTCGTGCAAACCCACCGCAGCGCCGTCAACGCTGTCTTTAGCTGGTTGATGCAGTCGGTTGTCGCCCCCTTGGTGACCCCGCCTGAGCCAGACGCGCCCGAGCCGCCGCGCCCTTCAGCCTTGGTGGTCACGCCGCTGTTTCACGTCACGGCAACGCACCCCTTGTTTCTGCTCAGCTTGCCCGCCGGGTCCAAAATCACGCTCATGCGCAAATGGGACGCCGAAGTTGCTGTGCGCCTGATCCGCGACAACGCCATCACCCGGTTTCTGGGTGTTCCCACGCAGTCAGCCGAGTTGATGGAAGCCGCCCTCAGCATGGGCGAGACACTGCCCTCGATGGACTATTTAGGCTCAGGCGGGGCCAAGCGGCCCGGCGCGCAAGTTGCGCAACTGGCTGAAGTCTTCCCCAATGCGGGCGTCGCCACGGGCTGGGGCATGACCGAGACAAACGCACTTGGCATCGGCATGGTCGGCGACGACTACAAGGCGCGCCCCGAAAGCGCCGGCAAGCTGCACCCGCCCCTGCAAGAGCTAAAAATACTCGATGATACAGGCCGCGAAGTGCCGCTGGGCGAGCTTGGTGAAATCACCGTCAAAAGCCCCGCAAACATGCGCTGCTACCTCAACCAGCCCGAAGCCACCGCCGAGACGCTGCAAGACGGCTGGCTGCGCACGGGCGACTTGGGCGTGCTTGACGCCGAGGGCTTTGTCACCATCGTTGACCGCAAGAAAAACATCATCATCCGTGGTGGCGAAAACATCGCCTGCCTTGATGTTGAAGGCGCGCTGCACCGTCACCCTGATGTGCTGGAAGCTGTCGTTTTCTCCGTTCCCGACGCACGCTTGGGCGAGACTGTCGGCGCGACTGTGCAACTGCGTGAGGGCACAAGCGTCACACGCGCAGACATGGACGCGTTCCTTGACGGGCACCTCGCCAAGTTCAAAACTCCGACGCACCTTTGGGTGCAACACGGCCCGCTGACACGCGGTGCCACTGACAAAATTGATCGGCGTGCCATCCGCACGGCCTGTCTAGGCAACCAAGAGGCACAGGTATGACCCAACCAACCGAAACAGACATCAACGCCTATATCTCCACCGCTGGCGCAGCCGCGTGGGACGTTCCGGGACTGCCCGACAACACGCCGCACCGCCCCATCAAGACTGTCGGCATCATCGGCGCAGGCACCATGGGCGGCGGCATCGCTATGAACTTCGCCACCGCTGGCATCTCGGTAAAGATCGTCGAGACAACACAGGAGGCGCTTGATCGTGGCCTCAAAGTCGTGCGTGGCAACTACCAGCGCTCGTCTGACAAGGGCCGTTTCCCGCAGGAAGAAGTCGAGGCGCGCATGGGCCGCTTTGACGGGCGCTTGGCGATTGCCGACTTGGCTGATTGCGACTTGGTGATCGAAGCGGTGTTTGAAAACATGGAGCTCAAACGCAAGATTTTTACCGAGCTCGACGCGGTTATGAAGCCCGGCGCCATCTTGGCAACCAACACCTCGGCGCTGGATATCAACGAAATCGCCAGCATGACGAAGCGGCCAAAAGACGTGATCGGGCTGCACTTTTTCTCGCCCGCCAACGTGATGAAGCTGCTCGAGATCGTACGCGCAAAACACACTGCTGACGACGTTGTCGCGACGTGCATGTCTCTTGCGAAAGACATCAACAAAGTCGCGGCACTTGTGGGCGTCTGCCCCGGTTTTGTCGGCAACCGCATCCTGTTTGCACGCCAAATTCAGGCCAACAAACTGGTCTACCAAGGCGTCATGCCCTGGGACGTTGACGCAGCCCTGAATGCTTTCGGCTTCAAGATGGGCCCGTTCCAGATGTCTGATCTGGCAGGGCTGGACATCGGCTGGTCGAAAGGCGCAACCACAGACAACCCGATCCGCGACGCACTCTGCGAACTCGACAGGCGCGGGCAGAAAACCAAGGCTGGCTTTTACGACTACGACGAAGCCCGCCGCCCCGTGCCGTCTGACGTGACAGCGGGCATCATCCGCGACATCACAAAGGCCGAGCCAAGCACGATGAGCGCAAATGAGATCGTTGAAAGCTGCATCTATCCGATGATCAACGAGGCTGTGAAAATCCTCGAAGAGAACAAGGCGCAGCGCCCGTCTGACATCGACGTGGTCTGGCTCAACGGCTATGGCTGGCCCGCCGACAAAGGCGGCCCGATGTTCTATGGTGACATGGTCGGGGCGCAAGCCGTTCTTGACCGCATGGAAAAGCTGGGGGCCGAAGATGCTGCCTTCGCACCCGCCGACACACTGCGAAAACTGGCCGCATCAGGCGGCAAATTTACCGAGATCAACACCGGAGGGCTAAAAGTATGAGCTACGAGTTTATAACGACCGAGAAAAAAGGGCACATCCTGCTCGTTACGATGAACCGCCCGGAGGCCTACAACGCTGTGCACGTGCCAATGCACAACGAAATGGCCGACTGCTGGGACGCATTCGCAGCCGATCAAGACCTCTGGGTCGCCGTGCTGACAGGCGCGGGCGACAAGGCCTTTTCGGCGGGCAACGACCTGAAGGCAACAGCCGCAGGCGGCAGCAAAGTCGCGATGCCAGAGAGCGGCTTTGCCGGCCTGTCATCACGCTTTGACCTTGAGAAACCGATCATCGCAGCGGTCAATGGCTTTGCCATGGGCGGCGGCTTTGAAACGGCGCTGTCCTGCGACATCATCCTCGCGTCTGAAAACGCCAAGTTCGCCCTGCCCGAAGTCAAAGTCGGCTTCTTTGCTGCGGCTTCCGGTGTGCAGCGCCTGTCGCGTTACATCGGGCGTCTTGCGGCTCAAGAAATGATGCTCACAGGCCGCACCATCGGCGCGGCAGAGGCCCTCGCCATGGGCTGCGTCAACGAGGTACACCCGCACGACGAGCTGATGGCAAAAGCCATGGAAAAGGCCGAGCAGCTCTGCACGGTGTCGCCCTCAGCCGTCAAAGCCACCAAACGCGTGCTCAACGACATGTACGCCCGTGACGGCATGAAAGACAGCATCAGCTTCTCACGCGAAGTGATCGCCGATTTGTCAAAAACCGAAGACTTCAAAGAAGGCGTCAACGCCTTCGTCGCCAAACGCGCACCCAACTGGGTCAACAAATAACACTGCCAATAGGAGGCACCACTATGTCCGATACAGATACAAGCCTGAACAACCTTGAAATCTCCGACAAGGCCAAACCGCTTTTGAATGCGGTGATCAAACACATCCGCGAAAATGTTGACCCGATCAGCGAAGAGTTTCACCGTCTTGGTGACGCTCAGGTTGACCGCTGGTCATACCACCCGCGCCAGATGGAGCTGATGGACGGTGCCAAGCAAAAGGCCCGCGACGCAGGCCTGTGGAACTTCTTTTTGCCCAACGCCGAAACAGGCGAAGGCCTCTCCAACCTCGACTACGCCTACATTGCCGCCGAGCTGGGGAAAAACCCGCTGGCGTCTGAAACGCTGAACTGTTCAGCGCCAGACACTGGCAACATGGAAGTGCTTGAGCGCGTCGGTACCGAGCAGCAAAAAGAGCAGTGGTTGAAGCCGCTTCTGGCAGGCGAAATCCGCTCGGCTTTTGCTATGACGGAGCCGGATGTCGCCTCGTCAGACGCCAAGAATATTTCGACATCTGCGGTGCTCGAAAAAGGCGAATGGGTCATCAACGGCGAGAAGTTTTACATCTCCGGAGCGGGCGACCCGCGCTGCAAGATCATGATCGTCATGGTCAAAACCTCCCCCGACGCCGAAGCTTTCCGCCAGCAAAGCCAGATCCTTGTTCCGATGGATCACCCCGGTGTCGAGATCATGGGGCCAATGCACGTCTTCGGCCACGACGACGCACCACACGGCCACATGCACATCAAGTTTACCAACGTGCGCGTGCCAGAAGAGAGCATCCTCTGGGGTGAAGGCCGCGGCTTTGAGATCAGCCAAGTGCGCCTTGGGCCAGGCCGTATTCACCACTGCATGCGCTCTATCGGGCAAGCCGAAAAAGCGCTTGATCTGATGATCCACCGCGGCATCAGCCGCGTCGCCTTTGGCAAGAAGATCGTTGATCTGGGCAAAAATATGGAGACAATTTCTCGCGCCAAGATCGAGATCGAATCCATGCGCCTGCTGGTACTCAAGGCCGCCAAAGCAATGGATGTTCTGGGCAACAAGGAAGCGCGCATCTGGGTCAGCATGATCAAGGCGAAAGTGCCTGAGCAGGTCTGCGACATCATCGACCAAGCCATGCAAGTGCATGGTGCGACGGGCATCAGCCAATGGTCGCCGCTCTCGGGCATGTATGCCCAGCAGCGCACCCTGCGCTATGCTGACGGCCCTGATGAAGTGCACCACCACGTCATCGCGCGCAACGAGGTGCAAACTTATAAGAACAGCAACTCGCGCCAAGACGCCATCAAGGGTGACGTCAAAGACCGTGGCTCTTTCGGGTTTGTCGGATGAGCTTGTTTGATCTGACAGGCAAGGTCGCCCTCTTAACGGGGGCGTCCAAGGGCATGGGCTACGAGATGGCCCTTGGCCTTGCCCAGCACGGCGCAACAGTGGTGATATCTTCGCGCACGCAAGACGAGCTTGACGCCGCTGCTGCCAAAATCAACAAAGCTGTGGGGGCCAAGCGCGCCCACGGCATTGCCGCCAACATTGTCCATAAAGACTCGTTGCAAGCGCTTGTCGACAAAACCCATGAGGTTGCCGGGCCAATCGACATCGTCGTCGGCAACGCTGCCGTGAACCCCTACTACGGGCCGATCGCCGACATTTCTGATGAGGACTATGAACGCACGATGAACGCCAATGTGCAGTCAAACCTCTGGCTGGCCAAAATGGTCGCGCCGGACATGGCGGCCAAGGGCGCGGGCTCGATGATGTTCACCTCTTCTATCGGTGCGTTCAGAGCCTCCTACAGCTTGGGCACATACGGCATGTCAAAGCTCGCGCTCATCGGCCTTGTGCGCAACTTGGCCGCCGAGCTTGGTCCACAAGGCATCCGCTTTAACGCGATCTGCCCGGGCCTTGTGAAAACCGACTTTGCCCGCGAGTTGTGGGACAAGCCGGGTATTGAAGAGAAGTACTCCAAAACGATTCCGCTGCGTCGTTTGGGCGAGCCTGACGACTTCGCAGGCCTCGCTGTTTTCCTTGGCTCCGACGCCAGTAAATACATGACCGGACAGGCGCTGACCGTTTGTGGCGGCACAAGCATGTGGAGCTAAAACATGGAACTGAAAGACAAAATATGCGTCGTGACAGGCGCGGCAAGTGGCATCGGGCGCGCGCTCTGCGAAGCCTTCGCCAAAGAGGGCGCCAAGCACGTTGTTTGCGTTGACATGAACAGTGCGGGCGCGGCCGAAACAGCGGCAAGCGTCGGCGGCACGGCCTTCACTGTTGATGTCTCAAGCGAGGCCCAGATCGTCGAGATGATCGACGCCGTCGAGCAAGACATCGGCCCGATTGATCTGTTCTTCTCCAACGCCGGCATCGCCACGGGCGGCGGCATGGAAACGCCCAACGACGAATGGCAGCGCATATGGGAGATCAACGTGATGTCTCATGTGTGGGCCTCTCGCCACCTTGTGCCGCTCATGGCCGCGCGCGGGGGCGGCTACTTGCTCAACACTTCCTCGGCGGCAGGGCTGCTCAACCAGATCGGCGCGGCCTCATATGGCGTCACCAAACACGCCGCTGTCGGGCTGGCCGAGTGGCTCGCGATGACGCATGGCGACGAAGGCATCAAAGTCTCGGTGCTTTGCCCACAAGCGGTGCGCACCGAAATGACGCGCGGCCACGAAGACCACGTCGCCGCCATCAACGGCATGATGGAGCCCGAGCCTGTTGCGCAGTGCTGCGTTGACGCCATTCGCGCTGAGAGTTTCCTCATCCTGCCGCACGAAGAAGTGCTGGGATACATGCAGCTGAAAACAGCCGACTACGACCGCTGGATCGGCGGCATGCGTAAACTCAACCGCCA
Organism: Lentibacter sp.; assembly: GCA_016744435.1. Taxonomy (GTDB): domain Bacteria; phylum Pseudomonadota; class Alphaproteobacteria; order Rhodobacterales; family Rhodobacteraceae; genus Lentibacter. Next base: position 15,324 of record JADGEJ010000026.1, on the reverse strand, counting down.
GTATGGTGGCGATAAAATCTAACTCAAAAGGGAGCCTGACATGATCGGCTATACAACAATCGGCGTCTCCGACATGGCGCGCGCCAAGGCGTTTTACACCGAGCTGTTTGCGGAGCAAGGCGCGAAAGTGGTGGTCGACACGGGCCGCATCGCCTTTATCGGCACCAAGCGCGGCGAGCCGATGCTGGCGGTCTGCGAGCCTTACGACAAACAGGCACCCACACCGGGCAACGGCGGAATGGTCGCCTTTCCGGCCAGCACCAAGGAAGAGGCCGAAGCGCTCTACAACAAGGCGATCTCCCTAGGCGCAACAGACGACGGCGCACCGGGCCAGCGCATCCCCGACCGCTTCTACGGCGGCTACGTGCACGACCCCGACGGCAACAAACTGTGCTTTTTTGTGTTTGGGTAAGGGCAGTCTCGCCCGCCCCTTTCAGATGGCGGCTTCGAGCCCATAGCGGAGTTTCACCAGCGCGGAATCAAGGCCACAGGCCGCCGCGCATCGCCAGACCGTCCGACGGGCTGGTGATATTGCTGCTGGATACGCTGCCAACTCAGCGAGGATGTGTTTTGCCAGCATAAAGCGGCCCGAAATTCTGTCAGATCACCACCCCACGGTCTGGCGATACACGGCTTGAGGCGAAAGCTCACTTCGTCCCGCAAAGCCGCTCTTTAGGAACGCGCCTCTAGGGGCCGCATCAGCCCCTCTTGCGCGACGCTGGCGACCATCCGGCCATCGTGTGAGTAAATCGCCCCGCGGTTGAAGCCGCGGCCGCCGCCTGTCCATGGTGCGTCGAGGTCATACAAATGCCAGTCCGAAAACTCGATCGGCGCGTGAAACCACATCGCGTGATCAAGGCTTGCTGTCATCACCTTGCCCTGAAACCACGTCAGCCCGTGCGGGCGCAGCGACGAGCCGAGCAAGTTCATGTCAGACGCATAGGCGAGCAGGCAATGCTGCATCTGCGGCCCCTGCCCTTTGGCGGCTTGCATGCGAAACCATAGCTGGTTTTTGTCGCTGGTTTTCTCGGGCGTAAAAAAGTCGCGCGGAGCCACTTCGCGTAGCTCGATAGGGCGTTGGCGCATGAAATCAGCGTGATACTTCTCTGGCAATTTCTCAACATTCGCCGCGCGCAGATCGTCGCGACTTGGCCAGTCTTCGGGCGCGCCTTCGGCCTGCATCGGGTGTTGATATTCCCAACCATCTTCGCTGCCGTGAAACGAGGCCGACAGGTTGAAGATCTGCTTGCCATGCTGGATAGCGACAACGCGGCGGGTGGTAAAACTGCCGCCATCGCGCGCACGGTCAACCTGATAAATCACCGGAATATTCGGATCACCCGGCCTGATAAAATAGGCATGCAACGAGTGGCACAGCCTGTCGGGCACCGTGCGGTAGGCCGCCATCAAAGCCTGCGCAATGACGTGGCCACCAAAGATGCGCGTCGTCGTTTCTCCGCCGCCGCCAACCCCGCGAAACAGGTCAACCTCGAGCTGCTCAATGTCTAGAAGTTGCAGGAGTTCTTCAGCAGGTGTCATGTCAGAGCCTCAGGAGTTGGCCCGTGCATTCGCATAGGCGATAAAGAAATCAAAGCTGTCGGGGTTGGCCATGCTGTCACGGTTGACCACCTTCTCAGGATCACCGCCAAGCAACAGTTTTTTCACCGGAACTTCAAGCTTCTTGCCCGAAAGCGTGCGCGGCACTTCGGCCACTTCAACAATTTCGTTGGGCACAAACCGCGCCGAAACTTGCGTGCGAATAGCCGCGATGATCGCGTCTTTTAGCGCGTCGTCAAACGCCACGCCTTCTGCGGGCACCACAAACAGCGGCATAAAGCTCTCGCGCCCGAGAAATTCGAGGTCAACCACGAGGCTGTCCATCACGCTGTCGAGGCTCTCGACAGCTTGGTAAATTTCGGCACTGCCAAGTCGCAGCCCCTTGCGGTTGATCGTGGCGTCAGAGCGGCCATAAATAACCGAGGCGCCGTTCTCATCAATCGAGATCCAGTCGCCGTGCCGCCAGACACCTGCGTAGTCGGCGAAGTAGCTGTCAAACAGGCGCTGCCCGCTCTCGTCGCCCCAGAAGTAGAGCGGCATCGAGGGCAGAGGCTCGGTGCAAACAAGCTCGCCGACTTCGCCGGTCAGTTCGTTTCCAAGCGCATCAAACGCGCGCACGGCGTTGCCCAAAGCGCGACACTGCATCTCGCCCGCGCGCACCGGCATGCCGGGGTGGCCGACAACGAAAGCGCCTGCAAGGTCTGTTCCGCCCGAGATCGGGGCGAGCCACTGATCGGCCTTCACGTCGCTGTAGATCCAGTCGTAAGTGTCCGCCGACAGCGGCGAGCCCGTGGCGCCCAGCGAGCGCAATGTGGTCAAGTCAACTTCGGTGCGCGGCGTCACGCCAGCCTTCATGCAGGTGCTGAAATAGGCCGCACCCGCGCCGAAATATGTAAGCTTTTCGTCGGCCACAAAGCGCCAGAGCACGCCCATGTCAGGGTGGTTTACAGCGCCGTCATAGATCGCGACGGTGGCCCCTTGGCCAAGCGCCATCCACTGCGAGTTCCACATGATCCAGCCTGACGACGTGAGCCAGCTGTAGCGGTCTTCGCTCGAAATATCCTTGTGCAGCGACTGCTTGCAGCTCTCCAAGATAATACCGCCATGACCGTGCACAATCGGCTTCGGGTTGCCCGTTGTGCCTGACGAATAGACGATCCAGAGTGGGTGCTCAAACGGCACTTGCGTTGGCTCAAAGGCGGCCTCGTCACCAAGCAGATCAGCCCATGCAACATGCCCCTCAGGCAGCACGCCAACCACTGGCAGCGTCACAAACTGCGCCACGCTCGGCAGGCCCGCGCTGATCTGGGCGAGCACATCGGTGCGGTCAACAGTCTTGCCCGCATGCACGTAGCCATCCTGCGCGATCAGCACCTTCGGCGCGATCTGCTTGAAGCGATCCAAAATCGCGACATGCCCCATGTCAGGCGCGCAAAGCGACCAGATAGCACCAAGGCTAGACGTCGCTAAAAACGCGATAAGCGCAGCTTCGGTGTTGGGCAAAATAGCAACCACGCGGTCGCCCTGCCCCACACCCATCGAGCGCAAATGTGCGGCCACACTGGCAACTTGCGCGCGCAACTCGCCCCATGTCAGCTCCGAGCGCCCGAACGTCTCGGACTGCACGATAAGCGCCTGCCTGTCTTCGCGGCCCTCGGCGTTTTTGAGCAGGTTCTCCGCGTAGTTCAGCGCAGCTCCCGTGCCCCACTCCATGTCGGGCATCTGGCGCTTGACCATCAGCTTTTCGGGCCGCACAGACGCGCGCACATCAAAGAAGTCCCAGATAGATGTCCAGAAGCCTTCCAAGTCGTCAACGCTCCAACGCCACATCGCGTTGTAGTCTTCAAATGTCAGCTTGCGGGTCTCGCCAACAAAGCGCTCAAACTGCGCCATAGTTGACGCCTCATAGCGTTCGGTTGTCGGTGTCCAAAGCACATCACCACTCATTTCAAAGCTCCTTGTAGTAAGGCTTTCAGTTGCGAGCGTGACGGGTAGGCGCTGCTGGGTGAAAGCTGTGTGAAAAACACCGCCGAGACGTTGTGAATAGGGTCAACCCAGAAGAATGTCGAGGCCATACCGCCCCAAGAAAAGTCGCCAACCGAGCCGGGCACGCGGGCGCGCGCCGGGTCTAAAACGACAGCGCCTCCGATGCCAAAGCCCATGCCGTCCATCGGCTGCTCGGCAAAGCTTGACGGGCCCATCGAGGCGATGTCGCCAGCCAGATGGTTGCGCATCATAAACGCCAGCGTATGCGGGCTAAGGATACCCTTGCCGCCCGCCCGCAGCATCTCGGCGAACTTGAGGTAGTCGTCTATTGTGCCGACAAGGCCGCCGCCGCCAGACTGGGTCACAGTATCGCGATAGGGCGAGCCTTCGATGCCATCAATCTGGCGCAGGCTGTCAGCGCCTTTCGCAACAGCTTTGATCTCAAACGCATCGCCATCAAGCGGCGAATAAAGCGCGGCGAAACGCTCAAGCTGGCGGTCAGCGACAGTAAAGCGCGTCTCGTCCATGCCGAGAGGCGCAAGCACTTCGTCAACCAGAAACGCCTCTAGCGTCTTGCCGCTGATCACTTCGATAACACGCCCGATAATGTCGATCCCGACGGAGTATTCCCACCTTGCCCCCGGCCTAAACACAAGCGGCAGTTTGGCGACGTCTTCAGCCACATCTGCAAGCTCTCGCGCGCTCGGCGAAAAGTCGAGTTTGCCCGCCTTCATCGCCTCCGGCACGAGGCCCGGATTGAACGAATAGCTGAGGCCCGAGGTGTGCGTCAGAAGCTGGTGCAGCGTCGGGCTGGCGCAGGGTTCTGTCTGGCTCAGGTCTTGTGCATCGGGCCGCAAACAACGCGTCTCGGCGAAGCCTTCGATAAAGTCAGACACCGGCGCATCAAGGTGCACCAAGCCGCGCTCAACCAAGATCATCAGGCCAACAGACGTGACAGGCTTGGTCATCGAATAGATGCGCGCAACCGTGTCGCGCTGCCACGGCAAACCGCGCGCTGTGTCGCGCAGCCCACAGTCGTGGTAGAAGGCTTCCGCCCCGTCCTGCGCGATCAGAACAGAGCAGCCCGCATAGCGCCGCGTGTCAACATAGCCCTGCATCCAGCCTTTGATGCGGTCAAGTCGTTCAGTGTCAAAGCCGCTCATCGGGCGCTAAACCTCAAGCCATTCCTTGCGCACATCTTCGCGCTCTTTCAGCTCGGCGGGTGTGCCTTCAAACACAATCTGCCCGTGGCCCATGACATAAACACGGTGCGCGATATCCATCGCGATCGACAGTTTCTGCTCCACCAGCAGCGTTGATATCCCGCGGTCTGCGATCTCTTTGAGAACGTCAGCCACCTTCTGCACCATCTGTGGAGAAAGCCCCTCTGTCGGCTCGTCGATCATGATGAAATCAGGGTCGCCCATCAGCGTGCGGCACATCGTCAGCATCTGCTGTTCGCCCCCCGACAGAACCGAGGCCTCAACATCAGCGCGACGGTCAAGGTTCTCGAACATGTCAAACATCATCTGCATCGACCAACGTCCGGTGCCGTCTTTCTGGCCGGGCTTGAGGCCCAGCGTCAGGTTTTGGCGCGTCGTCAGCCCGGGGAAAACATCGCGGTTCTCCGGCACATATCCGATCCCCATATTGGCGATCTCATAGGCCTTCTTCCCCGCGATCTCCTTACCCTTGAACTTGACAGAACCCTGCGGTTCAACCTCGCCCATGATGGCCTTGCAAGTGGTCGAGCGGCCCACGCCGTTGCGCCCCAAGAGCGCGACAATTTCGCCTTCTTGCACGTTCATCGTCACCCCCTGAAGGATGTGCGATTTGCCGTAATAGGCGTGCATGTCAGTGACTTCGATCAATGTTCTGCCTCCAATGCCGCGCCCAGATAGGCTTCCTGAACTTTCGGATCGGCCCGCACATCGGCGGGCTTTCCTGTGGCGATTATTTCGCCATAAACCAGCACGCTGATCTGGTCGGCCAAGCCAAAGACAACGCCCATGTCATGTTCAACCATGATCAGGGTTTTGCCCGCAGTCACCTTCATGATCAGGTCAGTGATATAGTCGGTTTCCGAGTGGCTCATGCCCGCTGTCGGCTCGTCCAGCATGATCACGTCAGCACCGCCAGCAATAGTGATGCCAATCTCGAGTGCGCGTTGCTCGGCATAGCTCAGCATGCCAGCCGGCAACTCACGCCGCTCAAGCAGGTTGATCTGCTCAAGAATAGCATCAGCGCCCTCCGTCAGGCTGCGCGACTTGCTCACAAGGTTCCAGAACGAATACTTATAGCCCTGCGCCCACAGAAGCGCGCAACGCACGTTTTCAAACACAGTCATCGCCGGAAAGATGTTGGTGATCTGGAATGACCGCGACAGCCCGCGACGGTTGATCTGGAAGGGCTGTAGCCCCGTCAGATCTTCGCCATGCAGCTTAACTGTGCCTGACGTTGGCGGAAAGCGCGCGGTGATCAGGTTGAACAGCGTCGACTTGCCCGCGCCGTTTGGCCCGATGATAGCGTGGCGCTCGGCCTTGCCAATCGAGAGGTCGATGCCGCGGATGATCTCGGCTTTGCCGAAGCTCTTCTTGAGCCCCGAAAGTTCAAGTGCTGGCGTGCTCATAGTTTGCCCCCCGCCGAGTTTGCTTCGCTCCAGGCCTCTTTCAACGCCGGAGCCGTCACGCGGGCGATGCCCAAGCCAACAGCCGTAATCACACCCGCGATGACCCAAGGCAGGATCGCGTGGCTGTCAAACGTTGTCCAGAACAGCGTCATTTCGTTGTCTCCCGTCGCGGCATGGCGATAGTGAAATGTCATCTCAACCAAGGCCGAAAGCCCCAAGATGCCGATCAGCGCAGGCAGCAGTGTTTTGATGTAAGGCACAACAAGCCCGCCTGCTTTGCCCATCTTGATCGCAGGCACATGCATCATCAAGACACCCGCCAAACCACCGGGGAAGAACATCACCGTGGCGAGGAAAAGCGCGCCGACGTAAAAGGCCCACAGCTCGGTTTGCAGGCTCAGAACTGTCTGCAACAACGTGAAGACAATCGCACCAATAATCGGCCCGAAAAAGAAGCCGACACCGCCGAGGAACGTCACCAGCAAGATCACGCCTGACGAGGCTGTGTTGAGGTTTTCTTCCGTCAGGATTTCGTAGTTGATGCCGAACAAGCCGCCCGCAACACCTGCGAAAAAGCCTGACGCCACGAAGCTGTAGAACCGCACCCAGCGTGAGGAATATCCGAGGAACTCCGCGCGCTCTGGGTTGTCGCGCACAGCATTGGCCATCCGGCCCACTGGCGTGCGCGACCAAAGGTACATCAGCGCGGCTGACAAGAGCACCCAGAAGGATGTCAGGTAGTAAACGTCGATCGGCTGAAGGAACTCGTTGCCAAAGAACGGCATCGCATATGTGCGGTCGCCCGAGATCCCCTCTTCGCCGCCGAAGAACGCCACGATAATAACCGAGCACGCCGCGATAAGCTCGCCGACGCCGAGGCTGATCATGGCAAACACCGTGCCAGCACTGCGCGTTGAAAACGACCCGACGATCATCGCAAGGCCCATGCCGAACAGCCCGCCAAACAGTGGCAGAACTGGCAGTGGGAAGCTGGCGAAAAAGTCGGACATGTTCATGATGTGCATGCAAGCAAACCCGCCCACGCCCGCATAGACAGCGTGGCCAAAGCTGAGCATTCCGCCCTGCCCGAGCAGCATGTTGTAGGCCAGCGCGAAGATCACTGTGATCCACATCTGGTTCATAATCGTGATCGCCGAATTGTTGGTAAAGACAAAGGGCAGCACGATCAGCAAAAACGCCGCCACGACCCACGGCGTAAGCGTGAGGTGCAGCGAGCCTGCGCGCATGCGCTGGCTAGGCTTGCTTGGGTCTGTTGTCAGCTCATCATTCATGATTCACGCTTTCCGAATAGGCCCGCAGGACGGAAGATAAGGATCAACACCATCAGGATGTAGGGCAGAATATCTGCAATCTGAGGGCTGGTGACTGTCCACAAGTCGCGCAACACGCTGTCGCTCAGGTTTTCTGGTGTCGCGATGCCGACGCCGTTGAGAATGTCGGACATCTGGATGTTGTATGACTTGGCAAACGTCGTGATCCAGCCGATCAACAATGAGGCGACAAGTGCGCCCCAAAGCGAGCCAAGCCCGCCGATCACGATGGTCACAAACACGATCGAGCCGAGCACAAAGGCCATGCCGGGAAACGTGCTCAAGACGGGGCCAGCTATCACGCCGGCAACACCCGCAAGCGCTGTGCCGACGCCAAAGACCCCCATAAAGATCAGCGGCACATTGTGGCCGAGCGCCTCAACGGTGCGCGGATAGCTGAGAGCCGCTTGGATGATCATGCCGACGCGCGTTTTGTTGAGCACGAACAGCAGCCCGATAAAGATCGCGACTGACGTGAAGATCATAAAAATCTTATACGCGGGGATCGAGTTCGCCCCGACAGAAAAGGCCGTAAAATTCAGCACTTCGGGAACAGAGTAGGGCATCGTGTTTTTGCCCCAGATAAACTGCACCATCTCTTCGATCAGCAGGGCCAGCCCGAAGGTAAAGATCAGCTCGGGAACATGCCCGTATTGGTGTACGCGCCTGAGGCCGTATCGCTCAACACCCGCGCCTATAACGCCCACGATCAGCGGAGCAATCAGCAGGCCCATCCAGAACCCGAGCGCAATGCTGATCTGATAGGCAAAGTAGGCCCCCAGCATATAAAAGCTAGCATGGGCGAAGTTCAAAACACCCATCATCGAGAAAATTAGAGTTAGGCCAGCGGACAGCATAAACAACAGCAGTCCTGTTACGAGCCCGTCGATCAGATTGACGAGAATGAGGTCCATTAGGCCCCTCCGATAGAGTGGTGAGAATGTAAGCAAGAAAAGGCTCGCCCGCAGCAAAGCAGGCGAGCCCTAGAAGGCCGTTATGGGCGCTTCATTTTGCAGGTTGTCGCACTGTCCATCGACGCCATCTTAACCGTTGACTCGGTGTAAACGCCGTAGCCGGAGTTGTCGTAGTCAAAGTCGATGTTTTCGTCGGTGTGAACACCAACATGCATGTCTTGGATCAGCTGGTGGTCTTGCGGGCGCATAAACACTTCGCCGCCCCAGATGCTCTGATACTTCATGCCTTCAAGCGCCTTCGCAACCGGAATAACATCATCCGCTGTCCCTGCCGCCGTGATGGCCTCGCCGAGCATGCCAATCACGTTAAAGATACGCGACTGGTCGATGTTGCCTTCAGGATACTTCGCCCGAAACGCGTCATAAGTGGCGCGCGCTTCGTCTGAGTTAATCGGGTTAACGTCACCCTGTGAAATCAAGCGAATGCGGTCTTTGCCACTTGCGCCAAAGGCACCCGTAATGCCCGAGCCGGCAGCGTAGTAAGTATAGATCGGGCCTTCAAAGCCGTTCTCGATAACCGACTTGCCCAAGCCAAGCATGTCTGCGCCCCAGTTGCCCGTGACCACAGCATCAGCGCCTGACGCGACGATCTTGCGTGCATATGGCGTGAAGTCTTTCACTTTGCCGATCGGGTGCAGCTCGTCGCCAACAATCTCGATGTCTGCGCGCTTTTCGCCCAAGAACTTGTTTGCAGCCGCCGAAACAGCCTTACCAAACGAGTAGTCCTGGCCAATAACATAGACTTTCTTGATGCCTTCATCCGCAGCAATCACGTCGGTGAGCGCGTCCATCTTGATGTCGGCGTTTGCGTCAAACCGGAAGTGCCAGAAGTTACACTTGTCATTTGTCAGCGCAGGGTCAACAGCCGCGTAGTTCAGGAACAAAACCCTATCATCAGGGTTGCGTTTGTTGTGCTTCTTGATGGCTTCTGTCAGCGCGTTCGCAACACCTGAAGAGTTGCCCTGCGCGATATAGCGGATGCCTTGGTCAATCGCGACTTGCAGCTGGATCAGCGATTCTTTCGGGCTGATTTTGTTGTCAAAAGCGACGATCTCAAAGTTCGTTCCTCCCAGAACACCCCCCTTATCGTTGATCATATAATCAGCGGCAAATTCGAACTGGTGCAAGCCGTTCGTGCCGGTGCTCGCAAACGGGCCTGACAGCGGGTCAATAAAGGCGATCTTGATGTTCTCGGCAAATGCCGTCGAAGCACCGATGATCAGTGAGAGCGCTGAAACAGCGCCAAGCTTTGTAAATTTCTTCATGTGTTCCTCCCAAGGAATGGTCTCGCCCCACTTCAGAGTGCCGGGGTCTTGATCAATGTCAAAAGACTTGCACACCCCTGTTCAAAGTCAAGGCTGCAGAACCGAAATGATGCTACGTCACAAATTCATTTTGGCCTGAATGGAACTACCCAGCTGCATGGGCGTTCAAAATTTCGGCACCATAAATTCCTGATTACACATTGATATTAAGTCATAATTTTCCATACCCGCTCATTTCTTAGCGCAAAATCGACCGTCAAATTGCATCACCTGACTCTCGCGTAAAGCCGCGATCTGCTCACCCTATCTCACTCAAAAAGCCGCTACTGCCGTGAATAGCGGAGCCAAACGAGGGGGCTTGGTTCCGCTGTGCGGAACTATTCTCCGCTCGATTCACGGCTTTGGGCGAATGCTCAATGATTCCGACGCGTCGACCAGCCGTGGGCCATAAACGCTCTCGAGTTGTTTGGGCTTCACGCGGAAAGACGGGCCACCAACATTCAGCCCGTAAACCCGCGCGCCTCCCAGCGAGAAAACCGGAACAGCAATGCCGTTCACATCAGCCAGCCAAGAGCCGTAGCCCGTACAAAAACCCTTGGTTTCATAGATCGCTTTTGCCTCAGCAAAACGGGCCCGCCCATCGGCTTCCACATCCGCGCCTTTACGCCCGGCAACTTCAAAAACAGTTTCGCGCTCATCCTCGGCCATCCCCACAAGGATCGCCTGCCCGATCGCCGAACGGAACACAGGAAGTTTTGTTCCAATCCGGATCGCGAGTGTCACGCCTTCGCGAGACGCGCAGGTGGCGATATAGATAACATCCAGCTGATGAAGCTCGCCCAAAGCAACGGTGATATAGGAGTTTGGCCCATTGCGCAGCGCTTCCATAGTGCTTTGCGCATGCTCGCGCACATCAACTGCCGACAACACGCTAAACCCCAAGTCCAACACCCCGGCGCCAAGCCGATAGGCACCCGCACTGGCATCTACGGCCAGATACCCCAGTTCGCAGAGTGTATAAGTCAGCCGCGAGATCGTCGCTTTTGGCAAGCCTGTTCTGTCCGAAAAATCCGAGTTTGTCAGCGAGGTTTCCCCCTCGCCGAAGCATCGCAAGATATCCAACCCGCGCGCCAGAGCTGTGACAAAGTTCCTGTCTTTGTCGCCGCTCTCGCTACGCAGATCGCCCATCAAAAGCTATCCTCGCTTCAGTGCATCAAGGCCATGTTGCGCAAACACTGGCACGAACTCACCCAGTTTCATCGCCCGCTCGGGGTTTGACGCGTTGCCTTCAAGACCACGTTTCAAAACGCCCTGAATGATCGCCGCCATGCGGAAAAAACAGAAGCCAAGATAGTAGCCAAAATTGTCGATGCCTTTCAGCCCGCGACGCTCGCAATACTGCGCGATGAAATCCGCGTCTGACGGCAGACCAAGAGCCGCACGGTCGAGCCCGGCCATGCCGCGCCCCTCGGCGCCAGCAGGCAGTTGCCATTGCATGATAACAGCCGCCAAGTCAGCAAACGGGTGGCCGATTGTTGACAGCTCCCAGTCAAGCACCGCGAGGCACTCTGTGCCATTCGCATCAAAGATCATGTTGTCGAGACGGTAGTCGCCATGCACCAAAGTGCGCTGGCCATCGTCCTCTGGCTGCGCTTCAACGAGCGCGTCCATCAGCTTGTCCATCGACGGGTTCTTCTGCGTCTCAGACGCGCGATACTGCTTTGACCAACGGCCAACCTGCCGCTCAAAGTAGTTGCCCTCAGGCCCGTAGTCGCTCAGGCCCACGGCATCAATATCAACCTCGTGTAGCGCCGCCAAAACGCGGTTCATATCGTCGATCACCCCGCCCCGCTCAGCAGGCGTAAGGTCTGGCATCGCGGGCTCGTTGAAGTTGCGCCCCGGCATAAAATCCATGATGTAAAACATCGAGCCGATAACCGCATCATCTTCACACAGAAGGTGCATCTTGCTCACGGGCACATCTGTGTTTTCGAGCGCCTTTTGCACCCGAAACTCGCGGTCAACCGCATGGGCTGACTTCAGCAAAACGCCCGGTGGCTTGCGCCGCAGCACATAGCTCTTCGCAGGAGTCTTGAGCAGAAACGTCGGGTTTGACTGCCCCGTTTGAAACTTGCTCACGTCCATCGGCCCGCTAAAGCCGGGCAGGTTTTCCTTAAGGTAGGCAGCAACCGCCGCCTCATCGAGTGTTTGTGTATTCGCGTTCATCTGATCCTCTTAACTGTAGCTTAGCAGGTCTGCGCCTGCTGGGTGCATAAAATGCGGTGTTGCGTTAAATTCGTTTAGCGAAAACGACGCGCCTGAAAACATAAACCGCGTCATTGACGTGTTTTTGATCTGTAGGTTCAGCGTCATCATCTGCCGTTTGGGCGCGCCCAAGGCTGCCGCCGTCATCTGCCCGATCACCCCGCCCGACGAGACAACCAAAACGCGCTTTGCCTGAGTGTCGCAAGCAAACGCGCGCGCGGCTTCAACCCGCGCTGTGAACTCTGCGTATGTCTCGCTCGCGCCCTCGAACGCGGCGTCTTGCCACTCAAACACCGTCTCGCGCAGCGCGCGAAAATGCGTCTTGCGATCAGAGTTGACCAAGTCAGGAACATTGCCGTCAAAGCGCGCTGTCAGCAGGTCGTGAAAGTCATATTCGTTGAGCCCGCTGTGCTCTTCTGGCGCTTGTGCAAAGCCCATCGAAGACAGCGTGTCTCTTTGCCGTGTTAGCGTGCCCGTGACCAAACGGTCAGGCACCCAGCCCGCGTCTCGCAACAGCGCGCCGAGGGCTTCGGCCTGCTTGTGCCCAAGGTCTGACAACACATCGTAGTTGTCTTGCCCAAACGACGCTTGCCCGTGGCGTATGACTAAAAGCTCAGCCAAACTCAGCCGCCAGTCGCTTGCCAGCCGCAGCATACTCGGCTGCCATCCGGTCAACGATATCGCCCGCTGGCCCGACTGACTTGATCGCGCCGATGCCTTGGCCCGAGCCCCAGATCGTTTTCCAGGCTTTCGGCTTCTCGCGGTCATCCCCGAAGTTCATAGACGACGCATCAGCTTGCGGCAGGTTGTCAGGGTCCATCCCCGCCGCCTTAACCGAGCCTTTCAGGTAGTTGCCCCAAACGCCGGTGAACAGCGAAGAATAAACAATGTCTTCCGCGCCGCTGTCGACGATCATGTCTTTGTAGCCCTGCTCGGCGTTGGCCTCATCTGTGGCGATAAACGGCGAGCCTGTGTAGCCAAAGTCAGCCCCCAAAGCGCGCGCGGCAAGCAGGCTTTCGCCCGTCGCGATCGAGCCTGACAACGCAACAGGCCCGTCAAACCACTCGCGGATTTCGGCCATCAAAGCGAAAGGCGACTGCTGGCCAGCGTGCCCGCCCGCGCCTGCCGCAACGGCGATCAGCCCGTCAGCGCCTTTCTCAATCGCCTTCTTCGCAAAGCGGTTGTTGATGATGTCGTGCAGCACGACGCCACCACAAGAGTGCGCCGCTTCGTTGACTTCAACACGCGCCCCAAGCGAGGTGATCCAGATCGGAACATCGTGCTTCACGCAAATCTCCAAGTCGCGCTCAAGCCGCGTGTTTGAGCGGTGTACAATCTGGTTCACAGCATAAGGTGCTGCTGGCGTGTCAGGGTTGGCTTGGTTGTGGCGGTCAAGCTCTTCCTTGATCTGCGTCAACCATGTGTCAAGCAGCGGGTGCTCGCCCTCGCCCTCACGCGCATTCAGCGCCGGAAACGAGCCGACAATGCCGGCCTTACACTGCGCTATCACCAGTTTTGGCACCGAAATAATGAACAGCGGCGAGGCAATCAGCGGGATGCGCAACCCCTGCAAGGCTGTCGGAAGATGAGAAACGTCGCGAGGCATAGGCCCTCCTAAATTGACAGTCAGGGGGCGGCCAAAACCGCCCCTCTTGTTGGCAAAACGCAAGGCTTACAGAACTTCGAAAAGCCCGGCTGCGCCCATGCCGCCGCCCACACACATCGTGCAGACAACATACTTCGCGCCACGGCGCTTGCCCTCGATCAGCGCGTGGCCGACCATGCGTGCGCCCGACATGCCGTAAGGGTGGCCGATCGAAATAGCGCCGCCATCAACGTTGAGCAACTCATCAGGAATGCCTAACACGTCGCGCGACTGGATCACTTGCACAGCGAAAGCTTCGTTGAGCTCCCACAGGCCGATGTCATCTATCGTCAAGCCATGCGCCTTCAAGAGGGCGGGCACAGCGTAGATCGGGCCGATGCCCATCTCGTCAGGCTCACAGCCCGAGGCCATCACACCAACATAGCGGCCCAGCGGCGCGAGGCCGGCTTTCTCGGCAGCCTTCGCTTCCATCACCACACAAGCTGACGCGCCATCGCTCAGTTGCGAGGCGTTGCCCGCGGTGATGAACTTGCCTTCCTTGATGTGGATGCCGTCTTTGTGCACGGGCTTGAGGCCAGCAAGGCTTTCCGCCGAGGTTCCCGGGCGGTTGCCCTCGTCCTTCTCGAGCGTCACTTCGTGCTCGCTGATCTCTTTTGTCTCGCGGTCTTGCACCAGCATCGTCGAGGTAAGCGGCACGATTTCGTCGTCAAACCGGCCCGCCTCTTGCGCCTTGGCTGTCAAGTCTTGCGAGCGCGCGGCGTACTCGTCTTGGCGCTCGCGGCTGACGTTGTAGCGCTCGGCAACTGTCTCGGCTGTTTCCAGCATCGCCATGTAAATCTCTGGCTTGTTCTTCATCAACCACGGGTCAGCCTTCACGCGCATTTCTGCCGTCTGAACCATCGAGATGCTCTCAACACCGCCGCCCACGACAACATCCATGCCGTCCATCACAACTTGTTTGGCAGCCGTCGCAATCGCCATCATGCCCGAAGCACATTGGCGATCCATCGACATGCCAGCAACGCTTACAGGCAGGCCCGCGCGCACAGCCGCTTGACGGGCGATGTTGCCGCCTGAGTGGCCCTGCTGCAAAGCCGCGCCAAGCAGCACGTCTTGGATTGATGCCGGGTCAACACCCGCGCGCTCAACGGCATGCTTGATAGCATGACCCGCCAGCTCCTGCGGCGTCGTGTTGTTAAAAGCGCCGCGATAGGCCTTGCCAATAGGGGTGCGGGCGGTGGAAACGATGACTGCGTCACGCATGATAGTTCTCCTAAGTTTCTGTTGTTACCAGTCCAGCTTCAGGCCACGGGCCTTAGCTGCGTTGAGGGCATATTTCTTGGTCTGGCTAAAGGCGTCGGACAGCTCTTTCTGGCCCTCCGCGTCGGCAATGTCGGCAAACCGCGCGGCAACCGCCTCTGGCGTATTGTCATCGTCAAGCAGGGTGATGCCCTCGGTTTCATACACCCGCGTCTGGGCATAGCTGCCAGCGCCTGCACCCATGATAACACGGCTCGGCGCGTCTTCTGACACGAGGTAAAGCAAGCCCGGGGTGATCATCTCTGGCGCCAAAAGAGCAGCGGCCTCAGGCGGCAAAAGCTCTTCTGTCATCCGCGTGGCGGCTGTCGGCGCAAGCATGTTGACGCGAATGTTGTCGCGCGCGCCTTCGATGTGCAGCACGTTCATCAGGCCCATCATCGCCGCCTTGGCC